>JBGASN010000078.1:0-10918 GCA_044229665.1 Holophagaceae bacterium
GCCGGTGCGGACCCCCCACGGCTGGACCCTGGCCGACTTCCTCCATCAGTCCGACGCGGGCTACACGGTGGTCCACCGCCCCCTCGGCCCCGGCGGCCTCCTGCAGGTCAAGGGCTACTCCCTGACGGACCCCCTGGGTTCGGGGGCCAACGCCTGGTGGACCCAGACGGGTCCCCTCTCCAACGGCAAGCGCATGGGGGACTTCGACGCCCTCGAGCTCTTGAGGGGAGAGAGCCTCGCTTCCCAGACCCCGGCCCAGTGGCACCAGGAGTACCGGAACCTCCGGGCCTTCTGGTTCAAGGTCCTCTCCGCCCAGGCGCCCGGGGCCTTCACCAAGGGGCTCGGCCTCTCTTCCGCCAAGTTCAGCTTCGATACCCCGGTGGGGCTCGCGCGAACCTACCTGAAGGTGGGGACCGCCCCCACCGCCACCGACCTGGCGCCCGTCCTGGCGGCCCTGAAGTCGGGGGCGGCGGTGGCCTCGACGGGTCCCCTGGTGGAGGCCAACGTGGATGGCACCACCGGACCCGGCCAGCTGCTGTCCGGCTCCCACCCGACGGTGACCCTGAACATCACCCTCACCGCCCCCGAGTGGGTGCCGGTGGAGACGGCGAGGGTCTATGTGAATGGGGCCCTGGTGCAGACGCTGAACCCCGCTGCCTTCACCGTGGATCCCACCGATGCCCGCCGCCGCAGCGTGAGCCTGCCCGGGTTCGCCCTCAGCCAGGACAGCTGGATCATCGTGGAGGCGGGCACCCCCGACGCCGGGCCCACCCTCGGCTCCGCTCCCTGGAACGCCCTCTACCCCGTGTGGTTCAAGATGCAGCGGAACATCTATCCGCTCGCCATCACGAACCCGATCTTCGTGGATCAGAACGGTGGGGGCTACACGCCTCCCGGAAGCTGAGGCGCCATGGACGGCTGGCTCCCCGACCGGTTGCCGCAGGACCCGGAGGCTGAAAAGAGCCTCCTGGCCACCTGCTGCGCGCCCGGCGGGGACCTGGCGTTCGCGGAAGTGGTGCTGGGCCTCACGGAGGAGGACTTCGTCGTCCCCGCCCACCGGGCCCTCTACAAGGCCCTGGTGCGGCTCCTGGAACGGCAGGTGGAGGTCAATCCCCTCACCCTGAAGGATGCCCTCGATCAGAACGGGGAGCTCACCACCGTGGGGGGCTTTTCCGGCCTCACGGAGCTGCTCTCCGCCCAGGAGGTGGGTCGGCCCCAGGTACTGGCGGACCTCCTCCGCCGGAAGCACAAGATGCGTCGGCTCCTCCGCCTGGGTGCCGGGCTCGCCCGCCAGGCGGCCAACGAGGAGGAACCTCCCGAGACCCTGGTGGACGTGGCCGCGGAGGAGCTGTTCCGGCTCTCCCAGGGCGACGCCGATCGCAAGGGCCTGCTCCCCATCGAGAAGGTGGGCCTTGAGGGCATGGCCAAGCTCTATGAACGCTTGGAGGGGAATGGCCACTCCGGGGTCACCACGGGCAGTGCCTTTCCACCTGGATGCGCTCACCCAGGGCTTCCAGCCCGGCAACCTCATCGTGCTGGCGGCCCGACCCGGCATCGGCAAGACGGCCCTGGCCCTCAACTGGGTGCTGGCCGCCGCCAAGAAGCGCGGCATCTGCGGGGCCTTCTTCTCGCTGGAAATGAGCCAGGAGGAGGTCTTCCTCCGCATGCTGGCCTCCCAGGCCCGGGTGAACCTCAAGCGCATCCAGGCCGGCGAGTTCCCCGACGAGGCGAAGGAGCGGCTCCGGGAGGCGGGCAACGAGCTGCTGCAGCTGCCCATCTACATCTCCGACCAGGCCTCCATCACCGTGCCCCAGATCCAGAGCATGGTCATCAAGCAGGGCACCCAGTCCAACCGCCGTGTGGAGTTCCTGGTGGTGGACTACCTCCAGCTCATCAGCAGCCCCGATGGCTCCCGGGCCTCCAAGCAGAACGAGGCCACCCGCGTGGGCGAGATCAGCCGTGGCCTCAAGCTGCTGGCCAAGGACCAGGGCATCCCCGTGGTCGTGCTCTCCCAGCTGAACCGTGAAGTGGAGCACCGGGCCGGCGGCCGCCCCCAGCTCAGCGACCTCCGCGATTCCGGCGCCATCGAGCAGGACGCGGACATGGTCGCCTTCATCCACCGTCGCATGGTGGCGAAGTCCGACGAGGAACCCCCGGACAACACCGCCGAGCTGGTCATCGCCAAGCACCGCAACGGCCCCACGAAGATCATCAAGCTGCTCTTCGAGGGCGAGTTCGCGCAGTACCGGGAGCTGGTGGAAGAAACGAACCCGTACTGAGCCTCTGACTGAACACGCAGAGGCGAACGGAGAAAAGATCAGAGGTGGGCAGAAGGTTTCTCCTCTGGCCACCTCTGATCCTCTGCGTATCCCGGCGTGTTCAGGTGAAAGACGCCGATACGTTACTCCAGCCCGAAGGTGCCCTTCTCCAGTTCGTTCTTAACAACGCTCATGAACTGGTCGCCCACGGCGCCGTCGATCACGCGGTGGTCGAAGCTGAGGCCGCTGAACATGATCTGGCGGATGGCGATGGCATCGTTGCCCAGGTCGTCGGTGACGACCACGGGGCGCTTGGCGATGGTGCCGATGGCCTGGATGGCCACCTGGGGCTGGTTGATGATGGGCAGGGCGAAGATGTCGCCGAACACGCCGGGGTTGGTGATGGTGAAGGTGCCGCCGCTGATCTCGTTCGGGGCCAGCTTCTTGGCCCGGGCGCGATCCGCCAGGTCGTTGAGGCTGCGGGCCAGGCCACCCAGGTTCAGGCTGTCGGCGTTCTTGATCACGGGGACGATGAGGCCCCAGTCCAGGCTCACGGCGATGCCCAGGTTGATGTCCTGCTTGTAGACGATGTTGTCGCCGTCGATGGAGCTGTTGACGATGGGGAAGGCCTGCAGGCCCTTGATCACGGCCTTCATGATGAAGGGCATGAAGCTGAGCTTGGTGCCGTACATCTCCTCGAAGGCCTTGCGGTGCTTGGCGCGGAGCCGGGCCACGTTGCTCATGTCGATCTCGAAGATCGTGTAGACGTGGGGGCTGGTGCGCAGCTTGGAGTTCACCATGTTGTCCGCGATGATCTTGCGCATGCGGCTCATGGGCTCCACCTTCACCCGCTCGCCGGGGGCGAAGGCGGGCGCGGCCGGGGCGGGGGGCACGGCCAGGCCGGGCACCACGCCCATGGTGGGGGCGCTGGGATCGTGGGCGGCGGGCATCATGGGCATGGCGCCACTCACGGGGGCGTTGGTGGCGGCCACGGCGGGTTTCGCGCCGGAGGCGATGAACGCCTCCATGTCGGCCTTGGTCACCCGGCCCTGCTCGCCGGTGCCCTTCACCTGGCGCAGGTCGATCCCGTGCTGCTTGGCCATCTCGCGGACGAGGGGGCTGCTCTTGGCGCGGAGGCGGGCCTCCTCGCTGTTGTCGTCCTCCACGGCCATGGGATGCACGGCGGTGGCGAGCTTGGCCTCGGCGGCGGTCACGGGGATGGTGGCGGCACCGGCGGCCGGCGCGGCGGGGGCCGCTCCGCCGGCCGGCTTCTCGCCGGCGGCGCCGATGCGGGCCACCACCGTGCCCACGGGCACGGTCTTGTTCACTTCGACGAGGATCTCCAGGAGCACGCCGGCGGCGGGGGCGGGAATCTCGGCGTCCACCTTGTCGGTGGAGATCTCGTAGAGGGTCTCGTCCTTGGCGATGGTGTCACCGGGGGCCTTCAGCCACTTCAGGACGGTGGCTTCGGCGATGCTTTCGCCCATCTGCGGCATGATCACGTCAAAGGCCATGGAGTGCTCCTCAAAGATCCGGGGTACGGAGGTGATGATCGGTCAGTTGCTGGAAGGCTTGAACAAGCTCCAGGAGGCGGACGTCGGAAAGGGAGGGTCCCATGAGCTGCAGGCCCACGGGTAGGCCCCCGCTGAACCCTGCGGGGAATGCCAGCGCGGGGAGGCCCGCCAGGGGGGCGCCCACGGCGTACACGTCCGCCAGATGCATGGCGAGGGGGTCGTCCAGCTTCGCCCCCAGGGGGAAGGCCACCGTGGGGCTCACGGGCGTGGCCAGCACATCCACCTGCTCGAAGGCCCGGTCGAAGTCCTGGCGGATGAGGGTGCGCACCTTCAGGGCCTTCAGGTAGAAGGCCTCGTAGTGCCCCTTGGAGAGGCAGAAGGTCCCCAGGAGGATGCGCCGCTTGGCCTCGGGCCCGAAGCCCGCCTCCCGCGTGGCGGCCATCCGGGCGGGAAGGGTGTCCCCGGGCTCCCGGCGGCTGAGGCCGAAGCGGAGGCCATCGAAGCGGCTCAGGTTGGAGCTCACCTCGCTGGTGCAGACCAGGTAGTACGCGTCGATGGCGAACCGGGTGTGGGGCAGGCTGACCGGCACCAGCTCCGCGCCCGCCTCCCGGAAGGTCTCCAGGGCCGCGTCCACGGTGGTCCGGACCTCGGGGGCCAGCCCTTCGCCGTAGTATTCCCCGGGGAGCCCGATCCGGATCCCCCGGAGGGGGGCCGGGCCCAGGGGCCACAGGGCCTCCTGCCGGGGCAGGGCCACGGAGGTCGCATCCAGGGGGTCCGGGCCGGCCATCACGCTCAGCAGGGCCGCCACATCCTCCGCGCTCCGGGCGATGGGACCCACCTGGTCCAGGCTGCTGGCCATGGCCGTGACCCCGTGGCGGCTCAGCACGCCGTAGGTGGGACGCAGCGCCGTGAGGTTGCAGAAGCTGGCCGGAAGGCGCACGCTGCCCCCGGTGTCGCTGCCGAGGGCGAAGGGGGCGTATCCGGCCGCCACGGCCACGGCGGAGCCGCTGCTGCTGCCGCCGGGGACCCGGGAGGGATCCCAGGGGTTCTTCGCCGGACCGTAAGCGCTGAACTCGCCGCTGGAGCCCATGGCGAACTCATCCATGTTCGCCTTGGCCAGCGGTACGGCTCCCGCCGAGAGGAGGCGCGCCACGACCGTGGCGTCATAGGGGGCCCGGTAACCCTCCAGGATCCGGGAGCCACTGGTACACGAGGCTCCCCGCCAATGCAGGTTGTCCTTGAGCACCACGGGGAGCCCGAGAACGGGTCCCCGCTCGCCCCGCGCCAGGCGTTCATCCGCCCGCCGAGCGGCTTCCAGGCTCGATCCGGCCTCAACGGACAGGATCCCGTGCAGGTGGGGGTCATGGCTCGCGATCCGGGCCAGGCCTGCATGCACGAGCCCCTCGGCGGACAGGTCTCCCGCCGCCAGGCCTTCGCGCATGCTGGTGGGGGTGGCCCCGGCCATCCGAGCTTCCTCCGCAGTCAGAACCATCAAGTGTGCCATCAAATGGCATGCGGCTCGATGGCGCGGTCTGCATCGGGAGATGGAGGGTCCTCCAGGGGCCGGTCCGACCCGGTCGCTCCGGCCCCAAACCCCGGAGGTAGCGGTGCCGCCGATGCTCAGCTGGGCAGATTCCTGCACGAACGGCAGGATTTAGGCTACCATCGCCCTTGCCCCATCCCTGCAGGACCCCTAACCCGATGAACCCCTTCGAGCTGCTTGAAGTCTCCCAGGACGCCCCTCCGGATGAGATCCGGGCCGCCTACCATCGGCTGGCCAAGAAGTGGCATCCGGACCGGTATGCGGGGGATGAGAAGGCCGAGGCCGAGGAGAAGTTCCGCCAGCTGGCGGAAGCGTTCGCGGCCCTCAAGGACCCCGTCAAGCGCCAGTCCTACCAGACCGCCCGGCCGCAGGCACCGGCGGCAGGCGCCCCGGTCGTGGCGGGCGCTCCCGCTTCCCCGGTGGCGGAGCGTACGGCGGAGGATTGGGTGAAGGAGGCCCGGGAGGCCTTCTCCTCGCGGCAGTTGGACCAGGCGAAGGGGTATCTCCAGTATGCCCTCCGCCTGGATCCCAATCGGGCGGAAGCCCACCTGCTCCTCTCCGAAGTGCTGGAGGTGGAGGGCCGGGATCCCCGCGGCGCCATCCGCTGCCTGGAGACCTACCTCAAGGTGAAGCCCAAGGACGCGGAGGCCCTGATCCGCCTCGCGGACCTGTACCAGGGGCAGGGGATGCAGACCCGGGCGATGCGGTTCCTGGATGAAGCGCGTACCATCGCACCGAAGCACAAGCGTTTCCACGTGACTGCCGAAGTGAATACCAAGGCCAAGCCTCCCGCGAGTGAGCCCGCGGGGATCATGGACCAATTGAAGGGGCTCTGGGGCAAGCTGGCGGGGAAAAGCTGATGGTGATGATCAAGGCGGCGGGCATGACGGACGTCGGGTGCGTCCGCAAGCACAACGAGGACAACCTCCTCGTGGATCCGTCCCTGGGTCTGTTCGTCGTGGCCGATGGGCTCGGGGGACATGCGGCCGGGGAAGTGGCAAGCCAGATCGTAGTCGAACGGGTCGCCGAGTTCGTCGCCCAGACGAAGGAGAAGGACCGGACCTGGCCCCTGGAATACGACACCACGCTGAGCTTCGATGGGAATCGGTTGAAGGTGGCCCTCCTGCTCTCCGACCAAGCCATTGCCGAGGACATCCGCCGCAACCCCGAGCGGGAGACCATGGGGTCCACCGTGGTGGCGGGTCTGGTCAGCCACCGCAAGGTGACCCTGGCCCACGTGGGCGATTCACGCGCCTACCTGGTGGGGAAGGATGGGATCCAGCAGGTGACCCGGGACCACTCCTGGGTGGCCGAGCAGGTGGCCCACGGCATCCTCACCCCCTCCGAGGCCCGGGTCCACCCCTTCCGGAACGTCATCACCCAGGCCCTGGGCAATGGGGGTGACCTGGAAATTGAAGTTCAGGAGCTGGAGCTGGCAGATTCGGACCGACTTTTGCTTTGCTCCGATGGCCTGTCCGGTATGGTCGGGGACCAACAGATCTGGGACATCATCCAAAACGCGCCTGATCTCGATCAAGCTGTGGAAAGCCTTGTGTCTGCAGCAAGAGAAAACGGTGGCGAGGACAATATCACCGCTGTCCTGGTCGGTCTGGTCAACGACAATACCGCACCTAATTAAAGACAGGCTTGACTCAAGCCACCCCAGTGCTATTTTAAACGGCACCTTTCCTCATAGTGAGGCTCCCCGTGGGTCTGTTCGGCGGAAAAAGCAAGAGTCTCGTCGGCCTGGATATCGGCTCCAGCGCCATCAAGGTCTGCGAGTTGCAGCAGAGCGGGAAGGGGGCCAACGCCCGATACCGCCTGCAGAAGCTCGGCGTGGCCCAGGTGCCCCCCGATTCCATTGTCGATGGCGACATCATGGACTCCAACGCCGTAGCCTCGGCCATCCGCCAGGTCATGAGCGAACAGAAGATTAAGGCCAAGGAAGTGGCCATTTCCGTGGCGGGCCAGCAGGTCATGGTCAAAAAAGTGACCTTCCCGCTCATGAGCCCCGCGGAACTCGCCGAATCCGTCCGCTGGGAGGCCGAGAGCTTCTTCCCCGCCGGGCAGGGGCTGGATTCCTACGCCCTGGACTATGCGGTGCTCGAGGAGCGCCCCATGGAAGGGAACATGGACGTGGTCCTCGTGGCCTGCCGGAAGGACAAGCTGGAGAGCTACGTCTCCTGCGTGGCCCAGGCGGGGTACACGCCCAAGGTGGTGGACGTCGACGTCTTCTCCCTGCAGAACGCCTACGAAGTGAACAGCACCCCCGGGGCCTCGGATGAAGTGGTCGCCCTGGTGAACATGGGGGCCACCTTCACGAACCTCACCATGATGGTGGGGGCCCGGTCCGTCTGCTGGCGTGACATCAGCTGGGGTGCCAACCGGTTCACCGACAAGCTCATGGAAGACTGGGGCCTCAGCCGCGAAGAGGCGGACGCCCTCAAGCGGGGCCGCGAAGCCGGCGGCCGTGGGCCCGAGGAGATCCAGCCCTCCCTGATGGCCATGGGCGACGCCTTCGCCGACGAGCTCAGCCGCACCATCGACTTCTTCCGCAGCAGCTTCAAGGTGGATCGCCTCGACCGCGTCCTCCTCGCCGGGGGTGGTGCGCTCACGCCCGGGCTCGTGGACGTCCTCCGTAGGATCGCTTCCGGGCGGAAAGGCCGACCGCCCCTCCACCAGGATCGACGGCCGTAGCGTCGATCCCGGCTCCGTCCGGGACCTGGCTGCGCCGCCTCCATCGTCGTGGGCCTTCCAGGTGCAAGGTAGACCGATGATCAAGATCAACCTCCTTGGTGATGCCCTGGCCCAGGCCGGGGGCAAGAAGGCCGGGGCCGAGGCCCAGCCCATGCAGGTCTAGGTGGAAGGCGAAGGGGCAGGGCGCGCCAGCCTCCCCATCGCCGGCGCCCTGATCGTCCTGGTGGACTGTGGCTCCGGGGTCTACGCCCTCATGCTCTTCAACGATGTGCGGAAGCTGGTCGCCGAACAGGCCCGGCTCAAGGAGGAGGCCAAGAAGTACGAGCCCTACCTCCAACTCGAGAAGACCTTCCGCGAGAAGAAGCAGCAGCTGCAGCGCAAGGAGGACGTGATGAACGGCCTCAAGCGGCAGCAGGCGCTGCCGGTGCACCTCATGGAGGAGCTCGCCAACAGCCTCCCCGAGGATGTGGTCTTCACCAAGATCAGCCAGAAGGGGAACAGCTTCACCATCGAGGGTGAGAGCCGCTCCTTCGAGGCCGTGAACGCCTTCTACAACAACCTTCAGAGTCGGAATCGGTGGTTCCAGAAGATCAACTACCCCGGTGCGAGCCGGGCCACCAATTCCAATGTGCTGGTCTTCAAGATCAGCTTTGAACTCCAGAACGCGGTGTAGGAGGAGAGACGATGAATCCCCAGCTTCAACGTCAGATCCTGATCGGTGCCATCACGGCGATCGTGGTGGGCGGTCTCACCTACTTCGCCACCGGCGCCAAGCGTGAGGAACAGGAAAGTCTCAAGATCGCCAATGCCGACCTCGAGAAGAAGGTCGAGCAGGGCAAGATGCTCAAGCGCCAGTACGAGCAGCTCCGCGAAGAGGTTGAGAAGCAGCAGAAGCGCATCGACGAGCTGATCAAGATCATGCCCAACGACGCCGACATCAACGAGCTGCCCTACAAGGTGAAGAAGCTCTCCGATGGGTCGGGGCTCGATCAGACGGCCTTCTCCGTGAAGCCCGAGCGCAAGGATCAGTACTACACCGAGAAGATGATGGACTTCGAGTTCCGCGGAGGCTTCCACACCTTCGGGCAGTTCGCCTCGATGGTCTCCGGCTACGAACGGATCATCAACATCTCCAACGTGGAGATGACCCGCGCGAAGGATCCCCGGGGCATCTACTCCGCCACGATCAAGTGCACCGTGAGTGCCTTCGTCTACAACCCTGTCGAGCCCGCTCCGGCCCCTGCGCCCAAGGCGGCGGCTCCAGCCCCGAAGGCTGGCGGCAAGGACGAATGAGGAGCCGGCCCATGAAGATGAAGATCCCGATCACCCTGCTGCTCGCCTCGGCACCCCTCCTCCTCGCCCAGGGGAAGCCCGCGGAACCCGCCAAGCCCGCCGCTCCGGCCGAGCCCCAGGCGGCGGATGCCGCCCTCATCAAGCAGGTACCCTACCGGCCCACCCTGAGCCGCGAACCCTTCCAGACCCTCAGCGATGCGGTCAACCCCTCGGGCGGTGATCTGCTCGACGATCTGGCGGTGAAGGGTCAGTTCAGGCGAGATGGCAAAGTTTTCGCAATCATCGCTGACAGCCGTGGGAATACCCGCTGGCTTCCCATCGGTTACCAGTTCAAGGACGGGGAAATCGTGGCCATTGACGACAAGTCGGTGACCTTCAACCAGTGGGACCCCAACTCCACCACCAAGTTCAAACGGAAAGTCGTCAAGTCTTTCAAGCGCGAGGAGGCCAAACGATGAATGCTCGCCTGAGTTCCCTGCTGGTGGCTGGGGGCGTGGCCCTCGTGGCACCCGCGTCCCTCACCCTTCATGCGTCCGTCCAACTCCGATGCCCCGGTGGTCAAGTCCATCGCCCTCATGGGCGCGGATGCCCAGGCCGCCCAGATCCAACTGGCGGTTCCCGGACTCGCGGGCCAACCCCGTGTCGAAGTCTTGACCAATCCCCACCGGGTGGTCATCGACCTGCCGGGCGTCCTGCGCGGCACCCTCGTGGGTCGCAAGGATCTCCAGTCCCTCTCCCACCCCCTGGTGGTGAAGGCCCGCCTGGCCCAGTTCGCCGAGGCGCCCAACGCCATCACCCGCCTCGTGCTGGAGGTGGTCCCCGGCACCCAGGTGGCCGTGCACGCCGCCGGAACGGGGTTGACCCTGGACCTCTCCGCCGGGAAGGGCACCGTGCAGGCCCGCATGGAGGGCTCGGCCCCCCAGGCGGTGATGCCTGTGGCCGCCCCCGCCCCCAAGGTGGAGACCGAAGTGGTGACGGCCAAGGCCGCCCCCGCGCCTTCCCTGCCGGGCCTCCCCGCCATCGGTACGGGTTTCTCCGTGCTGCCCCGACTCGCCGCCACCACCCTGGTGCCCGCGGCCAGCCCCGAGGCCCTTCAGGACGCCAAGCCCAGCCCCGCTCCCGCTCGCGCTCCCGGCCCGAAGGCCCCGAATGCCAGCCGGACCCTCGGCGATCTGGCACCCGCTATACGGGCGCCAAGATGACCATCGACCTTCAGAACACCGACCTGGCGAACTTCCTCCGCATCATCGCGGAGACCGGCCGGCTTCGAACCTGGTCGTGGACAACGATGTGCAGGGCACCTACAACCCCAGGATTCACCGACACCCCCCAGGATCAGATCCTCGACGTGATCCTGAAGAACGCGGGCCTGGGTAAGGAGATCGACAACGGCGTCCTGCGCGTCGCCAAGATCGAGAAGCTGCAGAAGGAGGAGGAGGACCGGAAGAAGCTCGACGGGCCAAGGCCATCGCGGGTGACCTCGAACCATCACCCGTCCCCTCTCCTACGCCAAGGTCGGTGAGGTCGCCAAGATCGCCAAGGAGATGCTCACGAAGCGTGGCTCGGTGATCATCGATGACCGCACCAACACCCTCATCATCACGGACCTGCCT
>JBGASN010000079.1:0-11061 GCA_044229665.1 Holophagaceae bacterium
TTCGACTGAGGTCCACGATGATCCGTCTCACCACCCCCATCACCGAAGACCAGATCCGCCAGCTCAAGGTGGGCGACGAGGTCCTGCTGAACGGCAAGGTCGTGCTCTCCCGCGACATGGGCCACAAGTACATGAAGGAGAACAAGCCCGAGTGGCTGAAGCCCATCCTCGAGGGCATGGTGATCTACCACTGCGGCCCCGTGGTGAAGAAGAACGAGGACGGCAGCTGGTCCTTCGTGGCCGCCGGGCCCACCACTTCCATCCGCGAGGAGCCCTACCAGGCCGACGTGCTCGACACTTACAAGGTGCGCGGCGTCATCGGGAAGGGCGGCATGGGCAAGAAGACCAGCGATGGGCTTGTGAAGACCGGGGCCGTGTACCTCCACGCCACGGGCGGCGCCGGCTCGCTGCTGGCCGAGCGCGTGAAGCGGGTGGTGGACGTCCACATGCTCGAGGAGTTCGGTTCCCCCGAGGCCTTCTGGGTCATCGAGGTGGAGGACTTCCCCGTGGTCGTCACCATGGACAGCCACGGCGGCAGCCTCCACGAGGTGGTGCTCGCCACCGCCCAGGACCGCGCCAAGGCGCTGATGGAGAAGTAGCGCGGGCCCGGGTCAAATAGACACGGAGATCGCGGAGGAGATGGAGAACGCGGAGAGAATGGGGTTGGGTGGATTTCCTCCCCATGGAACTCGGTGATCTCCGCCTCCTCCGTGTTCTCCGTGTCTTCCCTTTCGGGCATGAATCCAATGACCACCCTCTCCTACGCCGACCTCCGCCGCGACCTCGCGGGCATGCTGGCCCGCTTCCTCCCGCCGGAGGAGGCCGTGGCGGAGAGCTGGCGCTGGATGGACGAGGGGCTGGGCAAGCCCCGGAGCTGGATGCTGGCCCATGGCGAGGACCCCGTGCCGGGGCCCGCCCGGGAACAGGTGGGCCAGTGGATCCGCCGCCGCCGGGAAGGGGAGCCCTGGAGCTACCTGATCGGCTGGGCGCCCTTCCGGGACCGGCGCTGGAAGGTCACCCCCGACACCCTCATCCCCCGTCCCGAGACGGAGCTGGTGTTGGAGGCCACCCTGGACGTGGGGCGCCGGCTGGGCGTGGCCCGGGCCGTGGACGTGGGTACCGGCACCGGCATCCTGGGCATCTCCCTGGCCCTGGAGACGACCTGGGCGGTCACCGCCACGGACCTCAGCCCCGCTGCCCTCGCGGTGGCCCGGTCCAACGCGCAGGCCCACGGGGCGGCCCTCACCTTCCTGGAGGGGGACCTCCTGGCCCCCGTGCCGGATCCGCTGGAGCTGGTGGTGTCCAACCCCCCCTATGTGGATGAGGCCGACCGGCCCACCCTGCAGCGGGAGCTGACCTTCGAGCCTTCGATGGCGCTCTTCAGCCCCGACCGGGGCCTGGACCACCCCACCCGGATCCTCACCCAGGCCCGGGCTCGGGGGGCCAAGGCCTGCGTGCTGGAGATCGGGGCCGGGCAGGGGGGCGAGCTCTGCCGGCGGGCGCTGGGTCTGGGATGGACCAAAGCCATGAACCATCAGGACTTGGCGGGGCACGACCGGATCCTGATCGCCTTGGCATAGGCTTCGCCCTGACCCTGGCGTCGAGGTGCGCCATGCGGAACAAGTTGCCTATCTTCCTGATGCTGGGGTTGCTGGCCGCCTGCTCCATCCCCAAGAAGCACGACCCCCTGATGCTGAAGAAGCCGGCCATCCCCCTGGTGGAGGAGGTCCGGGACCCCGCGCCCATGAGTGAGGGCAGCCTCTGGCGGGACCGCACCCTGGTGGGTGATCTGCGCGCCTCCCGGGTGAACGACCTGGTGACCATCCGCATCACGGAAGCCACGACCGCCATCTCCAAGGCCGATGTCACCACCGCGCGGGACGGCTCCAACAAGCTGAACAGCCCCACCCTCTTCGGGCTCCTGAACAGCGTGGGCATTGGCAGCGGCGGCAGCGACGACCGCACCACCGCCACCACGAACAAGTTCAAGGGCAACGGCACCACGGGCCGCAGCGCCACCTTCACCACCACGGTGACGGCGCGGGTGGTCAAGGTGCTGGGCAACGGGAACGTGATCTTCGAGGGCTACCGCGAGATCCAGCTCAACAACGAGACCCAGCGCCTCTACGTGGCCGGCATGATCGATCCCGCCCGGCTCGACAAGGACAACACCATCGCCAGCGGCAATGTGGGCGAGCTGCGCATCGGCTACGGCGGCAAGGGCGTGGTGGACGAGACCCTCAAGCCCGGGTTCATCAGCCGTCTCCTCAACTATGTCTGGCCCTTCTGAGGCGACCATGCGAACCCTCCTGCTGCTCCTCCTCTCCTCCCTGCTCGTCGCCGCGGACGCCCCCAAAGACAAGAAGGTGGAAGCCCACCTCAAGGACATCGCCCGTTTGCAGGGCGTCCGGGGCAACCAGCTCCTGGGCTACGGCGTGGTGGTGGGCCTCGATGGTACGGGCGACAAGGACCAGACCCGCTTCACCCAGCAGAGCCTGAGCAACCTCCTGGCCCGCCAGGGCATCACCGTGAACCCGCTGCAGATCAAGGTGAAGAACGTGGCGGCGGTGATGGTGACCGCCGAGCTGCCCCCCTTCGCCAAGCCGGGCACCCGCATCGATGTCACCGTCTCCAGCACCGGCGATGCGAAGAGCCTGGCGGGTGGCACCCTCCTCATGACCCCGATCCAAGGGCCGGACGGCGCCACCTACGTGGTGGCCCAGGGGCCGCTGCTGGTGGGTGGGTTCAGCGCCTCGGCCGGGGGCTCCTCCGTCACCAAGAACCACCCCACCGTGGGCCGAATCCCCGAAGGGGGCCTGGTGGAGCGGGGTGTGCCCGGTGACTTCAATGGACGGCCCACGCTCAACTACAGCCTGTTGGAAGAAGACTTCACCACGGCCATCCGGCTGGTGCACGCCATCAATGAAGAGCTGGGCGAGAAGGCCGCCAAGGCCCAGGACAGCCGAACCGTGGAGGTGAAGCTCCCCAAGGAGTACGAAGGCCGCGCCGTGGAGCTGGTGGCCCGCCTGGAGAACCTCAATGTGCAGCTGCAGCCCAAGGCCCGCGTGGTGGTGAACGAACGCACCGGAACCGTGATCCTCGGCAGCGATGTGAAGATCGGCGCCGTGAGCATCGTGCAGGGCGGGCTCAGCATCCAGGTCACCTCCACCCCGCTGGTGAGCCAGCCCAAGCCCTTCAGCCAGGGCAAGACCGTCACGGCGGAGAAGAAGGAGGTCACCGCCACGGAGGAGAAGGCCAAGAACATCAACGTGGAGCCCGGCACCAGCGTGGGCAAGTTGGCCGAAACGCTCAACGCCATGGGCGTGAGCCCCCGGGACCTGGTGGCCATCCTCCAGGCCATCAAGGATGCCGGCGCCCTCCAGGCGGAGCTGAGGATCCTGTGATGCAGGACGCGATCTCCCTCAAGACGGACCTGGATCCCACCCTGGCGCTGCGAAGCCGCCTGCCCCAGGCCCAGGATCACACCGAGGCCGCGGCCCGGCAGTTCGAGGGCATGGTGATGAGCCTGCTCTTCCAGACCATGCGCAAGACGGTGGAACCCTCGGGTCTCCTCGGGGAAACGGGTCAGGCCCGCAGCACCTACGAGATGCTCATGGACCAGGCGGTGGTCGACAAGGCGGTGGGGTCGGGCCGGTCCTGGGGGCTGGCGGAGCGGCTCGCCGAGTCCTGGCGCCAGGCAAGCCCTGCACAAAAGGGGTCCCAACCCCTCACGGAACCGGGCAAACTGCCGATAGGACCCCTATCGAGGTGAAGCATGCGCATTACCGGCAAATCCAGTGGCGTCGGCAGCAGCCAGGGAGTTTCGTCCTCCTCCAAGGCCCCTGCCGCGTCCCCGGCCGCGCCCGTGTCCGGAGTGCCCCAGGCCGATGCCCTCCAGGTGAGCGGCGGGGCCCGGTTGATGGCTGTGGCCCAGGCGGCCATCGCCCAGGTGCCGGATGTGCGCATCGACAAGGTGGAGGCCCTCCGCGCCCAGATGGACGCCGAGGCCTACAACCCCGATGGAGAGGCTGTGGCCGATGGCCTGATCCGCGAGCACGTGCCCGCGAAAGGCTGAGGTCCCCGACGTGAGGATGTGATCTCCCCCCTGACCCAACGGCAACTGCTGACCACCGCCTCCCTCGAGGCCGTGCGGCAGGCCCACGAGGGCAGCCATCAGGTCCAGCGGGAGGAGGCGCGTCGGCATGCCCTGGAGCTCCGGCGTTCGGAAGAGGCGGACGAGGTCCACGACGTGGCCAAGGCGGAGGAGCTCCGCCTGGAGGAGCGTCGGGAGGGCCGCCGGGGGGGGCATTCCGAGGATTCCGGTGAGCCGGAGGACGAGGCTGCAGAGCCTGCCGAGAAGCACCTGGATCTCCTGGCCTGAGGCTTGCCCAGGAGGACTCGGATGAGTCTTCCGGAGGCAACCCATGCTTCACGCCCTGCCCGAGCTGCTGGACGCCCTTGAGGCCCGGCTGCGCCTTGGCCAGGACCCCCTGCCGCTGCTCAACGGCATCCGCTGGTCCGAGCTCGTGGGTTGGCCCCAGGATCGGTCCGAGGCCCAGGCCCTGAAGCTCCGCCTGATCCGGATCCAGGTGCTGGTGGAGGGCCTCCAGGCCCCCCTCCGGGCCACCCTCGCCCAGCTCCAGGAACCCCACGTCTACGGTCCCGGCTTCGCCGGGCGCCGGTAGGAGTCGCCCATGCCCGGCCTCACCTCAGGTCTCTACGTCGGCCTCACGGGCCTCCAGGCCCACCAGGGCGGGTTGAACGTCATCGGCCACAACATCGCCAACGTGAACACCCCCGGCTACTCCCGGCAGCGGGTGGACCTGGGCACCCAGGACACCCAGTTCTTCGGGGGCTTCGGCTACGGCCCGGGCGTCACCATCAACAGCATCGCCGGCGTGCGCGATCGGCTCCTGGAGCTGCAGCTCTACAAAGAGCAGGCCCGGCAGTCCGGGGCCCAGGGCCGCTACGAAGGCATCCAGGCCATCGCCGCTCCGCTGGGGGATGAGGGCGATACGGGGCTCTCCGCCCAGCTGCAGAAATTCCTCCAGGGCTTCCAGGACCTGGCCCTCCGGCCGGAGGACCTGAGCCTCCGGCAGAACATGGTGGGGCGGGCCAACTCCTTCATCTCCACGATCCAGACCCGGTACCGGCAGCTGGATGACGAGCGCACCCGCGCCGACAACTCGGTGAAAAGCACCGTGGACGAGGTGAACGGCCTCACCGACCAGATCGCCAAGCTCAACGCCCGCATCGCTTCGGAACCGACGCCCGGTTCCGATAGCGATGGTCGCGATCAGCGGAAGGTGCTCACGGATCGGCTCTCGAAGCTGGTGGGCATCCATGTCTTCGAAGGCACCCACGGGGAGTACGAGATCACCCTGGATTCCGGGGCCGCCACCCTGGTGAGCGACAGCACCCACTACAACCTCCAGGTGAGCCGCGACCCGGCCTACAACAACTTCTACCGGGTGGATTCCATCATGGGCAGCACGGTGGTGGACGTGACCCGCCGAATCAACGATGGCGACCTCGGCGCCAAGCTGGACCTCCGCGACAACCTCCTGGCGGGCTATCAGGCCCAGCTGGATGAGCTGGCGGCCGGCGTGGCGGGGCAGGTGAACCTCCTGCACCGCACGGGCTTCGACCGCACCGGCACCGTGACGGGTACCGACTTCTTCCAGGGCGGCGCGGCCAACGCCGCCAATGGCCTGCCGCCCACCATCACCGCCGCCACCAACTACAAGGGCATGGTCTACGCCCTCTCCGTGAACGGCGCGGTTTCGGGCAATCCCAATCTCATCGCGGCGGCCGGGGTGGCCAATGCCCCGGGCGACAACGCCATCGCCCGTGCGCTGGGCGCCCTGCAGACCACCCTTAACACCGTGGACACCAACGGCGATGGCGTGGGCGATTCGGGTCCCTACAGCCAGTTCATCGGTCAGCTGGTGAACCAGGTGGGCACCCAGGGGCAGAGCTTCCAGGTGAGCGCCGCCAACCAGGAGAACCTCGTGACCGCCCTCACGAATCAGCGGGATCGGGTATCCGGCGTGGACCTGGATGAAGAGGCCACCCAGATGATCAATTTCCAGCGGGGCTACCAGGCCTCCGCCCGCTTCATTTCCGTGATCAACCAGCTGACGGATCAGCTGGTGAACCAGTTCGGGAGGTAACGGATGACCCTCCGCAGCCCAGTCTCCATCAACAACCGCCAGACCCTGCTCGACCTCGCCCGCACCAAGGAACGGCTCGCCGTCACCCAGCGGGAGCTCTCTTCGGGCAAGCGCATCAACGACCCTTCCGAGGATCCCACGGGCGCCGCCCTGGTGGTGGACTTCAAGGCCTCCATCGGGGCCAACGAAGCCTTCATGAAGCAGATTGACGGCGCACTCAGCTTCCTCCGGGGGGCGGAGACCGTGCTCGACAGCGTGAGCAACGACCTCACGCGCCTCCTGGAGATCGGCCAGCAGGCGATCAATGGAACGAACATCGGCACTCCCCGCGCCAACCTGGCCCAGGAGGTGGACGCCATCCGGTCCAACTTCATCTCCGCGGCCAACACCCAGGAACAGGGGAAGTACCTGTTCTCGGGAACGGCCACGCTGACCGCGCCCTTCGCAGGGCCGCCGGCGGGCCCCATCACCTATGCAGGCAACAATGGGAGCATCACGGTGGATGTGTCGGCGAGCAGCAGCGTCACCACCAACCTCCCGGGGAACACCGTGTTCTTTGGGGCCGGCGGCCAAGGCAGCGCCACGGACCTGTTCCAGCAGGTGACGGACCTGCGGGATGGCCTGCGCACCAACAATTCCGCCCAGATCCAGACCGCCTACGACAACCTCAAGGCCATCCTGCCCACGCTCTCCACGGCCCAGACGGACCTCGGCGGCCGTGAGGCGGGCATCCTCTCCCTGAAGGATGACCTCTCGAACTTCACGCTGACCCTGCAGGGCATCCAGGATGGGGTGGAGGCCACCGACTACCCGGATGCCGTGACCCGCTACAGCAATGACCAGACCGGGCAGCAGGTGACCCTGAGCAGCCTCGCCAAGGTGGGGAAGACCAACCTCTTCGATTTCCTAGGGTAGGGCCTTCAAGGGCAGCCACCAGCGCTGCTGCTCGACACCGAAGAGGAAGCCGCCGGCTTCGGGGCGCAGCCCACCGTCCCCGGGGGGCGGGGGGAAGCCTCCGGGAGCCCCGAGCTTGGGCCAGATCTGGGACCACACCACGGCCCGCAGGCTGGACTCCCCGGGCTTCCAGGCGTAGAGGCGGTCCATGGGCTTGGCCAGCAGGGCCTGGTAGGCGGCGCGCTGGTCCGCGGTGAGCGGGGCCGGGGCTGGCAGGCCCGTTTGGGCGGGGGTCGCTTCCACCTTCCAGCCCTCCTCCGCCGGCGTCTCCGTGGGCGCCGGGGTCAGGGAAACCACCTTGGCTTCCGGCAACAGGGGCGCGGCGAGGCTGAACCAGAGCCACCCATCCGGCCCCTTGCCCAGGAGGCGGAGCAGTGCGCCATCCAGGGCTTCGGCGGGGGCGGGGAGGGGCTCCGCACCGAGGATGGCGGCATCCGCGCCCACCTTGAGGAGGACACCGGGCTCCGGCTGCCAGTAGTGGGTTTCCCCCGCGCGCACCAGATTCCCCTTGGGCCCGGTGAATCCGAGGGGAGAGGGGGCCGGCGCGGCGGTGTGATGCCAGCCGCCTTCGGATTTCCAGGCGCTGAGGCCCCTGGCATGGCTCACCAGGAGCCCACCCGGAGTCGGGACCAGGGCGGTGGGGGGCGGCACCTCCTCCGGCCACCGCACGGGCTCGGGGAGCCCCGGGCGCTCAAGCTTGGAACCGGAGTGCTCGGCGTTCCCCATGGCCACGGGCATCCGCTGGGCACCCGTGGGGCCCCAGGCCCAGAGCTGGGCGCCATCGGCGACCAGGTGCTCCGCCTGCACCCGGTGGGCCCAGAGCAGGGCGCCTTCCGGAGTGACGGCCAGCACCACGGGCCATTCGCGGCGGCTGCCATCGGCATTGAGGAGCAGCACCAGGGTGTCCCCCATCACCAGGGCATCCCGCACCTCCGATTGCCGGAAGTACCCCTCGGAAAGCCCCGCGGGGCGGGGGATGGCGATGACCTGCGTGGGGCGGCCATCCTGGAACTTCGCCAGGAGCTGGCGATCGGATTGGGTGCTGACCTGGCAGAGCGCCAGGCCTCCGGGAAGCGGCTGCAACCACCGCACGGCCCGGAGGGGCTCCTTGGCGTCCAGGCGGATGGCGACGCCCTCGCCCTGGACCGCTGAGGTGAAGAGGGCGGTCTCGGAGTCCCCCGCCGCGGCGGCACTGCCCCGATGGGCGAGCCAGATCCCGCCGCCCACGAGAACCAGGCCCAGGGCGATGCCGCCGATCAAGGATTTCCGCATGCACTCACTCCGCTGAATTCAGGAAGGCTTCCAGGCTATCAAGCGCCCGCGCCCGGTGGGCGGCCCCCTTCGCCTGTTTCAGCCCGGCCCGGCCACCGGCCTTTTTCGCGCCCCGGACATCCACGGTGCCTTCGGGCAGCTCCGGGAGGAGCCCCAGCATGGCATTGGTGGGGCCGAAGTCCTTGAGGGATGCGTGGGCCAGGTAGTGCAGGAGGGAGCCGAGCACCGTCTCCCGCGGGAAGGGGCGCGCACCCCGGCCCCGGAGGTGACGATCTGCGGCGAAGGCCGCGGCGAGCCCGCCCGCGGCGCTTTCGAGGTAACCTTCGACCCCGCTCAGCTGGCCGGCGATCCACAGGCCGGGGTGCTCCTTCAGGGCCAGGGTCGCCTCCAGCACCTTGGGGGCCTGCACGTAGGTGTTGCGGTGGATGGACCCGAAGCGCACGAACTCGGCGTTCGCGAGGCCCGGGATCATGCGGAACACCTCCGCCTGGGCGCCCCACTTCATGCGGTTCTGGAAGCCCACCAGGTTGAAGTGGTCGCCCGCCAGCGTGTCCTGGCGCAGCTGAACGACGGCGTGGGGATACCGGCCCGTTCGGGGATCATCCAGCCCGATGGGCTTCATGGGGCCGTAGCGCAGCGTTTCCCGACCCCGCTCCGCCATGACCTCGATGGGGAGGCAGGCCTCGAAATAGGGTGTGTCGAAGTCGTGGAGGGGGGCCTTGTCGGCGGCCAGCACCGCATCCACGAAGGCCTCGTACTCGGCCTGGTTCAGGGGGCAGTTGATGAAGTCGGGCTCCCCCTTGTCATAGCGGGTCGCCTTCCAGGCGATGGACATGTCGATGCTGTCGCGGGCGACGATGGGGGCGATGGCATCGTAGAAGTGGAGGCGCTCGCTGCCGGTGAGCTCGGCGAGCCAGCGGGACAGGGGCTCGGCCGTGAGGGGGCCCGTGGCGAGGATGGTGGGGACCCCGGGATCGGGGGTCTCCACGAGCGCTGTGGACCAGGTGAGGTTCGGGTGGCTGCGGAGCGCTTCCGTGACGCGCTGGCTGAACGCCTCCCGATCCACGGCGAGGCTGTTGCCGGCGGGAACCCGGGTGGCCTGGGCGCATCGGAGGATGAGCGAATCCATGCGCGCCATCTCGCTCTTGAGGATGCCGGTCGCGCTCTGGGGATCATCGCTCTTGAAGGAGTTGGAGCAGACCATCTCCGCGGCACCCTCGGTGCTGTGGGCGGGCGTGGTGTGGAGGGGCCGCATCTCCGACAGCCGGACCTTCCAGCCGCGCTGGGCCAGCTGCCAGGCGGCTTCCGACCCGGCCAACCCGGCCCCGATGACGTGGATGTCCATGCAGTCCCCCAAAGGGGATTGTAGATCGGGTGGGCCCCCGCTCAGGCCTTCAGGTCGAAACGGTTGAGGCCCAGCGCGAAGGTCCGCAGGGTTCCGCCGTCCGCCAAGAGGGCCTTGCCCTGGGCGAAGATGGCATCGCCACCGTTCGTGAGATCCGTGGAAGCCTCGTGGGTCAACTCCAGGGCGGCGACGCCCGCGTCCGCCAGGCTTTGGGTTGCACCATCCCCATGCAACAGCAGGAGGCGGGCGTACACGGGATCCGCGACGTCGATCCGGGCATCGCCGTTGGCGTCGAACTTTGCGAGCTCCGCATAGCCATTGGCCGCGCCATGCTGGTCCCCGAACAGCTCCGCCCCGGAATCGATGGTGCCGTTCCCGTTCCGGTCCAAGGCGAGGAAGGCTGTGCCCCCCGCGACGAAGGAGGTGCCGCGCAGGTCGCCATCCGCAGCGAGATCGAAGGCGCGGGCACCGGCCGCACCCGTGGTGCGGGGGCCTTCCCCCGTGAGGTCGAGCACGAGGGGATCCTTCGGTGGCGGCGCGGGCGCGCGCCCGCCCACGTGGACCGCCCGGGCGGTGATGGATTCCAGGTGCGCATCCAGAACCTGGCCGTTGCGCTCCAGGTGGACATCCACGGTGAGGCCCCGCACCTCGACCACGTCCACCGCGATCGTGGAAGGCAGGGGCGCCGGACGGGTCGCCTCACCTTCCTTCGGGTCGCGCGGGGTGGCCTGACCCGCGGCCTCCGCTTCCACCTCCGTGCGCGCCTGCTGGAAGGACTTCCCTTCCAGGGCCACCTTCATGAGGATCCGGTCCGAGCGTGACTTCAGGTCACCGGGATCGCCGGTCCAGTCCTTGGAAACAGGGGAAATGCCCATCTCCGCCATGATCCCCTCCCTGGGTGGCGCGCATCCGTGCTGGGGGGCTCATCGGCAGGCCTGGCGCGAGTCGAGAGGGGGCGTTGAAAATTTCTTGTTGCGTTTTCGTTCTCCCCTGGTAGTCTGAATTTCCTGGGCGGTTGAGGCCACCAGGGAGCGCCAGAGGGCGCAGTCAGGCATCTTTGACAACCGGATAGAGAATAGGAAGAACCTTTGAGCTTTCGGGAAGCCGCTTCGGTGGCGACCTTAGGAAGTTCGTACAAAAACCAGAATAATTTGGGAATCAGGCTTTAGGGCTTGGTTCTAAAGAGTTCAGATTAAACATGAGAGTTTGATCCTGGCTCAGAATGAACGCTGGCGGCGTGCCTAACACATGCAAGTCGAATGTGCCGCAAGGTGCATGGCAGACGGGTGAGTAACGCGTGGGCAATCTACCTTTTCG
>JBGASN010000016.1:0-64347 GCA_044229665.1 Holophagaceae bacterium
ATGGGATGTCTCCGGGTGGCTCCGCGGCGCGGTCAGGCGTCGCAGGGGACTGGGGATGGGCGGGTGGAACGATCCCGGCCCCCGGTGGCGGGGCCCTCGCGATCGGTTCCCGCGGCGACCTTCCGCCCCTGGAATCGACTTGAGGCAGCCGCGAGGGATCCGCTCGCAACTGCCTCACACCGGGTGGCCAAAGATCGTTTGAAAGAGCATCGGCCCCCCTTCCCCAGGGTCAAGGCACCGGAGCCAGAAGTTACGCCGGCCTGATGCAACCGCGCCTTTGCCATCCCGAAGTCACGCCATTTCGGGCAAAGGGCTGCGCTTACCGGGTGGACGGGTTGGATTGGGTCACAACCGGCGGTTCCTCCCGGGTGCGACGGGGTGAACCGTCACAGATCACCCTTCACTCGCCCTCGGGGAAGTCGGGGAGCGACATGATCCACCCCCCCCGTTCCAACCGGCGCAGGAGTTCCCAGGCCTTGAGGGCGCCCTGGGGACCCGGGCAGGCCAGCACCTGCTCGCGGAGTTCCCGGGTCGCTTCCGCGAGGGCCACGGCCGCAGGTTCCATCAATCCATGGCCCGTATGGGCGAGCGCCAGGAGCAGGGCCTCCGGTCGCGCGTAGGGCAGTCGAATGCTACCGAGCACCAGCTCCGCCTCCGCGCCCTTTGAAGGGAGACCCAAGCTCCGGGTCCAGGCTTCCAGGGATGCCGGGTCACCCCCACAGGACCAGGTGCGCAGGCCGACGCCCAAGGGCAGCTGCCCGACCCGCTGCTCCGGTTCCACCGTGCACCGGACGCAGGGGCCGGCCAGGCCTGGGGGTGTTCCAAGGGGGAAGTGTTCGTGGCCCACACGGTGCTCCACCCTGGCATGCACCGCCTGGAGGGCCAGTTGCCGCTCATGGGGTGCCAGCGCGGGCGTGATCCAGAGGAAGGTGAGCCAGGTGTCCTGGATGGGGGCGGGACTCCGGAGCATCGTGGGCACCGCATCGCCGCCCAGCCACAGATCCGCCTTCAAGCCCGAGAGGAGCAGGGGGAGGTTGGGATAGGCGAAGGGAAGGACGAGCCGCACGCCCTCCTCGGTGAGGCTGAGGTCGGGATCCGGGATCCAGGCCTCATGCAGCGCCTCCCGCAGGCCCACCAGAAGGGCCAGGCGTCCCTCCTCCTGCCGCAGGGCGGGGTGGAGATGCAGGTGCCAAACCCGACCACCGTCCACCGCCCGGAGCCGTTCCACCGCCCCGGGCCGGGGCAGCCCAAAGGCATCCTCCTCGAGGATCCGGTAGCGGATCCGATCGTCTTCCTGCTCTCCGGGAAGACCCTCCGGAAGGGGTGGGGCCGAACCGAGGATGAGGGAACGCTGGCTGCGGAGGTCCGCCGCCTCCGACCAGGAGGCGCGTTCCTCCTGTCGCCGGGTGCGCACCTCCTCCTGCAGTTTCTGAAGGCGTCCCTGCGCCAGGGAGTGGAAGGCCCGGGAGTGGCGCAGGGCCTCGTGGCGCTCCATGACCATCCAGAGGTCCCGGTGGGCCTCCTCCTGGGAACGGATGAGGGCGGTGGCCCCTTCCGAGAGCCGATCCATGTGTCGGAGCGCCTGGTTCTGCCCACCCTCCAATTCCTGCTCCGCGGCCCGCTGCCTCAGGGCGAGGCCACCCACGCCCTCGGCCCGAAGCGGGATCTCCTGCAGGGTGTCGGCCGCTTCCCTTCCCGAGGTTTCCAGGTCTCGGATGAGTTCCTGGTGCATCTCCAGGGAGCGCTCCAACTCCTGCCCATGGTGGTCCATGCGTCCCATGTTGAGGATGAGCTCGTGCAGGCGCGCGTGGAACAGGGTCATGCTGTCGGCCAGGGAGGCCAGCTCCATGGCATCCCGCGCCAGGCCCAGGCGGTGCTCGCCCAGGATGCGTGAGACCTCCGCGGTGCCCTGGGCGGTCTGCTCGGAGAGCAGCCGGATCTTGCTGCCGATGACTTGGAACCCCCGGCTCCCACGCCCTTCCTGGCTGAGGATGGCGGCGTTCACCGCGAGCAGACCCGTCTGCTTCGCCACGTGGTCGATGCCTTGCAGGCTCTCGTGGATGCCCTGGAGGGATGCTCCCGCTTCGCCCTCCACCTGCTGCAGGGCCTTGGCCCGCCGCTGGAGCCCCTCGCCCAGTTCCCGCAGGTCCATGGCCAGCTCGCGCATCCGGAGCAGCTGCACTGCGCGATCCTGGATGCCTTCGAGCATCTGGGACCCGTGGGAGGCGACCCCCTTCACGGCCGAGCCCAACCGCACCGAACGGCGCATGGCCCGATCCGCGAGCTGCGCCATGGCATCGGATTCCCGACGCAGTTTGGGCAGGGTGTCGCGGATGATCTGAACCAGCTCCTCCTGACGCTCCAGCCCCGACCGGAGGGCGTCCAGCGCGGATTCCACCCCGGTGCCCAAGGAGGAGGTGGCCGCATCCGCCAGGCCCCGGCGACGATCCGCCACCCGGGCGCTCACCTGGGCATCCTCCAACTGGGTGCGCAGTTCCACCGCGAAGGTATCCAGTTCCTGGAGCAACCGTTCCTGATCATCGAAGCTGCGTTCGCGCTCGGTCTCCAGGTTCTGGAGCAGGGTTTCAGCCTCGTCCCACTCCCGCAGGTGATCGGCCACCAGGTTGTCCCGCAGGGCCCGGAGGCGGCTGATCTCGGACAGGCACTGGTTCAGGGCCTGGGCCACCCGCCATTCATCGGGGTTCAACCCCGGGGGCGGCTCCACGGTTCGGAGGTCGCCCGCCGAGATCCGCTGCACCCAATCTGGCAGGAAGGCCTGAACGGTGATGGCCTGGTTCCACCCCAGGGCCCGGCGCCCCAGGATGAGGAGGAAGCCCACGGAGGCCACCAGGGCCCCGCCTTCCAGGGGGCCCAGGACTCCGGGGAACCGGAGCATGAGGGCCACCACACCCGCCAGCACGGCCAGGATGCCCGCATCCACCAGCAGTTGCCGGCCGCCGAAGTGGCTCCAGAGCTTGGTGTCCAGGGTCATGAGGCTCCCATGGGGATGCCCCTCCTATCGGCCCCGACCCCCCAGGGCATTGAATCCGGACAGGGTCCAGCCCCCCTCAGACCTCCAGGACCTGGAAGAGCACCTCGTAGCTGCCCAGGCGGCCCCCCAGCTCCTCCAGGAGCCGGTGGCGCAGCAGGCGGGTGATGGCGAGACCCGCCCCATCCAGGTCCCCGGGAGCCGGGCAGGCCTCCGCGGCCACGGTGCGCAGGAGCCGGAGGTGTTCCCGGGCCCCGGGGGGCAGACCTTCGCCGGGATCCATGGGGGTGCAGGCCGCACACACCCAGCCGCCGTCCGCCTGAAGGGCGGTGAGGGGGGCATCCTCCCGGCCGCAGCGCCCGCAGAGGCGGGGGTGGGGCAGCAGGCCCATGAGGTGCAGGAGCCAGTGCTCCGCATAGGCGAGGATCCCCAGGGCCCGGTCCGGATCCGCCTTCAGCGCGCGGGCGCAGGCGTTGGCCAGTCGGAAGAGCCGGGGATCCTCCACCCCTTCCCGGCTGCACCGATCGAAGAGGTCCGCCAGGCAGGCCACCACCAGGCTGGAGGCGAGGTGCCCCAGGGTGAGCGGGCTCGCCTGCAGCTCGCAGCGGGTGATGCGCCGGATGTCGCTCTGCTCCTTGCCGAAGAGCGTCAGGCGCACCTGGGAGAGGGGCTCGAAGCTGCTCACCCACTTCGCGGTGGCCTTCCGGGCACCCTTGGCCACACCCGTGACCCGCTCCCCGTGCTCCGTGAGGAAGGAGACGACCAAGCCCCCTTCCTGGAAGGGCGTGGGGCGCAGCACCAGGGCATCGAGGACGTTGAGCAGGGGATCTCCGGCCCCCCAGTGTGGCAAAGCCCCCGGGGTGGGGCCAGCCGCACGGCGGTGGGGATGGGCCCGGCTCAACCCTTCCACCGGCGGGTGGTCCATTGCTGCACCTGGAGTCCACCATGAGAACCCTCCTCCTCACCGCCCTCACCCTCCTGCCCCTGGCCGCCCAGGCCCCCGCACCCCGCCCCGGCCACGCCCGCCTGGCCAAGGCCCTGGACCTGAGCCCGGACCAGCAGACCAAGCTGAAGGCGCTCCGCGCCAGCCACCAGGAAGCCATGGCCCCGAAGCGCCAGGCCGCCCAGGAGGCCCGCGCGGCCCTGGCCAAGGCCCTTCAGGATCCCAAGGCCAGCGAGGCTTCCCTGAAGGCGCTCCACACCCGCGCCGCCGAAGCCCACTTCCAGCTCCTCCTCGCGGGCCGGGCCCACCGGGCCGAGGTGAACGCCCTGCTCACGCCCGAACAGCGGGAGAAGGTGGCCGCCTTCCAGGCCGCCCGCCATGAGCACCGGAAGGGGCGGGCCCGCCTCATGCGCATGGCCCTGCGGGACTGAACTTCCGGCGGACCGGCACGACGGCCCTAAACTGGCCGGATGCTCTGCGCCCTGCTGCCCACCCTCCTGCTCCTCGTCCCCGGCATCCAGGCCCCCGCGCCCATGCCGGGGACGGTCACGTTCCGCCACTGGATCGATGGGCAGGAGCTGGGAGGCGGTGAACGCAGCCTCCAGGCCCAGCCCGATGGCCGCCAGGTGAGCGTGCAGCGGGAGTGGATGGAGCTGAGCCGCATGGGGCTGAAGGTTCGTCAGTCCCAGGAGCTGAAGGTCACCCGGCATCCCGACGGGCGCCTGGTCTTCGCCTGGTCCCTTCAACTGGCCACCGAGCCCCTCACCGGCACCGCAAGGTGGGACCCGGGCCGTCCGGGCACGCTGCACCTCCAGGCCACCGGTGGGGAAGCCCGTGACCTCCCCGTACCCGAGGGCGCCCTGCTCTGGCCCGAGGCCCTGGAGTCCGGCCTCAGGCAGGCGGCCCGGGAACGGAAACCCTTCCGGGCCGTCACCTTCGCCTTCCCCCTTCAGCAGTGGTCGACCCTGGAGCTGACGCCCCTGGGGCCGGAGATGTTCCCCGGAATTCCGGATGTCATCCGGTTCCGGGGCACCGAGACCGAGGGCCGCCAGGTCGTCCCCACGGAGGTCTGGGTGAGCCCCACCCAAGGCGAAGTCCGGCACCGCTCCGTGATGGGGGGCATGGAACTGCTCTTCCAGCGCTCCGACCTGCCGGCCCCCGGCCCCACCGGCCTTCAGGAGAACCTCTTCGCCCGCAGTCTCAAGCCCCTGCCCCGCCATGCCTTCCTGCCCTGGCTCCCGGAACTGGAGGTCCAGCAGCAGGGCGGTGCGCCCGTCACCTTGGCCACCACCTCCGAAGCCCAGGCGCTCGGGCCCGGCCACTGGAAGCTGCGGCGCGCGGTCCTTCCCACCGGAGCCGAAGCGACGGCCCCTCCCGTGACGGGGACCCCCTCGGCGGAAGAGGCCCCCTACCTCGCCCCCTCCCCGCTGGTGCCCTTCCGGGACCCGATCTTCGAGGGGCTGCTGCGCCGCCTGGCCCCCCGCCCCGGCGCCTCCCGCTGGGAGCTCGCCCGGGCCGTGAATGCGTTCGTCTACGACTGGATCACGGACAAGGACTATGGCGTGGGCTTCGCCTCGGCCCGGGAAGTGGCACTGGTCCCCCGGGGCGATTGCACCGAGCACGGCGTGCTGGCAGTGGCCCTGCTGCGAAAACTGGGGGTGCCGGCCCGGGGCGCCGTGGGCTGGGTGGCCCTGGAGGGCGTGCTCGGACCCCACTTCTGGGTGGAGGTGAAGCTCCACGAGCGGTGGGTGCCCCTGGATCCCACCTTCGATCAGGCCCCCGCCTCCGCCTTCCGCCTCAAGCTGGGGGACACGGACCTCGCCGACCTGGGCAGCGTCGGGTGGGAGGCTGCCCAGATCCTGGGCGAGGCGACCTGGAGCCCCCGATGGGCCGACCCCTCCGTGGAGGGGGATCGGCTGCGGACCCCGGATGGCCTGCTGCTCCGCTACCCCGGGGGGCACTGGTCCTGGATCGAGGGGCGCCTCCTCCTGCGCACGCCCTCGGGTCGCCTGGAGCTTTCGGCCGTGCCGCCCCCCCTGGACGTCCAGCGCCGGGAAGGCCGGCGCCTCCAGGGCCGATCCGGGCTCACGGCCTGGTGGACCTCCGGGGGTGAGCTGCTGGTGAGCCTGGGCGCCGCCCGCTGGATACGGGTCGTGGGGCTCACGGAAGTCGCGGCCTTCACCTTCCTCGACTCCCTGCGGGTGGAATCCGTTACCGCGCGCTGAGCTCCACCTCCAGCCAGCTGCGCTGGGGGCGCCCTCCGCTCAGGCCGGATTGGTAGGTGCCCTTCAGGGCCGCCTCCTGGGCGGCGGCGTCCACCGCCCCCCCGGGACCTTCGGCCACCAGCACCCGCAGGGCCCGCCCCCCCTCCCCGACGAAGACCCGCAGGCGAACGGCGCCTTTCCAGCTGCCCGGCGGATTCCAGGCCAGGGGGGCCAGGAGGCGGGGCGGGGCATCGGTCGCGACTTCGACCTTGGGCGGGACCGCCTTCAGGGGCACCGCGGGCTCGGCGGGCAGCGGCGGCGCGGGCCGCGGTGCCGAAGGAGCCGGGGCGGGCCCCTGCGGGGGGGCCATCGGGAGCGCCGCGGGCACCCGGGCTTGCAGCCGACGGGCCTGCTGGGCGGCGGCTTCGGCTTCGGCGCGGGCCCGGGCCTGCCGCGCCTGGAGCTCCGCCTGCCGATCCCGGGTGGCCTCCAGTTCCCGGTTCAGGGCTTCCAGGCGGGCCGCATCCCGGGCCTCCCCCAGCTGGGCCTGGAGCCGGGCCCGGCGTTCCACCTCCCGCTGGAGGGTGGCCTCCACATCCGCCTTCACCTGCTCCCGCTCGGCCTGCTGGCGCTGGGCTTCGGCCAGGGCCCGGCGGAGGGCATCCGATTCCCGGGAGCCCGCCCGCTGGAAGAACAGGACACCTAGGACCGAGGCGCCGAGGACGGCCCCCAGGGCGGCCACCGTGATCCAGGGCCGCCGGCGGGCCGGAACCGGTGGCGGCAATTGTGAAAGCACCGGCACGGCGGCGCTCACGGTCCAGGTGGCGGCCCGCTCCGAGGCCAGCTGGCGTTGCTCGGTCGGGATGCGATCCCGCAGCAGGGTGTGGATGAGGAAGGCCAGGTTGAAGGTCGAAGGGGCGTGGTCCTCGAGGTTCAACACCACCAGGCTCTCCGCGTGGAACGCCGCGAAGTCCTGGTAGCGGGGGCCGAGGCCCACCATCCGCTCGAACAGCGCGAGGAGGGAGGGCGGCAGGCCCGCCTCGAGGCTCGCCGCCGCGGCCACGAGGGTGTCGCGCAGATCCTCCGGCCGGCTGGGCACCGTGCGCCCCAGGGTGAGCATCTGCCACCCGAGGCAGGCCAGCAGGTAGAGGTCCCGATCCAGGCTGCCCGCCGGCGCCTGGTCCAGGACCCGGGGCCGGCCCTGGGGCCACCCGGCGAGGGCCCCCCGCACCTGGGGGGCCATCGCGGCATCCAGGAGCAGTACGGAGCCTTCGTGGGTGACCCACACCAGCTCGGGCAGCAGCAGGCCGTGGGGCACGCCGCGGGACTGCAGGTGGTCCAGCACCCCGGCCAGATCCCGCAGCACGGTGAGCACGTGCTCCAGCCCCAGGGCCATGCCCTGGGCACGACAGAGCTCCAGCATCTCGCTGAGGGGGAGGCCGGGATCCAGGTCGTAGGTGATCCAGGGTTCCGCGGCCGCGTGGTAGATGCGGCAGTGGGGGGCGAGGCCCCGCGCCTCCCCCACCTGGAGGCTCTGGGGGACGGACTCCTTGAGCGTGGCCCGCAGCCCGGCGGCGAGCAGGGCGGGCTCGAAGCGGCGGAGGAGCGCGTGGCGGCCGAAGCCTCCGCCCTCCACCCGGACCGCCCGGTGCAGGGTGCCGAAGGCATCCTCCGCCAGGCGGGCCGTGATCACGTATTCGCCGAGGCGCGTGGTGGGCTTCATCGGCCCTCCAGGCGCGCCAGCTGGCTCTCCGCCAGCTCCCGGGGCACGGGCACCGACCCGTAGCCGGTCACCAGGGCCTGGCCCTCGGGGCTGAGGATGAAGCGGAGGAATTCCCGGGCCAGCTCCGGCAGGGGATGGGTCTCATCCTGGGCCGCGTAGATGGAGAGGGTGCGCGTCAGGGGATAGCGCCCGGAGGCGATGGTGGCCGGGGTGGGCAGGAGCCCCTCGCGCCCGTAGCGGGGGACGATGGGCAGCTGGCGCACGATGGGCTCGGCGTAGTTCACGGGCCCATAGCTGATGCCGCGGGGGTCCTTCCCCGGCGCCTCCACCACCGCCCACTGGTCGCCGGCCACCTGGAAGGTGCGGCTCACCTGCCCCTTCCCCAGGGCCAGCTCATCGAACAGGCTGCGGGTGCCGCTCAGGCTGTCGCGCCCGTAGGGCACGATGTCGCGCCGCTTCCAGTCGCCCCGGAGGCCGAGGTCGCCCCAGGTGCGGATGGGCTCCTCCCAGCCCTGGTTCCGGGTCTGGCTGTAGATGGCATCCAGCTGCTCCAGGGTGAGGCGCCGCAGGGGGTTGTCCCGGTGCACCCAGATGGCCAGGGCATCGTAGGCCACCACGAACTGGGTGGGGCGGAAGCCCAGGGCCGCGGCCACCTGATCGGCCTCCGCCTCCTTCATGGGGCGGCTCATGGGCCCCAGCACCGTGCGCCGCTCCGCCAGGGCCGGCGGGGCCGTGAGGCTGCCCTTGGAGAGGGCGTCCACCCGGGCCTGGGGGTGGCGCTTCTGGAATTCCCCGATCCAGAGTCGGAGGAGGGGATCCATGGAATCGGAGCCCACCAGGAGGAGCTCGCCCGTCAGGGCGCGCCCGGGGCCCGCGAGCATCGAGGTGAAGCCGAGGAGCAGGGTCAGGAGCAGGGTGCGCATGGCTCCATTGAAAGGTTCGGAGGTGTACGCCCTGTGAACGCGGCACGAATTCCCCGTGCAGAACTCACCCACGGCTTCCAAGGGTCGATAGGATCAGCCATGGCCCGCATCCTCGTCATCGACGACGACCCCAGCTTCCGCCGCCTTATGGAGGTCCTCCTCCAGAAGGATGGCTACGAGGTGATGCTCGCGGAGAGCGGTGCCAAGGGCCTGGACCTCCACGAGGCCACGCCGGCGGACCTCATCGTGCTGGACCTGGTCATGCCGGGGGTCCACGGCTTCGAGGTGCTGCGCACCCTCCGGAGCCTGGGCGATGAGGTGCCGATCATCGTGTACTCCGGCCAGGAGGGCGACCTGGACCGCCTCCAGGCCTTCCTGCTGGGCTGTGACGACTACGCCGTGAAGCCCTTCTCCCCCCAGGAGCTCCGGCTGCGCATCAAGGCCCTGCTGCGGCGCATCCCCTCCCGCCCCGAGATGGTGCTGCGGAGCGGCCCCTTCAGCTTCGACCTCCGCCGCCACTGGGTGGAGCGGGATGGGCTCATCGTGGATGCCCCGGGCCGGGAGCTCCGCCTCCTGGAGGCCCTGCTGGCCGCCCGGGGGAACCCCTGCGACCGCAAGGCCCTGGCCGCCCTCCTCGGCCCATCCAAGGTGAAGCCCTCCGTGCGCACGGTGGATGCGGTCATCCGCAAGCTGGTGGCCCGCCTGGGCGACGTGGCCGGGAGCCCCTCGGTGGAGCCCGTGCTGGGCACCGGCTACCGCTGGGCCCTGCCCATCCGCGTGGAGTAGGCGGCCCGGAAGCGGGCTTCCCGTGAGATTCTGGAGGGCTGGAGCCTTCCTTGCCCGACATCGCCCTCAGCCTCGTCCGCGTCAGCAAGCGCTACGGCGTGCGCACGATCCTCGACCAGCTCTCCTTCGGCGTGATGCAGGGGGAGAAGGTGGGCCTCATCGGCCGCAACGGCGCCGGCAAGAGCACCCTCTTCCGCCTCCTCTCCGGGGACGACACGCCCGACGATGGCCAGGTGATCCTCACCCAGGGGCTGCGGGTGGCCCGCCTCTCCCAGGAGCCGGAGTTCGCCCCCGGCGCCACCATCCGGCAAGCGCTCGAGTCCGCGCTGGCGGACCACGCCGCCCTGCTGGACCGCCAGGCGGCCCTGCACGCCACCCTGCACGAGCACGAGGACCCCAAGCTCCATGACGAGCTGGAGCACATCGAGCACCAGCTCAACGACTGGGGTTGGGACCTGGCCCCCCGCCTGGAGAAGGCCCGCACCGAGTGGGAGCTGGGCGATCTGGGGCGCACCGTGGAGAGCCTCTCCGGCGGCTGGCGCAAGCGGGTGGCCCTGGCCCAGGCCTGGCTCAAGGCGCCCGACCTCCTCATCCTCGACGAGCCCACCAACCACCTGGACCCCGATCAGGTGGACCGCCTGGAGCGGTGGCTCAGCGGCTTCCCCGGCGCCCTGCTCCTCATCACCCACGACCGCCACCTGCTCGACGCGGTGGTGGACCGCATGATCGAGCTGGAGGTGGGCAAGCTCACCAGCTACGAGGGCGGCTACAGCGACTACCTGCTGCTCAAGGCCGACCAGGAGTTCCGGGAGGCCCGCCTCACGGACCACATGCAGAACCGCCTCCGCACGGAGCTGGCGTGGCTGCGCCGGGGCGCCAAGGCCCGCACCCGCAAGTCGAAGCTCCGCATCGAGGAGGTGCTGGACCTGAAGGACACCGTGGCCGAGCGCTCCAAGGTGGAGCAGCGCATGAGCCTGGCCTTCCAGGGCGGCAGCAACCGCAGCGACGCCCTCCTCTGGGCGGAGAAGCTCACCTTCGCCTACCCCGGCGGCGTGGAGCTCATGGGGGCCGTGGACCTCTTCCTCCAGCGGGGCATGCGCGTGGCCCTGCTGGGCCCCAACGGCTGCGGCAAGAGCACCCTGCTCAACCTGCTGCTCGGGAACCTCACGCCCACGGGCGGCGAGCTCACCCGCCACCCCGGCGCCAAGGTCACCTTCCTCAGCCAGGGCCGCGGCGAGCTGGAGGCGGGCCGCAGCGTGAGCGACAACCTCTCGGATCGCGCCGGCGTGGTGCAGCTGGCCGGGGGCACCACCCAGCCCATCCAGGTCTACCTCAGCCGCTTCGGCTTCAGCGCCGAGGACCAGCGCCGCGACGCGGGCACCCTCTCCGGCGGCGAGCGCAACCGCCTGCTGCTGGCCAAGGCCATGCTCCAGCCCGCGGACCTGCTGGTGCTCGACGAGCCCACCAACGACCTGGACATCCCCACCCTACAGAACCTCGAAGAGGCCCTCCAGGGCTTCCCCGGCACCGTGCTCCTCGTGAGCCACGACCGCTTCTTCCTGGACCAGGTGGCCACCCACACCCTGGCCTGGAACCCCACCGGCAACCCCCGCTGGGAGCTCTACGAGGGGGCCCCCTCCACCGTGCGCAGCCTGCGCGAGCAGCGGGCCGCCGAGGCCGCCCCGAAGGTGGAGGCCCCCAAGGCCGCCCCGAAGGTGGAGGCCGCCCCCAAGGCGAAGAAGCCCGGCCTCAGCCAGAAGGAGCAGCGCCGCCTGGCCGAGGTCGAGCAGCTCATGGCGGACCTGCATGTCCAGCTGGAGTCCCTGGACGCCGTGCTCGCGGAGCCCACCGCCTTCCTCACCGCCGAGGCCCCCGGCCACCAGGCCCTGAAGGACCGCGACGCGGCCAAGGGCCTGCTCGAGGAGCTGGAGCTGGAGTGGCTGGAGCTGGAGGAGAAGAAGCAGGCCTGATCTCCACCCGGTCCCGGGTACCGTAGGGGCCATGCCCCCCGAGCTTGCCGCCCACTGGTCCCTGGACCCCTCCGTGACCTACCTGAACCACGGCTCCTTCGGCGCCTGCCCCACCGAGGTGCTGGCGGTGCAAGCTGAGCTGCGGGCGGAGCTGGAGCGGGAGCCGGTGGACTTCCTCGTGCGGACTTTCCAACGGCGGGTGGATGCAGCCCGGGCGGAGCTGGCGGCCTTCCTCGGCGCGGACCCGGCGGACCTCGCCTTCGTGCCCAACGCCACCACCGGCGTGAACGTGGTGCTGCGCAGCCTGAGCTTCGGTCCCGGTGACGAGCTGCTCACCACCAGCCATGTCTACAACGCCTGCCGCCTCACCCTGGAGCACGTGGCCCGCACCACCGGGGCGCACCTGGTGGTGGCGACCCTGCCCTTCCCCCTCGCTGACGCCTCGGAGATCGAAAACGCGGTGCTCGCCGCCGTCACGCCCCGCACCCGGCTGGCCCTCCTCGACCACGTCACCAGCCCCACGGCCCTGGTGCTCCCCCTGGCGCGGCTCGTGCCCGAGCTGGAGGCCCGGGGCGTGGCCTGCTTGATCGATGGCGCCCATGCCCCGGGCATGGTCCCCCTCGCGCTGAGCCAACTGGGCGCCTCCTATTACACGGGCAATGCCCACAAGTGGCTCTGCGCCCCCAAGGGCGCGGCCTTCCTCCACGTGCGGCGGGATCGCCAGGCGGGGCTCCACCCGGGCACCCTCAGCCACGGCTACGGATCGGGATTCCACGGGGAGTTCGACTGGACGGGCACCTGCGACCCCACCCCCTGGCTCTGCATCCCCGCGGCGATCCGGGTGATGGGGGGCCTGCTGGCGGGAGGCTGGCCCGCGGTGATGGCCGCGAACCATGCCCTCACCCTCCAGGCGCGGGACCACCTCGCGGCGGCCCTGGGGGTGCCTCCGCCGGCGCCCGACGACCTCCTGGGCAGCATGGCCGCCCTGCCCCTCCCCGCCCCCGAGCCCGGATCCGTGCTGGCCGAGGTGGCGGCCTCCGGCCTGGCCGACTGGTGTCGCACCCGCGGCGTGGAGACCTGGGCCTACCCCCATCCCGTGCCCCTGGTCCGCATCTCCGCCCAGCGCTACAACGATCTGGGACAGTTCGAGCGGCTGGCGACCCTCCTGAAGGAGTCCCTCCGTGGCCGATGAGGGGCGCATCGAGCCGAGCCTCACCACCTTCGACACGGCCATGGTGGTGTTCAGCCTCGTGGTGGGCATCGGCATCTTCCGGACGCCCGCCCTGGTGGCCCAGGCGGCGGGAACCCCCTCACGATTTTTCGCGGCGTGGATCCTGGCGGGGCTGGCCAGCACCCTGGGCGCGCTCACCTTCGCGGAGATCGGCTCGCGGCGGGCCCGAGCGGGCGGCTACTACCGCGTGGTGGCCGACTGCTACCACCCGGCCCTGGCCTTCGGCCTGAACTGGACCCAGTCCCTCATGCAGGGGGCGGGCGCGGCCGGGGTGGCCGCCATTGGCGCGGAGTACCTCGCGCCCCTCCTGCTCCCCCCGATCGGGCAGACCCCCGGCGGGGTCCTGAGCCTCGCCGGGAGCCTGCTCCTCACCCTGCTGGTGGTGAACCACCTGGGCATCCGCTCCGGGGCCCGCACCCAGAACCTGCTCTCCCTCCTGAAGGTGGCGATGATGGGCGGGCTCGCCCTGGTGGGACTCCTGGCCACCCCGCCCCCCGCGTCCCCAGCTCCCACCCTGCCTGCCGGGGCCACCTTCCTGGCGGCCCTGGTGCCCTGCTTCTACGCCTACGGCGGCTACCAGATGACGATGAACCTGGGCGCCGATGTGAAGGATGCCCGCCGGAACTTCCCCCGGGCCGTGGTGCTGGGAATGGGGCTCGTCATGGCCCTGTACCTCCTCCTCAACCTCGCCTACCAGCGGGTGCTCGGACCCGCCGGCGTGGCGGGCACCCCCCTGGTGGCGGCCTCCCTGGCCCGGGCGGTGCTGGGCCCCCGGGGGGAGGCGGTGGTCTCGGTGGCCATCTTCCTCTCCGCCGCCGGCTTCGTGAACGCCGCCATCCTCCAGATGCCCCGGAGCTACTACGCCATGGCGGAGGATGGCACCCTGCCCCGGGCCTTCCTGCGGGTGGACCCGCGCACCCAGGTCCAGCGGGTGGGGCTGTGGTTCTTCGGTGCCACCCTGCTGGTGCCCCTCCTCGTGCTGCGGTCCTTCGAGAAGCTCCTCAGCTACGTGATGTTCACGGATGCCCTCTCCCTCGTGGTGGTGGCCTCCACCCTCTTCGTCCTGCGCCGACGCGACCCGGACGCGGGCGCCTTCCGGATGCCCGGCTACCCCCTGCTCCCGGGACTCTACCTGGCCTGCCTCCTGGGGGTGGCGGTGCACCTGCTCCTCACCGAACCCCGGACCTCCGCCATCGGGCTCCTGCTCATGGCCACGGGGGTGCCCCTCTTCTTCCTGGGGCGGCGGCTCACGGACACCCACCCCAAACAAATCTGATCCGGCCCTGAAAGGGCTCCCCATCTGGGGGCATTGCCAGGGTGAAGGCCCTCCCTTCCCCCCGGAGCCCCCATGCGGAACCAACTTCCCCGCCTCGAGATCGCCAGCCCCTGCGCGGCCACCTGGGCCGACATGGCCGGCGACGACCGCGTGCGGCACTGCGCCCACTGCGACCGCACCGTCTACAACGTGGTGGCCCTCACCACGACCGAAGTGCTCACCCTGCTCCAGGCGGAGGGGCGCATGCCCTGCCTGCGCCTCTGGCAGCGGGCCGATGGCACGGTGCTCACGGCGGATTGCCCGGTGGGGCGCCGACGGGTGGGCTCCCGCCGCCAGCGCGTGGCCGCGGCCCTCATCCTGGCCGCCCTCAGCGGCTTCCTCCAGGCCTGCACCGCACCCCCGGAGCCGCCCCTCCAGGGGGAGGTGGTGATGGGGAAGGTGGCCTGCCCCCCGCCCCCGCCGACCCGGCCCAAGCCGCCCCGCCGCAAGCCGCTGCCGACCCTTCCGCCCGTCATGGGGGCCGTGGCGGTGGCCCCGCCCGCCGACCCGACCGCATCCACCCCTGCCACCCACTGATTCCCCTGGAGACTCCCATGCGCACCCTCCTGCTCCTGCCCGCCCTCGCCTGCGGCCTCGTCGCCGAGGACCTCACCCTCACCGCCCCCATCGTGCGGGTGCGGCTGCACCCCGATGAGGCCTGGGTCACCCGGACCGGCCGCGCGCGGGTGGAAGGGGCCGGGGTGCACCGCGTGCGCTTGGGCAACCTGCCGACGGGCCTCCGATTGGAAGACCTCCAGGTGAGCGCCAAGGGCCCGGGCGGCACCCGCCTCGGGGATGTGAGCGTGAAGGCGGAGGTGCGCACGGTGGCGGAGACCCCCGAGTGGCAGCGCCTCGCCGCCGAGCGCGAGACCCTCCGCGACCGCCGCGATGCCCTGGAGGCCCAGCGGGATTCCCTCCAGACCGAGCAGAAATTCCTCAGGGAGCTGCAGGCCACGCACAGCAAGGAACTGAGCGGGCGCCTCACCTACGCCCTGCCCACGGCCCAGTCCCTGGCGGACTTCGGGAGGGGGCTGCAACAGCGGCTGGCCGCCCTGATGAAGGAGGAGCGCCGGGCCACCCGCGACCTGGCCGAGCTGGCCAGGGCGGAGCAGCGGGTGGAGGCGGAGATGGCCCAGCGGCAAGGGGAGCAGCGCACGGCCCCCAGCCTCGTCCAGGTGGAGGTGGCCACCGCCTCGGCGGGCACGGTGGAGGTGGAGGTGAGCTACCGCCAGACCCGCGCCCGGTGGCGCCCCGTCTATGAAGCCCGGCTCGCCGAGGATCGGAAGACCCTGTCCCTCGTGCTGAACGCGGCCGTCACCCAGAAAACCGGGGAATCCTGGGCGGGGGTGGCGGTGGAGATCAGCAACGCCCGGCCGAGCCGGGGTCTGGCGTTCCAATCCTTCAGCGGTCCCGGGGTGGTCGCCCTGGCCTCCCAACAGGTGAGGGAGTCCGTGGGCGCCCCGCCGGCCGGCGGTGCCCAGGGATTCGCGGATGCCGCGCGGAGCAACGCCTTCGCCTTCAGTCCCGCCCCTCCCAAGCCGGTGGCCGAGGCGCAGCTGACGGCCGCGGAGGCCCCCGAGGCCACCCTGCAGGAGGAGGCCTCGGGCCTTGCCGCCACCTGGTCCCTGGAGGGCCCGAAGGACATCCCCAGCGATGGGGAGGCGCACCGGTTCCGCATGCTGAAGCGGGACCTGGAGCCCACCCTCGCGCTCGTGGCGGTGCCGCGCCTGGAGGACCGGGTGCAGCAGGTGGCGCGGTTCGAGGCGCCCGGGGCCTTCCCCCTCTTCCCCGGGGCCCCGGTCACCCACTTCGCCGGCACCCAGCGCCTGGGCGAGAGCCAGCTGGAACTGCCCGCGCCCCGCCAGCCCTTCGAGCTGGGCTTCGGGCCCGTGAAGGCGCTGCGGGTCGCCCTCCGCAAGGTGGATCGCACCGAGGAGACCGTGGGCACCTTCAGCAAGGAGCATCAATGGACCTTGCGGGACCGCATCGAGCTCGCCAACGATGGGGGGACCCCCCTCACGGTGGAAGTGCAGGACCGCGTGCTGAAGAGCGAAGTGGACACCCTCAAGATCGCCACCCTCCCCGACACCACCGCGGGCGCCACGGAGCGCATCCCCGGGGTGCGCACCTGGGTGGTGGCGGTGCCCGCCAGGGGCCAGGGCACCGTGACCGTGGCCACCACCGTGCGCGCCCCGCAGGGCACCGAACTGGAAGGCCTGGATTGAACCGGACGCTCGCCGCCCTCCTGGCCCTGGCCACCCTGGCCCGGGCCCAGGCGGTGCCGGTGAGCACGGGCTTCCACCACAAGGTCATCCTCCAGGTGGAGGCCCTCCACGCCGATGGGACCTGGCGCACCCTCCGGATGATGCTCGATACCGGCGCCCAGAGCTGCCTCCTCGCCACGGATTCCGCCCGGGGCCTCACCGCCGGGACGTTCACCCCCACGGCAATGGCTGGCTTTGCGGGGGGAAGCCGGCCCGCCCTGGCCCGGCGGGTCCGTGCGTTCCGCAGTGGAGCGCAGCGGCAAGCCGATGTCCCCGCACTGGTCACGGATCTCGAGGAAGTGAACCGCTGGCTGGATGAGCCCCTGGACGGGGTGCTCGGACTCTCCTTCCTGCGCGATCGCACCTTCACCGTGGATCTCGGGGCGGGCACCCTCACCTGGGGTGGGGCGCCGGCTCCAGGGCGCGAGGTCCCCCTCCAGCCCAGGGGCGCCGATCCCCGCCCCTGGACGGAGGTCCGGCTCGGGGGGAAACGCCACACCGCCCTGGTGGACACCGGTGCCAGTGTGGCCCTGGTCGTACCTGAGGGGACATCGGGCTTGAGGTTGCTCCCCGAATGCGACCTCGCGGCGGGGGTGGATGGGTCCCGCACCATTCACGAGGGCCGCCTGGCGGTGGATGCCCTGGGAGAACACCTGGCCCACCGGAAGGCCCTCGTCGGCGGCGGCACTGTGATCCTCGGGGTGCCTTTCCTGCTGGCGGGCCCTGCCACCTTCGACCTCAAGGGCGGGCGCCTGACCTTCGGACTCCAGGGAGCGCACCTCCCCGCCTGGGACCCCGCCCGGGAAGGGGCCCGTAGCCTCCCCGTGGCCTGGAACCGCCGGGTGGATCCCCCGCGCCTCGAGATCCAGGACCTCCCCCACTGCCACCGGTGGTACCGGGCGGGCTTCCGGAAGGGCGACCAGGTGGTCGCCGTGGGCCCCCTCCAGGGCCGCGGGCTCACCCTGGAGGCCCTGGATCGGCACCTGGCCCAGGGGAGGCTCTACCGATGGACCCTGCTCAGAAAGGGGCAGGAGGTCCTGCGGGAGAATCCGGATGAGGATCCCCGGAAGGAGCCCCTGGATCTCCCGCCCTGATCCTCGGGCATACTTAGGCCCATATGCCCCTGCCTCCAAGCTTCCTCGCGCGCCTGCGCCGGCTTCCGCTCCGCATCCGCGGGAAGCTCTCGGGCGGCACCGAGGGGCTGCACCCGAGCACGGTGAAGGGTTCGGGCCTCACCTTCGTGGAGAACCGGCCCTACCAGTACGGGGATGATCCCCGGTTCATGAACTGGCCCCTCACCGCCCGCGCCGGCGAGCCCATCCTGAAGCGCTTCGAGGCCAGCCGCGAGCTCATCCTGTGGCTGGTGATCGATCCCAGCCCCTCCATGTTCCTGGGGGATCCCGTGAGCCCCCTGCGCTGGGCCCTGGAGATCTGCGGGGCCGCCTTCGCCACCATCCAGGCCGGTGGGGATCGCCTGGGGCTCATCGTACCCGGCGACGCGAAGAATCCCCCGCTGCGCCTCGCCCCCCGCCGGGGCCGCGTGCACGGCCTCCGGGCCCTGGAGTACCTGGTGGAACGGGGACCTTCGATCCCCCGCGCCGAGGACTGGCAGGCCGCCCTGGGCCACTGGGGCGAGCACGGCAAGGGGCACCGCCTCTGGCTCTTCAGCAACGGGGCCGGCCTGCAGGGCTTGGCCCCCGCGCTGAAGCCCATCGCCGCCCGCCACCGGGTGGTGTGGTTCGAGCCCGAGCTGCCCGCCAGCAAGCGGGCCATGCACTGGCCCGACCCGGGCCTGCCGCCCACCGTGGCACGGCAGCGCTGGCCGCTCCTCGAGGATCCCGTGCCCCGGCTCTCCGCCTACTTGAAGGGGACCGGGGCATGAAGGCTCAATCCCTACCCGAGCGATTGGAAAAGCCCCACGCAGAGGCGCAGAGGGGCAGAGGCGCAGGGGTGACCTTTGATCTGCGCTTCGTCGATCACCTGTGCCTTTCTGCCCTGCGCCTCCGCGCCTTCGCGCCTCTGCGTCATGCCTTTCCCTGCCTCGAGTTTCGGCACCTCCTGTTGGCCCTGAGCGCAGCATCCATACCCCTCGTCGCCGCACCCCAGTGGAAGGCCCCCAAGGAGCTGCGCTTCGGGCAGCTCGAGGTGCTGGAGCTGCGCGAGGATGATCCGGCCGCCAAGCCCCTGCCCCGCCCCGTGGTGGACGAGAAGCTGGGCTCCCTGCGGCTCCGCGCCCTGGAGCCCCTGGCCGATGGCAAGGGCTGGCGCTTCCAGGTGCAGGCGCTGGAGCCGGGCACCGCCGTGATCCCCGCCCTGGACCTGGGCGATGGGCGCCGGGCCCCGGAGCTGCGCCTCCCCGTGCCCCGCGTGGCGCCCCATGGCGCCCCCTGGATGGGCTGGGGCGGGGGCCGTGAGGATCAGCTCCCCGAAGTCGCCTTCCCCTATGCCTGGGCCGCCGCGGCCCTCAGCCCCCTGCTCCTCATCGCCACCGGCCTGCTGGCCCTCTGGCGGCGCGGCGCGGCGGGGCGTCGGCAGCATGCCGCGCGGAACCACTTCTCCAAGGCCTGGCCACCCGTGCGGGAGCGCAGTGCCCTGGACAAGGCACATGCGGCGGGCCGCGAATTGCTGGGGGCCCACTTCGGGGAGTCGGCCCTGGCCTGGGGCCCCGAGGACTTCCGGGCCCGGGGCCTGGATCCCTGGGTGCAGTGGACCCAGAGCCTGGATGCCGCGCGTTTCGGGCTGCTGAGCCCTCCGTTTCCCGAGGCGAACCTCCTGCTGAAGAACCTCGAGGCCAAGGCCCACGATGTGCCCGCACCGAAGGGGGGCCGCCGATGATCATGCTCCGCGCCCCCTGGCTCCTCCTGCTGGCCCTCCCCCTGCTCTGGCTCGTGTGGCACAAACCCTACCGGTGGGGCATCCCTTCCTCGCGCCCCGCCTCGGCCCTCGCCCGCCTCACGGCGCGGTGGATGCCCCCCCTCCTCGTGATCCTGCTGGTGCTGGCCGCCGCGGGCCCCGAGTGGCGGGAGGATGTGAAGGGCCAGGCCCCCGTGGTGGACTTCGCGGTGGTGCTGGATGGCTCCAGCTCCATGCGCATCATCGATGGCGACCACGCGGGCGCCGAGGATCGCTGGACCGCCGCCAAGCGCCTCCTCCGGGCCTTCATCGCGAAGCGCTCGGACGATCGCTTCGCCCTGGTGCTCTTCTCCGCCCATCCCGTGACCCTCTCGCCCCTCACCGCGGACCACCCTCGCCTCTTCCGCATGCTGGCGCGCCTGGAACTCTCCTCCCGCGACGATGGCACGGCCATCGGCAGCGGCCTCATGACCGGGGTACGCCGCCTGGCCGACAGCCCCGCCCGCAGCCGGGTCATCCTGCTGCTCACCGATGGCGCCCAGAACCGGGGTCGCGTGCTGCCCCAGGAAGCGGCCCGGGAGGCGAAGGATCACGGCATCCGCGTCCACACCGTATCCATCGGCCGCGCCGGTGAGAGCCTGGTGCCCATCGATGGCGGCGGGTACGTGCGCCTGAAGGTGGAGGCGGATCCCGAGACGCTGAAACAGGTGGCCGCGGCCACGGGGGGCGAGAGCTTCAGCGCCGAGGACCCCGACGGGTTGCGTCGAAGCCTGCTCGCCATCGATCAACTGGAGAAGACCCGCCTTCCCGTGGATGCGCCCAGTGAGGGCCGGGCCCTCGCCCACTGGCTGCTCCTGGCCGCCGCAGCGTTGGCCCTGCCCCTGGCCATCGACCTCGCCCGCAAGCGCGGAGCGGCCCACCCCGCGTGGATCGAGGGGGTGCGATGAGCGCGTGGTTCGCCCAGCCCCTCTGGCTCTGGCCCCTGGCGGGCCTCGCGGTGCTGGCACTGCTGGCAGGTGTCTGGGCCGCGCTCCGGCCCGGCGTGGGCATCCGCGTCATCGGCCAGAAACCCCTGCTGCAGGGCCTCGGCATGATGCTCATCCTCGGGGGCCTCGGCCTGGGCCTGGCCCAGCCGCGGTGGGGATTGCCCGAGGCGCCCCGCCTCACGGCCATCGCCGTGCTCGACGTGTCCCGCTCCATGGCCGCCCCGGATGCCGGGGGCACCCGCTTCGCCGCCGCCACCGCCCAGCTCAACCAGCTGTTCCGGGAGCCGCGCCCGGGGCTGCGTTGGGGGCTCTCCTGCCTGAGCGGCGACGAGGTGCCCCTGGTGCCCCCCGGGGAGGACCGCGCCCTGCTCCGGGATGCCCTTTCCACCCTGGCCCCCGGGGAGGTCGGCAGCCCCGGCTCCAGCTTCGCCCAGACCCTCGCCCAGGTGGCCTCCCAGATTCCCGCGGGGGAGCCCACCATCCTCCTGGTGCTGAGTGATGGCGAGGAGACGGTGGAAGCCGAGGAGGTGGCTCTGCAGCGCGCCCTCCAGGTGCTCAAAGCGGCGAAGCTACCGGTCTACGCCCTGGTCTTCGGTGGCAATCAGCCCGTGCCTGTGCCGCCCCGCATCGGCCCCGACGGCGCCCCCGCCGCCGGCGAGCCCGCCCGGACCGCCGCCCGCCCCGATTTCCTGAAGCGCCTCGCCGAAGGCAGCGGCGGCAAGCTGCTCACGGCGGCCGACGTGGGAGCCACGCTGAACGAGCTCCTCTCGGGCCACCGCCCCCTTCCCGCCCAGCGCAGCCTCATCCCCACGCACCCCGAGGCGGGTGCCTGGGTGGCCCTCCTGGGGTTGGCCCTGTGGCTGCTGGCCGCGGGCCAGCCCCTGCAGCGCTGGCGGCTGGTGGTGATGCTGCTGGCCGCCCTCGGCAGCCCCTCCCTCCAGGCCCAGCCCCTGCCCCAGGGCGTGAAGGCATGGTTGGCCCAGCGCGCCCTCGAATCGGGGGATCTCCCCACAGCCCAGAAGTGGAAGCCCGCCCCCAACCGCCCGGAACGGGCCCTGCTGCGCGCGGCCATCGAGCTCCGCAGCGGCTTCCCCGCCGACGCCCTGAAGAGCCTCGAGTCCCTCACCGGCCAAGGCGCCCCGCGGCCCCTGCCCGGCTGGCGGCCCCGGGCCCTGCTCCTGGCGGCCCGCTGCCAGGTGGAACAGAACAAACCCGAGGAGGCCCGGGCCCTCCTGGAGCGGCTGCTCCTGGAAGCTCCGGGCACTGCCGAAGCGATCCATGATCTGCAGAGCCTCGTGAAGGATCCCAGCCCGCCGCCGCCACCGGATCCCAAGAAACCCCCACCGCCCCCGCCGCCGCGCCCCAGCATGGGGGCCCAGCAGGATGAGCTGGAGGGCATCAAACAGCGCCTGCCACGGCCCCCCACGCCCCAGGGCGGCGTGAAGGACCAGTAGGATTCAGGCGGGCTTCCGGCGCATCCAGAAGGAACCGCTGGCGATGCCCGAGGGATCGTGCGGGAAGATCCGGGCCATGAGCTCCGGGGCCTCTCCGAGCAGGTAGGGTACGGAGGCCAGCACCTCCCAGGCGCAGTTGAACATCAGGAAGGCCTGCAGGAGGTAGGCCTCGGTCCACAGCACCCGGAAGGTGGGGTTGGTGTAGTAGGTGCGCGGGTACTCGTTGGGCAACGGGATGTCGTGCACGTGGACGAGCACACCCGGAGCCAGGGTGGGGATCACGTCCAGGAAGAGGAAGTTCACATCGCTGCCGATGCGCACCACGTGGCCGGAGTCGATGAAGAGCAGGTCGTTCTCCCCCAGCTGCGCGAAAAAGCCCGGGTCCAGGTCCTCCACCCGCTGGAGGTGGAGGCAGGTCAGGCCGGGGAAGCCATCCGGGTGGATGTTCGGGTAGGGATCCACGATCTGGTAGTCGCAGGCCTGGCCCGTCTCGGCCTGGTTCGCCAGCACCGCCTGGGCGATGACCTTGGAGGACATGCCCGATCCGATCTCGATCACCCGCCGGGGTTTGAACCGGCGGATGAAGTAGAGGAGCTGGGAGGCGCACTGGAAGGAGAAGCTGGGGTTGCCCCAGTGGAAGCGGTGGGAACCCGCTTCCGCATGCTCGGACCATGCGCATTCCCCGGCGTAGGCCTGGGCCATCTCCAGGAGCAGGGCCTTCTGGGCCTCGGGGCGCATGTCGATGCCGGCCAGGGTGCTTTTGCGGGCCCAGACGTTGCGCCGGTCCAGGTCCCCCAGGTCGGGCACGGGGCTGTAGAAGTGCACGGGCAGGGGCAGGGCCCCGGCCTCATAGCACGCATCGGTGCCCTCCCCGCTCCTGGCCATGTGGGCCACCAGGGCGGCGATCTCGCGCCACTGCTGCTCGGACGCCTGCACCATGCTCACCTCGGAAGGATGGCGGCAGTGTGAAGGCCCCGGCCCGGCTTGTCCACGCGGAACTCAGTCGCCCCGGAGTTCCAGCAGCCAGCCCCGGCCGGGCGCCACGGGGATCGACTCCCCGGGTTCGAAGGCGCGTGCTTCCTGGAACCCCCTGATGGGATGGGCGCGCAGGGCGACCTTGGCGGGATCCAGGCCCAGGGCGGCCCAGTCCACGGTCAGGGGCAGGTCCACCGCCTCCCGGGCCCAGGAGGCCAGGGCCACGAGCGCCTTCCCCTTCTGGAGGTAGACCGTGGCCTTCACCTGCCCATGGCCCGGGCGCACGGGGCAGGCGGGATCCCACCAGCCGACCATGCGGGCGCCGGCCAGGCCGAAGCGGTCCCACTCCTGCCACAGGGGGCGCGGATCGCTCTTCTCCCAGGGCAGGCGGTTCGTCATGCCGAAGACCATCCCCCGCCAGGGGTTGCCGCCATCCTGCAGCATCTCCCCCATGAGCCCGAAGGGCAGGCCGCTCATCTCGATGAGCCACTGGTCGGGATCCATGTCGTGGTCGAAGTACTCCCCGAACCAGAGGCGATCCAGATAGGGGAAGTGCTCCAGATACAGGTTGGCGCTGGAGGCGAAGCCGTCCCGTGCATTGAACTGGTTGGCGCTGTGGAGATCCAGGAGGCCATGGCGCCCGCCCTGATCCAGAACCCGGCGGAGGCGCTTCATGGTGGTGCGGTCGAAGGCCAGGTCGTCGAGGTAGAGGCCATCCACGCCCAGGTTCCGCACGAGGAAGTCGAGGCCTTCGACATAGTGGTTGTGCCAGCGGGACACCCCGCTGGTGACCACCGCCGCATCCTCGATCTCCGGCACGTGCCACGCGGAGAGGTAGGGCCCCTCCAGGTGCTCCTGCAGCCAGGCGCTGCCCCCGCCGGGCCCCGGCGAGATCACCTCATCGCCAAGGCTGCGCAGGACCGGCAGCTCCGGCGCCTTGGTGGTGAGCTCCCGCACCGTGTAGTAGAGCTTCACCTGCTGCCCCTGGGCGTGGGCCCCCGCCACGTAGGCCTTCAGGGGATCCGGGGTCAGGAAGGGGTAGTTGATCCAGGGGTTCACCGCCGTGGCGTGGTGGAGGTTCAGCGCGGTGGCGCCGGTGGCCCTCGCTTCGGGCAGGGGCCGGTACGCGTGGAGGTAGCGGGTGCGCCACTGGGCTTCGGTGTCCACGGGCCGGAAGGGCGTGATCATCAACCGGGCGTGGAAGCGGAGCACCTGCCCCGCGGCGAGCTCCCGCGGGCCGCTGAAGGCGGTGACCGTGGCGCCCTCGAAGGTCACGCCACCCTTCCCGCCGTTGTGCCAGGCATCGGGCAATCGCAGGGGCTGCTCCAGGTAGAAGTTCGTGTTGAGCGGCCGCCGGTAGGTGTCGTCCTTCAGCGTGAGCTGCAGACCACCCCGGGGGGCGCCCACCCAGAGGGCATCCTGGTTGAGGTCCCGGTTCCACCGCCAGGTGAAGGGCTGGGGTGCGCGGCCACCCCGATGGCCGAGGCCCATGAGGTGCGTGGCGAAAGCGGGCTGCAGGGGCAGGCGCAGCCGCAGGTCCGACAGGACTTGGGCCCGGGTGGCCCGCACCTGGAGCTGGGCCTCCAGGGTCCCGTCGAACTCCAACCGGCCCTGCAGGGTGAACGAGAGCCCGGGGCTGCGACCCTGGGCGGTCCAGGTGGCCACCCCGGCGGCGACCTTCCCCCAGCGCAGGGGGTCCCAGGTGATGGGGTGGCCCCCGGAGGGTCCGTCCGCTTCGAAGGTCAGCGGCCCCCTCAGCAGGTCCTCCGCGCGGTCCTGGAGGACCGTGAGCGACGGTGCGAACCGGGTGCGGATCTGGAAAGGCCACCCCGAATCCCCCAGGACCACCTCGCGGCCCAGGAGGTGCAGGGTGCGGCCCTCCCGCCGCAGCGGCGTGTAGGGCCGGACCAGGTCGTCCCCCTGGGCGAGGCGGCTGTCCAGCCAACGCAGCCGGGAAAGGCGCCAGGGTTCGGAGTCCCCATGATCCGCCAGGGGGGCCCCCGCCACCTCCAGGGTGAGGGGCACCCGCTGGGCACCCCCCGCCCCATCGCGCAGCAGAACGGTTCCCGTGTAGGGACCGGCCGGAAGGTCCCCGGGCAGGTCCACCCCCATCCACAGGGCCTGGAGCCGACCCTGATCGACATGCACCACCTTTCGGAGGTCCCGGCCCTCCCAGTCCACCCCCGCGAGGTTCAAGCACCGGAGGGAGGTCCCGGGCACCCGGATGCCCCGGGGCCCCACGAGGTCCGTGAAGGTGGCCCGGAGGTCCACCACGGGCCGCCGGGCCGCCCAGATCCCGACCTGGAAGACGAAGTACTCACCCGGCCGGGCCTCCCCGCGGAAGGAGGGGCGCAGGGACCGGGCCCAGGGCTCCGGGAGGTGGCGGGTCTGGCGCAGGGGGAGGGTGCGGGGTGCCGTGAAGGCCAGGAAAGGCTCCGGTCGCCGGGCCAGCAGGGACGCCCGCTCCAGGGCCGTGGCGGCACGATCCAGGGCGTGGAAGGCATCCTCCGGCCGCCGGGCGGCATAGGTCACCCCGGTGGCCTCGGGCAGGGTCGCGGCGGAACCGGGATCACCGGAACGAAGTCCCGTACGGTTCCGCCAGGCGGGGGAAGGTGCCGCCTCCCGGGCCAGGTACCGGGCCCGGGGGTAATTGGGGCTGCCCTCGAGGGTGTGGGGGTAGGGATAGAGGTGGTAGGTTCCGGGCCGGGGGGCCTCGAAGGCCAGGTCGGCGGCCTCGCCATCCACCTTCAGCCGCAGGAGGTCCGGAACCTCCGCGCCGGCCTCATCCTGGAGGCGAAGGCCCTTCTCTCCTGGGTCGGGGTCCGCCCGCCGCCAGGGGATGCGCACCCGCACAAGTCCCGCCCGGGCGACCTGGAAGGACCACCGGTGGTGGCCCAGGGCGGCGGGCCAGGCTCCCTCCACGCGGACACCCTCCACGGGCTGGGCCAGGAGCGCCAGGGCCGAGAGCCCGAAGGTGAGGAGGGGGCGCATGGGGACTCCGGAGGGGTGCCCCATGATCCAACGAAAAGGGCCCCGGAGGGCCCTCCTCGGCTTCGACCGGGATTACTTCCCGTTCAGCCACTTGGCGAAGTCGGCGCCGGATTCGAAGGCACCCACCTGCCGACGGATCTCCTTGCCCTCCGCGTCCACGAGGATGAGGGTGGGGAAGCCCTCCAGGCCGTACTTATCCGCCAGCTTCTTCCCCTCCGGCAGATCCTTCATGTCCCGGGTCTGCACCAGGGCATCGAAGGGCACCACCTTCGCCAGGGCCGCCTGGGCCTCGGGGGTGGGGAAGACCTTCTTCTTGAGGTACTGGCAGGGGCCGCACCACTCGGCCCAGAGGTCCAACAGGATAGGCTTCTGCTCCTTCTTGGCGCGGGCCTGGGCCGCTTTGAGGGTGTGCTCCCACTTCACGGGGGTACCGGCCACCAGGGGGGCGACAGCGAGGATCAGGGCAAGGGCTTTCATGGGGCCTCCACGGGGTGGGATGCCCCGACGGCCCCCATCATGACAGGTGGAATTTTCACCCCGGCCTAATCCCGGGGGTGGGGCCCCCGTAGGCATGGGTGAACCGGTTGACACTTCCCTTCACCGCAGCGCCCCATCCCACGGAGGATCCCATGCGCGCCCTCTTCGCCCCCCTCGCCCTCGTCGCCGCCCTCGCCATGCCCCTGGCCGCCCAGCAGGCCCGCTTCATCAAGGTGGACATCGTCTCCAAGGACGGCATGCACCGCCACCATGGCGCCAAGGATGGCCACAAGAAGTCCGACGGCCCCACCACCGTGAAGATGCGCATGCCCATCGCCCTGGCCACCAGCGCCCTCCAGTGCGCCCAGGACAGTGAGATCAAGGTCAATGGCGAATCCAAGAAGGGCATCAAGACCGAGGAACTCGTGAAGATGCTCCAGGCCGCCAAGCCCGGGGACCTGCTCCTCGAGATCGACACCAACGACGGCGACCACGTCCGCATCACCATCGAGTAGCTCCGAGTTCACTACCCGCGAAGGGGCGCCACCGGCGCCCCTTCGCCGTTTCGGAGCTACCCTGGGGGCATGGAAACCGTGTCGACCCTGCGTGTGCGCTACGCCGAAACCGATCAGATGGGGATCGTTCACCATGCCAACTACGTGGTGTGGCTGGAGCTCGGCCGCAGCGACTGGATGCGGGCCCGGGGCAAGGGCTACGCGGAGATCGAGGCCGCGGGCTTCCGTCTCGTGGTGAACGCCGTGCAGGTTCAGTACCGCGCACCGGCCCGCTATGACGAGGAGGTGCAGGTGCGCACCCACCTCAAGGAGGCCGGGCGCCGCAAGGTGGTGTTCGGGTACGTGGTGGAGCGGGACGGCCAGCGGCTGGCCGAAGGGGAGAGCGTGCACCTGGTGGCCGACGCCCAGGGACGCGCCACCGTGCTTCCAGATGCCCTCCTCAGTCTGCTCCGAGGTGAAGCGCAGTAAGGCCGGCCACCACTTCCATGAGGCGCCGCCGCTGGGGCGGGAAGGCTTCGGAGTGGAAGCTCTGGAAGGCCAGGACGCCCACCACTCGCTGTGACTGGCCTTGCAGGGGGATCCCGAACCAGGTCTGGTTCATGAGCCCGGTGGTGAGCTCCGCCTCCGTGAGGACCATGCCCTCGGCCATGCAGGCTTCCTTCGTGTCCAGGTAAAGGGAAGTGCCCAGCTCCAGCACCCGGCCCGTGAGGCCCGGTCGCGCGGAAAGGGAGCGGGATTCCCGCTCCCGCACGCGGCCCGCCTCGTAGAAGTAGGGGAAGACCAGGGTGTGGGAGGCCTGGTCCACCCGGGCCAGGTAGAGGGAGGACAGCTCGAAGGGGCGGAAACAGAGCCCCTTCAGGAGTTCCCCGGCCTGGGGCCAGGCGATCCCCTCCTTGAGGCCGGCCAGCACCCGGGAGATGAAGGCCCGCTCCTCCATGAGCTGGGCGTGCAGCTCCGCCAGGGAAAGCCGCTTGGCCTTGAGTTCCTCCATGCGATCCAGCAGGGCCCGCAGCTCCGCTTCCGTCTGTTCCGGTGTGCGCCGCCCCCAGATCATGGCGACACCCCCGCCAGGGCCAGCAGCCGGGCGAACCGATCCAGGAGCTCCCGCCGGCGGGGACTGAAGCCGTCCTCCGGGAATACCTGATAGGCCACCAATCCGAAGGGACGCCCCCCATCCACATCGGCCCGGCTCAGGGGCACCCCGTACCAGGTCTGGGGGATGAGGCCCGTGGCGGCCTCCGCCCGGCTCAGGATGGCCCCCAGGGCGATGCCCTCGGGATCCAGGGCCCGGATGTACAGAGGTTCCCCCCGCTCCATCGTCAGCCCGGTGAGCCCCTTGGTCTGCGAGTAGGTCTCCATGGGGTGCCGTCGGAGCCGGCCCCCCTCCAGGAAGATGGGGAAATCCATGAGGTCGCGGGTCCAGTCCACCTGGGCCACGAAGAAGGTGGCGATTCCCAGGGGCTCCCGGATGAGGGCGAGGAGGGCCTCCCCGGCGGCCTGGAGCCCCATGCCGGGCTTCAGGCACCGGGCCGCCTCCATGAGGAGCCCATTTTCCAGTTCGGTTTCCCTCAAAGCCGCCTCAGCCTCCTTGAGGGAGGCCAGGAGCCCGGCCTCCTGGTCCCGGAGGGCGGCCAGGCGGGGATCCTCCGGGCGCCCCCCGAGGCCGAGGTGCTTGAGAATGCTCACAGCCTCCCCCCCGGGCCTGGCTCCCCGCTTGGGAAAATCGCTGGAGGATGCTTCGATAGAACCATGGCGCCCCGTCGGACCCTTTCACTGTTCAACACCCTGACTCGAAGGGTGGAGCCGGTGCAACCCCTGGAACAGGGGGTGATCCGCATGTACAACTGCGGTCCCACGGTCTACAACTTCGCCCACATCGGAAATCTCCGAACCTTCCTCTTCCAGGACCTGCTCCGGCGCACCTTCGAGGCCAGCGGGTACGAGGTGAAGTTCTGCATGAACATCACCGACGTGGAGGACAAGATCATCCGGGATTCCCAGAGGGACCTCCCGGCCGGCGCCTCCAACGCGGATCGGCTGAAGGCGATGAAGGCCCTCACGGACACCTACACCGGGTACTTCCTGGAGGACCTCGCCCGCATCGGCATCAAGCCCGCCACCTACATGCCCCGCGCCACGGACTACATCGGCGGCATGATCGCCATGGTGGAGCAGCTCATCGCCAAGGGCCACGCCTACGCCCGCGAAGGCAGCGTGTACTACCGCATCGCCTCCCTCCCCAACTACGGCGACCTGGCCCACCTCGACCGCGAGGGCATGCAGGTGGGCGTGAGCGTGGATGTGGACGAGTACGAGAAGGACTCCGCCCAGGACTTCGTGCTCTGGAAGGCCACGAAACCCGGCGAGCCTTACTGGGACAGCCCCTGGGGCCCCGGCCGGCCCGGCTGGCACATCGAGTGCTCCGTCATGGGCATCGATGCCCTGGGCGAGCGCATGGACATCCACACCGGCGGTGTGGACCTCATCTTCCCCCACCACACCAACGAGATCGCCCAGAGCGAGGGCTGCCTGGGGCACACCTGGGTGAACCACTGGTGCCACGGCGAGTTCCTCATGGTCGAGGGGCAGAAGATGTCCAAGAGCCTGGGGAACTTCTTCACCCTGCGCGACCTCATCGCCAAGGGCGTGGATCCCCTCGCCTTCCGCTACGCCATCCAGAGCAACCACTACCGCAAGGTGCTGAACTTCAGCTTCGACGGCCTCAAGGCCGCGGACGCGAGCCTCGCCCGCATCCGCGCCTTCCGCCGCCGCATGGCGGGCAGCGGGGAGACCGCCGGCCGCGGCGAGTGGAAGGAGGCCCTCGACCCCCTGGCCCGGCTGGACCAGGCCCGCGAGCAGTTCTGGGCGGCCATGGCCGACGACCTCAACACCCCCGAGGCCCTGGCCTCCCTCTTCACCCTGGTGACGGACCTCAACGCCCAGGACGACCGGGTGGCCCTCACCCCCGGGGAACGGCAGGCGGTGCTCGCCTTCCTCGATGAGACGAACAGCATCTTCGGCGGCTGGCCTGCGGAAGACGAGGCCCTCCCCGCCGAGGTGGAGGCCCTCCTGGCGGAGCGGAAGGCGGCCCGGTCCGCCAAGCAGTGGGCCGAGAGCGACCGCCTGCGGGACCTGCTCAAGTCCATGGGCTGGCTGGTGGAGGACCGCAAGGACGGCACCCTGTCCGTCCGGCGGGCCTGATCCGGTTCCGGAGTCACGCAAGGCACCTGACAGGCCGATAGGGAGGGGACGCCATGCGCGAACCCCGCCCCCTCCTCCCGCCTCCGGTACCGACGGTGGAGCCTGCCCTCCTGCAGGCCGCCTTCGCATCGCTGCCCTCGGGCATGACCCTGGTGGACCTGGAGGGCCGGTACCTCCACGCCAGCCCCGCCTTCTGCCGGATGCTCGGGTATACCGAAGCGGAGATGCAGGGCCTCACCGTGGCCGAAGTCACCCATCCGGAGGACTACGCCCGTCAACTCCGGTTCCTCATCGAGCTGAAGGCCGGCACCCGCCCCAGCTACCAGATGGAGAAACGCTTCCTGCGGAAGGATGGAGAGCCGGTGTGGACCTGGCTCCATGCCGCCCTGCTGCGCGACGATGAGGGCCGGCCCCGGTGCCTGGCGGCCTACGTGCAGGACATCTCCGATCGCATCGCCGCGGAGCAGGCCCTGGCCCGGAGCCTGGACCGCCTCGCCGGCATCCTCACCACCATGGAGGATGGCGTGGTGGAGATCGACCGGGAGGGTCGCTTCGTCTATGCCAACGAGGCTGCTGAGCGGATCCTGCACCTCCCCGTGGAGGCGCTCACCACAAGGACCATCGAAAGCGCCCTCTGGTCCCTGGTGGATTGGGATGGCCAACCCCTCCGACCTGCCGACACGCCCCACGCCCGGGCCCTGGCCACCCGGCAGGTGGTGCGGGGCAGCCGCATCGGCCTCCGCCGGGAGGATGGCACCCAGGCCTGGCTCATCGCCAATGCCGCGCCCCTCTTCGATGGGGAGGATGAGGTGCGGGGCGCCCTGGTCACCTTCCTCGACCTCACCGACAACCGCCGGGGTGAACAGGCCCTCCAGCAGTCCCAGCGACTGGAGAGCCTGGGGCTCCTGGCGGGGAGCATCGCCCACGACTACAACAACCTCCTGGGCGCCCTGATGGTGAGCCTGGAGATGGCCCGGCTGCAGGCAGCGGAAGGTGGCGATGCCACCCGCCACCTCGAGCGGGCCGAGGGTTTGGCGCAGAAGAGCGCGGACCTCACCCGCCAGTTGCTGGCCTACGCCGGCCGGGGCCAGGGCCGGAAGGAGAGCTTGGACCTCAACCGCCTGGTGCGCGACATGGGGGATCTCCTGCAGGTCTCCATCGCCAAGCGCGCGCTCCTGGACCTGGACCTCGCCGACGGGCCCCTGCCCCTGTGGGGGGACCGCGCCCAACTCCAGCAGGTGCTCCTCAACCTCCTGACCAACGCCGCCGACGCCATGAAGGAGCGGCCCGGCACCATCCGCATCGCCACCCGCCGGGTGGTCCATCCCCGGGGCCAGGTGCCGCCACCCCTCGCGCAGAAGGGCGTGGGGCCGGGCGAACACCTGATCCTGGAAGTCCAGGACGAGGGATGCGGCATGCCCCCGGCCACCCTCCAGCGGATCTTCGAACCCTTCTTCACCACCAAGGCCGAAGGACGGGGACTGGGTCTCTCCGCCATGCTGGGCATCGTCCGCAGCCACCGCGGGGTGGTCACCGTGGAGAGCACACCCGACGTGGGCACCACCTTCCGCCTCTACTTCCCCCCGGAGGAAGGCGCCGTCCCGGCCCTCGTGGAATCCCCTTCCTACGAGCCCTACCACGGTCGTGGGTGCGTGCTGGTGGTCGACGACGAAGCCGCGATCCGCGCCGTGGCCTCCGAGATCCTGGCCACCCTGGGCTTCGAGGTCCTCACCGCGGAGGATGGGTTGGAGGCGGTGCGGATCTTCCAGGCCAAGGGATCCACCATCGACCTCGTCCTGCTGGACCTCACCATGCCCCACCTGGATGGTTATCAGGCCCTGGAGCAGATGCGCGCGCTCCGCCCCGATGTGCGGGTGCTCCTCAGCAGCGGCTTCGCCGACCCCGGGCTCGAGAGCCGGATCACCCCCGGCAGCGTGGCCGGCTTCCTGCCGAAGCCCTACCGGGTCCAAGACCTGATCCTGGCGGTGAAGGCCGCCCTCGATGGGGATCCGGACTAGCGGAGGGCCCCGATCACCGTGGCCAGCACCCGCTCGGGCGGGAGTTCCTGGAGGCACTGGCGACGCTGACAGGCCCGTTCCCGGCAGGGGGAGCAGCCGATGTCCGTTCGGAGCACCTGGCCCGACCCCGCGGGGATGCCGGCGACCACCGGGTCGGAGGGGCCGAAGAGGGCCGTGACCGGCACCCCCGCGAGCACGGCCAGATGCAACAAGCCCGTATCCGGGGTGACCACGTGATCCGCCGCCCGCACAGCCGCGGCGAGCTGCCACCAGCCCTGGGGCGGCAGGGCGGGCACCCCGCTCTCGGCGGGCAGCCAGGCCTGGAGGTCGGCCTCATCCGGCCCCAGGCTCCATCGGAGCTGGCAGCGGTCCCCCAGCGCCCGGGCCAGGGTGAGCCAGTGGCGCAGGGGCCAGCGTTTGATCCGCCCCGTGCGGGAGGTCCCGGGCACCAGCACCACCCGTGGCCGGGGCCCGGGCTCCCAGGCCTCACCCACCCCGGGCAGGGCGGCCTCCCGGAGCACGGGGCGGAAGCGCCCCAGCCCGGGGACTCCCCGGCTGAGGCCGAAGGCCTCCGCCAGATCCAGGGCCTGGCGGTAGCGGGACTGAACGCGATAGGGCTGCCGGTGGGTCTGGAAGTGGTGGGCCTGTTCCTTGGTCACCCCATCCCCCCAGCGCTCGGAAACGCCCGCCCGGTAGGGGATCAGCGCGGATTTCAGGATCCCGTGGAAGTCCAGGCTGGCCTCGGCCCCCTGCAGTTCCGCCGCCACCCGGCCCAGCTCCGACCAGGCGCGCAGCGGGTTCGAGAGGGCCTGCCGCCGCACCACCACTGGGTCGAACCCGGGAAAGGGGGCCAGGAGCGCCGCATGGCGGTCCTCCACCACGGCCTGGATCCGGGCCTCCGGAAAGGCCTCCCGGAGGTTCACCCAGGCAGGCAACACCCGCAGGATGTCGCCGAGGGCGGAGAGGCGGAGGAGGGCCAGGTGCATGGAAGCCCCAGTGTATCAGCGGCTTCCGCACCGATTCGGGGGGAATGGCCCCGGGGCCGGGGTCCACGCGATACTGGGATCCATGTCGGAACCTCGGACGCCCTTCGCCGAAGATCAGAGCAAGAACCCCCCGCCCCGGGGCGTGCTGGAGATCCTCCTCCGCCGCTTCGCCCGCGGCAGCTACGTGCTCGCGGTCCTGCTCATGTACCTGCTCGCCTCCACGGCCCTGGGGCTGGCCCTGGCACCGGCCCTCTGGGTGTGGTCCCACGCCGCGGTCTTGGGCGCAACCTGGCCGGGGATCCTACCCTGGGTCTGGAACGGCATCGTGGGCGCTGCCTGCTTCTTCGTATTCGGCCTCGCCCTGATGATCGTCGTGCCGGTGTACAACGCGGTCCTCCCCACCCGGTTCAAGCCCTTCAAGGGGGGCTACTACACCATCCACGCGGTGCCCTGGTTCATCCACAACGGCCTGTTCTACCTGGTGCGGTTCACCTTCCTGCCCTTCGCCACGCTCACCCCCTTCGGGGTCTGGTTCCTGAAGGCCATGGGCATGAAGATCGGACGCCACGCCTTCATCAACACGGAGTTCATCAGCGACCCCCGCTTCATCGAGGTGGGCGATGACGCCGCCCTGGGTGGCAGCGTCCGCATATTCGCCCATTACGGGGGGGGCGGGAACCTCGTCCTGGCGCCGGTGCGCATCGGCCACCGGGCCACCCTGGGGGCCGGGGCCTGCGTCATGGGCGATGTCGAGGTCGGAGATGGCGCCGTGATCCTCCCCCACTCCGTGCTCCTGCCGGGAACCCGCGTCCCCCCTGGGGAAACCTGGGGGGGCGTGCCGGCCCGCCGCATCCCCCGGGAGGAGATGGAGGAGATCAAAAAGCACATCAAGGGGGTCATGGACATCGGATGAGCCCCGATTCCAGGGGTGAAACGCCCCACGTCACGCCCGAAACACCCTAGGATTCTGATAACGCCTTTCCAGGACAACCCATGCATCGAAACGCCCTCGCCCTGACCCTCCTCCTGGCCCCCCTCGCGGCCCAGGCCCCGACGCCCGCCCCCGCGCCGGCCCAGGCCGCGGTCGCCGCGCCGGCTGTGCCCTTCGCCCAGCGACTGAAGGAGGAGCGGGCCGAGGTGAGCCGCCTCCTGGAGGCCCTGCAGCCGAAGGAGGCCCTCGCCCGGGCCCTCACCCTGCTGCCGACGGCCCGCCCGGTGTGGAACAACACCGATGCCAACGCCCAGTGGAACAGCTACCTCACCCACAAGGACGTGGCCTCCGCCTACTACCTGGCCTACCGCGCCGCCCTCGCCGCCGGCGAGTGGGAGAAGGCCCTCGAATACATCAAGCAGGCCGAATCCCTTTCCCACGAGAACGCCGTGGCCGGATCCGAAGCCTTCACCAAGATTTCCAAGGCCCATGCCGATCAGGCCGACGGCATGCGGAAGGGCCTGAAGGAGAACGAGGCCTACGTGAAGGAGCTCCAGGCCAAGCCCGAGAAGAACGCCGGGGACCTGCAGACCCTGGAACTCTTCGACAAGGAGAACAAGGCCATCGAAGAACACGACAAGTGGGCCAAGCAGTTCCTGCTCTATGCCGACACCGCAAAGAAGGAAGGGGACCGGTTCGATTCCGACGCCAAGACCATGGATGAGCGGATGAAGGCCGAGGCCAGCCAGATCGCGGGATACAAGCCCGGCAAGGGCGACAAGGGCAAGTGGGTGGATGCCATCGTCTCCAACCCCTCCTACCTGAGCACCAGCTTTCCCGACAAGCGCAACCGCTTCGAGTTCCTCTGCCGGTTGGCCGTTCTGGATCCCGCCAACGCCAAGGTGACCAACGCCCTCGATGTGGAACTGGGCAAGGCCCCGGCCCCCAAGCCGAAGCCGGCTCCCAAGGCCAAACCCAAGAAGGACTGATCCCCCCGAGGTTCGCCGATCCCCCGCCGCCGTTCACCGATGAGGTGCGGCGTCGGGGGATCGGTGCATCCAGACTGGGCCGGAGGTGACCCATGTCCCTGCCCGAGCCCGAAACCGGTTTCCTCGATCCTGCGCTGAGTCCCAGGGCCTATGGTGCCCTCCTCTACCAGATCGCCGGGCTCCCCCTGGCCATCGCCGCCTTCGCCTGGGTGATGGTGGGAGTGCCCCTCTCCCTCGGGCTCTCCTTCATCGGCATCGGCCTCGTGCTGGGCCTGGCCTACCTCCTGGCCACCCGGGGGCTCGCCGTGGCCCAGGGGCGCCTGGTGGCCTGGCTGGCGGACATGGAGGGCCCCACGGCCCCGCCCCTCCCGGAAGCGACCGGGTTCTGGCTCCGCCTGGGCGCCCTCCTGAAGGACCCGGCCAGCTGGGGGGCCCAGGCCTACCTGCTGCTGCGGATGCCCCTGGGGATCATGGGGTTCACCATGGTGCTCACCTTCCTCCTCCTCTCCCTGTCGGCCCTCGGCATCGGCCTCCTCCCCTGGCACCAGGCGGACCTCCTGGGGGATGGCAGCGTGTTCCTCACGGCCCGCCACTGGTCCGGGACCGTGGAGCTGGGTTCCGCCCGCCTGGCGGAGTGGTTCGTGAAGCATCCCGGCCCCACCCGGCTCACCGCCGGGGCCGTGGGGTTCGTAGGGCTCCTCATGACCCTCCACACGGCCCTGGCCCTCACCCGGGCGGAGGCCAAGGCCGCCTGCGCGCTCCTGCGCCGCCGGGGCGCCTGACACCCCCCTCGGCCCAAGCTGGTAGCCTGGACCATGGCCCGAGGCTCGAACAAGCAACGCATTCCCGTGAAGTCCCCGCGGCGCACCCCTGATCGGAAGACCGGCAAGGCCTCCGCGCCGGCCGCGCCCCCCCGCACCCTGCCCTGGCGGCCCTTCGAGACCTTCGAGGCAACCTTCAGCGGCATGGTGGAGGGCACCGGCGGCTTCCTGCGCCCCGTCGGCCTCACCCGCGCCGACAATCTGGACCTGCGCGTGGACTGGCGGGACCAGAACGGCGCCATCCACGGCGACCGCGTAGTGGCCGAGCTCACCGCCGAGGACTGGCAGGGTCGCCTTCGGGGTCGTGTGGTCAAGGTCCTGGGCCGCGGCGAGAGCCCCCTCCCCGCCACCCTGCAGAAGCAACCCCAGTACGGCCCCAACGCCTGGCGGGCCGTGCCCCTGGAGCCCCGCATCCAGCAGCTCATCGCCGTGCCGCCCACGGATCTCGCCGGCGATGGCGACCTCGTGAGCGTCCTCCTGGACAAGAACCCCGACCTGCCCCAGCTCAAGGGCACCGTGGTGGCCAAGCTGGGCCGCCCCACGGACCTCCGCATCGAGAACCGGCTCACCGCCGCCCTCTTCAACCTGCGCACCGAGTTCCCGGATGCGGTGATGCAGGAGCTGGCCCCCTTCCCCACCTCCATCCCGGAAGACTGGGTGAAGGGCCGGGAGGATCTGCGGAAGACCCTCACCTGCACCATCGATCCCCCCACGGCCAAGGACTTCGACGACGCCATCTCCCTGGAGACCCTGCCGGATTCCGAAGGCGGCGGCTGGCTGCTGGGCGTGCACATCGCCGACGTGAGCCACTACGTCCAGGAGAACGGTCCCCTGGACCTGGAAGCCAAGCTGCGGGGCACCAGCGTGTACTTCCCGGACGAGTGCATCCCCATGATCCCGGAGCGGCTCAGCGGCGACCTCTGCTCCCTGCGCGAGAAGGTCGATCGGCTCACCATGACCGCGTGGATGACCATCTCACCGACCATGGAGGTCATCGAGACCCGCTTCAGCGAGAGCGTGATCCACAGCGCCAAGCGCCTCACCTACGACGAGGTGAAGCAGGCCTGCCTCGATGAGGACCGCAAGAAGCAGGCGGAGCTGGGCCCCGAGCTCATGGCCATGCTGCGGGAGGCCCTGGCCGTGTCCCGCAGCCTCACCGCCAAGCGCCTCGAGCGCGGCGCCATGAACCTCGACACCATCGAGATCAAGTTCGAGTTCGGCGAGGATGGCCGCGTCGTGGATGCCCAACCCTACGAGCGCCACGACGCCCACAAGATGATCGAGGAGTTCATGCTCCTCGCCAACGAGGCCGTGGCCCGTTTCTTCACCCGCAAGAAGCTCCCCACGATGTACCGCATCCACGACAACCCGGATCCCCTCAAGCTGGAGATCTTCGCGGAGACGGCCCGGGCCTTCGGCCTCCTGAGCGGCAAGGAGCAGCCCACCCCGGAAGTGCTCAACGCCATGCTGAAGAAGGTGAAGGACACGGCCCTGGAGGCCCTGATCAACTCCCTCCTCCTGCGCAGCCTGAAGAAGGCCGAGTACAGCGCCGACAACATCGGCCACTCGGGCCTGGCACTGGATGACTACCTGCACTTCACCAGCCCCATCCGCCGCTACCCGGACCTCATCGTGCACCGCCTCCTGCGCAAGGTCCTGCGCGGGGAGAAGCTGGCCGCCGACCTCCACGGCCACCTGGCCACCCTGGCCAAGCAGTGCAGCGACGCCGAGCAGAAAGCCACCGAGGCCGAGCGCGAGAACGACAAGTGGAAGGCCTGCCTCCTCATGAAGGACAAGGTGGGGCAGAAGTACAAGGGCCGCATCGCGGGCCTGAGCCCCAAGGCCCTCTTCATCCAGCTGGAGCACCCCTGGGTGGAGGCCGGTGTTCCGTTGGGCGCCCTGGGCGGCGACTTCGTGATGGATGAGCACCGCACCACCCTCACGGGCCAGCGCGGCCAGGTGGTGCTGCACATCGGCGACGTGGTGCAGGCCGAGATCACCGCCGTGGACGAGCAGCTCCGCCGCGTCAGCGCCTGGATCTCCGAGGTGCAGGCCCGCGATGGCGCCGGCAAGGCCTTCAAGTTCGTGCCCACCCTCGCCGCCCCCGCCCGCCTCTCCGAGTCGGATCTGGACCGCCCCAAGTCCAAATTCGAAGGCCGCGGCGCCGGCGAGCGCTTCCGCCGCGACGAGCGCCCCTCGGGCCGCCCGCCCCGCAAAGCCCGCGAAGGTGAAGCCGAGGGAGCTGGCCGCGACAACCGCCGCCCCAAGGCCGCCGCCCCCCGCGGCGCCAAACCCAAGCCCCCCAAGGGCGCCGTGAAGGCCGGGGGCAATGGCCCCCGCAAGGGTGGCGGCGGCGTGATCAAGGCGCGGAAGAAGCGCTGAGCCCCGGGGCCGCATCCCATGTGACGGTCCTTTTACAGTGCGCCGCCCGCTCCGGACCCACCCTGGAGCCTGGAGGTGAGCATGCGCTCCTGGATCCTCGCCGGTGCACTCTGCACGATGGCCCTCGGGCAGACCCCCACCCCACCGGCCCGTGTGATCGACACGGGCACCTACGACCTCGGGTGGGATTTCAGCCTGTTCCTCACCCCGGAAGGGCGGGTCCTCGCCCACGCCCCGGCAGGGGAGCCCGGCGCACCTCCCCAGGTGGGGATCTGGGAGGGGTCCACGGCCATCCCCGTGCGGCTGGACCTTCCCCCCTTCGACCCCGAATCAATCGGGACCATCGTGGGCAGGGGCTGCGGGGGTGGTGGATTCCTGTCCTCGGGTCCCTCCATCGAGCCGAATGAGCCCCCGCCGGGATGGGACCCCACGCAGCGGTGCTTCGCTCTGAGGACCCGGAGCTCTGTGGAGCAGCTCCGCTTGAACGAGCATGGGGATGAGCTGAGGTTCACTGGCGCCGGTGCCTCCACCGCCAGGGTGGAGGTTCAGGGATTTACGGAGCTACGCGTGACCCGTCCCGACGGCGGTGCCGAGACCCATCGCCGGTCCATGGCGGAGATCCCTGTCCTGGTGGGCATGTCCGGAATCGAAAAGCACTTCACCCGCATGATGGGATTCCGGAGCGTGCTGGTGAGCCGCGGGGGGGAATGGGTCGCGGCCACCTGGGTGGCCGCGAAACGAAACCTGCCCAATCGCCTCATGCCCTGGATCCCGGATGGCCCCCTGCGGTTCCTGCTGTTCCATGCTGGGGACCTCCACCCGGTGGTGGATCTCCCCCTGTTGGCACTGACGGGGGACCCTTCCGGTGCGGTGTCCATGCACCTCTCCCCCCAGGGGACGCGGATCATCCTCCAAACGCGGGACCGGGTGGTGGTCCTGGATCCCCACGGCGGGGAAGTGATCTTGAACCGGGCCGGAATCCTTCTCCACCTGACCACGCAGAGTGACGAGTTGATCCAGGCCCAGGGCCCAGACAGGCGGGCCTTGACCAAGTACGACCTCCGAGATGGCCGGGCCACCGGAACCCTGACCCTCCCCCCATCCCTCGACCCTCCTTCGGCGCCCGCGGATCCGGAGCGCGACACTCCGGATCCTTCGGCGCCCCGCGATCTGACGGCCCTTCTGGCCTTCAGCCCCGACGGGCGCTGGGCCATCGCCGCACAATGCCGACGGGAGACCCAAGGCTGGGATGCCCTGGTGCTCTGGGAGTTCCAGACACCTTAGGGAAGGGCCGCCTGCACCCGCTCCTCGAAGCGGGCCCCGCCTGCCTCCACGCGGATCACCCAGATGCGGTCGTAGGTGGTGGCGGTCCACACCGGCAGATCCCCCTTCACCCCCAACGCCCGCGCCAGGGGTTCGTGGGGGCCGTGGTGCCAGCCCACCACCACGGTCTTCCCGCGGAAGTCGCTCAGCAGCTCGGCCGCCAGCTCGGCCACCTTGCCGTTGTCCCGCACCAGGGGCGTGAGCTTCAGGTGGGCGGCCAGCGGGGCCAGGGTCTCCGCCGTGCGGCGGCGCTGGGAGACAACCAGGGCCTGGGGCGCGAAGGCCGCCAGCTGGGGCACCAGGGCCCGGGCCCGGGCGTGGCCCGCCTCGGAAAGGGGCGAGTCGGGGTCCCGGTCATCGGCCTTCTCCGCGTGGCGGATGATCACCACGGTGGTCAGGGGCGCCGAAGTGGGAGCCTGGGCCATGAGCAGGGTGGCGGCGAGGAGGGGTAGCCATCGGAAGGGCGCGAACATGCCCCCACCATGGCAGCCCTCAGGAGCCGGTCAAGGCCCCCAGGAGGTCCCGGGCCAGGTCCGGCAGCGAAGGATCGCGGGCCCCCATGAGCAGGACCAGGTCTCCGGCCTGGGCCTCCCCCGCGACCGCAGCGGGCAGGGCCTCCCGATCGCAGAGGCGCACCGCCAACCCCTCGGCCACCAGGTCCGCCACCACGTCGTCGCTCTCAACCACCCGGTGCACCGTGCCCCCGGGGTAGAACACGGGGAGGAACCACAGACGATCCTCAGGTCTCAGCGTCGCCTTCAGCACCTGCACCAGGTCTTCGCGCATGAAGGCGAGGGGACCGAAACCGTGGGGCTGGAAGATGGCCAGCACGCGCGCCGCCTGCCCCTGGGCGGCCCGCAGGGCGGCCTCCACCTTGGCGGGGTTGTGGGCGTAGTCATCCACCACCCGCACCCCGCGGGTCTCCCCCACGGCCTGGAAGCGGCGCCCCACGCCCTGGAAGCCCGCGAGGGGGGCCACGAGGTCCGCCAGGGGCACGCCAAGCAGCCGGCAGGCCCCCAGGGCCGCCAGGGCGTCCTCCACGTTGTGGCGGCCCGGGAGGGGCAGCTCGAAGGCGATCCCATCCACCGTGAAGTGGGAACGCCCCGGCTCCGTGCGCAGGTCCTCCGCCCGAAGGTCGGCCTCGGGGCCGAAGCCCACCACCGTGCGGCCAGGCCGGTAGGCGGCCAGGTTCTCCGCCTCGCCGATCACGGCGCCTTCGCGGCACTGGCCCAGGAAGGTGCGGTAGAAGCCCTCCACCACGTCCAGTTCCTTGTGATCGCGTTGGAGGTTGAGCACCACCCCCACGGCGGGGGTGTAGCGCACGAGGCTGCCATCGCTCTCGTCGGCCTCGATGACCAGCAGGTCCGAGCCTCCACCTATCGCACGCTTTGCGTGCTCCCGCTCGCTGGCGCTCTCGGAGGCGGAGCCTCCACCTATCGCACGCTTTGCGCGCTCCCGCTCGCTCGCGCTCTCGGAGGCGGAGCCTCCACCTATCGCACGCTTTGCGCGCTCCCGCTCGCTGGCGCTCTCGGAGGCGGAGCCTCCCACGTGGGCGTTGCCCCAGGTGCCCTCGGCCTGCAGCAGGCGCAGATCCCCGCCGGTGATCACCGAGGGATCCCGGCCCGCGCCCCGGAGCAGCTCGAAGACCATGGCGGTGGTGGTGCTCTTGCCGCTGGTGCCCGTCACGGCCACGGTGCGATGGGAAGCCACGAGGTGGGCCAGCAGCTCCGAGCGGTGCAGCACCGGCACGCCCCCGGCCCGCGCCGCCGCCACGTCGGGTACCGTGTCCTCCACCGCCGTGCTGCAGACCACGGCCGCGCAGTCCCCCGCCACGGCGGAGCCATCCTGGGGAAGGATGCGGATCCCACAGGCCGCCAGCATCGCCCGAGCCTCGGGTCGCTCCCCCCGATCGAAGCTGCGGTCGCTGCCACTCACGGGGTTGCCTTTCTGGGCGCAGAACTGGGCCAGGGCGCTCATGCCCGACCCCGCCACCCCGGCGAAGTGGAGGCGGCCCAGGCCGAGGCCGGCCTCCGCACCCCCCACGGCGATGAGCACGGGATCCCCCTCCTGAAGGAGGTCCGCCAGCTCCCTCACGGCAGCATTGGCCAGGCGTACGCAGCCGTGGGAGACGGGTGTGCCCAGCTGCCCCTCCTGGTTGGTGCCGTGGAGGTAGATGAAGCGCCCCCGGCTGTCGCAGCCAGGCCCCTGGTTCACCCCGGGCTCCAGGCCCTCCAACGTGAGCACCCGGGTGAGGATCAGGTCCTCCTCCCGTGGCTCTCCGCCCCAACGCTCGCCCGTGTCCACCCGGCCCCGGAAGACGGTCCCCGGCTCCGCCCCCAGGCCGATGCGCGCGTGGATCCGGTGCCAGCCCGGAGGCGTGCGGTAGGAGCCCTCCTCACCCCCGATGCCGTTGAGGGCCGTGGAGACCGGCGCCTCGAAGATCAGCGCCCCCGCCACCAGCAGCCCCACCCGCTGACGGGCCACGTCCACCACCAGCACCCGGGGAGGCACCGAGCCGAAGGGGCAGCCGGGCCGGGCCAGGGCCTCCAGGCCCAAGGTCCGATAGCGGGCGGCGAGCACGGGATCACAGGTCATCCCTCCAGGCTAGCGGCCCTTGGGGGGAGCCGCCCCTTCGTGGTGAACTGGAGGGGATGGCCCTTCCTTCCCAACCCGTGCGGTGCCTCGGCGTGGATCCCGGATCCCTGGCCTGCGGCTGGGCGGTGGTGGAGCGCTTCGGGTCCCGCATGAGCCTGGTGGCGGCGGGCGTGATCCGATCCCCCCGGGGCGCCGACTTCGAGCAGCGCATCCATGGCATCCACCTGCGCCTGGCGGAGGCCATCACCACGCACGCCCCAGCTTTCATGGCCGTGGAGTCGCCCTTCGTGGAGAAGAACGCCCAGAGCGCCCTGAAGCTGGGCCAGATCCGCGGGGGCATCCTACTCACCGCGGCGCTGCACGGCCTCGCCGTGGGCGACTACAACCCCATGCAGGTGAAAAAGGCCGTGAGCGGCTTCGGCTGGGCCGACAAGACCCAGGTGGGGAAGATGGTGATGACCCTGCTCAGCCTCAAGGACCCGCTGCCTGCGGACGCCGCCGACGCCGCCGCCGTGGCCATCGGGCACCTCCTGGCCTCCCGGAATCCGGCCCCCGGGGCGAGATGAGACGGATCCCCCGCTACCTCGCCTACCTCACCCGCCGCTACCTGGCGCGGTTCCTCAAGCGCAGTGTGGACCCCATCACCTACTACGAGGTGCTGGACCACACCCTGGAGCAGCTGCCCACCCGCTGGAATGACTGGACGAAGGAGGGCGAGTTCCGCACCGCGCAGATGAACCGGCAGCTGGCCTGGTCCATGGCCTTCGTGGCCGGGGCCGTCAACGCCGGGGGCTTCCTCGCCCTGGGACACTACACCAGCCACATGACGGGCGTGGTCTCCACCATGGCCGACATGCTCGCCGTGAAGGATCTGGAGGCCTTCTTCGTGGCCTTCGGCATGCTGCTCTGCTTCATGGCCGGAGCCTACCTCTGCACCACCCTCATCTCCCTGGGCAAGCGCAAGCACATCCAGGCCCGCTACGCCTACGCCCTGAGCCTCGAGGCCGCCCTCCTCCTGCTCTTCGGCTACAAAGGGGCCACCCTGCAGGACGACCTCGCCTGGAACGTGCCCACCACCGTGGCCCTGCTCTGCTTCATCATGGGCATGCACAACGCCGTGACGACCAACATCAGCGGCGCCGCCGTGCGGAGCACCCACCTCACCGGCACGGTGACCGACATCGGCATCGAGCTGAGCAAGCTCACCTACCGCAACACCAAGCGGGTGAAGGATGCGCCCCCCATCCTGGCCGACCGCGGCAAGCTGAAGCTGGTGAGCCTCCTCCTCGTCAGCTTCTTCGCCGGGGGCCTGGCGGGCGGCATCGGCTTCAAGCACATCGGGTTCAAGGTGACGGTGCCCCTGGCGATCTTCCTCGTGGCGCTGGCGCTCCGCCCGCTGTGGATGGGGCTCCGCATCTTCTTCCGCCACCTCCGGCGCGACCTGGAGCGGCACGGGTGAACGGACAGGGTTAGGGCGCCACGGTGGGCGCCCTGGGTGTCTCCGGTCCGCGTTGCTCGGCCGGGAAGGGGCAGGCGTAAACGGTCGCCCCGGTAGGTGAGAAGCGCGCTTCTCACCCCAGAAAGCTAGGTCCCTGGCGCAGGCCCACAAGAGGCAAATTCGACGATGCGGAATTGATCACGACAGGAGCGAGGCCAGGGCCCCCCGGGTGGTCACCGGCGCGGCGCAGGCATGTGCCTTGCAGACATAGGCCGCGGCATGACCCTCCACGGTGGTGCGCCCGGCGTGCAGCGGCAGGGCAGGATCTGCGGCCACGCAGCTGAGCACCCGGTGGGGCAGGAACCGCTGGTGAATCTCCGCGAGCAGGTCGCCCAGCTCCGTGCTCCCCCCCCGCCCCGCGAGCACCACCTCCAGCGGCTCCCGGTGCGCGTGGTCCAGAGCTGCGAGCAGGGCCAGGAACGCCCGGGGCGCCCGCTGGAGGAAGGGGCCGAAGGCCTTGAACACGCCCAGGGCGGAGGTGCGCAGGTCCTCCCGTTCCAAATGCTGGGCCAGCCGCAGCAGGGCCATGGCCGCCAAACTGTTGCCCGTGGGGATCGCGTTGTCGAAGGCCGGCTTCTGGCGGAACAGGAGATCGGCCTGGCCCTCCTCGGAACTGAAGAACCCGCCCTGCCCCGGATCCTCGAAGCGGCGGCGCAGCCGATCCGCCAGGGCCTCGGCGAAGCGGAGCCACTTCGCATCGAAGACCGCCTCATAGAGGTCCACCAGGCCGAGGGCGACGGCGGCTTCATCCTCCAGGAAGCCCACCGTATGGCGCTGCCCCGCCCGCCAGACCCGGTAGAGTGCGGTGCCATCCCACAGCTCCCGGTGCAGGAACTCACCCAGGGAGACGGCCGCCTCGCGGTATCGCTCATCCCCCAGCACCTGGTAGCCCCGGGCGAAGGCCGAGAGGGCGAGTCCATTCCAGGCGGCGAGCACCTTGTCATCTTTGCCCGGCCGCACCCGCCGATCCCGGGCCAGCCGGAGGTCCGTGCGCAGGTCCTTCAGCCGAGCTTCATCGAAGGTGGTCTCCGGATCCCGGCTGAAGCGGTGCAGCACCGAGGTGCCGTGCTCGAAGTTGCCCACCGTGGTGATGCCGAAGGCCGCGCAGAAGCCCGGTGCGTCCTCGCCCAGCACTTCGGCCACCTGGGCCGGGGTGAAGACGTAGAAGCGGCCCTCCTCCCCTTCACTGTCGGCATCCTCGGCCGAGTGGAAGCCGCCGCCGGGGTCCCGCATGTCCCGGAGGAGGTAGTCCAGGGTCTCCCGGGCGATGTCGGCGTAGCGGGCCTCCCCGAATTTCTGGTAGGCGGCCAGGTACACGTTCACCAGCTGGGCGTTGTCGTAGAGCATCTTCTCGAAGTGCGGCACCAGCCACTGGCCATCCACGCTGTAGCGGGCGAAGCCCCCGCCCAGGTGGTCGTACATGCCGCCCTCCCACATCGCGTCGAGGGTGCGCCGGGCCATGGCCTGGTCCGTGTCGGAACCCCTGCGGAGGATCAGCTCGATGGCCATCTGCTGGGGGAACTTGGGGGCGGGGCCGAAACCACCCCAGCGCGGGTCGAACCCTTCCCGCAGCTGCTGAAGCGCCCGATCGAAGATGGCGTCCCCCGGGACTTCGGTGCCCGCCTGGAGGGTCGCCTGGCGCTTCAATTCCTGGGTGAGCTCCACGGCCTGGGCCACCACATCGGCCCGCTGTTCCTTCCAGAGCTGGGCGATGCGCTGGAGGAGGGGGATGAAGCCCGGCATGCCGCCGCGACTCTGGGGCGGGAAGTAGGTTCCCCCATAGAAGGGTTGAAGGTCGGGGGTGAGCCACACGCTCATGGGCCAGCCCCCCCGGCCCGTAAGGGTCTGCACCGCGTCCATGTAGAGATCATCCAGATCGGGGCGTTCCTCCCGGTCCACCTTGATGGCGATGAAGCCCGCGTTCAGGACCTCCGCCACGGCTTCCGTCTCGAAGCTCTCCCGCTCCATCACATGGCACCAGTGGCAGGCGCTGTACCCGATGGAGAGGAAGATGGGCTTGTCCTCCGCCCTGGCCCGGGCGAGGGCTTCCTCCCCCCAGGGGTACCAGTCCACCGGGTTGTGGGCGTGCTGGAGCAGGTACGGACTGAGGCTGGCGGAAAGGCGATTGGGCTTGGACATCCGGGTTCCCCGGGGGGATCATGACCATCGACACCCCCATTCCCAGGCAACCTACCACGCCATGACCTTCGCGCCTGGACTCGTCCTCAACGAGCGTTATGAAATCCGTGCGAGCCTGCCCCCGGAGCAGGGCACGGTGTGTTACCGCGCCTTGGATCGGGCCCTGGGTCGGGATGTGAGGATCCAGCGCTACGACCTGCCCCTGGACCCCGGGGCCATTCCCGTGTTGGACCGGCGCACCCATGCCCTCGCGGGCATCCAGGATGCCCGCGTCCGGGCCTTCCTCGATGGCGGCATGCTCCGCCGGCAGGGGTACGTGGTGACCCCCTGGCTCACGGGGTTCACCCTTGCGGAACTGGCTCCCCTCCCGGTGGAGCGCCTCCTGACCTGGGCACTCCAGGGGAGCTCGGCGCTGGAGGCCGCCCACGCCCATGGGGTGGTGCATGGGGCCCTGGATGCCACCTGCCTGGTGGAGGTCCCGGGTCAAGGCATCCTCCTGCAGGATTTCGCCTTCCCGGGGCAGGAAGCCCAGGATCCAGCCGAGGACTTCCGGTCCCTGGCCCGCATCCTGAAGGAGGCCTTGCAAGGCGCGCCCGATGAGCGCCTCCAGCTGGCCCTGACCGACCTGGAGGCGGGCCGTCCCCCCGTCTCCGAGTCGCCGCACAACCCACCCCGAAAGGCCTCGCCCTGGGCCTGGGTGGGCGGAACCCTCCTCGTCCTCCTGCTCCTGGGGGCCACCGGGTGGGCCGGCATGCAGTGGCTGCATCCGCCGGGCCTCGCCTCCCGCCGGGCCGAGGCCGTCGGCGAGGCCCGGCGCCTTTACCTCGAGGGCCGCCACCACTGGAACAACCGCAGCAAGACCAACCTGCTCAAAGCCGAGGCCTGCTTCACCAAGGCCCTCGACCTGGATCCCGGATTCATCGAAGGCTACGTCGCCCTCGCGGAGTGTCAGGTGCTCATGGCGGTGTTCGGCCATGGAACCTCCGAGGCCACGGTACGTCGAACCCGGGAGACCCTCCGGACCCTGGCCCGCCTGGACCCGGGGAACCAGGAGGCCAGTGTCGTGGAGGCCTACCTGTTGTTCCGGTACGAGCACCGATGGAAGGAAGCCGAGGCGCTCTTCCGGAAGGGGATCGAGCCGGGCTCCCTGGGCGCGCAGGATCCCACCCGTCTCCACTGGTTCGGGCTCCTCCTCAGCTGCCAGGGACGCCACGAGGAGGCCCTCGACGTCCTGGGTCGGGCTGTCGTCCTGGAGCCCCTGAACCTCCAGGCCCGCACCAACCTCGCAGTGGCCCATGCCTGGGCCGGTCACCGGAGTGAGTCCCTGGAGATCTTCGAGGGCATCCGGGAGCTGGACCCCCATTTCCGATCGGCGCTGGAGCGCCTCCGGATCCTCCACGAGTCCTGGGGCAACCTCCAGATGTCCATTGACCTGGCCGAATCCTCCGAGCCCGCTCCCGCCGTCCGGAGCCTTCGCGAGGCCTTCGCGGCCCGAGGAGCCCAGGGTTTCTGGGAGCAAAGGCTTTGGGAGTTCGAGGCCCTGGAGCGCACCACGGGGGTGGACCCCTATTTCAATGCCTATGCCCACACTGCCCTGGGCGACCGCGATGCCGCCTTCCAGGACCTGGAGAAGGCGCTGGCCCGGAACAGCCCCTTCCTGGTCTGGGTGGGCCAGGATCCCAGTCTGGCCCCCCTCCGGTCGGACCCCAGGTTTCGGGAAGTGCTGCGCCGGATGAACCTGGACTGAATCACCCCCTGCCCCCCACCGCCCCTCCGGTAGAATGGTCGATTGGCCCTGTTGCGGCCCGGGACCCCCATGTTCGATTCGCTCTCCGACAAACTCTCCAAGGCCATGAAGACCCTCCGGGGTCATTCCAAGCTCACGGAGTCCAACATCGAGGCCGCCCTGCGGGAAGTCCGCATGGCCCTGCTCGAGGCTGACGTCCACGTCCAGGTGGCGCGCACCTTCCTGGGTCGCGTCAAGGAGAAGGCCCTGGGCAAGGAGGTGCTGGAGGGGCTGAACCCCGCCCAGGCCTTCATCGACATCGTGCACCAGGAGCTGACCGCCATCATGGGCGGGCAGGTCGACGAGCACCCCCTGAACTACGCCGCCAAGGGCCCCACCGTGGTGATGATGGTGGGCCTCCAGGGCGCCGGCAAGACCACCACCAGCGGCAAGCTGGCGAAGTTCCTGAGGAAGGCCGGGCGCAGCCCCCTGCTCGTGCCCGCTGACGTCTACCGCCCCGCCGCCATCGAACAGCTTCACGTGGTGGCCAAGGATGCGGGCATCCCCTCCTTCCGCACCGAGGAGAAGGATCCGGTGGCCATCTGCCGGGCCGCCGTGAAGGAGGCCGAGCTCAAGGGCTGGGACACGGTGATCCTCGACACGGCGGGCCGCCTGCACCTCGATGAGCAGCTCATGGAGGAGCTCTCCAAGATCAAGGCAACCTGCACGCCCAACGAGATCCTCTTCGTGGCGGATGCCATGACGGGCCAAGACGCGGTGCGCTCAGCCTCGGCCTTCCACGAGAAGCTGGCCATCACGGGCGTGGTGCTCACCAAGGCCGACGGCGACACCCGCGGCGGCGCGGCCTTCAGCATCAAGGAGGTGACGGGCCAGCCCGTGAAGTTCGTGGGCGAGGGGGAGAAGCTGGATGACTTCCAGCGCTTCCACCCCGACCGCATGGCCCAGCGCATCCTCGGCATGGGCGACGTGCTCTCCCTCATCGAGCATGCGAAGGACCGCATCGACGAGAAGGACGCGGAGCAGATGGCCCAGCGCCTGGCCAAGAACCAGTTCACGCTGGAGGACATGCGCAAGCAGTTCCAGCAGGTGAAGAAGCTGGGCTCCATGCAGAAGATCCTCGGGATGATGCCCGGCATGGGGCAGATGAAGGAGCAGCTGGCGCAGGTGGCCACGGACAAGCGGGTGACCCACATGGAGGCCATCCTCAACTCCATGACCCCCAAGGAACGGGCCAACCCCAACCTGCTCGATGGCAAGCGGCGCCGCCGCATCGCGATGGGTTCCGGTCGCCCCGTGCACGAGGTCAACCAGCTCCTGAAGCAGTACCTCGAGATGAAGAAGATGATGACCCAGATGAACGACCCCAAGTTCATGCAGAAGATGCAGCGGATGGCGGGCGGCATGAAGGGTGGGATGCCCGGCCTGGGCGGGGGCGGCCTGGGCGGGTTCAAGCTGCCGTTCTGATCGGACCTCGGTCTTCGCTCATCGGTCGTCGCCCCACGGCCTCCCGGAAGCGCCGTCCAGGTGGGTCGGCCCCCGACGACCGAAGACCGAGGACCGACGCCCCCTTCCCTCGATTTTCCCTTTGATTTCGCTTTCCGCCGCGCTACACTACCTCGTTCAGGAGTGACCATGCTGTCCATCCGTCTTGCTCGTAATGGCGCCAAGAAGCGGCCCTTCTACCACATCGTTGTGTCTGAGAACGACCGCATCCCCACCGGCCGCGCCCTGGAGATCCTCGGTTTCGTGAACCCCATCGCCGCCACCGGCGAGACGGTCCGCATCAACAAGGAAAAGGCCCAGGAGTGGGTCAAGAAGGGTGCCCAGCCCTCCAAGACCGTGCTCGACCTCTTCAAGAAGCACGCGATCCTGTAGTGTCCCTCTGATCGAAGAAGGCCGGGCCCTGGGTCCGGCCTTTTCGCGTTCGGGCCGCTGATCCACCAGTTCCCCCTGGGGACCCCGCGGATTCTGGGGTTACCCTTGTCCTTCCAGTCGATGCGTCGAGGCCCCTCATGGGCCCTCCGCCCCGAAGCCCTCCCACCGGAGTCCGCCATGACCAAGCCCACCCTGGATGTCGCCGCCTTCCTCACCGACGTGCTCACGCCCATGCTGGATCAGCCCGAGGCCTTCAAGGTCGAGGTCAAGTCGGAGGGGAAGAAGGTGGAAGCCCTCCTCCACGCCGCCCCCGGCGACATCGGCCGCATCATCGGCAAGAGCGGCCGGATGATCAGCTCCCTCCGCACCCTCGTGCAGGCCGCGGGCGAGAAGCACCGCCTCAACGTCTCCCTGGAGATCCACGAAGAGGATCGGAAGCCCCGCGCCCCCCGGGAAGCTGAAGCATGATCCTGATGGGTCACCTGGCCCGGGTGCAGGGTCTCAAGGGCGAGTTCCTCCTCCACGCCCTCACGGATGCCCCGGAAGCGCTGTTGAAGGCCGAGGGCCTGTTCCTGGCACCTCCCCACCAGGACCTGGAGCACGCGGAGCCGCAGGCCCCTGCCCGCCCCATCAAGGTCCGGGCCTTCCGCATGCACCAGGACCGACCCTGCCTCGCCTTCGAAGGCATTCCGGACCGCACCGCCGCCGAAGCCTTCAAGGGCTGGGGCCTCTGGGGCCACGAGAACCGGGCCCGCCTGGCCCAGGGCGAGAGCTTCCGCCACGACTGGAATGGCTGCGAGGTCTACCAGCACGGCCTCAAGGTGGGCGAGGTGCTCCACCTGGAGCCCAGCCCCGCCGGTTACGACATGGTGGTGATCCGGGATACCCGGCCGGGGCGCAGGGGCACCCACGATGTCCCCTACATCAAGGCCTGGTGGACCACCGACTTCCCCAACCGCCGGGTGGACCTCGTGGATGGCCCCGAGGGCATCCTGGACCTGGATCGTCTGGCGGAGTGAAGGCATCTCAAATTCAGGGTCGTCGGCCGTCTGCCGATAGGTATTCTTGGCCTAGTCCCTCACCATGTCCCCAGCCTTCCGGTTCCTCCCCTGCCTCATCGCCCCCGCCCTCCTGGCCCAAGGTGGGCCCGAGCCGTTCCCGAGCCTGCAGGACTTGGCCAAGGTCCGGGTCAATGTCGCCTCGAAGAACCTTGAATCGACCCTGGATTCACCCTCCACGATCACGGTGTACACCCGGGCGGAACTCCAGCGCATGGGGCTGCGTTCGCTTACGGACCTCCTGAACCTGGTGCCCGGGATGCAGGCGCTCTTCGAACCCACCGAGGGGCGCGACAACCTCCTCCAGGGTCGGGGCACGCCCGAAGCCTATGGCCAGTCCTTCCTCCTGCTGTTGGATGGTCAGCGACTCAACGAGCACTACACCGGGGGATTCACCCTGGCCAACCGATTCATCGCCTTGGGAAACCTGGAGCGCGTGGAGATCATCCGGGGCCCGGGTTCGGCCCTCTACGGTTCCAACGCCTTCAATGGCGTGATCAATCTGGTCACGGCCCGGACCCTCGAGGACGTCACCCTAGATGCCACTGATCCCGCAGGAGGGCGGCTGGCGCTCAACATGCACGGGCGGCGAGGGGCCATTGAGGCCTCCGGCTTCCTGCAGGTCAGCCAGGATGGAGGTGAGACCTACAAGGGCGTGTTCGACCGCTTCGGCCTCCAGACCCGCACCCGGGACCCCCGCAGGGGCTTGGACGCATACGCCAACCTCACCTGGGGAGAGGGCTTCCTGCAGCTCCGCCACACGGCGCACCGGCTGGAGGATTTCTACGTCTTCCGCCGGCTGGATGATGGCTGGAACCTCGATCGGAACGAGCAGAGCCACCTGCGGATCGGCACCCGACTCGCCCCCACCGAGGCGCTCACGGGCACCGTGGCGGCCTCGGTCATGCGCACCGCCTGGACGTACGAGGGCCGCCTGGCCCTGGCCGGAACGGATCCCGCCGACCTCCTGAACGGGTCCCGCCTGGTGCATGAATCCATGGATGTGACCGCCGACTTCGCCTGGGACCTCGGATCCGGGCACCGCCTCAACTTCGGCGCCAACCACGAACAGGCTCGGATCCCCGTGGCAGCCACCCGCAGCAACTACGACCCCATCAGCGGCGCCTATGTCGGGGCCTACACCGAGTTCGGGGACGCGGACCACCGGTTCGTGGAGGACCGCGAGCGCAGGCTGCACGGAATCTATATCCAACATCAGGCCCGATGGACCGAGTTCTTCAGCACCACCGTGGGCGTTCGCCACGACCGGTTCAACGATGTGGGCTCGAGCACCAATCCGCGCGTCGCCCTGGTGTTCGCCCCCACCGCTTCCGACCGGGTGAAGCTCATGCTCGGCACCGCCTTCCGCGCCCCGGGGCTCGGTGACCTGTACGACAGGGATGCCGGCGTCACCCTCGGCAATCCCAACCTCGGACCCATCCGCGTGCGCACGATCGAAGCAGCCTACCAGCACCAGGGGGGTGGCTGGCAGGCCGCTGTCACCGCCTTCGAGAATGTCTCCCGGGGCCTGCTCTCCGACGTGACCTTGCCCAACGGCAAGGTGCAGGTGGAGAACGTAGGCAGCAACCACGACCAGGGTTTCGAGGTGGAGGCCTCCCGGGAGTTTGGGGAAGACTGGCTGATCCGGACCACCTTCACCCGCATCGCCCACAACGAGACCCTGGATCTGCCCGGTCCTACCGCCTTCACCGCGGAGACCTTCGGCCCCCGGACCTTCGGCTCCCTGGTGGTGAACCGGAACCTCGGGGATTGGAACCTTAACCTCAGCGGGTTCTGGCGCGATCGCATCCCGGTGCTGGGCAACGGCGGCCGTGCCGTGGTGCTCAACCTGGCCGTGCTCTGGCAGTGGCGCCCCGACCTCCGGTTCAAGCTCACGGCCCTCAACCTCCTGGACCGCGCCTACGACACCACCACCCGTGGATCCGGTTTGGGGACCGGGCCCGACGGGTCCCGGGTGCGGAACCTCCCCCAGCGAGGGCGGCAGCTGGCCCTGGGAGCCACCTGGCGGTTCTGACCCGCCCCTTTGACTTCATCACACCCGGCGCCCGGCTGCGGCCCTTGATCCGGCGGGGGGGAGCTGTGACCCGGCTCACGCCTTGGCCATCGGGTCTTGAATGCGGACCCAGGCGGGAACAAGCTCGGGGAAGCTTTTCGAGATCGATGCATCCGAAAAGCCCCCCGGGAGCCGACGATGACCGCGAAATGGGTGACCCTCGATGGCAATGAAGCCGCCGCAAGCGTGGCGCACCAGCTGAGCGAGGTCATCGCGATCTACCCGATCACGCCCAGCTCCACCATGGGCGAGCTGGCCGACCAGTGGTCCGCCGCCGGGGAACCCAACATCTGGGGCCAGGTGCCCCGGGTGGCGGAGATGCAGAGCGAGGGCGGCGCCGCGGGCGCCGTGCACGGCGCGCTCATGGCAGGGTCGCTCACCACGACCTTCACCGCGAGCCAGGGTCTCCTGCTCATGATCCCCAACATGTACAAGATCGCCGGCGAGCTCACGCCCTTCGTGCTCCACGTGGCCGCCCGCACCCTGGCCACCCACGCGCTCAGCATCTTCGGCGACCACAGCGACGTCATGAGCGCCCGGCAGACGGGCTTCGCCATGCTCTGCAGCGCCTCGGTGCAGGAAGCCCAGGACATGGCCCTCATCGCCCACTCGGCCACCCTGAAGGCCCGCATCCCCTTCATGCACTTCTTCGATGGCTTCCGCACCAGCCATGAGGTGGCCAAGATCAAGGCCCTCGATGTGGAGGACCTGCGCGCCCTGGTGCCCGATGAGCTGGTGGCCGCCCACCGCGAGCGCGCCCTCAGCCCCGACCGCCCCATCATCCGCGGCACCGCCGCCAACCCCGACTCCTTCTTCCAGGCCCGGGAGGCCTGCAACGGGTTCCACTCGGCGGTACCCGAGATCGTGCAACAGACCATGGCCGCCTTCGAGGCCCGGACCGGTCGCGCCTACCGCCTCTTCGACTACGTGGGCCACCCCGAAGCCGAGCGGGTGGTGATCCTCATGGGCAGCGGCACGGAGACGGTGGAGGAGTACGTGGACTGGGCCGTGGCCCAGGGCCAGAAGGTCGGCATGCTCAAGGTGCGCCTGTACCGGCCCTTCAGCCTCTCGCACTTCGTGGCCGCCCTGCCCACCTCGGTGAAGTCCATCGCCGTGCTCGACCGCACCAAGGAGCCCGGCGCCCCCGCCGAGCCCCTCTTCCTGGACATCGCCGCCGCCCTGCGGGAGGCCCGGGAGGAGGGCTGGAGCCCCTTCCCCCAGGAGCCCCGCCTCATCGGCGGCCGCTACGGCCTCTCCAGCAAGGAGTTCACCCCCGCCATGGTCAAGGCGGTCTTCGATGAGATGCTGCAGCCCAAGCCCAAGCGGAACTTCACCGTGGGCATCGTGGACGATGTGACCCACCTGAGCCTGCCGGTGGACGAGAGCTTCGACCTCGAGCCCGCCGACGTGAGCCGCTGCCTCTTCTTCGGCCTCGGAAGCGACGGCACCGTGGGCGCCAACAAGAACAGCATCAAGATCATCGCCGAGGAGACCGAGAACCACGGCCAGGGCTACTTCGTGTACGACTCCAAGAAGAGCGGGGCCGTGACCGTGAGCCACCTGCGCTTCGGGCCCCGGCCCATCCGCAGCCCCCACCTCATCCGCAAGGCCACCTTCGTGGCCTGCCACCAGCCCCAGTTCGTGGACAAGTTCGACCTGCTGGGCCCCGCGGTGGAGGGCGCCACCTTCCTGCTGAACACCGCCGAGGAGCCCGCCAAGGCCTTCGACGCCCTTCCCCTGGAACTCCAGGAGGAGATGATCCGCAAGAAGATCCGCTTCTTCGTCATCGACGCCCTCAAGGTCGCCAAGGAGAGCGGCATGGGCGGCCGGATCAACACCGTGATGCAGACGGCCTTCTTCGCCATCAGCGGCGTGCTGCCCAAGGACGAGGCCATCGCCGCCATCAAGCACGCCATCGAGAAGACCTACGGCAAGAAGGGCGACGTGCTCGTGCGCCGCAACTTCGAGGCGGTGGATGCCTCCCTGGCCCACCTCCACGAGGTGCCCCTGCCCAAGGCCCCCACCACCACCCGCCGCAAGCCGCCCGTGGTCTCCGAGCTGGCTCCCGACTTCGTGAAGCGGGTCACCGCTGTGATGCTCGCCGGCGAAGGCGACAAGCTGCCGGTCAGCGCCTTCCCCCCCGATGGCACCTGGCCCACGGCCACGGCCAAGTGGGAGAAGCGCAACATCGCGGTGGAGATCCCCGAGTGGGACAGCGCCATCTGCATCCAGTGCAACAAGTGCGCCCTCATGTGCCCCCACGCCGCCATCCGGGCCAAGGTCTTCGAGCCCACGGAGCTCCATGGGCACCCCGAGGGCTTCAAGAGCGCCGACTACAAGGGCGCCGAGTTCAAGGGGAAGAAGTACGTCATCCAGGTGGCGCCGGAGGATTGCACCGGCTGCACCCTCTGCGTGCAGGTCTGCCCGGCCAAGGACAAGAGCAACCCCAGCCACAAGGCCATCGACATGGTGGCCCAGCCCCCGATCCTCGAACGGGAGAAGGCGAACTTCGACTTCTTCCTGGGCCTCAAGGAGCCGGACCGCGAGACCGTGAAGCTGGACGTGAAGGGCACCCAGCTCCTGGAGCCCCTCATGGAGTTCAGCGGCGCCTGCGCCGGCTGCGGCGAGACCCCCTACCTGAAGCTGCTCACCCAGCTCTACGGCGACCGCCTCATGATCGCCAACGCCACCGGCTGCTCCAGCATCTACGGCGGCAACCTGCCCACCACGCCCTACACGGTGAACGCCGAGGGCCGCGGCCCCGCCTGGGCCAACAGCCTGTTTGAGGACAACGCCGAGTTCGGCTTCGGCATGCGCCTCTCCGCCGACCAGCAGCAGGGCCTGGCCCTGGGCCAGCTCCGCCTCCTCTCCGGCGGCCTGCCCGGCACCCTGGTGGACGGCCTCATCGCCGGGGCCACGGCCCACGGTGAAGGGGAGATCAAGGCCCAGCGGGCCCGCATCGCCGAGCTGCAGCAGTTGCTCGCGGGTCGAACCGATGCCACGGCCGTGCGCCTCCGCGGCCTCGCGGAACACCTGGTCCGCCGCTCCATCTGGATCGTGGGTGGGGACGGCTGGGCCTACGACATCGGGTACGGCGGCTTGGACCACGTGCTCGCCTCCGGCGAGGACGTGAACATCCTCGTGCTCGACACCGAGGTCTACTCCAACACCGGTGGCCAGGCCTCCAAGTCCACGCCCATGGGCGCGGCGGCCAAGTTCGCCTCCGGCGGGAAGCAGACCCCCAAGAAGGACCTGGCCCTGCTGGCCCTCAGCTACGGCCACGTCTACGTCGCCAAGGTCGCCATCGGCGCCAAGGATGGCCAGACCGTGAAGGCCTTCCAGGAAGCCGAGAGCTGGCGCGGCCCCAGCCTCATCCTCGCCTACAGCCCCTGCATCGCCCACGGCTACGACCTGGCCCAGGGGGCGGAGCAGACCAAGCTGGCGGTGGAGAGCGGCTACTGGCCCCTGTTCCGCAACGATCCCCGGCGCCTCGTCGAGGGCCAGGCGCCCCTGCAGCTCGACAGCGCCGCCCCCAAGGGCGACCTGGGCCGCTTCCTCCGCAACGAGACCCGGTTCCGCATGGTCGAGCAGGCCCATCCGGAGGACTTCGCCCGCATGCTGGCGGAGAGCCAGCTGGACCTCGCCCGCCGCTATGCCACCCTGTCCCAGCTGGCCCAGATGGACGCCAGCGCCGGCCCCGCCCCCGCCACCAAGGCCTGAGGACCATGACCATGGATCTCTCCCTGAACTACCTCGGTTTCAAGCTCCCCCACCCCCTGGTGGTCGGCGCCTCCCCCCTCGTGGACAACCTCGACAGCGTGCGGCGCCTGGAGGACGCGGGCGCCGCCGCGGTGGTCATGCACTCCCTCTTCGAGGAGCAGATCACCCGGGAGCAGTTCGGCACCCTGCTCGACCTGGAGCTCCACGCCAACGCCCACGCGGAGGCCGCCAGCTACCTGCCGGATCCGGATGCCTTCACCCTGGGGCCGCAGACCTACCTGGAGCAGATCCGCAAGATCAAAGGCGCCGTGGGCATCCCCGTGATCGCCAGCCTCAACGGCAACACCCCCTCCGGCTGGGTGCACTACGCCAGCCTCATGCAGGAGGCGGGGGCCGATGCCCTGGAGCTGAACACCTACGACATCGCCACGGATCCGACCCAATCCAGCGCCTTGCTGGAAAACCAGCTCGTGGAGCTGGTGAAGCGGATCCGCGCCGAGGTGACCATCCCCCTCGCGGTGAAGCTCAGCCCCCACTTCACCAGCCTGCCCAACCTCTCCCGCCGCCTCCATGAGGCAGGGGCCGATGGGCTGGTGCTCTTCAACCGCTTCCTGCAGCCGGACTTCGACCTGGAGAGCCTGCAACTGGTGCCGCGCCTCTACCTCTCCGATGGCCGGGAGCTCCTCCCGCGCCTCCACGCCCTGGCCCTGCTCCACGGTCCCTTCCCCGGGAGCCTGGCCTGCAGCGGCGGGGTGCATGAGGTGGAGGACGCCCTCAAGGCCGTCATGGCCGGCGCCCATGCCGTGCAGGTGGTCAGCGCCCTCCTGATCAAGGGTCCCGGCTACCTGAGGACCCTCCGGCAGGGCATGGCGGAGTGGCTGGAATCCCGTGAATACGACAGCCTCCAGCAGGCCCATGGCAGCATGAGCTTCTCGAAGGTGCCCAATCCCCATGCCTTCGAACGGGCCAGCTACATGCGCGTGCTCCAGGGCTGGCGCCCGGAGATGCTGCCGAACTGAGGAACCTCCTTCCGCGGAAAAGGCCACGGCGGTATGCCGTGGCCTTCTCCTGCCCGGGGCCCAGGCTTACTTCAGGCCGAGTTCGAAGGGCATGCGGGCATAGACGCCCTGGGGATCGTTGAGGGCCTCGAGGGCCTCCACCTGGCGTTGCAGCTCCGACTTCAGCTGCTCCACGGGGCCCGCCTTCACCAGGCGCCGGGGCTTGCCCTGGGTGAAGCCCTTCACGAGGGCCTTCATGAAGCCATCGGGCTCCTTCACGGGACCCTGCACCTGCCAAGTGGTCAGGTTGGCGAGCTTCGCGGCGATCTGCACGGCGTCCTGGAGACCGCCCAGCTCATCCACGAGGCCCAGCTTGAGGGCGGTCTGACCACTCCAGACGCGGCCCTGGGCGATCTCATGCACGGCCTCCCGCTTGAGCTTGCGCCCCGCGGCCACCTTGTCGAGGAAGCGGTCGTAGATGCCATCCACCACGGACTGCATGCGGGCCAGCTCCTCGGGCGTCTTGGGGCGGGTGAGGCTCTGCGGGTTCGAGAGCTTGGCGGTCTGCACGCTGTCCCAGGTGATGCCGTGCTCCGAGGCCAGCTTCTGCACATTGGGCAGCAGGCCGAACACGCCGATGGAGCCGGTGATGGTGGTGGGCTCCGCCAGCACCCGGCTGGCACCGGTGCTGATCCAGTAACCGCCCGAGGCGGCCAGGTGGGCCATGGAGACCACCACGGGCTTCTTGGCCTTGGTGAGCACCACTTCCCGCAGGATGACCTCACTTCCCTGCACGCTGCCCCCGGGGCTGTTCACCCGGAGCACCACGGCCTTCACGGAGTCATCCAGGCGGAGGCGGCGCAGCTCGCGGGCCACGCGATCGCCGCCCACCTGCTGGGAGGAGCCCTCCCCATCCACGATCTCGCCTTCGGCATGGACGACCGCGATGGTGCCTCCGGAACCGGCGGTGGCCGTGGCGGCCCGGTAGGCCTCCAGCTCGATCTGGGGGAAGTCCCGGTCCGTGACCTTCTTGCCCGTGAGCTCCTTCAGGTGGTCGAGCACCTCATCCTGGGCGGCGATGCGGTCCACGAGCCTGGCGGCCTTGGCCTCCTCGCCCTGGAGCATGCCCTTGCTGTCGGCCAGCTCCTGCAGGGCGGCGGGTTCGAGCTTGCGCCCCTTCCCCACCGTGGTCTTCCACTCCCCCCAGAGATCCCCGAGGAGGGTCTCCAGCTGCTCGCGGTTCTCCGGGCTCATCTTGTCGTAGAGGTAGGGCTCCACGGCGCTCTTGAACTTGCCCACCCGGGTGACCTGCACCTCCACCCCGTACTTCTTGAAGGCCCCGCCGTAGAACATGGGCTCCGCCGCGAACCCGTTGGCCTGCACGATGCCGAAGGGATGCAGCAGGAGCTGCGATGCGGCGGTGGCGAGGTAATAGTCGCCCCGGCCGTAGTTCATGTTCCAGGCGATGAGGGGCTTCTTCTCGGCGAAGGCCACCAGGGCCTGGCGCAGCTCCCGCAGCTGGGCGGGTCCGCCCCCCTGCAGGTTGCCGGTGAGGTAGAGGCCGGCCACCCGGTCGTCCTTGGCGGCGGCCTGCAGGCCCTCCAGGAGGTCACCCAGCGCGAAGCGGCGGCCCCCGGTGCCGTTCAGGGCCGCGCCCAGGGCCTCGGAGGCGTTCTGATCCTCCACCTCCTCCACGAGGGAGCCATCCAGGTTCAGGACCACCACGGTCTTGGCGGGCACCACGGGCTTGCCGGAGGCACCAGCGGCCGCCATCAGGACCAGCATCAACACGAAGGCCGCCCCGGTGAACAGGGTGAGGGCCGTGAGGGAGGCGAAGAGGCTCTTGAAGTAGTCGCGCATGGAGTTCCCGGATCAGAGGTTGTGGCCCATCTGGCCGCAGAAGGCGATGAAGTCGGCCAGCACGTGGGTGACCAGGCCGGCGGTCCGCTCCTCCTTGGGGCGGCCATCCTCGGCCAGGTTCACATCGGCGTGGGGGATGGGGAGGGCCTGGGGCACCACGAAGGCCCCCATGTTGGCCAGGGTGGCCCGCCAGCTGGGCAGGGCCCGGCTGCCCCCGAAGGCGCCCGGGGAGCAGGCGCAGAGGAGCACGGGCAGGTTCTTCCAGGGGCTGGGGGAGAGGGTGCTGAGCCAATCGATGGCGTTCTTGAGGTGGCCGGGGATGCCCGCGTTGTACTCGGGGGAGACGATCACCAGCCCCTGGGCGCCCCGCAGGGCCTCCGCCAGCACCAGGGCACCTTCCGGAGCGGCCACGTCGTCCTCATAGAGGGGCCACCGCAGGGCATCCCCCACGAAGGCACGGGTCTGGTGGCCCCGGGCCTGGAGCTCACGATCCATGTGCGTGAGGAAGCGGGTGTTCAGGGAGGCGGGGCGCAGGCTGCCCCCCAGGAGGACAAGGTTCATGGGGATCTCCAGGGGTCGATTATGCCGGAGCCCATACCCGACTCCCGCGGTAAACTATTCGGGTTCGAACCTGGAGGTCTTTCCATGAGCAACTACCCGGAGTACATGGTCGCCCCCATGCGGGAAGAGCTGGTGCAAGCCGGCTTCCAGCAGCTCATGACCCCCGCCGAGGTGGACCAGGCCCTGCAGCGCCCCGGCACCACCCTGCTGGTGGTCAACAGCGTGTGCGGCTGCGCCGCCGCTGGCGCCCGCCCCGGCGTGAATGCCGCCCTGGCCTCGGGGCTGAAGTTCGACCACCTCGTCACGGTGTTCGCCGGCATGGAGAAGGAAGCCACCGCCCAGGCCCGGGAGTACTTCGAGGGCGCCATGCCCAGCTCCCCCCAGGCCGCCATCCTGAAGGATGGCCAGCTGGTGCACCTCATGCAGCGCACCGACTTCCTGGGGCATGAGCCCCAGGCCATCGCCGAGACCCTGAAGGCGGCCGCCTCGAAGCTCGCCACCGTCTGATCGGCATGCGCCGCGCCCTCGCGCAGACGCTCGCCCTCCCCCTCGCCGCCCAGGTCGCCCCGCCCCCCCCGGCGGTGCTGCAGCCGGTGACGGTCGGGGAGATCTCCACGCTGGCCCTGCCCATGCGGGTGGAGCTGGGGGCCTACCTGCCCCAGGTGGAGGCCCTGGCGCCCCGCACCCCGCCCGTGGTGGAGCAGTGGGCGGAGATCCCGGGCAAGCCGCGCACCTACTTCCGCTGCAACCTCTACCGGGACCCCCTGGCCTTCCGCTTCCGCGACCAGCGGGTGGCCGTGACCACGGTGGTGAACTTCGGCATGGATGTGGGCGTGCGCACCGTGGGCCAGCACTACACGGTGGTGGGCTCCTGTGGCCGGGCACCGGAGGCCCCCCGCCGCGCCATGATCGAGGTGGACACCCAGTGGGCCCTGCGGCCGGACTGGCGCCTGGAGCTGCGGGATCCCATCGCCACCGCCACGGCCCTCAACACCTGCCAGATCACCTTCCTGGGCATCGACATCACCAACGACGTCACCCAGGGCATGCAGACCCAGGTGAAGACCGCCGTGGGCCAGCTGGATGACCTCGTTCGGAAGAACGACCTCCTGCGCCAACGGGCCCAGGAGGCCTGGGCCATGGCCGCCCAGCCCTTCGAGCTGCGCAAGGATGTGTGGCTGGTGCTGCGTCCCGAGAAGCTCCGGATGGGGCCCATCCGCACCGAAGGCCAGACCCTCTTCGTAACGCCGGAACTCCAGGCCCGCCCCCTCATCGTGGTGGGACCCCGCCCCGTGGCCGAGGCCCGACCCCTGCCCGACCTCGAAGCGGCGGACCAGATCATCCCGGGATTCCGCGTCCGCGCCGAGGCGGAACTGGACTACGCCAGCGCCACGATGCAGCTCACCGAGGCCCTGGGCGGGAAGACCTTCGAGACCGAGAAGGGCCCCCTCACCATCCAGACCGCGGCCATCACCGGCGCCCGGGGCAAGGCCCTCCTGGAGCTCGATGTGAAGGGGGTGGTCACCGGCATCCTCACCCTGCAGGGCCGTCCCGTGATCACGGCGGAGGGGCTCGTGAAGCTGGAGGATCTGGACTTCGCCCTGGCCTCCTCCGGCTGGCTCACCAAGACTGCCGCCTGGCTCTTCAAGTCCAAGATCCGCCGCACCCTGCAGGAGAAGAGCACGGTGCTGATCGGGCAGCAGTTCAAGGACCTCATGGCCCTCGCCCACGAGCAGCTCAACCGTTCCCTCGCTCCCGGCCTCGAGATGAAGGGCCAGCTGAAGGAGGTCCGCCTGGAGAGCATCCTGGCAGGTCCCACGGCCTTCCGCGTGGTGGCGCGCATCGAGGGCGAAGCCGAGGTCCTGGCGAAGTAGGCCCGGCGGGGTCGTCGGTCTTCGGTCGTCGCCCCACCCCAGGCCATGGGCAAGGCCCAGGGCACTCAAGAACCCGACGACCGAAGCCCGAAGACCGGCGGCCTTAGAAAGCGAGCACCTTCCGGGCCGCAGCCAGCACCTTGTCCGTGTTGGGGAGGGTGGCGCGCTCCAGGATGCGGTTGAAGCCCACGGGCGTGAACTCGGAGCCCACGCGCTCCACGGGGGCATCCAGCCAGCTGAAGGCCTTGGAGGCCACGATGGCCGCGAGCTCGCCGCCGAAGCCGCCGAAGACCTTGTCCTCGTGGGCGATGAGGCAACGGTGGGTCTTCTTCACGCTGGCGAGGATGGTGTCCTCGTCCAGGGGGCTGAGGCTGCGGAGGTCCACGACCTCCACGGACTTGCCCTCGGCCTCCAGCTTGGCGGCGGCCTCCAGGGCGAAGTGCACCGGAGTGCCGAAGGCCAGGATGGTGAGGTCGGTGCCGGTGCGCCGCACGCGGGCCTTGCCGAAGGGCACGGCGAACTCGGCGGGCACGTGGCTCTTGGCCATGGCGGCGTTGTACAGGAACTTGGGTTCAAGGTAGAGCGTGGTTCCTCGGGACCGCATGGCCGTGCGCAGGAGACCCGCGGCATCATCGGCGAAGGCGGGGACCACCACGCGAATGCCCGGCAGGGTGGTGAGCCAGCCCTCCACGTTCTGGGAGTGGTAGAGGCCGCCGCCGATGTAGCCGCCGGAGGCGATGCGGATGGTGATGTTGGGGGAGAACTTGCCGTTGCTGCGCCAGTAGTCGTGGCTGGTCTCCACGATCTGCTCGGCGGCGGGCCAGATGTAGTCGGCGAACTCGGCGCCTTCCACCACGATGCGGAGCTTGTCGTCGTAGCGGCTCATGCCGTTGGCGGTGCCCACGATGTAGTCCTCGGCGATGGGGGCGTTGAACACCCGCGCCGGGCCGAACTCGGGCTGCATGCCCTTCGTGACGTTGAAGATGCCGCCCTTCTCCTTGTTGGCCATGTCCTGGCCCCAGATGAAGGTGTCGGGGTTGTGGCGGAACTCCTCCTTGAGGGTGGTGTTCAGCGCGGCGAGCAGGGTGATGGCGTCGCCCTTCTCCTCGTGCAGGCCCGTGGGGAACTTCCCGCTCACCCAGGCCTCGGGGATCACGAAGTCGTGGATGCTCTCGGGGGCCGGATTCGGCGCCGACATGGCGGCATCGTGGGCGGCCAGGTAGCGGGCCTGGTTCTCCTGCTCGATGGAGGCCAGCTCCTCCTCGCTCAGGCCACGCTCCAGGCAGAGCTTGCGGAAGCGGGGCAGCGGATCGGCGGCCTTCGCGGCGGCCAGCTCATCCTCGTCCCGGTACCACTCGTGGCGGTCGGAGTTGGAGTGGGAGCCGATGCGCACACAGGTGGCGTAGACCATGGCCGGGCCGGCGCCACTGGCGGCGTGGGCGATGGCTTCGCTCATGGCCTGGCGGCTGGCGAAGAGGTCCAGGCCGTCGCACTTGATGATCTTGAGGTTGGGCAGGCCCGCGAAGTTGTCGCAGAGGAAGAAGTTCGCGGCCTGGTCCTTCTTGGGCACGGAGATGCCGTAGCCATTGTCCTGCACCACGAAGACGACGGGGAGCTTCTCCTTGTCGGCGCCCACGATGGCCTCATAGCAATAGCCCTCGGAGAGGCTGCTCTCGCCCTGGCTGCAGTACACGATGGCGTCGGAGTTGTAGTACTTCACGGCGCGGCCCAGGCCCGAGGCGTGCTGGGTGTGGTTGCCCGTGAGGCTGCTCACGTTCTGGATCCCGATCTCGGGCTTCCCGAAGTGGTTGCTCATGTGTGGCTGCAGTACACGATGGCGTCGGAGTTGTAGTACTTCACGGCGCGGCCCAGGCCCGAGGCGTGCTGGGTGTGGTTGCCCGTGAGGCTGCTCACGTTCTGGATCCCGATCTCGGGCTTCCCGAAGTGGTTGCTCATGTGGCGGCCGGCGCTGCTGGGATCCGTGGCCTTGGAGATGCCGTTGAGGATGATCTCCTCGGGGGTGAGGCCACCGGCCAGGCAGGTCATCAGGTCGCGGTAGTAGGGGAAGAGGTAGTCCTTCCCGGGGCGGAAGGCGAGGCCCAGAGCCAGCTGGATGCCCTCATGGCCGGCGCAGGGGGCGTGGTAGGACCAGCCGATGGCCTGCTTCAGGTAGTTGGGGGCCTTGTCGTCGAGGAGCCGGCCCATGTGCATCAGGCCGTACCACTTGAGCAACTCCTCGTGGGAGACCTCCGCCTGAGGAGCCAGGGCTTGCAGGGCGGCCTTCACCAGGGTCGGGGTATCCACGCATGACCTCCACGAACCCCGTACCCGGGGTCAGACGAACCTTCATCATCCCATGAGGCTGGGCCCGGGGCCAGGGTTCCTGGGGCCGGACCAAGCCCCCCCCGCCGTGGGAGGGTCAGAACCGCCAGACCACCACTTCCGGGAGGTGCCGGGCCTCCGCCAGGCCCGCCTCCAGGCGGGCATGCACGCTGCCCAGCTTCAGGTCGTCCGTCTCCGGGTCCCAGAGGGTGGCCGCCATGGGCAGCGGCCCCAGCTTCTGCCGGAGGCGGTGGATGAGGATCTGGGCCCCACCCCGGGGCGTGCGGGGGAGGAGGAGACAGCAGCGCCCCTGCCCCTCGCAGATGAGCAGGTCCTCGCCCCGGAGGCCCTCGGCCACGGGGCGCAGGAGCTTCAGCTCCGCGGCCGGCTGCACCCAGGTGACCACGGCCATGGGTTCGCCCCGCCGCCGGGCCAGGTAGAGGTTGGCCTTGATCCAGATGTCCAGGTAGCGGCGGTTGGGCAGCCCCGTGGGGGCGTCCTGCAGGGCGCTGTCCTCCACCACCGCTTCCGTGAGGGCCAGGGCCTCCTGGAGGCGGTGCAGGTCCACCTTGAGGGCCTCGACCTCCAGGGCCTTCCCCAGCAGACCCGCCACCGCGTGGAGGAGGGCCAGCTCGGGCCGGGTGAAGGCGCGGGGATGGCTGGAGAGGGCCAGCAGCACCCCTCCCGGCTGGTCCCCCTGCCAGACGCCCACGCCCGCGAGGGCGCCGAGGCCCCGGAGGTCCGGATGCCCTCCCCAGCGGCCATCCTTCCAGGCA
>JBGASN010000017.1:0-62406 GCA_044229665.1 Holophagaceae bacterium
TGGGCCCCAAGGGGATCGAGCTGGCCAAGGGGTTGCCGGATCTGGTGGAGCTGGCGGTGCTCTACACGAACATGGGCGTCGCCCTCCAGCGGGTGGGCCGGGAGGATGCCTCCATGGCTGCCTACACGGAGGCCGAGGCGCTCCTGCAGAAGATCCAGCACCGCCGCCTCTTCACCTCCCTTGAGGTGAACCTCTCGGATCACCTCCTCCGGGTCAAGGATTACCCCGGGGCGATGCTGCGGGCGGAGCGGGGCATGGCCTCGGCCCGGGCCATCGGGGACCGCCTGCAGGAGGCCCTGTGCCAAGCGAACCGGGGCATCGCCCGGAACCGCCAGGGCCGCTCCCGGGAGGGGTTGGCGGACCTCGAAGCGGCCTTTCGCACCTCCGAGGAGCTCCAGATGGCGAACGTCAGCCTGGAGCTGCTGTCGATCCTGGCGGAGGAGTACGCCTTCGCCGGGGACATGGGCCGAGCTTACGCCCGCCATGTGGCCTTCAAGGCCCGCAGTGACGAGCGGTTCAACAGTGAGCGGGCCCGCCGGCTCCAGGAGCTGGAAGCCAAGTTCCAGTCCGAGAGACAGGCCCGCGAGATCACCGTGCTGCGGGCGGCGGAGCAGCGTCGGGGGCTCATCCGGACCTTCAGCGTGGTGGCGGCCCTCCTGAGTTTGGGACTGGCGGCGGCCCTGCTGAGCCGGCTCCGGGCCATGCGGCGGGCCAAGGCCGAACTGGAGGACCGGGTCCAGGAGCGCACGAAGGCCCTGGAGCAGAGCCAGGAGGCCATCCTCCGCACCCAGCGCCTGAACCTGGTGGCCACCGTGGGGGCCGGCATGGCCCACGACCTCAACAACCTCCTGGCCGTGGTCTGCGCCCTGGCGGAACAGGAAGGATCGCGGGAGGAGCTGGTCCGCGCGGCCCACAAGGCTGCGGCCCTGGCCCGGCGAACCATGGCCCATGCGGGCGATCCGGAGGCCCACCGCGCGCTCCTGGAGCTGGGGGAGACCCTCAACCAGCTCCGCCCCATGCTGCAGCGCCTGGTGGGGCCCGGCGTCGTGCTGACGGTGTCCTCCGATGGCCATGAGTGTTGGATGGAGGTGGATCCCCTGGCGGTGGAACAGGTGCTGGTGAACCTGGCCACCAACGCCCGGGACGCCATGGAAGGGCAGGGCACCCTCGCCATCTCGCTGTCCCGTGACCGGGCCTGGGCCCGTCTGGAAGTGGCGGATTCCGGCGCGGGCATGCCGCCGGAGGTCCGCGACCGGGTCTTCGATCCCTTCTTCACCACCAAGGCCAAAGGGGAAGGCACGGGGCTGGGGCTGCCCTCCGTGAAGGCCTTCGCCGAGGCCCAGGGGGGCTTCGTGGACGTCACGAGCGAGGTGGGGCAGGGCACCCGGTTCACCCTCCGGCTCCCCTGCCTGGGAGATCTCTAGCCCTACCTGGGGTTAGCCGAGACGGCGACCCAACCTCGCCTTAGGATGGCGCATGGCCCTCTTCTCCGATCGCTTCAAACAGACCTGGGGCATCCGCCTCTTCGGGTGGTGGAAGATCCCCCTGCTGGCCCGCACCTGGCCCGTGGTGGAGGAGCTGAGCGACACCCGCTGCGTGGTGCGCCTCCCCTTCCGCCGCGGATCCAAGAACCACCTCGGCTCCATGTACTTCGGGGCCCTGGCCATCGGCGCCGACTGCGCCGGGGGGCTCATCGCCGTGGAGCAGATCCGCCGCCGCAAGGCCAAGGTCTCCCTGGTCTTCAAGAGCTTCCAGGCCCAGTTCCTCAAGCGGCCCGAGAGCGACGTGTACTTCGTGTGCGAGGAGGGCGCCAAGATCCAAGCCCAGGTGGTGCAGGCCCTGGCCCAGGAGGAGCGCGTGACCGAGGCCGTGAACCTGCGGGCCGATGTGAAGCTGCCCGACGGCACCTTCGAGACCGTGGCCACCTTCGTGCTGGAGCTCAGCCTCAAGCAGTCGAGCAAGGGCGTGATCTGATTGCCGGAAGGGGAACGGCCGCCCGGAGGCGGCCGTTCAGGGGATGCGTCAGGACTCAGAGCGGCCAGGCGGTGGTGCCGTCCACGGGGAGCTTGCGGAAGGACCCGATGTGGGTGGACAGGCCCCCCTTCAACCAGCCGTAGTTGGTGGTGGCGAAGAAGACCCGCTGGGCCTTGGGGAGGTTGAAGGTGGCGATCTGGGCATCGGCCAGGGCGGAGATCCGGAAGCCCCACATGGCCATGAAGTCGCGGATGTCGAGACCGCTGACGTAGGAGAGGGTGATGGCCATGAAGTCGTTGTTGGTCATGGCCTTGGCGTCGGCGAAGGGGATGGTGGAGAAGCCGAGGTTGCCCTTTTGGGCGTCCCACGTGGCCTGGTCCTTCAGCGCGGCCCAGAAGGCCCGGTCGATGATGTGGGCGCGGCTCAGCACGTGCCAGCCGTTGTCCATGAGCCCCTTTTCGCGGACCTGCATGAAGAACTGGATGTAGAAGAGGTAGGAGTTGTCGATGCCGGCGTCGCCCCCGGCGGAGAGGATGTTGGCGAAGTAGGACTCCATGGCCGTGGAGACGGCCCCCACCCGGTTGCCCCCCACGTAGGCGGCCTGCAGCTGTTGATACAGCTCCTTGGTCCAGTTGGAGGAGGTCTGGTCGTAGGAGCTGATCCCCCGGTCCTCCCAGGCTCGGGACGCGACATAGTAGGGGTAGAAGTTGGTCCCCGCGTGGTTGGGGTAGGTGTAGGCGCCATGTTTGAGCTGCCAGCGTCCGGACTGGAGACTGTGCCCGAGCTCGTGGATGTCGCCATGACCGATCACCGAGAAGGCCCAGCCCGCATCGTAGGGATTTCCGGAGCAGCCCCAGCCGCAGGTGGGAACGTCGGCGTTCATGTGCTTGGCGACATCCGTGGTGGCCACGGTGAGGCCCTTGGCCACGGCCCAATTGTAGATCTCGGGTTCCTTGTCGATGCCCTGGCCCTGGTATCCCGCCACGACATGGGTGTAGTCGTAGGTGAAGCGCTGGGTCGCGGCGGCCAAGGTGGCCGGAGTGCTCCAGTTGGCATTGGCCAGGGTGCCGGTCTTGAAGCGGTCGGCCTTGGAGTGCATCTCGAAGCCATCCGTGGCCACCTCCACCCAGTCGTGGGTGTTGGCGCTCAGCTTGGTGGCGAAGGAGGCGTCGTCCTCGGGGCCGTTCCAGTGCGGGTGCTCGGAGACGTTCTCGAAGCGCAGCTGGACGGGGATGTCCTTCGTGTTGAAGCCCACCTGGATGGGCCCGCCGTAGGGGCTGGTGAAGGTGATGGTCTCGCCGGGCTTGATCGGCATGCCGGCGCTCCAGAGGAACTTGGGCCGGGCGTAGCCGCCGTAGCTGGTGTCGTCCCACTCATGGGTGGAGCCGCTGCGGAGGGAGTTCACGAAGAGGGTGGTGTCCACGGCCCCGGAGTCCAGGCGGGTCACCCGCACGGCGCGGCCGGGCAGGGCGTAGGCGCCGGTGCTGCGGAAGTTCGGGCGACTGATGAGGCTCACGGTGCGGGTGGTGGGGGTCACGCCGGAGAAATCGGACCGGGAGAAGGTGCCCAGGTCCTTCTGGGCGGGGGCCACCTTGCGGAAGTTGTAGACGGCGTGGTCGGCGAAGTAGGACCGCAGGTAGTCCTTGGGGGTGGAGCTGGCGGTCTTCAGGGGGAAGACGATGTCCTGGCGGATGCGGTCGGCGGTGAGGGCCAGGAGCTTCGGCACCTCGTTGCCGCAGGTGGCGAAGAGGTCCTTCCGGGAGGAGTCGTAGCCGTTCATCATCGCCTTCACGGCCGTGGCCCCATCCTGGAACTGGGCCTTGAAGGCGGCGTTCTGGGTCGCGTCCGTCTGGCAGGTGGCCAGGTTGAAGTCGTAGGTGCCGGACTTCAGGCGGGTCAGCATCTCCCGGATGGAAGTCAGGCTGGGGCTCAGGCGGCCCAGGAGGGTGCGGCCGTCCAGACTCACCGTCTGGTAGTTGGACCAGTAGTTGTCGCCGACGTACTGGACCTGGAAGAGGTTGTAGAGCTGGGTGCCCAGCTCGTTGGGGCCGCCATCCAGCTGGAGGTAGAGCACGGGCTTGCCCGCATCCATGAGGGCCTTGATGCCGTCGCGCACCTGGGCGGCGCTCTGGCCGGCGTCCAGCTGCTGGGAGACGATCACCAGGTCGGCGCCATCCGTGAGGACCTTGCCGAGGTTCGCCCCGTCGTAGGCGTTGGCGGTGTTGAAGGTCGCACCGGCGCCCCACTTCGCGGTGAGCCAGGTGCGGGTGCTGGACTCATCCTTGAACCAGTAGCTCTCGTCCAGGTGGACGATGGCGACCTTGAGGGGGGTGCCCGCCGTCTTGCCCGTCATCCACTGGAGGCCGTTCACCATGAACTGGTCCATCTGGGCGTTCCGGGTGGTGCGGAAGGGGTTGCTGGCCATCACCAGATAGCGGCTCCCGGAGGCGGCCTGGCCGGCGACCGCGAGACCCTTGGCAGGGGCCGGCGCGCCGGCGGTGGTCTGGTTGGAGACGAGCACCTCGGTGTTGGTGCCGAAGGCGGCCGTGAAGTGGGCGGCATCGTGGGTGGGATCCCAGCTCACGGCCGTGAGGCTGCTGCCGTCGGCTTTGGCGGTGCCATTGGCGTTCAGGCCATAGAAGGTCGCGATCACCGGGTTGGCGGCGGTGCGCTGGGCCTCGAGGGTGGCAAGGGTGCCATCCAGGAACTCCTCCACCGTGGCGCCCGTGAGGGCGTCCCCGGTGTTGAGCGCGGATTGGACATTGGGGGCCAGGGCTGCGGCGGGGGTGCAGGTCAGGGTGGGATTGCCACCCCCGGTCGCACCGCCCTCGGTGCCTCCCTTGTCGCCACCCCCGCCGCCAGCGCAGGCCACGAGGCTCAGCAGGGCCGCGGTGGCCAGGATCGAGGGCAGGGCGGGGGTGCGTCGGGTCAGGGCGCGCATGGGACCTCCAAGGGACGGATTCAGAGTCCGACCCTTGGCGATTGGGAAGGATGAACGGGTGTGAAAAGTTGTTGCATGGCCTTTGGTTAGATCTAAACAAAGAGGCCACAGGGGTTCCTGTGGCCTCCAGGCGGTTGGTAAGGCCTCACCAGGGCCAGATGGTGGTGGGGGTGATGACCGTGGTCTTGATCTGGACCGCGGAACCAAACTCCCCGAACGCTCGGCTGTTCTTGAACCAGGCGGCATTGTAGTTGTTGGCGGTGATGTACTCGCGGCCCGTGGTCGGGAAGCCGAAGCTGGCCACCTGGGCCGAAGCCTCGGGGCTGAACCGGCAGCCCATCATGTCCATGAGGGCGCGGTAGTCCAACCCCACGGCCCAGGAGGCGGCGATGACGATCCAGTCGTTGTTCTTCAGGGCCTTGGCCTGGTCGAAGGAGAGGGTGCCGAAGCCCAGACCGGCCTTGGTGGCCTCCCAGGTGGCGGCATCCTTCAAGGCGGCGTTGAAGTTCCGCTCCAGGATGTGCAGGCGGGCGATGAGATGCATCCCCGCGGTCAGCTTGCCCCGCTTCACGGCCTGGAAGGACAGCTGCTCGAAGACCCGGTAGTTGTAGTCGTAGCTCAGGCCGGCGAGGCTGGACAGGGTGGCGGGGTCAGGATCGAAGCTGTGGTCGTTGGGATCCGGAGTGACCCCGGTGAGGGCGTTCTGCATGACCAGCTCCATGGCCGCACCGGGGTCGGGGGAGGCCGCGCAGCCCACGAGGGCCTTGAAGATGGCATTGGGGGTGCTGGGCTGGGCACCCATGCTTCCCAGACCACGGGCACCCCCGTCGCCGGAGTCGTGGAGCCCCGTGATCTCATAGAAGGAGGTCCGGGCGTAGGTGGAATAGAAGTTGGTGGCACCGTGGCCGCCCTGGCCTACGGTTCCGGTGCTGAGGAGCATGCGGCCGCTCTGGAGGCCGTGGCCGATCTCATGCAGGTTGCCGTGCTCGATCACCGAGAAGGCCCCCCAGGTGTCGTAGGGGTTGCCGGAGCAGCCGCTGCCGCAGGTGGCCTGGTCCGCATTCATGTGCTGCATGTTGCTGAAGGTGGAGACGGTGTAACCCTTCGCCGCTGCCCAGCCGTGGATCTCGGGAACCTCCGCGATGCCCTCGCCCCGGAATCCGGCCAGGGTATGGGTGAGGCCGTGGGCGTATTGCATGGTGGCCGCCGCCACGGTCTGGGGGGTGCTCCAGAGGGTGCCGCGCATGGTGCTGTTCTTGAAACGGTCGAGTTTGGAGTGGATCTCGAAAGATCCGGCGGAGAGCTCGGCCCAGTCGAATTCCCCGAGGGCCAGGGCCCGGGCGAAGCTCTCATCGTCGGCGGGCGAGCTCCAGTAGGCGTGCTGACCCACGTTCTCGAACTGCAGCTCCACGGGAACATCGTTGGTGTTGAACGAGACCTGGATGGGACCGCCGTAGGGATTGGTGAAGGTGACGGTCTCGCCCGGGTTGAGGGTGATGGCGCTGCTCCAGAGGTACTTGGGCCGGGTGTAGCCATTGGCGTCCCACTCATGGGTGCTGCCGGACCGGATGCTGTTCACGGAGAGGCGGACGGTGACATTGCCGGAATCCCGGCGGGTCACCCTCACGGGCCGCCCGGGCAGGGCGTAGACCCCCGCGGCCTTGAAGGGGACGCAGCTCTCCATCCTCACGAGCTTGGAGATGGGGGTGACCTTGCTGAGGTCCTTCGTGCTGAAGGTCCCCAGGTCCTTCTGCGCCGGCACGACCTTCCGGAAGCTGTAGACGGCGTGGTCGGCGTAGTAGGCCCGGAGGAATTCCTTGGGCGTGGTCTTGTCCACGCTCATGGGATAGACGATGTCCTGGCGGAGGCGATCCCCCAGGAGGGCCAGGAGCTTGGGGATCTCGTTCCCGCAGGTGGCGAAGAGGTCCTTCCGGGAGGCATCCAGGCTGTTCATCATGCCCTTGACCGCGGAGGCCCCATCCTGGAACTGGGCCTTGAAGATGGCGTTCTCGGCGGGGTCGGTCTGGCAGGTGGCCAGGGTGAAGCCGTAGGCGCCACTCCTGAGGCGGGTCAGCATCTCGCGGATGGCGGTCAAGGAGGTGCTGAGGCGCCCCATGGCCCCGGTGCCGTTCACCCCGGTGGCCCGGAGGTGGGACCAGTAGTTGTCGCCCACGTACTGCACCTTGAACAGGTCCAGGAGCAGGGACCCGAAGGCGTTGGGGCCCCCATCCTGGTTGAAGTAGAGCACCGGCTTCCCGGCGTCCAGCACCCCCTTCACGGAGTCCCGGAGCCGTCCGGGATCCTGGGTGGTGGCGTCGTAGCGCTGGGAGACGATCACGAGGTCCGCACCGTTGGCCAGGCAGCTCGAGAGGCTGGCGCCATCGCAGGCCTTCGCGGTGTTGAAGGAGACTTCGGTGCCGAACTTGGCCGTGAGCCAGGCACGGGTGGCGGACTCGTCGGCGAACCAGGTGCTCTCGTCCAGCTGGAAGAGGACCACCTTGAAGGGGGTGCCGGTGGACTTGCCCGTGAGCCACCGCACGCTGTTGACCAGGAGCTGGTCCATCTGGGCGTTCACCTCGCTGCTGTTGTTCCGGGCGGGGTTGGTGCGGAAGGGGTTGGTGCCGAGCACCAGGTACCGGGCCTTGCCTTCCGTCTCGCCGGCCACGGCGAGGGCCTTGGCGGGGGCCGGAGCTCCGGCCGTGGTCTCGTTGGTGGTGATCAGCTCCACGTTCTCGCCGAAGGTGCCGGCGAGCAGGGCGCAGTCATGGCGGGGATCCCAGCTCACGGAGGTGAGGCTGGTGCCATCGGCCTTGGCGGTGCCGTCCGCGTTGAGGTTGTAGAGGCGGGCCACCAGGGGATCGAACTCGGTGCGCTGGGTCTCCAGGGCGGCGAGGGTGGCGTCGATGATGTCGTCGGCCGTGGCACCGGTGAGGGCGTTGCCCGTGGAAAGGGCGGTCGCGACCTTCGGATCGATGGCAGGCAGGGGGGTGCACGTGAGGGTGGGGTTCCCACCGCCGGGGGTCGTGCCTCCAGCGGAGGCTCCACCCTCGGACTTGCTCCCCCCCCCTCCGGCGCAGGCCACGAGGCTCAGGAGCGCGGCGGAGGCCAGGATGGGCGTGAGGCGGGGCGTGATCTGCTTGAGGGTTCGCATGGGGTCTCCAAAGGACGGAATCAGAGTCCGTCCTCCGGAGGTTGGGAAGCATGAACAGGTGTGAAATGGTGTTGCAGTCCCCGGCGCCCGCCGAGGCCCCTTCACCCCTGCCCTTCGCTCACCCTTCCCCTTCCACCGCCTCCACGGGGATCACCCACCGATACCCCTCGCCGGGGATCGTCGTGAGCCAGTCCTCCCCGGCGCCGAGCTTCTTGCGCATGCGGGCGATGTGGGCGTCCACGGTGCGGGGCGTGGGCCGGGAGTCCCGCTCCCAGGCCTCCTGCACCAGCTGATCGCGGGTGAGGGTGCGCCCCGGGTTGCGGAGGAAGACCTCGAGGATCTTCACCTCCTTGGGCAGCAGGTCCAGGGGCTCCCCCTCTTTCACGGCCAGCAGGCGGAAGGCATCGAAGAGGATGGGGCCGCTCCGCAGGCGGGCGTGCACCTTCCGGGGCGCACCGGCGGCCCGGGTGAGCAGCACCTTGATGCGGGCCCCGAGCTCGCTCATGTAGAAGGGCTTCACCAGGTAGTCGTCGGCGCCCAGGTGGAACCCGAGGAGGCGGTCGCCCTCGCCGGCCCGGGCCGTGAGCATGAGCACCGGCGTGGTGGTGCCCCGGGTGCGGAGGGTCTCCAGCACCTTGAATCCATCCACCCCGGGCAGGTGGCCATCCAACAGGATGATGTCGAAGGATTCGGCCTCCAGGCGCTTGAGGGCCTGTCGGCCATCCTCCAGGCCGTGGGCCTCATACCCTTCGTCTTGCAGGAACTGAAGGACGCCCTGTCGGATCGTCGCCTCGTCCTCCACCACCAGGATGCGCTTCGTGTCAGCCATGGGCATTCCATCGGCGCTGGAGCCGGGGAGGTTGAAGCCTGGTGCGGATGCAACAGGAATTCACAAGGTGCTGCACCCTTGCACGCCCCCCCACCCGAGTCTAGGTGTGGGCCCCTCCCCGGGTGCCCGCCTGGAGCCGAGATGACCCGCGCCCTGACCCCCAAACCCCAGATCAGCCCCCTCCACCCCACCCTGCAGGCTGGGCAGGCGCTCGCCTTCGAGGCCCTGGGGATGACGGATGTGGATTGGACCCTGGAGCACAGCCCCCTCGACGGGGGTCTCCTCCTGACCGCCACCCAGGGGCTCCACACCAGCATCCGAGTCCCCCATGGGGTGGAGGCGGGGGGGATCTACTTCCTCCGGGCCACCAACCGCCGGGATCCCCGGCAGACCGCGTTCACGACCTTGCGGGTCTCAGCGGCTGCCGAGTCCGCCGTTCCCTACCGCCGGCACCTCGGGGTCCCCTCCGCCATCCGCCCGGCTTCCCCCCGTGCGGTGGCCCACCGGCAGCCAGGCTTCCTGTCCGAGCTGCGGGGCTTCCTGGGCCTCCGCCCGGCCACGGCCTGAGCCCCCGCCATGCTCACCCCCGTTCCGCTCCCTTCCTCCAGGTCCGACATGTCCCAGCCCCGCTATTTCCCGCCCGGCTCCGGGCGCCCCCAGTTCCTCCAACCCGAGGCCACCCCCGTCTTCAAGGTGCGGTCGGATACCGCGGACCCTTCACCCCGCGCCAAGGCCGGTGGGGAAGGGATCGAACCGGAGTCCCTGCCGCTGGGTACCCGCACCCCCCGGGTGCAGCCTGAGCCCCAGGCCCCCCTCGGCAAGGGGAACGGGCGGGACCCCCGGGTCACCGAAACCGTCCTGGAGGCCATGGACCAGTTGGATGCCCTCTTCTCGGAGGGGCCGGTGCTCACCTTCGAGGGAACCCGGGCCCAGGTCGCCGAGCGCCCCTTGCAGCGGGTGCCCCCGGGCTCGCACTCAGGAGCCCAGGGCCTGGCGCCCCGGCGCGAGGCTTCCGAGCCCCCGGCTTCAGGCGACTTCGACCAAGGTGCCCGGCCTGGAACGCGGGGTGCCCTGGCCCCTCTGGTCCTCGTGGCGATCCTGGGTGCGAGCGTCACCCTCGCCGCGGGCTTCGGCATCCAGGCCCTGAAGCGGCGCGAGGCCCCCCGGTCCAGGGTCCTGGATCCCTTCCATCCCGTGGCCCCCACGCCGGTGGAGGCCGGGTACCTGGCGCGGGCCGAAGCGGGTGATGTCACGGCGATGCAGCTTCTCGCCCTGTGCTACCGCGACGGGCTGGACACGCCGATGGATGCCGTCGAGGCGGACCGGTGGTCGCTCCGCGCCGCGCTGGCAGCCCCCCGGGTCGATCCCCAGGATGGGAGCGTCATCCCTTGAGCTCCTTCACCGTTCCCAACCACGCCATGCCCCTCCGCAAGGGGGACGGCGACAGCTCCCCATTTCACGACGTCGCCACGGTGGGTGTCCTGATCGCCACCGCCCTGCTGGCCCTCCTGGTGGCCTTGCCCTTGGAAGTGCAGGCCTGGGCCCCCCGGGTCTGCACCGGGGGGGTCCTGTGCTTCGCCGTGGGGCGCTTCCTGCTGCGGGGCCTCCGGGAGCCGGGGCATGGCTGGGGTTGGTTGGCACTCGCAGGCGTGAGCTCCCTCCGCCTGGTGGCCACCGTCCAACCGGAGCTGTTCCCCTGGGTCCCCCTGCTGGGTCTGCCCCTGACCCTGGTCGCGTTCCGCGCCTGGTACCGGGAGAGCATCTGGTGGGCAGGTGGTCTTCGTCGGGTGCTGGAGGGGTGCCTCGTGGGGATCAGCCTCTTTGCGTGGGTGTGGATGCAGGGGCTTGCCACCGGGAACGTGGGAGGCATTGAAGTGGGGGGCGTGGCTGCGACGGCGGCCCTGCTCGGGGTCGCCGTCTATCACGCCAGGGTGGATCAGCGGCGGATGGTGGGCCCGCTGGGGTGGGTGACCCTGGGCCTGGTGGCCGCCGGTTGGGTCGATCTCTGGCAACTTCACCAAGGCTTGAGGGGTGGAGCTTCCCCGCACGACCCCATCTTCCGGCTGGTCCCCCTGGCCGAGCTTCCCCTGGCCCTGGCCAGCTTCGCGCCTTGGACCCATGATCGACTCTCCCGGAGCCAGGGGCGCGGTAGCCAACTTGGGAGTGCCGTCCTCGTGGTGGTCCCGGTCGGTGGATGGCTGGTGAGCCTCCTCCTGGCCCTGCGCGCCGGGTGGTTGCCGGATCCGGGTTCGATGATCCTCCTGAGTGTGATGGCCCTGCTCCTCCTGGCTCGCCAGGTGCTCTCGCTGCGCGACCAGGCCTCGTTCACGCAGATCCTGAGCCAGCGCCTGGAGGAGCGCACGCGGGCCCTGGAAGCGAGCAAGGAGGCGCACCTGAGGGCCCACCGGCTGAACCTCCTGGTCACCGTGGGCGCGGGCATGGCCCATGACCTCAACAACCTGCTGGGCGCCCTCTGCTGCCTGGCCGAACGGGATGGACCCCGGGAAGAGCTGGTGGCCACGGCCCACCGGGCCGCCGCCCTGGCGCGGCGCAGCCTGGCCCTGGCGGGCAATCCCAGGGCGGAACTGGAGCTCCTCGACCTCAGTGAAACGGCTAGCCTGCTCCAGCCCTTGCTGAAGGACCTGGTGGGGCGCGAAGTGGAACTCTCCTTCACCTGCTGTGCGACGGAGCTGTGGGTGGAAGCGGACCCCACCCACCTGGAGCAGGTGCTGGTGAACCTGGTGACCAATGCGCGGGATGCCCTGGCGGGTGCAGGGCGCATCCAGGTCACCCTCGATCGGGAGGGTGCGGATCTCCGCCTGACGGTGGATGACGACGGGGTGGGCATTCCCCCGGAGGTCCTGCCCCACATCTTCGAACCGTTCTACACCACCAAAGGCAAGGGGGCCGGTGCAGGCTTGGGGCTGACTTCGGTGAAGGCCTTCCTGGACCTGCAGGGAGGCTCGGTCACGGTCTCCACGGAGGTGGGACGGGGGACCCGGTTCACCCTGCGCTGGCCGATCCAGGAGGTCTGAGGGGGCCCTACTCGGGCTTCGTCGCCCCGGGCGCGCCCTGCCGCGCGATGGCCGGTTCCTCGGGCAGACCCACGGCCACCACTGGGAAGCGCGAGGCCTCGCCCCAGCCGCCCCGGAGCAGCACGGAGTGGAAGACGCCCCAGTGCACCAGCGAGTCGGGGCTGCGGGGATCCAGCAGGTAGAAGGCCACGCGGCCCCGGGGCTGGGCCAGGGGAACCCAGAGGGCGCGATCCAGATCGGAGGCCGTCCACGGGGCGGGGCCCTTCGGAGGCTGGGCCACCCAGCGTCCCTGGAGGTCCAGTTCGAAGACGCCCTGGAAGGCGCGGGTGCCCACCTTGCGTCCCGATTCCTGGAAGAAGGCGGGCGGCATGTCGGGGCGGGCCGTGCCCGGCAGGACCTGGATGCCGTGGGCTTCCAGGAGGGGCTTCACGCGGTCGGCCCAAGCCGCATCCACCAGGAAGCCGGTGGGGGTGACCACCCGGCCCTCGGGCAGGTCCAGGAATGTGGTGAAGCTGGGCAGCTCCACCGTGCGGCGGCCCTTCTCGGCCACGGGCAGGCCCTGGGCGTTGCGTTCCAGGTCCACCACCTCGAAGGGGGCCCGCTCCGTTTCCACGAGTTGGGCCGCCAGGGGCAGCACCGCGCCGGGCGCCAGGGGCGCGCGGCGACCGGCGGTGGCGCGCTCGACTTCCGCCGCATGCCCGGCCATCCAGGTGAGGCACGCCTGCACGAAGCGCCGGGTCTCCCGCACCCGCTGCTCGAAGGTGCGGTAGACGTAGGCCTCGCTGAGGATGCCCAGGCGGCCCTGCAGGCCCGCGTAGTTCACCAGGTAGCGGGGCAGGGGGTCGTAGCTCTCCCACCGCTCGATGGGCTTGGCGCCCCGTTCGTCGGGCCCGAAGTTGCCGTAGTCCCAGGTGGGCATCCCCTCGGTCTTCAAGGTGTCGCGGACCTCCGTGAGGAGGCGTCGGTTGAAGGCCAGCAGGGCGGGATCGCCCCCCAGGGTGAGGGCCGGCGCCCAGGTGAGGTGGAAGCCGTGGGTGCTGCCGTTGGTGGTGTGCAGGTCGAAGACGCCGTGGGGATCGAAGTCCCGCAGCATGGCCAGGAACCAGCGGGTGTTGGCGGCCTCGGCCTTCATGCCATCGCGGTTCAGGTCGAGGCCGCGGTCGGTCTCCCGCCGGCCCACGCCGCTGGCGGGGTTGGGCTGGTAGCGGCGGATGTCGGGATCCAGGGCATCGGTGCCCTCGGCGTTGTAGCAGGGCACCACCACGAGCTCGAGCCGCTCCCGCAGCTGGGGATGCTTCCCCTGCAGCACCTCCCGCAGGAGCATCTGGAGGGCCTCCTTGCCCTCCACCTCCCCGGCGTGGATGTTCCCGTTGAGGTACACCCGCAGGGCGCCGGGCTTGGTGGCGGGAAGGCGCCAGGCCTGCAGGGGCTTCCCGGTTTCCGTGCGGCTCGGGGCGCCCGGCGGGGTATAGGGCACGAGGGCCGGATGGGCCTTGATCAGCGCTCCCATGAATGCGGCCACCTCCAGGGTGGTGGAGGTGCGGGCCCACGCCGTGGCCTCGGGCACCGTGGCCGGGGACTGGGCGGCGAGGGCCGCGGCCAGGAGGGGCAGGATCAGGGGACGCATGGCCTCAAGGGTGCCAGCGCCGCAGGGGCCAGCCGCCGCCCTGGGGGCGGGGCGTTTCCAGGCCGGGGGGAGGCTGAAGCTCCGTCGTCCGCGCCTGGGCCCAGTCGGGCTCGCCATGGCGGGCCAGGGCCTCCCAGACCTCGCCGCCCTCGGGGGTGCAGGCCCAGCGCTGGACCTTGCCCTTCTGCGCGGGCGGCAGGCCCACGATGCGGGCCCGCGGGGCCGGCGCGGGCACATTCCGCTGGGCCAGGAGGTAGGCGAAGCGGAGCTGGCGCCGATCCAGGCCCGCGGCCCCGTCCAGCGCGCGGAACCACGAAGGGGGTTCCCAGGGAACCTCCGCCACGCACCACTGGCGCGGCAGGGCGAGCATGGGGCAGGGGCCCGCGCAGGGGCAGGGGGCCTGGATCGACCAGGGCGCCGGGAGGAAGGCCTCCCGCAGCTCCATGAGCCGGCGGGTCTGGGTCTGGAGGGCGGGCTCGAGGATGAGGACGGTGCCCCCGGGGGCGAGGCGGTCCCTCAGCCGCTGGAGCAGGGTGAGCTGATCCCGCTCCGGAAGCTCGTTGACGACGTGGCCCAGCAGCACCAGATCCGGGCTGCCCTCGGGCAGGTCCGGCAGTCGCTGCGCGCGGGTGTGCAGGTCCACGCCCAGGGGCCGGAGCTTCGCCTCGGCCCACTGCAGGGCCGGGGCGCGCAGGTCCGTGAGCTCGAAGCGGGCTCCCGGCAGGAGCACGGAAGCGGCGAGGCTGAGAACCCCGGGGCCTCCGCCCAGATCCCAGACGAGCCGCTTGCCGGAGAACGCCGCGGGCCGCTCCGTGGCGATCCAGGCCAGGCTCTCGGCCTGGGCCCAGCCGTGGTGGGCCAGGTAGGGCTCCACGTTGCCCGCGTCGAAGTAGTCGCCCTTCGGCGCACCTTCGAGGCGGTTGAAGCGGTCGCTGAGGCCCCGCAGGGTGGGACCCCAGGATGCCGGCAGGGGACCTCCCAGAACGGGAAGGGCCGCCTCCCACGTGGTGCGGAGGCGGCCCAAGAGACCCGGGTCGGCGTGGTTCACTTCGCCGGGGCGGCGGCCACGGCGGGCTGGTCCAGCACCTTGGGGGCGCGGGTTCCGAAGAGGCGCTGGTTGTACACCACGAAGCTGATGCCCATGAACAGGAAGAGGGCCACCATGGCGGCGCCCCGCTTGCCCTGGGCCAGGGCCTTGGGCGCCATCTCCACGGAGGCGGCCAGGGGCAGCACGAGGCCCAGCTTGATGTGGAAGTAGATGAAGGCGAAGGGGTTCATCTTCCACTGCATCTTCTGGACCATGGTGAGCAGGCCGATGATGATCGCCACGCGCACGGGCCACACCACGCACTGCTTCCACACGGTGGCGGCCAGACCCTTGAGGTCCTCTCGCTCCTGCTCGAAGCCGGAGAGGAGGAGGCTCACCACGGCGCCGCCGAGGGCGGTGGCGAGGCAGATGAAGTGGATCCACTTGAGGAGGTCGAGGGGGCTGAGGCGCATGGGCATCCTTCACGGGGAATGCCCCAGTGTAGCGGGAGAGGGGCCGCCCGGGACCTGATAGCCTTGACCCGGAGGCCATCATGTCCAAGCTTCGGGTCGCGGTCGTCGGGGTGGGTCATCTGGGGCAGCACCATGCCCGCATCGCGTCCCAGTCCCCCCACGCGAACCTGGTGGCCGTGGTGGACCCCGGCGCCGAGCGGGGCCAGGAGATCGCCGCCAAGTTCGGCACCCGCTGGGTGGCCACCCTGGCGGAGATCCTCCCGGAGGTGGATGCCGTGCAGATCGCCGCGCCCACGGGGCTCCACCACGCCCTGGGCCTGGAGGCCCTGAAGGCGGACAAGCACGTGCTCATGGAGAAGCCCCTGGCCGCCACCCTGGCGGAAGGGCAGGCGCTGCTCTCGGCCCTGCAGGCCAAGCCCAAGCTGGTGGCCGCCGTGGGGCACCTGGAGCGCTTCAACCCCGCCGTGAAGGCCCTCTCCGACCGGGGCTTCAAGCCCCGCTTCCTGGAGGCCGTGCGGGTGTCGCCCTTCCCCATGCGCTCCCTGGAAGTGGACGTGGTGATGGATGTGATGATCCACGACCTGGACCTCCTCCGCGCCCTCGTGGGTGCCCCCGTGACCGACGTGGAGGCCGTGGGCGTGCCGGTGCTCACCCCCCACGCGGACCTCGTGAACGCCCGCCTGAAGTTCGCCAACGGCGCCTTCGCCACGGTCACCGCCAGCCGGGTGGCCCAGAAGAAGGAGCGCACCCTCCGCGCCTTCGCCGACAAGGCCTACGCCAAGCTCGACTTCGCGGCCCAGAAGCTGGAGCTGCTGGGCCTCGTGCTGGGCCCCAACGGCCCCGAGATCCAGAACGAGGCCGCCGACATCGAGGAGGGCGAACCCCTGAAGCTCGAGATCGAGGCCTTCCACCGCGCCTGCCTGGGCCAGAACGGCGACACCGTGACCTGGGAGGAGGGCCTGGAGGCCATGCGCGTGGCGGACCAGGTGCAGAAGGCGGTGGCCAAGAGCCTGGCGGAAATGCTGAAGCAGTGACCTTCGACCTCGCCTCCCTCACCAAGCCCCTGGTGACCGCGCCCCTGGCGCTGGCCTTCCTGGACCTGGAGGCGGATCGGCGCTGGCAACTCGGCTTCACGGATCGCGAAGCGCCCCTCACCGTGTGGCAGCTGCTCAGCCACAGCGCGGGGCTGCCCCCCTGGCGGCCCTATACGGGGGAGGCCCTGGCCGCGCAGCTGACCCGCCCCGTGGGCTCGGATCCGCTCCTGCACGGGGGCGCCCCGGGCACCAGCACCTACTCCGACCTGGGCTACCGCCTGCTGGCGGAATTGCTGGAGATGGAGCTTGGGCTGGACTGGCGCACGCTTGGTGCCGCAACCTCCGGCCTTGCCCCCTGGCCCTGGGCGCCCGCACCCGTGGCGCTGCCACCGGGCCGGGATCGGGAGGCCTGGGCTGCGGCCACGGACCGGCCCTTTCCCGAAGCGGTGCCGGGTTCGCCCCACGATGGCAACGCCCGAGCGGGAATGAAGGGCCACGCGGGCTTCGGGGCGGGGGAAGCTCAGTTCCGAACGGCCCTGCAAACCTGGGTCGGCGCCGGCTGGCCCGCCCGCATGGCCGCGCCCACCGCCCGCACGGGCGAAGGGCAGATCTGGGGCCTGGGGCTGCTCAACGCCCAGCGGGGCTCGGGCCGCTTCGCCGAGGCCCTGCTGCGCATCCCCGAAGGCATTGGCGGCGTGCACGTGGTGGCTTCGGCCGAGGTGGCGGCGCCGGCGCCGCCGCCGGTGCTCTCCCCGGTCCCGGGTGAACCCACGGGGTGGTGGTACCACACGGGCTACACCGGCACCTTCCTGGCCGTGCGGCCCGCCGATGGCTGCACGGTGGGGCTGCTCCTCCACCGGCTCGGCCCCTCCGGGGAATTGCTCGACGAGACCGCCCTGAGGGGCCGCCGGTGGGGGCTGCTGACCCGGCTGGCTGATACCCTGCAGGGATGATCCGCCCGCAGCTTTCCGCCCTCGCATTCATCCTCGCCGTCCCGCTGGTGGCCCAGGGGCCGCAGATCCGGGTGGGCATCGATGTGGCCCAGAACGAGTGGCTCGTCTCCATGGAGGGGGGCGGCCAGGTGCTGAGCCGCAAGGGCAAGCCCCTCATGAAGCTCCGGGATGGGGAGAAGCTCCGCATCTGGTGGGATGCGAAGGGGGAAGTGGAGAGTGCGACGGAGTACCGGGTCCAGGTGGGACCGGCCGTGGTGCTGAAGGATGCCGAGGCCCTGATGAAGCGGCTGCGGACCCTCGGGGAGGCGCCCGAGCGGGTGCGCGTCTCCGATGGCGACACCTGGCGTGTCCTCACGGGACGCTTCGCCCAGGTGGATGAGGCCGATCCCATCCTCCGGAAGCTGGAGGACAGCGGGTTCGAGGAGCTGTGGGTCGCCAGCGAGACCCGTCCGGTCAAGGGCAAGAAGGGGCGGGCCCTGTACGCGGTGACGGAGACCTACGAGCGGCGGGCCCTGCCTTCCGAGGGGGTGCGCTTCCAGCCCGCCCGGGAGCTCACGAAGGTGGAGGGCAAGGGCCGCTACCGCGGCGTGCTGGAGATCTTCCCCAACGCCCAGGGGCGGCTCACGGTGGTGAGCCAGGTGGACATGGAGACCTACCTGCGCGGCGTGGTGCCCAAGGAGATGGGCGCCTGGGAGTTCCCGGCCCTGGAGGCGCTGAAGGCCCAGGCCATCGCGGCGCGGACCTATGCCGTGGCCAACCTGGGCAAGCGGGCGAAGGAGGGGTTCGACCTGCTCGATACCGTCTCCGACCAGGTCTATGGCGGCCGGGATGGCGAGCAGAGCCTCACCGACCGGGCGGTGCAGGAGACGGCGGGGCAGATCGCCACCTTCCAGGGGCGCCCCATCCAGGCCCTCTTCATGGCGAACTGCGGCGGCCACACGGTGGACAACACCTTCGTCTTCGGCGGGGACCAGGGGTACCTCGCGGCGGCCTCCTGCTACGCCGCCGCCCCCCTCCGCCGGACCCTGGAGAGCGGGCAGCCCGTGTGCGGGGATCCCGATCAGCCCTGGCTGACCCCCGAGCTGATCCGCCTCGCCTCCCTCGAAGGCTTCCCCGTGGGGTGGCTGAGCCCGGAGGCCCTCCGGCAACCCGCGCTCGCCGCGGACCTGCTGCCCCTCCTCAAGCTGGTCCAGCGGCGCGTGGGGCTGCGCGAGAGCGAGGCCCTGAAGGGACCCCTGCTCCTGGGCCTCGCCCGGGCCCTGGGCTTCGGTCCCATCGCCCATGCCCAGGAACGCCCTCAGGACGCGGCCTACTTCGGGGTGGAGGCCCTCCAGGAACCGGATCGCAGCCTCGCCACCTTCCTCGTGCGGCGGGGGGTCACGGGCTCCCTGGCCATCGGGGCGGACCCCACGCGGCAGCAGGCGCTCGCCGTGCTGGCGCGGCTCTGGCAGGAGCTGGAGCCCCTGGAGTGGTCCGAAGGGACCCTCCTGATGGATGGCCAGGTGCGGCGCAAGAAGGGGGGGCCCGAGCCCTTCCCCCAATCCCCCAAGGTGGTGGTGGCCGAGGAGCTGCCCGGGGGGGCCCTGCGCCTTGTGGCCCGCAGCCAGGCGCAGGTGGGGGACCGGCTGAAGTGGCTGGGCAACGGCCAGGGCGCCCAGCTGGTGGTGCGCCGCCTGGATCCCGATGGGGCCGCCTACGACCGGTACAACCCCACGGCCCACTGGCGCGTGGAGCTGCAGGAGGCCGACCTGCTCCAGAAGCTGAAGGACCGCACCGGCATCACCCAGATCAAGGGGCTCATCCCCACCCAGAATGAGCACGGTCGCGTGACCGAGCTGGTGGTGCTGGATGGGGGCAGCCGCCCCCACCGCTTCACGGGCATGCGCATCCGGGGTCTGCTCGGACTCAAGGACAACGTCTTCGCCTTCACCACGCTGGGGGAGGCCCCCCGGCGTCGCTTCGTGTTCTGGGGTCGCGGGTGGGGCCACGGGGTGGGGATGTGTCAGACCGGTGCCTACGGCATGGCGCTGGAGGGCAGCACCTATGACGCGATCCTCAAGCACTACTTCCGGGGCATCGAGCTGAATGCCGGTTACTGAGGCTTGTTTTCTGGGAGTATGGATCGGTAATTTCTTGTCCAGTTCCTTGTGCCACATTTGAATTGACAGCGGTCCACGGGGGTCCACCCTGGGGGTACATTCCCCCGGAGGTGGCGCATGACCACGCACGGCTGGGTCCTGAAGGAGCCGCTGAAGCTCCTGGATTCCGAGGATCACCCCTACCTGGAAACGGCCCTGGCGACCCTGGGCCACCATGAGCTGGCGCTCACCTACAGCGCCGCCCGGGAAGGGGATCCCGAACTGAAGCTCTTCCTGGATGGCCGCCTGGCCTTCGAGCTGGGCATGGGCAGCCCGGACCGTGCCTGGTTCGAGGTGTGCCGGGAGCTGGGCTACGACCCCCATCTCCACTGGGATTGGGACCCGGCCCTGATCCTGTTCCGACAGGTACTGCCCGCCATGGCGAAGGAATGGCATGAGCACGGCCTGCCTTTCAACCAGCTGGGCGTGCCCGATGGGGTGATCTGCCTGGCCACCCTGCAGGAGGCCTTCGAGGCCCGCGTGCAGCTGCTGCGCAAGCGGGTGGAACAGCACCCGGATCCCGCGGCCCAGGCGGTGGCGGAGTGCTTCGAGCGCCTGCCCCTTCGCGCGGTGATCTTCCACGACGACCCCCAACGGCGGGTGGACTTCGTGGGGAACGCGGTGGATGAGCCCTACATGGGGGTCTTCCTCTACCTGGGCGAGCGGCGGGAGACGGCCGCCCTCATCAGCCGCGCCACGCTGCAGGCCACCGGGGGGATGAAGTGGAGCCCCTGGCTGCCCGGAGGTGATTGGGTGAATGGCGGTCGCGAGTTCGTGATGACCCAGGGGCCCGCCTCCTTCCTGCGGGCCGCCGGCCTGCCGGACCTGCGCCCCGAGGGTTTCTTCGAGGCCTTCCGCAAGGGGATGGCCTTCCTCTGCCAGGGGCTCGAACCCCTGGTGGAGACCTACCGGGAGGCCTACCCGGCCGGCATCCCCTGGCACCGGGATCCCCGGACCCGCTACCTCAACCGGATGATCGTGGATGTGCGCTTCGAGGACCACCCGGTGCTCATCCTCGATGATGGCAGCGAGGTCACGGTGGTCGACGCCAAGGAGGCGCTCGTACCCGTGCCCATCTCCCGGGAGATCTGGGGGGCATGAGCCCGAGCACGGCGGGGGGCGGTGCAGGCTCGCCGCCCCCTGCGATTCATTCCGGCCAGCGCTTGCGCACCAACCGCTCCACAGGGCGTCCCCCTTGCAGGTGGGAACTCACGATCTCCGGCACATCCGCCGGGGTGACGTGGGCGTACCAGATCCCATCGGGGTAGACGATGACGGCGGGCCCGATGGCGCAAAACCCTACCGACCCGCAGTTCAAGCACTGCACCGGGGCCTCGCGGTCGTGCTTGTTGTAGAGGAGATGAGCCTCGGACAGGTGGGCCTTGAAGGCCTCCAGCACGGCTTCGCTGCCGTTGGCGGCGCAGCTCCGGGCCGTGCAGACGAGCACCTGGCGCTGGAGGGGATGCCCCATGATCGGGGTCACCGCGGCATCCGCCTCGGGGGTGGGCAGGGGGGTGGGTTCGCTCATGGCAGCAGCACGTACCGCGTCCTTTCGGCGCCGAGGCCGCCTGCGGGGATCCAGGCACAGGCATCGGCCTGGGCCAGGCGCACGAGGTCCGCGCTGCCCTTGCTCGGCAGCGGGATCAAGCGGCCATCCCGGAGGTGGCAGGGATGGAGGAGGGGACGGTCCCCCTTGTTGGGAACCGGCTCAAGGAGGGTCCCCTCCTTCCAGGGATCCAGGGCCTCGGCGCCCTGGAGGCGGGCCAGGGCCACGGGGAGGAAGAGCAGGGCGTTGAGGTAGGCGCTCACGGGATTTCCCGGCAGGCCCAGGATGAGGAGGGGCCCGAGGCGGGCGGCCAGCATGGGCTTCCCTGGCTTGAGGCGGATGCGGTGGAACAGGAGGTCGGCGCCCAGATCCCGGAGCACCGCGGGCAACAGGTCCTTCTCACCCATGCTGACCCCCCCGCTGGTCAGGAGGATGTCAAAGCCCGCCAGGCCGCTCAGGGAGGAGGCCAGGGCCTCGGCATCATCCGGGAGCCGGGGCAGCCGCTGGACCTCGGCCCCCAGGCGGAAGGCGAGGGCCTCGAGCATGGGGCCGTTGGAGTCGCGCACCTGCCAGGGGGCGGGATCCGGCACCAGCTCGTCGCCCGTGGGCGCGATGCCCACCCGGGGGCGCCGGGGCAGGGGACGATCCCGGCCCACCTGCGCGGCCAGGGCCGTCCACGTGGCCCGCCAGGGACGGCCTGCCGGGAGCAGCTCCGCGCCAGCCCGGGCCTGCTCTCCCCGGTGCCGCACGTGCGCGCCGGAGCGGGGCGATTCCAGGAGGTGGACCTGATCCCCTTCCTGGCGGAGGCGCTCCACGGGCACCACGGCATCGGCACCGGCCGGCAGGCAGGCCCCGGTCATGATGCCCACCGCTTCGCCGCGTTCCACCTTGAAGCGTCGGGGATCATCCCCCGCGAAGAGGGTGCCGAGCAGCCTCCGGGGCGCCTGCCCATCCTCGGCGCGGAGGGCCACGCCATCCATGGCACTGCGGTCCAGGGCCGGGTCGTCCCGGTCGGCGACGAGGCCCGGTTGACCCGGCAGGGGGAGGGCCTCCCGCAGCCGCCGGAGGGCCTCATCCAGATCCAGCAGGTGGCCTTCGTCGCACACGCCCATGGCCGCAGTTTAGCGGCTCGTCGGGCCCCCCGCTCACTGAAGGGTGGGGGCGACGTCCTTGGGCAGGGGTTCGAGGGTGGCGTAGATGCCCAGGCCCACGGGTGAGGGCTGGTAGGTGGGCACCAGCTCCTGGAGCCAGCGCAGGAACTCCCGTTGCCGGGTCCCCGGGGGCAGGTGCACGGCCTTCTGGAGGGCGTCCAACCCGATGCGGAGGAGATCCTCATCCATGGGCTCCTGGGCGCTCTCGAAGACCTTGGGGTGCACGTGGGTCTCCCGATCCTCCTGATCCGTGAAGAGCTCCTCGTAGAGCTTCTCGCCGGGCCGGATGCCGGTGTACTTCAGCTCGATGTCCACGCCGGGCGTGAAGCCGCTCAGGCGGGCCATGTCCTTGGCCAGGTCGACGATGCGCACGGGCTCGCCCATGTCGAGGAGGTAGACCTTCCCGGTCTCCCCCAGCACGCCCGCCTGCAGCACCAGCTGCGCCGCTTCGGGGATGGTCATGAAGTAGCGGGTCATCTCCGGGTGGGTCACGGTGATGGGGCCGCCGGCGCGGATCTGCTCCTTGAAGAGGGGGATCACGCTGCCGCGGGAGCCCAGCACGTTCCCGAAGCGCACGCTCACGAACTTGGTGTCGGCGGCGGCCCGGCCCGCGGCCTGGAGCACGAGCAGCTCTGCGATGCGCTTGGTGGCGCCCAGCACGTTGGTGGGGTTCACGGCCTTGTCGGTGCTGATGTTCACGAAGATGCGGGTGCCGTGCGCCACCGCCGCGTTCACCACATTGCCGGATCCGAGGCTGTTGTTCTCGATGCCTTCCTCGGGGTGGAGCTCGAGGAAGGGCACGTGCTTGTGGGCGGCGGCATGCAGCACCACGTGCGGCTGCCAGGCCTTGAAGGCGTTGTTGAGCCGCGTCGTGTTCCGGATGTCGCAGAGCTCCAGCTCCAGCTCCTGGTCGGGAAAGGTGCGCCGGATCTCCCGGTGGATCTCCCAGAGGCTGTTCTCGCCCCGGCCCAGGAGGATGACCTTGGCGGGGTGGAACACGCAGACCTGCCGCACCAGCTCGGAGCCGATGGAGCCCCCGGCGCCGGTGATGAGCACCACGGCGTTCTGGAGGGCCTGCTGGAGGCTGCTGAGGTCCAGCTTCACCGGTTCCCGGCGCAGGAGATCCTCGATGCTCACATCCCGCAGCTCGGGCTTCCAGCTCTGGTTGCCCAGGAGGTTGAAGATCCCGGGTACCGTGCGCAGCTTCACCCCGGTCCGCTGCACGGACTCGGTCATGGCCCGGATCACGGGGCCCGAGGCGCTGGGAATCGCCAGCACCACCTGTTCGATCTGGTGTTCGCGGATGATGGCGGCCAGCACCTGGGTGTGCCCGAGCACGGGGATGCCCTGGATGCGGACCCCCTGCTTCTCCAGCGCATCGTCGGAGAACCCGACCACCACGCAGCCCAGCTCCGGGTGCCGCCGCAGTTCCTGGGCCACGAGCAGGCCGGCCCGACCCGCCCCCACCACCAGGGTGCGGAACTGGCGTTCAACGCCCTGGACCAGGGAGGGGGAGGTCTGGGTCTGGCGTTCGTACAGCAACATCACCGCGGCGCGCACCACGATCCACAGGGCGCCCGTGAGGAGGCTGGCCGCCGTGGTGATGCTGAAGTGCACATGGGTGATCTGGAGGAAGATCTCGATGGGGCGTGCGGCGAAGGTTCCCACCAGCAGGGCGAACGTGCCCAGGAGGATCCGCAGGGCGTCCTGCTGTCCCAGGGTGCGGTAATGGATCCGGGTGAAGCCGAAGGCCAGGTTCACGCCCAGGGCGAAGGCCGTCCACACCAGGGCCCCATAGCCCAGCGAGAAGGTGCCTTCCACCAGGTACGACGCGAGCACCCAGCCCAGCACGGCCATCAGGCCGTCGATGGCGAGCTTCACGCCCTGGCGGACGTGGGGGGTGCGCAGCAGCACGGAGCGGGTATTGGACAGGAGGGGCATGGGGGGGGACCCGGCGGCAGAAGGGATACCAGGGGGGCAAGGATCATCTTAGGCCGTCATTCAGGGGCATAGGTAGTAAAAAAATGGATTACGGGGCCTCTCCAGGCGTCTTTCGCGGATGGAGGTTGCACCTTCCGGTTCGGGGATCTCGGCGGCCCCCCGGAACCTCCCGTGATGCAGTCCCTGCGGTTAACCGGTAACTTAGAGGGTTGGCCCTGGGGGACGATGTCGTACCCATGGCAAAGGGAGCTCCATGAGCGCGCAGACGCAGATCCCCATCCTTGATCTCAAGCCCCAGGTGGAGGCGCTCTGGCCGGAGCTCACGGCGGCCCTGGAGAAGGTCCTGAAGAGCACGGCGTTCATCCTGGGCCCCGAGGAGCAGCAGCTGGAGAAGGACCTGGCGGCCAAGCTGGGGGTGAAGCACGCCATCGGCTGCAACAGCGGCACCGATGCGCTCTACATCGCCCTGAGGGCCCTGGGCATCGGGCCCGGCGATGAGGTCATCACCTCCTCCTTCACCTTCTTCGCCACGGCCGAGTCCATCAGCCACGTGGGGGCCACCCCCGTGTTCGTGGACATCGAAGCCGCGTCGATGAACCTGGACCTCGCCAAGATCGAGGCGGCCATCACCCCGCGCACCAAGGCCATCATCCCGGTGCACCTCTTCGGGCGGCCCGTGGATCTGGATGGCCTCATGGCCATCGCGAAGCAGCACGGTCTGAAGGTGGTTGAGGACTGCGCCCAGAGCTTCGGCGCCACCTGGAAGGGCACCCCCACGGGGATCACCGGGGAGATCGGCTGCTTCAGCTTCTTCCCCACCAAGAACCTGGGCGCCTACGGTGACGCCGGACTCATGACGACGAACGACGACACCCTGGCCGACAGCATGCGCATGCTGCGCGTCCATGGCAGCCGGAAGCGCTACTACAACGAGTGCGTGGGCTACAACTCCCGCCTGGACGAGATGCAGGCAGCCATCCTGCGGGTGAAGCTGCCCCACATCGACACCTGGAACAACGCCCGCCGCGAGGTGGCGCGCCGCTACAACGAGCTCTTCAAGGGCCACGCCCGCATCGTGACCCCCGAGGTCGTGGACGGCCACGTGTTCCACCAGTACACCCTGAGGGTGCTGGACACGGACCGCGACGCCCTCCAGGCCAAGCTCCAGGCCCAGGGCATCGGCGCGATGATCTACTACCCCGTGCCCTGCCACAAGCTGAAGCTCTACGAGGAGAGCCACAAGGACGTGGTGCTGCCCGTCACCGACCAGCTGGCCAAGGAGGTCATCAGCCTCCCCATCTGGCCCGAAATCACACCGGAGCAGCAGGCCCGCGTGGCCAAGGCCCTCATTGAGGCCCTGGGCTGAGCCTTCCGCGATCCCGTGAAAAGGGGCGCCGCGGCGCCCCTTTTCACTGCAGCCCGAGGGCCCCGAGGATCACTGCATTGACCTTGTGCACGTCGTATTTGTCCCGGGCCATGCGGAGGGACGCCTCGCCCATGGTGCGGAGCAGGCCTTTGTCCTCGATCAGGGACAGCATGGCCGCGGCCAGGGCGGCGGGAGCCTTCACCGGTACCAGGAACCCGTTCTCCCCGGGCACCACCGTCTCCTTGCAGCCGGGGGCGGTGGTCGTGACGATGGCGCGGCCCGTGGCCATGGCCTCCAGCACCGAGCGGGGCGTGCCCTCACCATAGCTGGGCAGCACCATGGCGTGGGCGGCCGCGAGGAAAGGACGGACATCCTTGGTGGTGCCCAGGTACTCGATGACCCCTTCCGACTGCCAGGCGTCGACCTCGGCCTTGGAGATGGCGGTGGGGTTGGTGTCCAGCATGCCGAGGACCTGGCAGCGGACCTCCGGGTGCTTGGCCTTCACGAGGCGGGCGGCCTCCACGAACTCCAGCAATCCCTTGTCCCGGGTGAGGCGGGCCACCAGCAGGAAGGTGGCGGGCCCCTCGGGCAGGGGGGCGGGGGTGAAGTGGGCGAGGTCCACGCCCGAGCCGTTGATGAGGGTGATGGCGATGTCGGCAGGCAGCAGACCTTGGCCTTCGAAGAAGGCGCGGTCATCGGGGTTCTGGAAGAACACCCCCTGGTTGCGGGCCATGCCCCGGCGGTAGAGGAAGCGGGTGATGGCGCTGATGCAGCGCATCTTGAACCCCTCGCCCATGAGTGCGGAGCCCAGCCCGGTGATCATGGCGTGGCGCCGGGGTACGCCCGCCCGGGCGGCGGCGATGGATCCGTAGATGACGGGCTTGATGGTGTAGCTCAGGAGCAGGTCCGGGCGCACCTCGCGGAAGGTCGCCGTGAGGGCCTGGATGGACTTGAGGTCCTCCAGGGGATTCATGCCGGTGCGGCCCAGGGGGACCTCCCGGTAGGTGGCGCCCAGGGCCGCCAGCTTCTCCACGATCACCGGGTCGTGACCCGGCGCCATGGCCACCACCTCATGCCCGGCCTGGACCATGGCCCGGATCATGGGGCCGCGGAAGTGAGGCAGGGAGGGGGCGTAGCCCCCCAGGACGGCGACCTTCATCCCAGGTTGGCCCGGTACCAGGCCAGGGCCTGATCCAGCCCACGTTGGATGTCGAACTGGGGCTCGTACCCCAGGCGGGTGGCGGCCTTGGAGATGTCCGCCTGGGAGTGGCGCACGTCCCCATCCCGGAAGGGACGGTAGATGACCTCCGCCTTGGCGATGGCGGGATCGTGGGCGGCCAGCTTCTCCCGCAGCCAGCCGTAGAGCTGGTTGAGGGTGCTGCGGCCGCCGAAGGCCACGTTGTAGACCTGGTTCACGGCCTCGGGATTCGTGGTGGTCGCGGCCAGGATGTTGGCCTGGATCACGTTGTCCACGTAGCAGAAGTCGCGGCTGGTCTCCCCATCCCCGTTGATGAACACGTCCTTGCCGTGCATCAGGGCGGAGATCCACAGGGGGATCACGGCGGCGTAGGCGCCATTGGGGTTCTGGCGGCGCCCGAACACGTTGAAGTAGCGCAGGCCGATGCACTCCAGGCCGTAGGTGGCGGCGAAGACCCGGGCGTAGAGCTCGTTCACCAGCTTGGTCACGGCGTAGGGCGACAGCGGGTTGCCGATGTTCTCCTCCTTCTTGGGGAGGGCGGGATGGTCGCCGTAGGTACTGCTGGAGGCGGCATAGACGAAGCGCTTCACGCCCTGGTCGCGGGAGGCCACGAGCATGTGGAGGAAGCCGTCGATGTTGGCCTGGTTGGTGGCGATGGGGTCCTTGATGGACCGGGGCACGGAGCCCAGGGCCGCCTGGTGGAGCACGTAGTCCACGCCGGTGCAGGCCTTCTGGCAGTCCTCCAGGTTGCGGATGTCCCCCTCGTGGAAGGTGAAGCGGGACCAGGCCTCTTCACCCACCACGGCCTTCACATCGTCCAGGTTGGCCTGGAAGCCCGTGGCGAAGCTGTCCAGGCCCACCACCTTCTGGCCCGCCTGGAGGAGGGCCTGGGTGAGGTTGGAGCCGATGAAGCCGGCGCAGCCGGTGACGAGCCAGACCTTGGGTTCGGCCTTGAGCTCCTGGAGCACGCTGTCGAGTCGCATGGGCTCAGAGGCTCCAGTAGACGACGGAGGATCCGAAGTCGGCGGGGTTGTACATGGACTTCACATCGATGACCACGCCGCGGTCGCGCACGAGGGCCTTGATGGCGTCGAGGCCCATGTCCTTGAAGACCTTGTGGTTCACGGCCAGGATCAGGGCGTCGAGGCTCTGGAGGTCGCGGAACTCGGAGAGCTGGATGCCGTACTCGTGCTGCGTCTCCCCGGCGTGGGCCATGGGATCGTGCACCAGGGGCTCGATGCCGAACTGGTTCAGCTCCTTCACGATGTCCGGCACCTTGCTGTTGCGGATGTCGTGCACATCCTCCTTGAAGGTGAGGCCGAGGATGCCCACCCGGGCCCCCTTCACGGGGATCTTCTGCTGGATGAGGAGCTTCACGACCTTCTGGCCCACGTAGGCGCCCATGTCGTCGTTGATCTGGCGACCGGAGAGGATCACGCGGGGGTGGTAGCCCAGCTCCTCGGCCTTGGTGGTGAGGTAGTAGGGATCCACGCCGATGCAGTGGCCGCCCACGAGGCCGGGGCTGAAGGGCAGGAAGTTCCACTTGGTGCGGGCGGCGGCCAGCACCTCGGAGGTGCGGATGCCCACCTTGTCGCAGATGATGGCCAGCTCGTTCATGAGGGCGATGTTGATGTCGCGCTGGGTGTTCTCGATGACCTTGGCGGTCTCGGCCACCTTGATGGAGGAGGCCTCGTGCACGCCGGCGGAGATCACGGCGCTGTAGACGCTCGAGATGACCTTGAGGCTCTCGGCGTCCTGGCCGCTCACCACCTTGACGATCTTGTCCACGGTGTGGACCTTGTCGCCGGGGTTGATGCGCTCGGGGCTGTAGCCCAGCTTGAAGTCCACCCCGCACTTGAGGCCGGAGACCTTCTCGAGGATGGGGCCGCAGTACTCCTCGGTCACGCCGGGGAACACGGTGGACTCGTAGACCACGATGCTGCCCTTGGAGATGACCTTGCCCAGGGTCTCGCTGGACTTCTGGAGGGGGGTCAGGTCGGGGCGGTTCCAGTTGTCGATGGGGGTGGGCACGGCCACGATGAAGAAGTCGGCGGCCTTCAAATCCTCCAGGGTGGAGGTGATCTGGAGGGAGGTGCCCGTCAGCGCCTCGGGCTCGATCTCGCGGGTGCGGTCGATGCCCTGCTTGAGCTCGGCGACTTTGGCCGTGTTGATATCGAAGCCCAGGGTCCCGGGGAATTTCTTCGCCAGTTCCAGGGCCAGGGGAAGACCGACGTAGCCCAGGCCGACCACCGCAATGCGCATGCTGCTCTCCATCCAAGGTTCTGAGGACAGGGACGATGGGGGGGGTGTCCGCCTCAGGATGACGAATTGGTACTCAGGCCAAGCCTAGCATGGGCTTGGTGGTTTCGTCTTGGAAAAAGACAGCATCAAAGATGGGACGGATGGATTTTAGGCCCAGCCCCGGGGGTCAGGCTTCCGGTGGGGTGGCCAGGGGGGAGCGGGCCCTGACCACCCGGATGGCCAGGATGTCCAGGGTCGGCTGGAGCAGCAGGAACCACAGCGCAGCATAGGCGAAGGCGAAGGCGATCTTCACGCCGTTCGGGGCCGCAGGGATGCTGGCGCGGTAGAACCAGACCGGGAGAACGGCCAGGGGGATGCTCGCCGTGAAGGTGGTTCCGAAGATGGCCCGGAACTGGGTCTTGGTGACCCCCAGGATCTGCTCGCATCCGTGGAGCCGACGGCTCCGGGCCACCCGGAAATAATCCTGGTAGGCGCGGGTGATGCTGGCCAACATGCCTTCCTCCGCGGTCTGGGCCAGGGCCGTGTAGGCGCTGGCGGGCAGGGGGGCCGCGAACTTCACCGCGCTGCCCGCCTCGCTGCTGCGGACGACGGTGCCCTCGGCCCGCACGGTCCCTCCGGCCCCGCCACCCGCCAGGATGACCACCTCGCAGGTGCTGCCCACGGGAAGCGGCGGCGTGGCATGGAGCAGGATGCCCCCGAGGCTGATGTTGATCGCCACCGCCAGGATCACCCGCCGGCCTTTGCCCACCACCCGCACCTGGGCCCGGCTGGGGATCCGCTCCGAGGTTCGCATCTCGTGGGGTCGGCTCATGGGCTCCTCGCAGGTCCGGAAGCGGGGGGGGTGGAAGGGTGGATTCCATCCGGTGCGCTACCTTCCCATCGGGGAGGGGAGGCTCGGACATGAGTCCAATCATGTCCCGATTGCCCTGTAAGGTGGTGGTATTTTATCGCTCGGGCCCGGCCTCATTGGCGGGTCTTAACCTTTACGACCTGCCGGTCGATCAGGAGTCAGGGCTAAGGAGGCACCATGCACGCGGGGGGAATGCAGATCCGGGCCCTGGGCATCGCCGTGGTGGGGACCCTGTGCAGCCTCATCGCCTGCAGTGGGGGTGGGGGAGCCGCCAATGCCCCTTCCGCGCCCGCGGGGCCCGTGGTCACCCTTCCGCCCGCGCCGGGGCCCCTGGCCCCGGGCGCCTCGGTCAGCTTCACCGCCCAGGTCCAGAACGCCGCCTCCCCGACCCTGGTCTGGAAGGTGGATGGGGTCACCGGGGGGAACGGGACCGTCGGCACCTTGAATGCCACCGGGCTCACCGGGGCCTATGCGGCCCCCCTCGCCTCCGGTGCGCATGTGATCACGGTGGAACTGGCCAGCGATCCGGAGCGGAAGGCGAGCGTCACGGTCACCATCCTGGATACAGGGCAGGGGGCCGTGGTGATCACACCCACCACGGGGAGGGTGGCCACCTCGGGGGCCCTGGGGTTCAGTGCCTCCATCACCGGGGGCATCAGCGATCAGCTCCAGTGGTCGGTGGATGGCACCCCGGGGGGCAATGCCGCCGTGGGCACCGTGGTCGGCTCCGGGTCCTCCATCACCTACCAGGCCCCGGCCACGGCCGGTGAACATGTGTTGACCGCCACCCGGGTGGGTGACCCCGCCCGATCCGCTTCGGCCGCCATCACGGTGCAATCCGGCTGTGCACCCAGTCCCACCTCGGCCACGGTCGTCAATGTGAAGGACGCCCCCTACAGCGCCAAGGGGGACGGCAGCACCGATGACACGGCCGCCATCCAGCGGGCCATCGACGCGATGGGGGGTACCGGAGGCACGGTCTCCATCCCCGCCGGAACCTACCGGATCAACCCCGTGGCGGTGGGCACCGGTGGGAACCACGGGCTCAGCCTCCGCAGCTACATGACCCTCCGGATGGCCCCCGGCGCCATCTTGAAAGCGCTGCCCACCTCCCAGGGCACCTACGCCCTCATCCTGGCCAGTGGGATCACCCAGGCCAACGTGGTGGGGGGAGTCCTCGAGGGGGATCGCGCCATCCACAGCGGCACCAGCGGCGAGTGGGGCATGGGGCTCTCCATCGTGGGGTCGACCTTCATCACCGCCGAAGCCGTGACGGCCCGGGAGTGCTGGGGAGATGGCTTTTACGTCTCCGGGGCCTCGGCGAACATCACCCTGTGCAACGTGGTGGCGGACCACAACCGGCGTCAGGGGCTCTCGGTCACCCGGGTGGACACCATGGTGGTGCGCAATTCCACGTTCAAGAACACGGCGGGGGCCCTTCCGGAGGCGGGCATCGACATCGAGCCGAACAGCGGGGAGACGGTCGCCAACCTCACGATCCAGGACTGTCTGGTCCAGAACAATGCGGGAGGCGGCATCCTCGCCGGCCCCCCCGTGGCCTTCGCGGGGCTCTCCTTCCTCGTCAACGTGGTCATCGACCGGAACACGGTCACGGGCAATGGCATTGCGCCGGTGGATGGCAACATCAAGGATGGTGTCCAGGTTTCCAACTGCGATGGGGTGGTCGTCAGTCGGAACCAGATCACCGGCAACACGGGGCGCGGCATGCTGCTCCGCAGCAATGCCACGCGCACCACGGTGTCGGCCAACACCGTGAGCGGGACGGTGGGGCTCCCGGGCCAGGATTACTGGTCAGGGGGGGGCATCTACCTCTCGAGTTGCCCGAACAGCACCATCCGGGACAACACCGTGACCGGCAATGCTTCCTTCGGGATCATCCTGGTCTCGTCGGATCCCAGTGTCTCGATTGTGAACAACTCGGTGGCCACCAACGGTAGGACCCCTTGATCGGCGCCGGGGGGCGTCCCCCGGCGCCTTGACCGCTCAGCCATGGAATTTTCCCATTGGCGAGGTCCCCATTGCCTGTTTTGTGGGAAGGGTGCACCTTTAGGGCGCTGATCCCACGACTCAATCCACCCTCGCGCGTACCGCCTCCTCTCCTGGACTCCCCATGACCCACGGCCCCCTTCTCCGTCCATTCCGTGTGGCTGGGTTGCTGTCCGCCGCCGTCCTCCTGGGCTGTTCGGGCGAGGAGGTCCAGTCGAAGACCACCCCCCCGCCGCCTCCCCCGGTCTCGGACTCCTGCACGGCGGTGGCACCGACCTCCTCGGCTGTATTCAACGTCACCGATGCCGCATACGGAGCCAAGGGCGACGGGGTGACCGATGACACGGCGGCGATCCAGAAAGCCATCAACGCGGCGGGGGGGACCGGGGGGACCGTGCTCGTTCCCGATGGCACCTACCTGGTCAACCCCGTGGCCGTCTCCAGCAGCGGGAACCACGCGATCCAGCTCCGCAACAACATGACCTTCCGCATGTCCTCCGGGGCGACCTTGAAGGCCATGGGGGTCAGCGCCTCCACCTACACCATCCTGATGGTCTCGGCGGTCTCCAATGTCAACGTGGTCGGAGGGACCATCCAGGGGGAACGTTACAGCCATCTGGGAACCGGGGGGGAGAGCGGCATGTGCGTGGGCATCACCGACAGCCAGCACGTCGTCATCCAGAGCGTGACGGCTCGGGAGGCCTGGGGGGATGGGTTCTATGTCGGTGGGAACAGCTCCGACATCAGCTTCTGCGGGGTGACCGCGGACGAGAACCGGCGGGCGGGAATGTCGATCACCCGGGTGAACGGGCTATCCGTAAAGAACTCGCTCTTCTCGAACACCGGGGGCACCCTTCCCGAATCCGGTCTGAACGTGGAGCCGAACGCCGGGGAGACAGCCAATCAGGTGACCGTGTCGAACTGCGCCTTCCAGGGGAACCGTGGTGGGGGGATCCAGGTCGGCCCTTCCGTGGCCCTCCGGGGGAGCGCCTTCGTCTATCGGGTGGTGATCGAGAGCTGCACCCTGAGCGGGAACGGGTCCGGACCGGTGGATGGGGGGACGAAGGCCGCCATCCTCGTCTCGAATTGCAATGGGACCCAGGTGAAGTCCAATCAGATCCTGGACAATTTCGGGCGGGGCATCCTGCTGCGGGACCAAGCCACCAACTCCATCGTGCAAGGCAACCTGATCTCCCGGACCGCCGGAGCTTCCGGGGATGGCATGTATCTGTCCGCCTGTGCGGGGACGGAGGTTTCCTCCAACATCGTTACCAAGAACACCGGCTACGGCATCTTCGTGGCCTCTGGGGCGGGGGTCACCCTCGGTACGAATACCGTCTCCGAGAATGGAAAGACTCCTTGAAATCCAGTCATATCCAGAGTTCGAAAATCATAAATTAAATAATTTCATCAAATAGTATTACTACAACTTGGAATTTTACTTGCAGCTCCGGTTGCGGGTGCGGTATCGTACGGGTCCACTCCAGTACGACCCAAAGGTCCGTCTGCACCCGGAGAATGGCATGCTGCTCCCCGATCGCCTTGGCTCGACCTCCCCTTCCGGCCCCACCCGGATCCTGCCCCGCGGTCTGATGGCCCTCGGGCTGACCTTCCTGCTCCTCGGCTGTGCGGCTCCTGGCCTCAAAATGGACCTGAAGGCCGGGGCCGGCGAATCCACGACGACCATGGACGGCCTGAAGCTCACCCTCCGGCCCCTGAACGTGGAGACCATCCGCGCGCAGCAGCCGCGGCGGACCCCGCCTGCGGACCTTGCCCCCCTGCTGGCGACCAAGGCCGGCGCCTATCAGATCGGCGCCCAGGACATCCTGCTCTTCACGGTGTGGGACCACCCGGAGATCACGCTTCCACTCGGTCAGTACCGCCAGGACAATGCCGCAGGGATGATCGTGGAGGATGACGGTTACCTCTTCTTCCCCTACGTGGGGCGCCTGATGGTGAAGGGCCTCACGGTCACGCAGCTGCGGGAGATCCTCACGACCCGTCTGTCCAAGGTGCTGCAGAACCCTCAGGTGGATGTGAAGGTGATCGCCTACCGCTCCCAGAAGGTCTACGTCGGGGGCGAGGTCAAGGCACCTGCCGTCTACAACGTCTCCGATGTCCCCTTCACCCTGGTCGAAGCCATGAACCGGGCCGGTGGGTTCCTGCCGGGGGCCGACGACAGCCGCCTCCTCCTCACCCGGGGGGACCGCACTTGGCGCCTCAACTTCCAGGAGCTGATGACCACGGGCAACCTCGGTTCCCAGATCGTCCTCAAGGATGGGGACACCCTCCACGTGCCCAATGTGAACGACGATCCCGTGTACCTCCTGGGTGAAGTGGCCCGCCCCGGCCTGGTGCCCCTGCAGCACGGCAACCTGAGCCTGGCCCAGGCCCTCACCACCTCGGGTGGCGTGCTGAACGCCAGCGCGGATGCCCGATCCATCTACGTGATCCGCAAGGGCGAAGGCCCGAATGGCGTGAACGTCTTCCATCTGGATGGCCGGAACCCCGCCACCATGGTGATGGCCGACCAGTTCTGGCTTCAGCCCCGGGACATCGTCTACGTGGATTCCGGCACCCTGGTCCGCTTCAACCGGGTCATGAACCTCCTCCTGCCCACGGTGAACGCCGTGACCAGCACCAGCCTCACGGCCGCCCAGATCAAGTACTACCTGCCCAACCGCAACTGAACCGATTCCGGGACCTTGGTATCTTGGGGTGTCCTCCACCCCACCGGCATCAGGGTTTCCGCTGCCTGGAGGCGATGCGGGTTTGGCCCGCTCGCCCCCCGACCGTTCCCACTGCCTCCGAACTCGAAGATCCATTGATCGCACGATCAGGCCACCCATGACCCAGCCTTTCCCTGAACCCCGACCCGACGCCACCCAAGGAGCTGGGGAGAAGACCCCCGCCTTGCTCTTCCGGGACCTCTGGGAGGGGCGGAAGCTGATCTTCAGTTGCATCGGTATCTTCGCCGCCCTGGGGTTGGTCATGATCCTGTCGGCCACCCCGGTCTACCAAGCCGATGCGCTCCTCCAGCTCCAGGGGAAGAAGGCGGGGCCTGCGGATCCCACCTTGGCCAAGGTCGAAGGGATGCTGATGGAACCCACCGAGCTCGAGGCCGAGATCGAAATCCTGAAGAGCAACCAGGTCCTTGGCCGGGTGGTGGAGTCCATGAAGCTGGACATCGAGGCCGCCCCTGCCAAGGGCAACCTCTTCGGGGGGCGGGGCTCCGAGGAACCGAAGATCGAGATCGAAGCCCTGGATGTACCGGATGCCCTCCGGGGACAGGGCTTCCGACTCACCCTCCTGGAGGCCGGGACCTACCGGTGGGAGTCCGTGAAGGAGGGGCGGTTCAGCTCCCAGGCCACCTTCCTCGGCAACGGGGCCGTGGGGGAGGTCTTGCACGCGATGTGCGACGGCGAGCCCGTAACCCTGCGGGTGCGGACCCTCCAGGGCAAGGTCGGACAGACCTTCAACCTCACCCGAAAGCCCCTGGGTGGGGCCATCGCGGCGGTCCGCCGCTCCTTCGATGCCTTCGAAAAGGGCAAGCTCACCAACGTCCTGGCCCTCACCTACAAGGATGAGAGCTCCGTGCAGGCCGCCCGGGTGCTCAACGAGATCATCAACCAGTATGTGCGCAGCTCCATCGAGCGGAAATCCGCCGAGGCCTCCAAAACCCTGGCCTCGCTGGAATCCAAGATCCCCGAGCTGAAGGCCAACGTGGAGGCGGCGGAAAGCCGGCTGAATGACTACCGGACCCGCTCTGGATCCGTGGACATCGGCCGCGAGGCGGATATCTCCCTCCAGCGGAGCTCCACCCTGAGCATCCAGCTCTCGGGCCTCCGTCAGCGGCGGGAGGAACTGCTTCGGACCTACAAGGAAGCCTCCGACGTGGTCATGAACCTGGATCAGCAGATGAGCCGGTTGCAGCAGGAGATCAACGAGGCGGATCGCAAGACCCGGTCGCTGCCCGCCCTGCAGCAGGAAGTCGTGCGCCTCACCCGGGATGTCCAGGTGAACACCGAACTCTACACGGCCATGCTGAACAGCATCCAGCAGCTCCGGGTCTCCCGGGACAGCGAGATCGGAAGTGTGACGGTGGTGGATCCCGCCACTCCCAATGCGGATCCCAAAGGCAGCAGGCGCAGTATCCAGATGGTGCTGTTCCTCTTTCTCGGCACCGTGACCGGGCTGGGCCTCCACACCGCGAAGAAGGCCTTCCGGGCGGGCATCGAAGACCACAACCTCATCGAATCCAAGGTGGGGATCCCGGTGGTGGTCACCATCCCCCACAGCGCTGCCCAGGATGACTTCTCCCAGGATCCACCCGAATCCCGAGGCGAGGGTACTTCCCTGCTGGCGGTGCTCCATCCCAATGACCTCACTGTGGAGAGCCTCCGCAGCCTCCGGACCCTCGTGCACTTCGCCACCAAGGACGCTTCCAACCGGGTGGTCATGCTCACGGGCCCCTCCCCGGACCTCGGCAAGTCCTTCGTCACCGCAAACCTGGCCGTGGTGCTGGCTCAGGCCGGTGCCAAGGTCCTCGTCATCGATGCGGATCTCCGCCGGGGTACCCTCCACCGGGATTTCGGCATCCGCGATCGGGGTGACGGCTTCGCCCAGGTGCTGGGCCGCAAACGCGCCTGGCGGGATGTGGTCCGCACGACGGACATTCCGAACCTTTCCCTGCTGCCCTGCGGCGAGATCCCCATCAACCCCTCCGAACTGCTGCTGGAGGGCACGCTTGCGCCCTTCTTCAAGGAAGCTTCCGAGGCCTACGAGTTCGTGCTCATCGATTCCCCGCCGGTCCTCCCCGTCACGGATGCGATCCTCCTGGGAGCCCATGCCGCCACGGTGTTCATGGTGGCCCGCTACGGTCAGCACCCCCTTGGCGAGCTGCAGGCCTGCAAGCGCCGCCTGGATGACCACGGCATCCGCATCCGGGGCTGCATCTTCAACGACCTGAAGGCCATGGGTCTGAATGGGGCCAACGGCGATTACAAGTACGCCTACCACTACACCTACAAGAACAAGGACTGATGTGGCCCGGGACCTCGGGTCCCCGTTCCTTGTCCCCTCCAAGCCCCGGGTTCCTCCGGGTGGAAGCACCTGATGCAGCCCACTGATCCATCACTCCAGGAACCCGTGCCCGCCGGGGAGGCCGCAGCCGCCTCCGCCTCCGGAGGGCTGAAGGCCCGATTGGGCCGGTTCATGGAGGGCTCCAGCTTCGTCAAGCACGTGATGGTGGTCAGCGGCAGCGTGGCCATCGGCCAGGCCCTGAGCATCCTGGTGGGGCCCATCAACTCCCGCCTCTACAAGCCCGAGGACTACGGCACCTTGTCTCTGTTCGGGGGCATGTTCAGCGTGCTGTCCCTCTCGGCCACCTTCCAGTACGAGATGGCCATCGGAACCGCCGAGGATGACGACGAGGCCATCCACCTGGTGCTCCTCGCCGTGGCCCTGTCCCTGGGGTGGGGGATCGCCCTGGGCCTGGCCTCCCTGCTGGCCGGCCCCTCCGTGGCGGGGTTCTTCGCCAAGGGCGATGCCCAGGTGCTGCGCTACCTCTGGTTCCTCCCGGTGGGGGTGTTCTTCTCGGCGATCTCCTCGACCTTCCAGCGCTGGGCCATGCGCAAGCATGCGTTCTCCCGGCTCTCCATGATCCAGGTGATCCAGGGCCTCCTGGCCTCCACCTGCACCGTGACCTTCGGCTTCCTCCACTTCGGGTTCAAGGGGTTGATGATCGGGAATCTGGCGGCCAGTCTCTGGATGGCCTTCCACCTGCCCCGGCTCTTCTATCCCGATCTCGGATCCCACCGGAGCCAGCTCTCCTTCGGCAAGCTGGTCGAGGTGGCCAAGCGGCACTACCGCTACCCCCTCTACACCACCTGGTCCTCCCTCCTCAGCTGCCTCAGCAACTGGATCCCGGTGTTCCTGATGACCCAGGGCTTCGGCACCGCGGCCACAGGTTATTTCTCCATGTGCCAGCGGATCCTCTTCCTGCCCACGATCCTCATCAGCCAGGCCATCACGCCCGTGTTCTACTCCCGGGCCAAGAAGGCCCAGCTCGATGGCACCCTGGCGACCCTGACGGAGCGGATGGTGAACACCATCAGCGGCGTGAACGTCTTCTTCGCGGTGTTCATGGCGCTCTTCGGGGAGCAGCTCTTCGGCCTGGTGTTCGGGGCCAAGTGGGGCCGCTCGGGGCTCTATGCGGCGGCCCTGGCCCCCTGGATGCTGTTCAGCTTCCTCGTGAACCCCCTCGAGGCCCTCCCCCTGGTCTTCAACCGCCAGCGCACCAGCTTCATCTTCCAGATCGTGCTCTTCGGAGTGCGGGCCGGCTCCATGGCCCTGGGCATCTACCTGAAGAGCGACCTCGCCGCCATGTGGCTCTATGGCGGGGGCAGCGCCATCTACATGCTCGGCTACTTCATCTGGATGCTCCGGCTGGTGGATGGACCCGTGGGTTCGGTGCTGCGCAAGCTCGGGTGGGACCTCGCCCTGTCGTTGATGGTGTTCGGGGCCTGCAAGGTCGTCTTCTGGCTGACCGGTGGCAACCTGTGGATCACGGGCGCCTGCCTGGCGCCGGCCCTGGGGTTCTTCGCCTACCGGGCCTTCCGTCAGATCATGCAGGGCCGGAACCTGGGCTGAGGGGGCGCGGATGGAGGAGAGGGATCCGAACCAGGAGAAGACCGGATTTCCCGAGTGGATCCTGGTCGCCCTGCTCGCCTGCATGATGGGGGGCCTTTTCCCCACGGTGGTCGTGCTCTATTCGCAGAATGCCGTCTGGGCCATCTGGGGATTGTTCTGGGTCTTCATCACCCTGACCAGCCTGCGGGTCCGCGTGGGGGAAAGCCTCCGCCCCATCGCACCGTTCATCGCGTGGATGGCCTGCTTCGTGGCCTGGGGTTCCCTGGTGGCCACCTACCCCATCTTCGAGGAGATGTACCGCCTGGTGTTCCGCTTCACGTCGGTGGCGGTGTCCCTCTCCCTCGTGGTGAGCTCCCGTCGGCGGCTGCGCATGCTGGCCGATGGGGCGCAGGCGGCCCTGCTGATGAACCTGGGGGTCACCCTCTTCCTCCTCTGGTTCCCCAGCTATCAGGGGCAAGGCGTCTTCGCGAAGCTGAGCATCGAGGCCGACTCCGACCGGTTCGCCGGCATGTGGGGCAACGCCAACCACGCCGGTCTGGTGAGCCTCATCATCCTCGCCCTCTCCCGGTGGTCCACCCCCTGGGTCGCCGTGGTCGGGCGCGTGAGCGGGCTGCTCATCATCTACCTCACCGCCAGCCGCACGGCCTTCCTCATCACGGGGAGCCTGCTCCTCGCCTACCTGACCTTCTTCGCCACCGGCAAGGAGCGCCTCAAGGCCCTCGCCGCGACCGGCCTCCTGGCGGTCGGCCTGTTCGCCTACGTCAGCATGGTGGGAGAGCGGGACTTCATGACCCGCCTCTCCGAGAACCCCGTCATCGCACGGGTGACGGACCTCACGGAGTCCCGCACCAAGGCCCGCCACCAGGAATCCCGCCTGGACCTCCTGCTCCGGTGGGTCCCCAAGGTCGCCTCGGGACCGTGGTACGGATACGGCCTGTACTCCATGGGGGGAAGTGAATCCAAGGAGATCGGCTTCCGCCCCGGCTTCCCGGACCAGGGCACCCACAACCTCTACATGGGCATCCTGGTCGATGTGGGGTGGGTGGGGCTTGTGACCTTCCTCGGCCTGGTGGGTCGCCAGATCTGGCGCATCCTCCAGCTCCGCCTGGACCCCACCGACAAGCGGGCCATCCTGGCCCTCGCCTTCATCATCCTGGTGTTCGGCTTCGCCAACCACAACCTGCTCACCGACTACCCCGGGTGGATCGCCTACCCCCTCCTGTTCCACCTCCCCTCCCTGTTGACCCGGAATGAACGGGGCGGGTGGGCTTCGGCGAACCCCTGATCGCCCCGCATTCGAGGAACCCATGCTTGCTTGGACATCGCGAGGCCTGACCATCGCGGAAACCTGGTTCGACGAGCCCCTGCCGGGGCCCGATCAGGCCGACATCATCCGCTACCGCCAGGCGCTGAGCCCCTTGGGGCCCAACACCTCCGACTTCTACACGCTGATCTCCGACCTCACCCAGCCGGAGGAGGTCCTCCTGGACCGCATCCAGAAGGATGGCCGCTACAAGATCCGCCGGGCCGAGGAGCGGGATGGCCTCACCCTCGAGGTCTGGGATCGCCAGGATCCGGCGTTCATGGCCGACTTCGTGGCCTTCTACAACGGCTTCGCGGCCCAGAAGGGCCTGCAGTCCCTGGATGGCAGCCACCTGCGTCTCCTCGCGGGGGCCGGGCGCCTGGACCTGGCGCGCGTCCGGTCCGCCGAGGGCGATGCCATCGTCTACCACGCCCACTATTCCCACCTGGGGCGGGCCCGCCTGCTCCACTCCGCCTCCCAGTTCCGGGGCAGCGACGACTCCAACTTCCGGAACCTGGTCGGTCGTGCCAACCGCTGGCTGCACTGGAAGGGGCTCCAGCGCTTCAAGGCGGAGGGCCATACCTGCTACGACTGGGGCGGCTGGTACGAGGGCCAGGAGGACAAGGAGCGCCTGGGCATCAACCAGTTCAAGGAGAGCTTCGGCGGCGAGGTGCAGCGTACCTACAATGGCGAGCTCCTCCTCACCACCAAGGCGAAGGCGATGGCCTGGGTGGCCCGCCTCCTGGGGCGGAGGTAGCCCATGTGCGGGTTCGCCGGCAGCTGGCAGATTCCCGGTCCTGATGCGGAGGCCCTGCGCCGCCAGACGACGGCCATGACCGATGCCATCCAGCGCCGGGGCCCCGATGACGGGGGCGCCTGGGTGGATCCCGAGGTGGGGCTCAGCCTGGGCTTCCGCCGCCTCGCCATCATCGACCTCAGCGCCGAAGGCCACCAGCCCATGGCTTCGGCCTCGGCCCGCTTCGTGATCACCTTCAACGGGGAGATCTACAACTTCCCCGAGCTGCGCCAGGAGCTGGAGGCGCTGGGCGCCACCTTCCGGGGCCACTCGGATACCGAGGTGATCCTCGCGGCGGTGGAGGCCTGGGGGCCGGAAGCCGCCATCGCCCGCCTCAGTGGCATGTTCGCCATCGCCCTGTGGGATCGACAGCTGGGTGTGCTGCGCCTCGCCCGGGATCCCCTGGGCATCAAGCCCCTCTATGTGGGCACCTCCAAGGGCACCCTCCTGTGGGGCTCCGAGCTCAAGGCCTTGCAGGCCCATCCCGACTTCCAGGCCACCTTGGATCCCGAGGCGGTCGCCCTCTACTTCCGGCATGGCTTCGTGCCGAGCCCCCTCAGCATCTTCCAGGGCATCCGGAAGCTGCCGGCGGGGTGCATGATCACCTTGCGCTCCCCCCGGGACCCCCTGCATCCCCAGGCCTTCTGGTCCCTGGCGGAGGTGGCGAGGGTCGGGCTCGCGGACCCCTTCCGCGGGACCGATGCCGAGGCGGAATCCCTGGTGGACGACACCCTCCGCCGTTGCGTGGCGCGGCAGATGATGGCGGATGTGCCCCTGGGCGCCTTCCTCTCCGGCGGCGTGGACTCCACCCTGGTGGTGGGCGCCCTGCAGGCCCAGAGCACCCGACCCGTGAAGACCTTCTGCATCGGGTTCGGGGAGGCCGGGTTCAACGAGTCGGACCACGCCCGCGCCGTGGCGACCCACCTCGGCACCGACCACCAGGAGTGGGTGGTGAGCCCCGCGGACGCCCTGGGGCTCGTTCCCGAGCTCGCGGACATCTATGACGAGCCCTTCGCCGATCCGGCCATGATCCCCACCTGCCTGGTGAGCCAGCTGGCCCGCAAGCAGGTGATCGTGAGCCTTTCGGGCGATGGGGGCGACGAGGTCTTCGGGGGCTATGGGCACCACCTCTCCGCGGCCGAGGGGCGCCTGGCCGCCACGCGCGCACTGCCCCCGGCCCTGCGGTCGGTGGCCGCGGCGGGGAGCCGAGCGGCCTCGGCCCTCGTCGGAGTGCTTCCCGGCGCCCGGGCCGCCTACCTCAGCGATGCGCTCGCGGCCCGGGCCGCGGCCTTCGGGTTCTCGGATCCCGTGACCTACTATCGGGAGCAGGTGGCGGACTTCCTCGGCCAGGGCGATGAGCTGCTGCGCCAGCGGCGGACGCCGGGCTACGTGCTCACGGAGCCCCTGCCGCTGGGATCGGGTGCTTCACTGCTGGAAGCCTTCCAATACCTCGACAGCATGATGATCCTGCCCGATGAATACCTGGCCAAAGTGGATCGGGCCACCATGTCCGTGAGCCTCGAAGGGCGGGTGCCCCTGCTCGACACCGAGTTCGTGGCCCTGGGCTGGCGCATGCCCGCGCACCTCAAGGTCCGGGGCGGTCGGGGCAAGTGGATCCTCCGGAAGGTGCTGGGGCGCTATGTGCCCGACGCGATCATGGATCGGCCCAAGCACGGCTTCAGCGTGCCCGTGGACGCCTGGCTGCGGGGACCCCTGCGCCCCTGGGCGGAAGCCCTCCTGATGGGCCAGGATGCGGAAACCCGGGGGATGCTGGACGGGGCCGTGATCGATCGCATGTGGCGGGAGCATCAGGCGGGTACCCGCGCCCATGGCACGGCGCTCTGGAAGCTCCTGATGTTCCTGGCCTGGAAGGCGCGCTGGACCTAGGCCCGGAACCGGGCCACCATCCGGGTGGCCAGGGCCGCCCGTAGGGCGAGGGTGCGGTTGGAGGGCAGGATGGAGCCCATCTGGGCTCGCGCCGCCTTCACCCATCCGCCAGGGATGATCCGTTTCAGGAACCCGCGGAGCGACCGGCGGAGGTTCGAAGAGAAGCTGGCAGGGCCCGGCTCCCGCACCAGGGGATCAAGGAAGGCCGATGGGAAGAGCTCCCTGGCGAGGTCGGTGCGCAGCTGGTGGCGCATCCACACGGGGTAGGGCCCCGTGCGCAGGTAGTCGTTCCGGTCGTCATCCGCCGCCATCGTGGCGTAGGGGATCGACGGACTGTGCGAGGTCGCCAGGCGTCGGAACAGGGACTTGTCGGTGCGGAAGGCATCGGGCATGGTGCGGATGAATTCCAGCACCGGGCGGCAGAGCAGCGGGCTGGCGATCTCCACGAAGGGGGCCTTCACCTCGTTCAGCGCGGCGAGTCCCACGGGAATCCGGTAGCCGTGGTAGAGGCGGTCCCGGTACATCTCCAGGGTCTCCTCCGGGCGCCGGAGGTAGGCCTCGGGGATCACCTGGGTGCCCCCGGAGAGGGCCTCCGCGGTGGCGGGGTCCATGAAGTCCGTGAGCACCATCATGCCCACGGAGGTGCGGGCATGCTGGTCGTCCCGCACGGGGATCCACCCGAAGCCCTCGTCGCCCCGGATGATGCCGTCGAAGCCCTGGGCTGCGAGGGCGGTCCAGAGCTTCATGCCATCCAGGTAGGGGAAGAGCTGGTCCGTGGTGCCACCGCTGGCGGCGAGGAAGGTGTCGATCACCGCCTCCGGCCCTTCCGAGGCCATCTCGGTGAGGAGGTAGTCGTGGGGAAGATCGTAGTGCCGCGCCAGCTGGCGGGCCACGTAGGCATCGTTCCCTGGGGTGTTGAGCGAGGCCGCCAGCCCCCAGGTCATGGTGGCGGGCCGGAGCCCGCCTTCCACGAAGCGGGTCAGCATGTAGCGGCAGTCGTAGCCGCCGGAGAGCGGGAAGCCCCACCGCCCCTCGCTGAAATCGAAGCCTTGGATGGCGCTCCGGAGTACCTCGTCAAAGGCTTCGCGGCAGGCCTGCTCCGCCTGGGGGCGGGGAGAGAACACCAATTCCGGCGCCTCCACCCGGAGGGTCCAGGTGGCCCGGTCCAGGATCAGGCGGGCTCCCCGGGGCAGCCGCTTCACCCGGCGATCCCACCCATCCACGGGGCCCAGGGATCCGGAGGAGATGAACCAGGCCAGGGCGGTACGGTTCAGTTCGAACCCTCCGAGCAGGCGGACGAGGGCCTGCTGGGAAGTGGAGATGAGCAGGCGGTCCTCGGTGGCCACGTACCAGAGGGTCCGGGAGCCTGCGAAGTCGGAGCAGGCCTCCACGGTGCCGGCGTCGTCCCGCACCAGGGCGAAGGTGCCCTCGGGAACGGGGGAGCCGGGCTGGTGCCACTGGGGCCACCGGCCGGAGAAGGCACCCAGGTGGGCACTGGTGTGGTGGTGCGCCGCGGCGCCCCGGGGGCCCGTGAAGGCGAGCAGGGAATGCTCCCCGGTGATCACCTCCGGCGGATGCGCGGCCAGGGGGGCGGGCTGGATCCCGGCCGCCGCGGCGCGCAGGGCCTCCGCGGCCAGTGCTGCCTCGGGCCGTCGCCAGGATGCGTGGATGAGGATCGCCATGGTCCCGCCTAGCCCCTGCCCACGGCTGCGTGGAGGGTCGATTCCCACTGCGCCATCACCCGCTCCGGGGCGTAGCGCTCGATCACCCCGGCCGCCGCGGCGCCGAGCCGGGTGCGGAGATCGGGGTCCGACATGAGCCGCACGAGGGCATCGGCCAATGCCGCGGGATCCTCCGAGGGCACGAGGAGGCCATCCTGGTCGTGGGTGAGGATGTCGCGGGCGGCCCCGCCGAACTCCGTGCTCACCACCGGCAGCCCACAGGCCATGGCTTCCACCAGGGCGTTGGGGAAGCCCTCCACCCGGCTGGACATCACGAAGATGGCCGAGCGCCGCATCTCGTCGTAGGGGCGGTCCGTGAGGCCCGGGAGGCGGATCTGGCCGGCCAGGCCGGCGGACGCGATGCGGGCTTCGAGCTCGGCGCGGGCGTCCCCCTCCCCGTGGATGTCGAGCCGCCACCCCGGCACCCGGGCGATCGCCCGGGCGAAGGCCTCGATGAGCACGTCGAAGCCCTTCACCGGGTGCAGGCGGCCAATGGCCAGGATCCGCCGGGGATCCGGGTTCAGGGGGCCGTCCGGGGGCGGGGGGGGCGGCACGGGATTGGGGATCACCACGCCCTTGGCCCGCACGGACTCCGGGAACCAGTCCTTCACACCCGTGGACTGGAACACGATGCGGCGGGCCCGCGGATAGGCGAAGGCGCGCAGGCGCTCCCAGAGGGCACCGAGGCTCCGCCGGCTGGGATCCGTTCGCTCCGAAACGATCACGGGAATGCCCGTCCCGAGCGTGGCGATCACCGCCAGGGCGTTGGCCTTGTCGATGAAGGACACGATGACGTCGGGCTTCACGTCGCGGAAGGTGCGGCGCAGCACCCGCAATCGATGGAGGTTGTTCAACACCCCGCTGAGGGGGGAGGTGCTGTCCTTCAGGAGGTCCTGGGGCCGAACCTGGATCCGTGGGTCCAGGGGATAGAAGGGCGGCTCGCTCCCGTCCTCCATGGTGACCACCACCACCTCCCAACCCCGGGCCGCCCAGGCGTTGGCCAGGGTGGTGAGCACCCGCTCCGCCCCCGCGGCGCGGAGGGCCCAGATGAAGAAGCACACCCTCATGCGATGCCCCGGTCCAGGGCTCCGGTCGGCCCGGAGTGGGGCCCGGTGCACAGGGGTTCACTAGGAGGATTCATGGATGGGGGCATCCTTGGGTTATCATTTTCTGAGACCAACTAAGGGCCGAGGCGACCTTCATGATCACCGAGATGGACCAGCATCGGGAAACGGAAATTCCCTCCCAGGGGGGGGATGTGGCCCTCGCTCCCGGCATGACGGTGGATCGCTACCTCGTCCGCTTCGATGACATCTGCCCCACCATGAACTGGCGGGTGTGGGAGGGCATCGAGGCCCACCTGGATCGCCATGGGGTGAAGCCCATCCTCGCGGTGGTGCCGGAGAACCTGGACCCCAAGCTCATGGTGGACGAGGCCCGGCCCGACTTCTGGGCGCGGGTGCGGGGCTGGCAGGCCAAGGGCTATACCATCGCCATCCACGGGTATCAGCACCGCTATGTGAACAAGAACCCCGGGATCATCGGCGTCACCCATCAGAGTGAGTTCGCCGGACTGCCCCGGGCCGAGCAGGAAGCGAAGCTCCGCAAGGGCCTCGCCATCTTCGCGGCGGAGGGCGTGCGGGCCGATGCGTGGGTGGCCCCCTCCCACTCCTTCGATCACACCACCGTGGCCTTGCTCCGGGAGCTGGGCGTGCCCGTGATCAGCGATGGCCTGGGCACCTGGCCCGCCACGGAGGAAGGCGGTCTCACCTGGATCCCCCAGCAGCTCTGGGCCTTCCAGGCCAAGGGCGCCGGGGTGTGGACCGTGTGCTTCCACCACAACAACTGGAGTGACCGCCGCCTCGAGGCCTTCGGTCGGGACCTGGCGACCTACGGCTCCCGCATGACCTCCGTGGCCGCCGTGGCCCGGGCCTTCGCGGAGCGTCGCCCCACCACCTGGGATCGCACCCAGGCATTTGGCCGGCTCGTCTGGGGCTTCCGGGTCCGCCCCATGCTCGCCAAGGCGGTGCGCGGGGTGATCGGCGCTCGGACCGCCGCGGAATGACGGACCGCACCCGCGTCCTCTTCCTCATCCCCTCCCTCGCCTCCGGGGGGGCGGAGCGCCAGCTCTGCGAGCTGACCCAGCACCTGGACCGGGCCCGGTTCGAAGTCCATGTGGCGACCTTCTACGCCCCGGGTGAGGGGAACGATGGCCTCTTCTGGGACCAGCTGGCCGGGCGGCGGGACATGTCCCTCCATTGCCTCCACAAGCGTCGGGGGATGGCCGGGTTCCTCACCGCCATCCCGAAGCTGCTGGCCCTGGGTCTGCGGATCCGCCCCCACCTCGTTCACGGGTACACCGATGGCAATGCCCCGGCCCTCCTGGTGGGTCGCCTCCTGGGGGCCCGGGTGATCTGGGGCATCCGCCGCACCAGCGGGGATCCCTCCAAGCTCAACGCCCGGAGCATCACCTTCCGGAAGTGGTTCATTCTCGGGTCCAGGTTCGTGGACATGATCATCTTCAACTCGGAAGCGGGACGGGCCAACCACCTGCGCATGGGGTGGTCCCCCCGCGAGGCGCGGGTGGTGCCCAATGGGTTCGACGTGGCGCGCTTCGCCCCCGATCCCGCGGCCGGGGCCGCCCGGCGGGAGACCTGGGGCGTCCCCGAGGGCGTTCCCCTGATCGGCATTTCCGGTCGGCTTCATCCCGTGAAGGACCATCCCACCTTCCTGCGCGCTGCAGCCGGGATCCTCGCCGCGCTGCCGGAGGCCCACTTCGTCTGCATCGGTCATGGGTCCGAGCCCTACGCCAACCAGCTTCGGAACCAGGCCGAATCCCTCGGCCTGGGGGCACGGGTCCACTGGGCGGGGCGGGTGGAGGACATGCGCTCCGCCTACAACGCCCTGTCCCTGCTGATGCTCACCTCCACGGACGAGGGCTTTCCCAACGTGCTGGGCGAGGCCATGGCCTGCGGAGTCCCCTGCGTGGCCACCCGGGTGGGGGATGCTGCGCCGCTCGTGGGAGATACGGGTACGGTGGTCGCATCCGGAGACGTTGAGGGGCTGGTGGCAGGCGCCCTGGGCCTGCTGCGGGAGGAGCCTCCGGCCCGGGCTGCACGCTCCGCGGCCTGCCGCACCCGGATCGTGGAGACCTTCAGCGTCGAGGCGCTGGCCCTGAACACGCAGGTCGCCCTGGAAGATGCCCTGGCCGGTCGCCGGTCGGGGAAGGGCTGAGCCATGGCCGCCGGATCCTGGAGCCCCCGCTACCTCCTCCGCATCGACGACGTGTGCGCCACCATGGACTGGGCCATCTGGAACGAGATGGAAGCCACCATGGATGCAGCGGGCATCCGCCCCATCGTGGGCATCGTGCCCGACAACCGGGACCCCAAGCTCACGGTGGGACCGGCCGCACCGGACTTCTGGGCGCGTGTCCGGGGCTGGCAGGCCCGGGGGTGGACCATCGGCCTGCATGGTTACCAGCACGATTACGTGACCCGGGACTGCGGGATCCTGGGGCTGAACCACCAGAGTGAGTTCGCAGGGCTCCCCAAGGAGGAGCAGCGCCGGAAGATCCAGGCAGGCCTGGCGATCTTCCAGCGGGAGGGGGTGCGGGTGGAGGCCTGGGTGGCTCCTTCGCACAGCTTCGACTGGACCACCGTGGAAGTGCTCCGGGAGGAGGGCCTTCAGGTCATCAGCGATGGCTTCGCCTTCCGCCCCTTCCGGAAGGCCGGAGTCCGCTGGGTGCCCCAGCAGTTCGCCACCATGCGGCGGGTGCCCTTCGGAACCTGGACCTTCTGCCACCATCCGGACCTCACCCCACCCGAACAGGCCTTCTTCCGCCAGGAGCTGTTCCGCCTGAAGGATCGCTTCGTGGGGTTGGCGGACGTCCTGCCCGCGGCGGAGCGGGACCCCTCCGCCTCGGATCTGATCATCGTCGGCCTCCGGAAGCTGCTGGCCCTGTGGAGGGACCTGGTGCGACGGCTCCGCGGGAGCCGGTGATGCCTGGTCGGATCCGGATCTGCTTCCTCATCCCCTCGCTGGTGGCCCACGGGGCGGAGCGTCAGCTCTGCGAACTGGCACGGGCTCTGGACAAAGGCCGTTTCGACGTCCACATCATCACGTTCTACCGCAGGGAGGATTGGGAGGGTGCGGACCTCACACCGGAGTTGGAGGGACAGCCGGGCATCCACCTCCACACCCTGGGGAAGCGGCCGGGGCGACTGGTGGACCTTCCCTCCCTGATCCGGTTGATCCGGCTCGTGGAGGACCTGGAGCCCCACATCGTGCACGGCTACATGGATGGCAACCTCCCCGCCCTCGGGGCGGGGTGCCTCCTCCGGGCCCGGGTGGTGTGGGGCATCCGGAATGCCGGCGCCATCGCGGGCAGTGGGGGGGCGGTGCGTTTCCTGGCCACCCGGCTCTCGGGCCTGGCCGACCTGGTCATCTACAACAGCGAGGCCGGCCGCCAAAGCCACCGGGACCACGGGTACCGATCGCCGGTTGATCGGGTGGTCCCCAATGGGTTCGATCTGCACCGATTCCGCCCGGATCCCGCAGCGGGGCTGCGCCAGCGCGCGGCCTGGGGCATCCCGCCGGAGGCTCCCCTCGTGGGCATCGTCGGTCGCCTCAGCCCCGTGAAGGATCATGAGACCTTCCTCCGGACCGCCGCCCGGGTGGCTGTGGCGGAGCCCGCCGCTCGGTTCGTGGTCGTCGGAGACGGTTCCTCGGCCCGGAAGGAGGCCCTGCAGGCCCTGGCCGCGGACCTGATCCCTCCGGGGCGGGTGGTCTGGGCGGGGCATTGCGACGACATGGCGGGGGCCTTCAACGCCCTCTCGGTGCTCCTGCTCACCTCCACCCGCGAAGGGTTCCCCAACGTGCTCGGTGAGGCCCTGGCCTGTGGTGTCCCCTGCATCACCACTCGGGCGGGGGATGCGGAACTCATCGTCGGCGATCCCCAGCGGACATGCGATCCCGGAGACGATGCCGCGCTGGCAGCCGCCACCCTGCGGGTGTTGATGGGACCGCGGGACCTGGGCCTGCGGGATCGCATCGAACGGGAATTCGGCACAGCCGCCTTGGCCCGGCGGACGGCCGCCGTGTTGGAGTCCCTGGTCGCCCCTGTCGAGTTCGGTGCCCCATGATGGACGTTGTCTTCCTCACCACCAGCCTTGAGCGCGGTGGCGCCGAAACCCAGCTGGTCCGCATCGCGCTCCACCTCAAGCGACGGGGCTGGTCCGTGGGCATCGCCACCATGATGCCCTCCACGGCCTTCGTGGAGGAGGTGGCGGCGGCGGGCATTCCGTTGGTGGCCTGCGGATCCGGTAAATCCCGGTTCCCCTTCGGGATGGCGATCACCCTCATCCGTCAGCTCCGGGCCTGGCGCCCCCGGGCCCTCGTGACCTTCAACTTCCCCGCGGATGCCGTGGGGCGCCTCTGTGGCCGCCTGGCGGGCTGCCGCCACATCCTGGCCACCCTCCGCACCTCCCGGGTGAAGAATGGCCTCCGCAAGGCCTTCTACCGCCGCACGGAGTTCCTGGTCCGAACCACCCTCTCCAACTCCCAGGCGGCCGCGGATTCCCTGATGGGGCAGGGCCTGCTGAGCCCACACAAGGTGGTCACCATCCCGAACGGCATGATCGCGGCGGATTACCCCCATCCCGCACCCCGGGCCGAGGTGCGTGCGGAACTGGGAGTTCCGGAAGGTGCCTTCCTCTGGATGGCCGTGGGGAACCTGCGGCCCGCCAAGGACTACCCGACCCTCCTGGCTGCGGTGGCGCGGTTGGCGGAAGGGGCGGTGCGGCCCTTCGAGGTGGTGGTGGTCGGCGGGGGTGAACTCCATGAATCGCTCGAGTCCCAGGCCCGCAGCCTGGGGTTGGCGGGGCGGGTGCGCTTCCTGGGCGCCCGGGCCGATGTCAGCCGGCTGTTGAAGGCCGCCGATGCCTTCGTGCTGAGCTCCGCATGGGAGGGGATGCCCAACACCGTGATGGAGGCCATGGCCACGGGACTCGCCGTGGTGGCCACGGACGTTGGGGGCGTGCGCGAGCTCGTGGTGCCCGGCGCCACGGGCCACATCGTCCCCGCAGGGGACCCGGTCGCCTTGGCCGGGGCCCTTGGGGAGATGATGCAGCAGGATCCGGGGCGCACCGCAGCCCTGGGGCAGGCGGGGCGGACCCGGATCCTGGAGCACTTCGACATCGAGCGGGTGGTGGACCGGTGGGAGGCGGAGCTCCGCCGCCACGGGGCCCCTGGGCTGGGGCCCCGGACTCCGGCCTAGGGCCTCAGGGCGTCATGCCATTGCCGTACACGGTGTTCCCGGTGACCACGACCGTGGTGTCGCTCGTGGTCTTCTGGATGCCGTACCCCGAGTTGTTGTACACGGTGTTGCCGCTCACGGTGGTGTTGGGGCAGCTGGTGAGGTAGATGCCACCCCCGGACCAGAAGGTGTTGCCGGGGATGGTGAGCGTGCCCGTGATGGTGTTGCCCGAGATGGTGGTGTGGGAGGCGTTGTTCCGGAGGAGCATGCCCCGGCCGTTGCTGCCGCTGATGGTGTTGTTGGTGACCTTCACCCCATCGCAGTTGGAGATCTGGATGCCGTCCTTGATGTTGCCGTCCACGGGATTGACACCGCTTCCGGTCACCGTGTTGTGGTCCACCACGACGTTGACGAGGAAGGAGAGCCCCGCGAAGGCCACCGGGGGACCCGCCATGAGCCCGCCACCCGCGTTGTTCTGCAGGAGGCAGTCCCGCACGGTGAGGTTGGCCACGGTCTCGCCGGAGTTGGGCTCGATGTCGATGCCCGCCTCGGGGAGGGCCCCGGTGGTGTTCTTGAAGGTGGAGTTGCGCACGAGCATGGTGTCCACGCGGGTCACGGAGAGGCCCTGGCGGCGGTTGTGGTCGGCCACCACGTTGCAGAGGGTGATGTGGGCGGAGGCCCCCGAGACGTAGAACCCATCGCCCCAGCACTCCTTGGCGGTCACGCCTTCGGCGGTGATGTAGGTGGAGCCCACGATGGAGAGGCCCATGCCCCACTCGCCACTGGTGCCCGTGTGGATGGCGCGATCGCCTTCCAGGGTGCCGCCCACCACGTTGGCCTGGGTGATGCCGCTGGCCATGACCAGGGCATAGGTGCCCGCGGAGGTGGGCAGGGACTTCAACACGGCGCCGGTGGCCAGCTTCAGGGTCATGTAGCTCCGGAGGCTGAGGCCATGGTTGCCGCCTGAGGACACGGCCACGGGGTTGATGCGGTAGGTGCCCGCGGGTACGAGGACCGTTCCGCCCGTGCCGCCCACGGCATCGATGGCGCGCTGGATGGCGGCGGTGTCGTCGGTGGTGCCATCGCCCTTGGCGCTGTAGGGGGCATCCTTCACGTTCAGCACGGTGCTGGAGGTGGGAGCCGCGGCGCAGCCCGACTGGACGTTGACGGTCGTGGACGCCGATTTGGTGGGATCCGCTACGCTGGTGGCCTTCACGACATGGCTACCGGCGAGGGTGGGGGCGGTGTAGGTGACGGAGTTACCGGTGCCCGTGAGCAGGCCCGTGGTGCCATTGCCGCCCGGCAGCGTGTCCACCGTCCAGGTCACGGCGGTGTTCGAACTACCGGACACCGTGGCGGTGATCACCTGGGTGCCGGAGACGTTCAGGACGGGGTTGAGGGGACTGACGCTGACGGACACCGACACGGGGGCGTTGACGGTCACCGAGGCACTGCCCTGGGCGCTGCCGGCGCTGTTGGTGACGGTGGCGGTGAGCACGCAGGTGCCGGCGGCGGTGGGGGTGTAGGTGATGGCCGTGGTCCCCTGGCCGGACTGGATGGATCCATTGGTGATGGACCAGGCGTAGGTGCAGCCGCCCTGGGCGGGGATGCTGGCGGTGTGGCCCGTCGTGCCGGCCACCACGGGGGAGGCCGCCGTCACCACGGGGGTGCTGGGACGCACCACTCCGGAGGCCACGGGCAGGCTGAGGGAACCGCTCGCGCTGCCGGCGGTGTTGCTGACGGTGCATTGGAGGGTGAGGGTGCCGGTGCTTCCGGCCGCGAAGGTGATGCTGCGGGTGCCCTGGCCGGACTGGAGGGTGCCGTTGGTGATCGTCCAGGCGTAGCTGACACCGTATTGGCTGGGCACACTGGCCGCATAGCCGCCGGCCCCGGCCGTGAGCTGGGTGGGGCCGGTGATCACGGGGGAGCTCGGAACGCGGCGGTGCACCCGGATCGTGGATTCGGCGCTCACACTGCCAGCCTTGTTGCTGGCGGTGCAGGCGAGGATGACCGGATCGATGGTCCCCACGGCGAAGGTGATGGTTGGGGCCGTGGCCGGTCCCGAGAGCTCGCCGCCCTGGATCGTCCAGGTGTAGGTGGTCTCGCTCTGGGGCGTGACCGTGGCGGTGAGGCCCGTCGTCTGTTCCGGGACGGAAGTCGGGGCGTTGATCTGCGGCGCAGCCGGAGGGGCCGTCGCGGTGCTTGAGGCACCGCCTCCCCCGCCACAGGCGACGACGAGGAGGGTGAGGGTGAGGGTCGGGAGCAGGGATCGCATGGGAACCTCGGCGCCGGAATGGCGCACCGATGCCCACCCCGTCAGGGGTTGGCGTGAGGGCCTCCACCTGGCCGAAGGGCCAGGGGGCTAAGCCGTGGATTCGAGCGATTGGCGTGCGCTGATCGGCATGGCCGACGAGCCCACGAGTGGCGCTGGATCCAATATCGGCAGTCGGCGCGGTTTCCCCACCCCCCTTCCGATCACTTGTGCGACACGAGGGTCCCGCTGCCGCCCCGACCCGGCTGAACGGAACGAATGCTCGGTCGATCCGTCCGAAACCGCTTATCCAGTGGATTCCACAGAAAATCCGCCCCCTTCCCGAAGGTCGGAGGCGGATTTTTCAAGGTGCTCCCCCGGTAGGCCGGGGGTGGGCTCAGACCCCCCGTCGATAGACCGGGAAGAACCCCGTGGGTCCCTCATCCGAGATCCCCCGGCTCCGGGCCAGGGCGGCATAGACCTCGGGCAGCAGCACCTTCCGGAGGGTGCGGAAGGGCTTGGTGTGCTTGGAGAACCTGGACTTGAACTGGAAGAGGCCATCGTCCTGGCTCGCGCCCACCCCGCCCCCCATGTTGAGGGTGTGGCAGCCCCGCTCGATGCCCCAGCGCCGGAGGCCATCCAGGAACAGCTTGGCCGGAGAGGTTGCCGCATGGGCATCCATGCTGCCCGTCAGGAAGTACTGGATGAGTCCCCCCACCTCGGAGAAGACCAGGCCTCCCGAGACCTCCCCGCCGGGGGTCAATGTGGTGGCGAGGTGGAAGTTGTGGGGCAGGGACTCCCGGAGCGCCTCGAAGTAGGAAACGGGGAAGAAGTAGAAGGGAGCCGCCTGGAGGCGATGCATGGTCTGGGTGTAGGCCTCGATCATCTGCCCGTACTTGGACCAGTCATCGAAGACGATGGTGTGACCCTGGCGGAGTTGCTTCGAGATGGCCTGGCGGTTGGCTGAGTTGATGCCATGCCAGCTCCCCTCGGGGTCGGTGAGGTCCATGTAGACGGTGAGGCCGTGTTCACAGAGGGTGGCCCTGTCTTCAAACACGGACTCCCCAACCGGCAGGAAGGGATTCAGGCGGATGAACAGGGACACCACGCCCTGGGAGGCCAAGTGGGCCCAAGCCGCGTCGACGAGGGCCGGCCACTGGGTTGCCTCCCCCCAGAACAGGGGCGAGGGATAGCCGTAGGGCGAGGTGGCATCACGCAGACCTTCGAAGGCCGAGCCAAACGCGTCCAGGGGTCGGAGGATCAAGGGGATCAGGACCCCCGCCTGGGGGTTCGCCGCCCAGAGGGCCACCGGGCTGCCCCCTTCGTGGGCGCAGGCGGCCTGAAGGTATCCGGGAAGGTGGAAGAGGTCATGGGAGGCCCGGCCCAGAGCTTCCACCCACCGGGGATCCCCGGGGTGAAGGAGGGCCTGCTCGAAGGGGGCGGTATCGGTCATGGGTCTGCGCAGTGGTGAGGGTCCAGTATGCCCCACGAAGCACGAGATAAAAAAGGACTTGACCCATTTCGAGCATCTTGATTTTCTAAGGAAGCCTCTTCCATTCCTAGGGGCCCGGTTGGCCTTGCTCCCGGCTTCGGGATGAATCGATGGGGCCCGGGCGTCCAGGACCCTCCCCGTGAGATCCCCGCATGAAGACTTCCGCCCCGGCCCCCGCGACCCAGACTGCCCTGGCCCCGTGGCCTTTCTATGCGCAGGACGAGATCGAGGCCGTCACCCGGGTCATGACCTCGGGCAAGGTCAATTACTGGACTGGGCAGGAGTGCCGCGAGTTCGAAAAGGAATACGCCGCCGCCGCCGGGACGAAGCACGCCATCGCCGTGGGCAACGGTACGTCGGCGTTGGAGCTGGCCCTCTACGCCCTGGAGATCCCCGCCGGGTCGGAGGTGATCACCACCCCCCGCACCTTCATCGCCTCCGCCAGCTGCATCGTGGCCCGGGGCTGCGTGCCCGTGTTGGCCGACATCGACCCCGTGAGCCAGAACATCACCGCCGAGACCATCGCGAAGGTGATCACGCCCCGCACCAAGGCCATCATCCCCGTGCACCTGGCGGGCTGGCCCTGCGACATGGACCCCATCATGGCCCTGGCCGAGCGGCATGGACTGAAGGTGATCGAGGACTGCGCCCAGGCCAACGGCGCCACCTACAAGGGCCGGCCCGTGGGGGGGCTGGGCCACATGGCCGCCTTCTCCTTCTGCCAGGACAAGATCATCACCACCGGTGGGGAAGGGGGCATGGTCACCACCAACGATGAGCGCCTCTGGTCCCGGGCCTGGAGCTACAAGGACCACGGCAAGAGCTACGAGGCCGTTTACCACCGCCAGCACGGCCCCGGCTTCCGCTGGCTGCACGAGTCCTTTGGCACCAACTGGCGCATGACGGAGCTGCAGGCGGCCATCGGGCGTCGCCAGCTGGCCAAGCTCCCCGAGTGGACACGCATCCGGCGGGAGAACATGGCCCGGCTCAACGCGCTCTTCGCCCGGTTCCCGCTGCTCCGCACGACCCCGGCTCCGGACCACATTGGCCATGCCGCGTACAAGGCCTACGTGTTCGTCCGTCCCGAGAAGCTGGCGGCGGGGTGGACCCGCGACCGCATCATCGAAGCGATCTCCGCCCGCGGCATTCCCGCCTTCAGCGGCAGCTGCAGCGAGATCTACCTGGAGAAGGCCTTCACCGATGCGGGGCTCGGACCCAAGGAGCCCCTGGCCGTGGCCCGGGAGCTGGGGGAGACCAGCCTCATGTTCCTGGTGCACCCGACCCTCACCGAGACCAACCTCACGGACATGCTGGCCGTGCTGGAAGGGGTCTTCACCGAGGCCTCTGCGGGAGGCGCATGATGGTGTCCCGACCCTTCTACCGGTTCTTCAAGCGGCTCCTCGACATCGTGGGCTCCCTGATCCTCTTCGTGCTGCTGGGGCCGATCATGGCCATCACCTGGGTGCTGGTGCGCCGGCGCATGGGGAAGCCCGCCCTCTTCCATCAGGAGCGCGCGGGGCTCAAGGGCCGTGCCTTCCGGGTGGTGAAGTTCCGCAGCATGATCGAGGCCTACGATGCCCAGGGCAATCCCCTGCCGGATGGTGAGCGGATCACGCCCCTGGGCCTGTTCCTGCGGCGCTCCAGCCTGGATGAGCTGCCCCAGCTCTGGAACGTGCTGAAGGGCGACATGAGCTTCGTGGGTCCCCGTCCCCTCTACCTGGAATACGTGCCCCGTTATTCGCCCGAGCAGCGCCGCCGCCTGGATGCCATGCCGGGCATCACCGGGCTGGCCCAGATCAGCGGCCGGAACACCCTGGGCTGGGAAGACCGCCTCCGCCTCGATGTGGAATATGTGGACAGGGCCTCCTTCGGCTTCGACCTCTGGATCCTCTGGAAGACCGTGTTCAAGGTGCTGGGCTCCGAGGGCATCCCCGAGACCGGGGTGGACCCGAACCGCAAATTCCAAGGGAGCCCCGCACCGACGGAGCCCAAGGATCCGGCATGAGCACCCTCCCCGCGGAGTGGGTGGTGGTGGGCGCCGGCATCCAGGGGCGGCAGATCGCGGCCACGGTGCTGGCCCACGCCCAGGCCCGGGGGCAGCGGGTGCTGGGGATCCTCGATGACAACCCGGATCTGGCCGGCACCACCGTGGCGGACCTCCCGGTCCTCGGGGCGGTGATCCCCTGGCTGCGCACCCAGGGCCGGTCCCTCAACGTCGTGGTGGCCCTGGGTCAACCCGGGCCCCGCCGGGCCTGCGTGGCCGCCATCCGGGACCTGAACATCGGCGCCGTCTTCCCGCCCGTGATCCACCCCTTCAGCAGCGTGGGCCCCCGGGTGACCCTGGGGGAGGGCGTGATCGTGCACCCGGGCTGCGTGCTGATGTGCGATCTGAGCGTGGGGGCCTTCACCATCCTGGGGGCCTGCTGCAGCCTCTCCCACGACAGCTCCGTGGGCGAGTACTGCTTCCTCTCCCCCGGCCTCCGGCTGGCCGGCTGCGCCCACATCGGGCACGAGTGCTGGACGGGCATGAACACCTGCATCAACCCCCATGCCCACCTCGGCGATGGCGCGGAGACGGGATCCGGCTGCGTGGTGCTGCGGGATGTCCCCGAGGATGCGGTGGTCGCCGGAGTGCCCGCCCGGATCCTCCGGTACCGGGAGCGGAGCACCACCTGAGGCATGCAAAAGGGCCCCCGGTCGGGGGCCCTTGTCCGGTGGAGGCTGGGCTCAGCCGCCGATCTTCACGGCGGGCACGGGCTTCTCGCCGCGGTAGTCGTAGAAGCCGCGGCCGTTCTTCTTGCCGTACCAGCCGGCGTCCACCAGCTTCTTGAGCAGGGGGCAGGGGCGGTACTTGGGGTCGCCCAGGCCTTCATGCAGCACGTTGAGGATGAAGAGGCAGGTGTCCAGGCCGATGAAGTCCGCCAGGGTGAGGGGGCCCATGGGGTGGTTCATGCCGAGCTTCATGATGCCGTCGATGGCCTCCACCTCCGCCACGCCCTCGTAGAGCGCGTAGATGGCTTCGTTCAGCATGGGCAGCAGTACGCGGTTGCTCACGAAGCCGGGGAAGTCGTTGCAGGCGATGGGGGTCTTGCCCAGCTTCTGGGAGAGGGCCATGACCGTGTCGTAGGTTGCATTGGAGGTGGCCAGGCCGCGGATCACCTCGATGAGCTGCATCACCGGCACGGGGTTCATGAAGTGCATGCCGATCATGGCCTCGGGGCGCTTGGTCACGGCGGCCAGCTTGGTGATGGAGATGGAGCTGGTGTTGGAGGCGAGGATCACGCCGGGCTTGCACACGCGATCGAGGGTCTCGAAGATCTGCTTCTTGATCTCCCAGCGCTCGGTGGCGGCCTCCACCACGAAGTCGCAGGCACCCAGGTCCTCGAGGGCGGTGGTGGTCCTGATGCGGCCCAGGACGGCGGCCTTCTCCTCGGCCGTCATCTTGCCCTTGTCCACGCCCCGCTGCAGGTTCTTGTCGATGGTGGCCACGCCCTTGGCGGCGAAGTCGGCGGAGATGTCCTGCATGAGGACGTTGAAGCCGCTCTGGGCGAACACGTGGGCGATGCCGTTGCCCATCTGGCCGGCGCCGATCACACCGATGGTCTGGATCTGCATGGAATCCTCCGAACCCTCAAGGATAGCGGCCCGGGCCGGTGAACCCCATCACCAGTCTGCGGTTCGGGGCTAAAATCGCCCTGCATGCGCCGCGCCGACCGCCTCTTCCAGATCGTCCAGCTCCTCCGGCGCGACCGCATCAGCACGGCGGCCAAGCTGGCGGCGGAGCTGGAGATCAGCGAGCGGACCCTCTACCGGGACATCGCCGACCTCATGGCCTCCGGGGTGCCCATCGAGAGCGAGGCGGGGGTGGGCTACCGCCTTCCGGCGCACTTCGACTTGCCCCCCATGATGTTCTCCGTGGATGAGGCGGAGGCCCTGCTGCTGGGCGCCCGCATGGTGGCGGCCTGGGGGGACCCGGCCCTGCAGGAGGCCGCGGGCATGCTGCTCCGGAAGACGGAAGCCATCCTGCCCCAGGGGCGCCGCAGTCGGCTGGGGGACCTTCCCTTCCTGGTGCCCGACCACTATGTGGAGCCTGAGAACGCCCGGCACCTGGCCACCCTGCGCCAGGCCCTGCGGGAACGGCGGAAGGTCCAGGTGGGCTACACCCGGTCGGATGGGGAGGCTTCGGAGCGCCTGCTGCAGCCCCTGGGCGTGGTCTTCTGGGGCTACCGATGGAATTTGGCGGCCTGGTGCGAGTGGCGGGAGGACTTCCGCACCTTCCGCCTGGATCGGCTGAGCTTTGTGGCCTTGGGTGAGCCCTTCGTATCCCAGCCCGGGCGCCGGCTGGAGGACTACCTGGCCCGCCGGGACTCCTCCTGACGGCACGGTGGCAGGAGGGGGGTGCCAAGGTGGGAAGGCCTTCCAGGAGAATCCATGCCGCCCACCTCGACCTCCCTCACCCCGGATGAATCCATCCGGGATGGCCGCCACGACTTCGATTTCGTCCACGGCAGCTGGACCGTGGAGAACCGCCGCCTCCGACGCCGCCTCCAGGGCTGCCAGGACTGGGAGACCTTCCCGGCCCGCGTGGAGAATCAGCCCCTCCTGGGAGGCCTGGGCAACCTGGAGCAATACACCGCCACGCTGCCCGGGGGCGTTCCCTTCGAGGGGCTGGCCCTGCGCCTCTACGATCCCGAGGCCCGGGTCTGGCGCATCCACTGGGCCGACGACCGCCGGGGGAAGCTGGATCCCGCCCTCGTGGGCACCTTTGAGGGGCCCCGGGGCACCTTCATCGGCGAGGACACCTTCGAGGGGCGGCCCATCCTCGTGCGCTTCCTCTGGATCTCCGTGGCCCCGGACGAGTCCCGCTGGGAACAGGCGTTCTCCGAGGATGGCGGACGCACCTGGGAGACGAACTGGATCAACACCTTCCACCGTGTGAAGCCATGACGCGCGTGGTGGAGATCCGCGCCTACCGGCTGAAGCCCGGCGTCCGCTCCGCCTTCCATGCCCTGATGGAGGGCCGGTCCCTGCCCCTGGTGCGGGCCTGGGGCATGGACGTGGTGGCCTTCGGCCCTTGCCGGGAGGACGCGGATGGCTACGTCCTCATCCGCGCCTTCGACGACGTGGCCCACCTGCGGGCCAGCCAGGCGGCCTTCTACGGCAGCGACGCCTGGCGGCAGGGGCCCCGGCAGGCGGTGCTGGAAGCCATCGCATCCTACGCCTCGGTGGTCCTGGAACTGGACGACGCGGGTCTCGACGCGCTCAGGCGAGCCAGCCCGGGAGCTCCCTGAGGGACGCCACCTGCGCCAGGGCTGAGGGTTCGGGATAGGGCATCGCCCCAGGGCGGATCCCCCGGGTGGGCCCCGGGATGGGGGCTTCATCCTGGAAGTCGGGCGGCTGGCCCCCAGGGGCGCGCGAACCTGGGCCGGTCGGGCTACAAAGGCCTCGGAGGTGCCCATGTCCAGCCGCCGATCCCTGTGCATCCCCCGCTGGGGGATCCCGATGCTGGCCCTGGGCCTCCTCGCCCAGGGCGCGGACGCGCCCCTGAAGCTCGCGGCCCGGGCCGGGGACGCCGCTGCGGTGTCCCGCCTTCTGGCGGAGGGGGCCCCCGTGAACCAGGTGGATGACGGGGGCAACACCGCCCTGATCTCCGCGGCCTACCATGGCCGGGCCGAGGTGGTGCCGATCCTGCTCCGGGCCGGGGCCGACCCTAGCCTCAAGGCCGCTTCGGAATACACGGCCCTCGACTACGCCATGGAGCGGGGCCACCGGGCCGTGGTCATCGCCCTGTGCCGCCACTGGCAGAAGGCCGCGGCATCCGGGGCAGAAGCGGGAAGCCTCGGGCTGGTGCTCGCCGCCGCGGAGGGATCGGCCTCCAACCTGGAGGCGGGGTTGAAGGGGGGCGCGAAGCCCGATGGGGAGAACCGTTCCGGGTACACCGCCCTGGCCATGGCGGTCCGGTGGGGGGAAGCCGGGCTGGTGCGGGGCCTCCTCGCTGCGGGTGCCGACCCCGGCCGGCCCACGCGAAGCCGCTACGATGCCACGCCCTTGATGGAGAGCACCCGGGATGGCCGCACCGACCTGGCCAAGCTTCTCCTCGCCGCCGGCGCTCCCGTGAACCATCGCGACCGACATGGCGACCACGCCCTGAACTGGGCCACCTACTTCGGCCACTACGACCTGGTGGTCCTCCTGGTGGAGCAGGGCAGCCGCCTGGACTTCACGGGGCAGACGCCGGACACGGCCCTGGCCATCGCCCTCCGGGAGAAGCACACCCGGATCGTGGACTTCCTGCGCTCGGTCGGAGCGAAGTAGGCGCCTGCGTTCAGGCCCACGAACCCAACAGCTGGGGGAGGTCCTGGAGGTGGTCGATCACCGCGAAGCCGTGGCTTTCGGGCGTGACCCCCTCCACCCGCTCCAGTTCCCAGGTGAGGGGGTAGGGCACGTGGACGGCCCGGGCCCCGAGGGCCCGCACGGGCAGGATGTCCGACTTGAGGCTGTTGCCCACCATGAGGAAGCGGTCGGGGTGGATCCGGTGCTTGGCCAGCACGCTCCGGTAGGCGATCTCCGTCTTCTCGCTCACCACCTCCACGGCCATGAAGTGGGACCCCAAGCCGCTGCGGGCGATCTTGCTCTCCTGGTCGAAGAGGTCGCCCTTGGTGATGACCATGAGCTTGTGGGTCTTCGCGAGGGCCTCCAGGGTCCCGGCCACCCCGGGGAGGGTGTCCACGGGGCCATGCACCATGGCCTTGCCCCAGTCCACGATGCGCTGGACCTCCTGGCCCGTGATGCGGCCTTCCGTGAGCTCCACGGCGGTCTCGATCATGGAGAGCACGAAGCCCTTCACCCCGTAACCGAAGGTGCCGAGGTTGCGGCGCTCCGTCTCCAGCAGGCGGGCTTCGATCCAGGCGCGGTCATGGTAGCCCGCGAGCAGGCCCAGGAAGGACTCGTGCACGGCCTGGAAGTCCCGCTCGCAGTGCCAGAGGGTGTCGTCGGCGTCGAAGGCGATCACATCGAACATGCAGCCAGGATGCAGGAACCGGGCTCGGGGGTGGTAGGACAATCCGCCTTCATCCGGGTCCGGACCTGTGGTTTCCTAGTCCCATGTCCTCCTCCAACCGCACCGCCTGGGCCCTGCTCCTCCTCCGCCTCGCCGTGGGGGGCGCGGCGCTCCTCCATGGCTTCGGCGCCCTGCGCGCGGCCCATGGGGCCATCACCTTCGCCAACGCCGCGGGGTGGGGCTTCGATCTCGCCGAGATGATCGCCGGGGCCTTCGTGCTCATCGGCCTGTGGGTGCCCCTCGCGGCCGGGGCGCTGGCGGTGGTGCTGGCCTGGCCCCTGGTCCATGGCTGGCTGCATGGGGCCGGGATCCTGGCGAACCTGCCCCAGCTCTTCCGGGTCTTCACCACCCTCGCCTGCGCCCTGGGCGGCGCCGGCAAGTGGGGCGTGGGGAAGTAGCCGTGCTGCGCCCGCCCCACCATCTGGTCTGGGCCTTCGACGCCGAATGGGTGCCCGATCCCCCCACCGGGCGCCGCGTCCTGGGCCTGCCCCGGGAGATGCCGGATGAGGAGGTGCTCACGAAGATGTGGGCCTACGGCGGGGCCACCGAGGCCAATCCCCGACCCTACCTGAAGACGATCCTCTGCCGCCTGGTCTCCGTGGCGGCCCTGGTGCGAACGGTGAAGGGGGGTGAGGTGAGCCATCGCCTCATGGCCCTTCCGGACACCCCGGGCCCCATGGCCGAGGACGATCTGCTGCGCCGCTTCCTCACGGCCCTGGGCGACAAGAAGCCCCAGCTGGTGGGCTTCAACAGCCGGGAGGCGGATCTCCCCATCCTCGTGCAGCGGGCCATGACCCACGGCCTCTCCATCCCCGGCCTGGGACGGGGCGCGGATCGCTGGGACAAGGCGGATTTCTTCGACCGGTACGGGGCCCAGCACATCGACCTTCGCGAGGCGACGGGGGGCTTCGGCAAGGCGGGCTCCACCCTCCACGAGCTGGCCACGGCCTGCGGCATCCCCGGGAAGCTGGGTACGGATGGCGCCAGCGTCATCGACCTCTGGCAAGCGGGGGATGTGGCGGGGATCGTGCGCTACAACCAGTTCGACGCCCTCACCACCTTCCTGGTGTGGCTTCGGGCCCAGACCCTCTCCGGCCACCTCACGCCGGAGCAGATGGCGGCGGAGGAGGCTTCGCTCCGCAGTCTGGTGGTGGCGAAGGCCGGGGAGGATCCGGGCTTCCAGGTCTACCTGGAGGGGTGGGATCGCCTCTCGAAGTAGGTTTCAGCCTGCTGAATATCAAGAAATAGGGTAGTATTGGCAGGAATTTTCATATGGATCGCCTGCCGCGGATGACCCCGGCCAGGGCCATGGAGTGGGTCATGAAGCGGATCGTCACCATCTGCAAGGGCGGCTTCGGCGGGGAGATGCAGATCTACCTCCGCGAGGCCTACCCCGAGGGCTCGGGCTACGTGGTGGACCGGGTGATGGATCTCTTCCCGGACGATGACTTCCGCCCGGCCCCGGATGAGGTGTTCGTGGTGGCCA
>JBGASN010000080.1:0-10571 GCA_044229665.1 Holophagaceae bacterium
GGCAAGCGCTTCATCGCCCCCATGGGCCACCTGCGCATGATGGGCGCCGCCCAGCCCTTCCTCTCCGGCGCCATCTCCAAGACCATCAACCTCCCCATGGAGAGCACGGTCGAGGACATCGCCAAGATCTACGAGGCCTCCTGGCAGCTGATGCTCAAGGCGGTGGCCCTCTACCGCGACGGCTCCAAGATGAGCCAGGCCATGGCCACCAACCTGGACCTGCTCGAAGGCGTGGACACCCTCACCGATGAGGCCGCCACCCCCGTGGAGAAGACCCCCATCGTGGCCCAGGCCCTCACCCAGCAGCTGGTGCGCACCTACCGTCGGCGCCTGCCCAACCGCCGCGGGGGCTACACCCAGAGCGCCACCATCGGCGGCACCAAGCTCTACCTCCGCACCGGTGAGTACGAGGATGGGGCCCTCGGTGAGATCTTCATCGACATCCACAAGGAGGGCGCCGCCTTCCGAAGCCTCCTCAACTGCTTCGCCATCGCGGTGAGCATGGGCCTCCAGCATGGCGTGCCCCTCGAGGAGTACTGCGAGGCCTTCCTCTTCACCCGCTTCGAGCCCAACGGCATGGTCATGGGCAGCGACACCATCAAGCTGTCCACCTCCATCATCGACTTCATCTTCCGGGAGCTCTCCATCTCCTACCTGGGCCGCTACGACCTGGCCCACGTGGATGCGGAGCAGCTGATGCAGTCCCAGCCCTCCAAGCCCCAGAGTGCGGCGGCCTCCTTCGCCCCCACCGCGGGCACCCAGCCCCTGGCCTTCATGACCGAGGACGCGAGCGCCTCCACCCCTTCCACGCCCGCGCCCGCCATGGCCATGGCCACCGCCCCGGCCCCCAGCGCCGGTGCCACCAAGTTCGCGGCGGCCCAGTCCGCCCGCGAGAAGGGCTACACCGGGGATCCCTGCCCCGAGTGCGGCCACCTCACCCTGGTGCGCAACGGCGCCTGCATGAAGTGCCAGACCTGCGGCGCCACCACGGGTTGCAGCTAGGGGCCCGGGCCTGGGGTTTTCGATTCACCTGCAGTACCTCCCGTGGAATCACGGGTTGAAGCGGAGGGCGGGGAGCGATCCCCGCCCTTTTCATGCGAGGGGTCCTCGCAGGACGCGATGTGACCGGTATCAACTGGCTTGAGACCGATTTCGGACTTGGCAAGTCCTAAACTCCCCTCACCCGATCCCCGGGAACGAGGAGAACCGGATGGCCCCGATGCAGATCAACGTCGGCAACACCGCATTCATGTTGCTATGTTCCAGCCTGGTGATGCTCATGACGCCGGGCCTCGCCTTCTTCTACGGCGGCCTCGTGGGCCGGAAGAACACCCTGGCGATCATGATGCAGAGCTTCGTGAGCCTGGGCTGGACCACGGTGCTGTGGTTCGCCTTCGGCTACTCCATGAGCTTCGGCCCCAGCTGGCACGGCATCGTGGGGGACCCCACCCACTACGCCTTCCTCAAGGGCGTCACGCTGCAGACCATGTACACCGGCAACGACGCGGGGATCCCCCTCATCGTGCACGTGGCCTACCAGATGATGTTCGCCATCATCACTCCGGCCCTCATCACCGGCGCCTTCGCCAACCGGGTGACCTTCAAGGCCTACATGCTCTTCCTCACGGGCTGGCTCGTGTTCGTGTACTTCCCCTTCTGCCACATGGTGTGGCACGCCGATGGCCTGCTCGCCAAGTGGGGGGTGCTCGACTTCGCCGGCGGCATCGTGGTGCACAACACCGCCGGCATGGCCGCCCTCGCCTCCATCCTCTACGTGGGCAAGCGCAAGGTGGTGGAGAACATCCCCCACAACGTGCCCCTCATCGCCCTGGGCACGGGCCTGCTCTGGTTCGGCTGGTACGGCTTCAACGCCGGCAGCGAGTTCCGGGTGGATGCCATCACGGCCTCGGCCTTCCTGAACACCGACATCGCGGCCTCCTTCGCCGCCGCCACCTGGCTCTTCATCGAGTGGACCCAGGCCCGCCAGCCCAAGTTCGTGGGCCTGCTCACGGGCGCGGTGGCCGGCCTCGCCACCATCACCCCCGCGGCCGGGTACGTGTCTCCCGCCACCAGCGCCCTCATCGGCGTGCTCGCGGGCGGCATCTGCTTCTACGCGGTGGCCCTGAAGAACAAGCTGGGCTGGGATGATGCCCTCGATGTCTGGGGTGTCCACGGCGTGGGCGGCTTCATCGGCGTCATCTTCCTGGGCATCTTCGCCTCGAAGGCCTGGAATCCCGCGGGCACCGACGGCCTGCTGCTGGGCAACACCACCTTCTTCCTGAAGCAGCTGGCGGCGGTGGGGATCTCCTCGGTGTGGGCCTTCGCCTTCACCTACGGCATGCTCTGGCTCATCGACCGCATCACCCCGGTGCGCGTGGATCACGAGGCGGAAGTGAAGGGCCTCGATACGGAGCTCCACGGCGAAGAGGCCTATCCCCAGGGTCTCTAGGTCCTCAGCTCGCGGCAGTGACGGCGCCCCTTCCACCTGGAGGGGGCGTGGTCCGTCGGGGGCCATTTGTCAGGAATCCAGCGCACCGGCCCGCCGTACCATGGGGGATACCCATCCACGCTTGGAGACGCATGACGACGGATCTCTATGCCCCGCCCTCTGCTCTCGCTGAGCCCATCGTGAAGAAGCGGAATCCGTGGCTGTGGGGCTGTGGCGGGGTGCTCCTCCTGTTGATCCTGGCCCTGGGAGCCTGCACCCTCCTCTTCACCAAGGGGGTGGACGCCAGTGAACCCCGGGCCCGCCTTTACATGCAGGACTGGAGCCGCCTGAACCTGGAGGAGGCCCATCGCTCCCATGCTGACGCGTGGAAGGCCAAGGACGACCTCGCCACCTACCGACGCTTCGCCACGACCATGCACCAGATCCTCGGCCCCGTGCTCAGTGCGGACCGGGAGAGCGCCTTCCTGGGTCGCTTCAACGGTCAAAACCAGGCCACCTTCACCTTCCAGGTCCATTTCCAGAAGGGGCCCGGGAAGATCACCCTCAAGTTGATCGAGGAGCACGGAGATTGGCGCGTGTTCGGGGTCAATTTCAGCTCCGACCTCATCACCGAGGCCCTGAGATGCCAGGCATGCGGGTTCCAGAACCCCGGCCTGGTGGCGCTCTGCGGGCAGTGCGGCAAACCGCTGCCCGCTTGCGAGGCCTACGCCATCCCCTGAACCTGAGCGGCTGGGCCCCGGTGGCCTTCCTCATCCGGGCCGTCGGGGCGGTCATCCTGCGGAAGCAGCCCACCGTGGCGCCCGGGCTCGGCGCGACTCACCGGAGGCGTCGCATCCTGTGGATCACCCGGGGCATCCTGGGCCCCCTCATCGGGTTCCCGATCAAGACGTCATCCCCGGGGGAGTGCGGAGCCATCTTCCCGGGCGCATCGACCCTCTGGGTGTGTGCCTCAAGGGGTGCGGAGAGGCCTTCCTGGCGAACCGCTCCTCCCACCCCCGGTATGGCCCGCGACAACCCTAGTGCCGGGAGCGCCGGTCTTCCCCCCGGTGCTTGCCATTGTCGTGCTTGCGATGCCCCTTGTGTTTACCTTCATGGCGACGCCCCTCCCAACGGGGTTCACGGCGTGTGGACCGGCCTTCCCGGGGTGCGGGAGCCGGCTTCTTGGAGAGCCCCAGGGGATCCGGCAGGTTCAGGGGATTGGGGATCTGGGCGGAGAGCAGCAACCCTCCGGAGAGGACCAGCAAGGCGAGGCGGTGGAAACGGAACATGGGAACTCCAGGGAACCCCGATGGGGCCTACCTCCAGGTTAGTCCGCCCGAGGCCCCCTGCGGACCATTGGTCCCAGGAAGCCGTTATCGGTGGATTGTCCGGGTCGAACGGTCCCGTGGCCTCAGGGAACGAAAGTGACTGCATAGATGGGGGGCAGGTGAACGGCCGCCGTATGCCAGTGGTCCCCCCCATCTTCCGTCACCCAAAGCCCCCCGGTGGTGGATCCGAAGGCCAGCCGATCCCCGGAGGCATCGATGGCCAGGGCATGGCGGTACACGAGATCGTAGGCATGGACCTGGGGCAGCCCCTCCCGGAGGGTCTCGAAGGTGCGCCCGCCATCCCTGGTGCGGGTCACCACCACGGAGCCCCCCACGGGGATGCGCCGCTCGTCCTTGAGGGCCGGCACGAACCAGGCGGTGCCCGGCACCTTCGGATGCACCGCCAGGCCGAAGCCGAACACGGAGGGCCCGGCGCTCGGGAGCTCCTCCCAGGTCGCGGCATCGTTGCCGGAGACGAAGATCCCGTTGTGGTGCTGGATCCAGAAGGTGGTGGGCTCCACGGGACTCTGCACCAGGCGGTGCACATCCTGGAGCACGGGATCCTGGGCCTGGCCCGGCGGCACGTAATCCGCGCGAAGCCCCTCACCCCGGCATTCCCAGGTCGCTCCGGCATCCCGGGTGAACCAGCAGCCCCCCGTGGAGATGGCCACGGCCAGCCAGTCGGGATGGCGGGGATCCAGGCAGATGGAGTGCATGCCGGGATAGTCCGCCCCGCCGCCACTCCACCGGATGCGGTCGGGATGGTCCCAGAGGCTGCGGATCAGCTCCCAGGACTGCCCGCGATCCCGGGAGCGGAACAGCCCCCCGGGCAGGGTGCCCGCCCAGAGCTCGCCCGGGCGGGCGTTGGGGCCCGCCTCCAGGGCCCAGATCCGGATGAGCTTCCAGGGGATCTCCCGGCCCATCCAGTCCTTCTCCACGTGGCCTTCGGGAGGTTCCGGGTAGGTGGGCACGCCGACCTCGGTCCAGGTACCTCCGCCATCCTCGGAGCGCTGGAGCTTCACGCCGAAGTGCCCGTGGTCCAGGGCCGCATACCAGGTGCCATCCCGGGGGTCCACGAGGGCCAGGGACACGTTGTCGCCCAGGAAGTGGGTCGCCCCGATCTCCCATCGGCCCGGCGCCCGGCGGTCCACGGTGAAGAGCCCCTTCCGGGTGGATACGAGCACGCGATCCGACATTTCAACCTCCCGAAAGGGCCTGCATGACATGGATGTCCGACTCGGGCCCCACGGGGTCGCTCAGGCGACGGCGATCCGAGATGGCGGTGCCATCCACGAAGATCACCATGTGGTGCCGCAGGGCCCCGTGCTCATCCAGCACATAACCTCGGGCCTGGGGCCGTTCCCGGAAGGCGGCTCCGAGGACTTCCGCCACCGTGGTCCCCGGATGATCCGCCGGGGGACAGGCGACATGCCGTTGGAGATTGGCGGTGAAGACCAGATGGGCCATGGGGATCCGGGAAACTCCCCACCATGGCCCCTGGGGAGATCCCCGTCAATGGGCGGCGCCGGGTGGGTCGCCCCCCCGGGATGCCGAGCTGCCCCGGCCCCGTGTCCCCCTTCGGGACCTCGTGGCATGATGGTTGGTCTTCGTCCCCAGGGGGGGCCATGTCTTCAACCGGAGCCCAGCGCCTGAACCCCGCCACCTGGGGGGCGGTTCCGGCCGTGGGGGTGTGCCTGGGCTTCTCCCTTGCTGCTGCGGGCCTGTGGCGTGTGCTTCCCAGTGAGTGGGCCCGGTCCGCCTTCGAATACGCCTTTCCTGCGGTCCTGACCTTGGGAATGGCCCTCGGGTCCTTCCGCCGCGCGGGCACCTCCGACCGGGAGGCCTTGGGGTGGAACCTCCTTGGGGCCGCCAACGTCGCCATGGGATCGGGATGGCTGATCCGCCTGGCGGTGCACCTCAACGTCGCGCCGTTCGGTACACCGGCTTCCGTGGGTCTGATGCTGCAATTGATGGGTGGCTTCGCCCAGGTGGTGGCCCTGCTGGCCTGGCCCCTGGCCCCCACCTCCCACCATCAGCGCACCCGCCGCGCGCTGGATGCCCTGGTCTTCGCCCAGGCCCTCTTCTTCATCCTCTGGATCCTGGGGTGGGGCGACATCCACACGCGTGCGCCAGGTCCAGCCGCACTCAAGCTCATCACGCTGGCCTTCCCGGTGTCTTCGATCCTGGTGCTGGCCGTGGCCCTGTACTCGGGGACCGATGCTCCGGCCACGGTCTTCCGCGGTCCGGTGGGGTGGCTCGCCGCGAGCTTCGGGTTCGCATTCCTGGGCAACCTCGCCTGGGCCCTGGCCACGCTCAAGGGCTACGACGTCGACCAGAACTTCGCACTGGACACCTGCTTCTTCCTGATCCCGCTCCTGAAGCTCATGGCGCCCCTGAGCCCGCATCCCGTGGGGCCCGAGGCCGGGGAACCCCGGGAGTCCGGGTGGACGGCCACGGTGCTGCCCTACCTCCCCGTGGGCCCGGCCCTCGTGCTCGCCGTGATCACGCTGGTGCGCGCCCCGGGCTCCTGGAACCCCGTGCTCAGCTGGATCGGCATGGGGATGATGGTGACCCTGCTGGCCCGCCAGTTCCTCGCGATCCGCGACCTCCACCGCTTCTCCGTCACGCTGGAGGAGAAGGTGGCGGCCCGCACCCGCACGTTGGAGGAGAACCAGAGCCTCATGCTGCGGACCCAGCGCATGAACACCCTGGCCAGCATGGGTGCGGGCCTCGCCCACGACCTCAACAACCTCCTCGGGGCCTCCATGAACTACCTGGAGCTCGCCGAGGAGGACCTGCTGGAAGGCGGCGTGCCCAAGGCCCGCGATCTGGCCCAGGCCAAGGACGCCCTCAGCCGCGCCGCAGCGCTCACCCACCGGCTCCTGGCCTACGGACGGGAGGAGGGCCCCTCCCAGCGCTTCGACCTGGGGGAGCGCACCCGGAATGCGGAGCCCCTGCTGCGGGTGCTGCTGCCCCGGACCATCCGCCTGGAGATCGAGACCGTGATCGAGCCCCTGCCCCTCCTGGGGCATCCCGCCCAGGTGGACCAGATCCTCGTGAACCTCGTGGCCAATGCCCGGGATGCCATGCCTGAAGGCGGTCGCATCACCCTCCGCACCGGGCACCTGGGCTCGGGGATGGCCTGCCTCGAGGTGGAGGACACCGGCCATGGCATGACCCCGGATGTGCAGGCCCAGGTCTTCGAAGCCTTCTACACCACCAAGGCCCCCGGCCGAGGCACCGGCCTCGGTCTGGCCTCCGTTCGCACCCTGGTGGCCCAGGCGGGCGGGGAGATCCGCCTCTGGAGCGAGCCGGGCCGGGGCACCCGCTTCACCCTCCTCATGCCCCTGGCCGGCTGAGCCACCACGAAAAAGGCGCCGGGGGACCGGCGCCTCTTCACGGAATCCAGGGGGCTCAGGGGATGAGGCCCAGGTCCTTCACGGCCTGGCGCTCCTCCTCGAGCTCCTTGGCGGTGGCGTCCATCTTGGCGCGGCAGAAGTCGTTGATCTCCAGACCCTGCACGATGGAGGCCTGGCCGTTCTTCACGGTGCAGGGGTAGCCGTAGATGAGGCCCTTGGGGATGCCGTAGCTGCCGTCGCTGGGCAGGGCCATGGAGGTCCAGTCACCCTCGGCGGTGCCGAGCGCCCAGGAGCGCATGTGGTCGATGGCGGCGTTGGCGGCGGAGGCGGCGGAGGAGAGGCCGCGGGCTTCGATGATGGCGGCGCCGCGCTTGGCCACGGTGGGGATGAAGGTGCCCTCGTACCAGGCCTGGTCGTTCACGGCGGCGTGGGCGTTCTGGCCGGCCACCTCGCAGTGGAAGAGGTCGGGGAACTGGGTGACGCTGTGGTTCCCCCAGATGGTCATCTTCTTGATGTCGGCCACGGTCTTGCCCGTGCGCTCGGCCAGCTGGCTCATGGCCCGGTTGTGGTCCAGGCGCACCATGGCGTGGAACTGCTCGGGCTTCAGCTTGGGGGCGTTCTGCTGGGCGATGAGGGCGTTGGTGTTGGCGGGGTTGCCCACCACGAGCACCTTCACGTCGCGGCTGGCCACCTCGCTCAGGGCCGCGCCCTGGGGCTTGAAGATGCCGCCGTTGGCGGAGAGCAGGTCGCTGCGCTCCATGCCCTGCTTGCGGGGCATGGCGCCCACGAGCAGCGCGTAGTCGGCGTCCTTGAAGGCCACCATCGGATCATCGGAGGTCACGACGCCCGCCAGCAGGGGGAAGGCGCAGTCGTTCAGCTCCATGACCACGCCCTGGAGCGCCTTCAGCGCGGGGGTGATCTCGAGGAGCTGCAGGATGACGGGCTGATCGGCGCCGAGCATCGAGCCTTCGGCGATGCGGAAGAGCAGGCTGTAGCCGATCTGACCGGCAGCCCCGGTGACGGCGACGCGAACGGGCTTCTTCATGGGAATGACCTCCAGGGAACCCTTCATCCTAGCGATGAACGGGGGCCGGTCCAAGGAACGGGGGCACAAGTGATCCTTGGCACCGGTCCGTCCTTGGGGCCCGCCTCGGGGATTCAGGTTTTTTTCCAGCCTTCCCGATGGGGTTCGGGAGGACCCCTTGCCCGATCCCCTGGACCCCCACCGCCTCACCGCCGACACCTTCCCGGAGGTGGGCCGCCTGATGGCGGAGGTCCCCGACATCGAGGCCCTGCGCTTCCGGGATGGGGAGACCCTGATCCGGGAGGGGGACGAGGATCGCTGCCTCTACCTGGTGCTCTCGGGCAGCCTCGTCATCTCCCGGGGCGGCGAGCCCCTGGCCGGGGAGGAGTGCACCCCGGGCTCCCCCACCATCGTGGGCGAGATGGCCTACTTCGGGGCCCGGGTGCGCACGGCCACGGTCACCAGCGTGGGCGCCACGCAGACCCTGCGCCTCCAGCCCGCCCACCTGGACCTGATCATGGAGGACTACCCGGCGCTCACCCGCCTGCTCTGCCGGCAGTTCACCCACCGGCTCCAGGAGAGCAACGACGCCCTCCAGGGCTTCCAGCGCCGCTTCGACCTGGCCCCGCGCCGCCGGATGGCCAACGATGGCGAGGTGATCTTCCGGGCCGGGGAGCTCCCCACGGAGATCCACCAGGTGCTGATGGGGACCCTCCGGATCGAGATCGACGGCGCGGTCCGCCTCTACCACCCCCACGACCTGCCCGAGGGGTTCCTGGAGCCCGAGGCCTTCCTCCGGCGCCGCCCCCATCGATGGACCGCTTCGGTGGAGGGCTCCGCCCTCCTGGTCTCCGTGTCCCTGGAGCGGAAGGAGACCTTCGTCCGGGCCTTCCCGGGCCTGGTGGTCCGCCTGCTGGAAGGCCGGCTGTAGGTCGGGGGGTCCGTGCGTTTCCGCACATCCTCAGAAGCCCCGGGCGCCGTTAGAATGGGGGGTTCGCCCGGACCCAAGCCCCCACCCGGAATCCCGGTCGCACCCCTTGACGCGCATTTCCAGGAGCACCCATGAGCACCCAGAAGATCGTCTGGACCCAGATCGACGAGGCCCCCGCCCTCGCCACCTACTCCCTGCTGCCCATCATCCAGGCCTTCACCCAGGGCACGGGCATCGAGGTCGAGACCTCCGACATCTCCCTGGCGGGCCGCATCCTGGCCGCCTTCCCCGAGCGCCTGCGCGAAGATCAGCGCGTGCCCGACAACCTCGCCCTCCTGGGCGAGCTGGCCCTGAAGCCCGAGGCCAACCTCATCAAGCTGCCGAACATCAGCGCCTCCATCGTGCAGCTGGCCGCCGCCATCAAGGAGCTCCAGGCCCAGGGCTACGCCGTGCCCGACTACCCGGAGCAGCCCAGGGATGAGGCCGAGAAGGCCATCCAGGCCAAGTACGCCAAGGTGCTGGGCAGCGCCGTGAACCCCGTCCTCCGCGAGGGGAACTCCGACCGCCGCGCGCCCCTCTCCGTGAAGAACTTCGCCAAGAAGCACCCCCACAAGATGGGCGCCTGGTCCAAGGATTCCAAGTCCCGCATCGCCCACATGAACGCCGGGGACTTCTACGGCAGCGAGACCTCCACCACCCTGGCCAAGGCCACCGTGGCCCGCATCGAGTTCGTGGCCGCCGATGGGGCCGTGAAGGTGCTCAAGGAGAAGACCCCCCTCCTCGCCGGCGAGGTCATCGACAGCTCCGTGATGAGCGCCAAGGCCCTGCGGGCCTTCTACGCCGATGCCGTGGCCACGGCCAAGCACGAGGGCCTGCTGCTCTCCCTGCACCTCAAGGCCACCATGATGAAGATCTCGGATCCCATCATGTTCGGCCACGCGGTGACCGTGTTCTTCGCCGACGTCTTCACGAAGCACGCCGAGACCTTCAAGGCCCTCGGCGTGAACCCCAACAACGGCCTGGGTGATCTCCTGGCCAAGATCCAGACCCTGCCCGAGGCCCAGCGCGCCGCCATCGAGGCTGACCTCAAGGCCGCCCTGGCCGCCGGCCCCGCCCTCGCCATGGTCGATTCGGGCAAGGGCATCACCAACCTCCACGTGCCCAACGATGTGATCGTGGACGCCTCCATGCCCGTGGTGGTCCGCGACAGCGGCAAGATGTGGAACGCCGCCGGGGAGCTGCAGGACACCCTGGCCATGGTGCCCGACCGCTGCTACGCCGGCATCTACCAGACGGTGCTGGACGACTGCCGCATGAACGGCGCCTTCAACCCCGCCACCCTGGGCAGCGTGCCCAATGTCGGCCTCATGGCCCAGAAGGCGGAGGAGTACGGCTCCCACGACAAGACCTTCATGGCCGAGACCGCCGGCACCATCCGCGTGGTGGATGCCGAAGGGGCCACCCTCCTGGAGCAGAAGGTGGAAGCCGGGGACATCTTCCG
>JBGASN010000081.1:0-10410 GCA_044229665.1 Holophagaceae bacterium
TGGCCCCGGCGGCGCGCCGGCGCACCTCCTCCTCGCCGATGCCCCGGGCCCGGAGCACCACGCGCACGTTCTCCTCCACGGTCATCCAGGGCACCAGGGCGAAGTTCTGGAAGACCATGGCCACGTCGGTGTTGAGCCCGTGGAGCTCCTCCCCGTGCTGGCGCACCTCGCCGTGGGTGGGGGCCAGGAGACCGGCCATCACCCGCAGGAGCGTGGACTTCCCGGAACCCCCCGGGCCGATGATGCAGAGGATCTCGTCGTGGCGCACCTCGAGGCGCACATCCTCCAGGGCCCGCTGAGGGGTGCGGCCGGGGCGGGGGAACTGCATCTGCACGGAACGGAGTTCCAGGAGGGGCTGGGTCGTGGTGTTCATGGGACCTCCCTACCGATCCAAGGTGTACCGCGTCTCGGCCAGCTTGTAGAGCGGGCCCCAGACGAGGCGGTTGAAGGCGACGACGATGGCGGCCATGAGGAGGCTGGCCGCGGCGAGGAGGGCCATGTCCTGACCCGCGGCGTGCACGACCTCGGCGCCGAGGCCGAAGGTGGAGAGGGCCTCGGGCTTGGCCTCCACCCACTCGGTGACGATGCTGGCGTTCCAGGCCCCCCCGGTGGCGGTGACCCAGCCGGTGACGAGGAAGGGGAAGACCGCCGGGAAGTAGAGGGCCTTGCACCGCTGCCACACCGTGAGGCCGTAGCTCTTCATGGCCTCGTTCAGCTCCTGGGGGATGGCCTGGGCGCCGGCGATGATGTTGAAGAGCAGGTACCACTGGGTGGCCACCATCATCAGGAGCACGCAGCTCACCCCTAGGCCCACGCCCACCTTGCGCAGGGCGAGGATGATGGCCAGGAAGAGCATGCTCCAGGGGAAGCTGGCCGCCACCTGCACCACGCTGCGGAGGCGCTTGGCCCAGGCCGGGTGGAGCCCGATCCACAGGCCCACGGGCACGGTCCAGAGCGTGGCGAGGGAAGTGGAGAGGAGCACCCGGCCGGTGGACGCGCCGCCGCTCTTCACCAGGTGGAGCCACTGGGCGCCCGTGACCTGGGCCAGCAGCCGCAGCAGGCTGAAGGCGCCGAAGGCCAGGGCGAGCAGGATGCCGATGAGGGCGGTCATGGCGATCCAGCGGGCCTTGGCACCGGGGCGCTGGAACTGGGCTTCGGCGCTGCGGACGATCCGATAGGGGGTGCGGGTGCGGGCGTGGCGGCGGGCCCGGCGGGCCTCCAGCCAGCGCCAGAGGCGGGACCTGCGCAGCAGGCGGAGCAGCCAGCTGTCGGGGGCCTCCACCTCGGCGGACTCGTCCATCTGGAAGCGCTGGGACCAGGCCACCAGGGGCTTCCAGATCACCTGGTCGAGCAGGATCACCACCAGCAGCATGGTGAGGATGGCCAGGGCCTGGGCCTTCACGTTGCCGGTGTTGGTGGCCACGTTCATGTAGGAGCCCATGCCCGGCAGCTGGAAGTTCACCGTAGGCGATGCGAAGGCCTCGGCCGACACGAGGAAGAACCAGCTGTTGGCCACGCTCACCATGGAGTTCCACACCAGGCCCGGGGTGGCGTAGGGCAGCTCGATCCACCGCAGCGTCTGCCACCAGCTGAACCCGTTCACCGAGGCGATCTCCTTCATCTCCGGAGGCAGGGTCTTGAGGCTCTGGTAGAAGCTGAAGGCCATGTTCCAGGCCTGGCAGGTGACGATGAGCAGCACCGCCGAGAGCTCCAGCCCCACGTTGCTCCGGGGGAAGAGCGTGAGCATGGCCAGCAGCACCAGCGGCATGAAGCTGAGGAGCGGGATGCTCTGGAGGATGTCGAGGATGGGGACCAGGATCCGCTCGGCCAGGGGATCCTTGGCGGCCCAGTAGGCCACCACCAGGGTGAAGGAGAGGCTCAGGGCGAAGGCCACCCCGGCCCGCACCAGGCTCAGGAAGAGGTACTTGGGAAGGGCCCATGCGGAGAGGCTGATCTCCACCACGGGACGCTGGACCCCGGTCCACTGCCGGGCCGCGAAGAGCAGGCCCAGCACGAGGCCGGCCATGGCGGCCAGCACCAGCAGATCCACCCACCGCCGCCACTTCACGGGCGCGGTGAGCAGGTTGGAGGCCTGTCCCCAGACGGTATCGAGGAATTGGATGATCACAGGGGATCCCCGGTGAGGCCGGGCGGGCCGGCGTCATGGCGGTTTCGCCGCGCTGGGGGCCAGGATCCAGGCTGAATCAGACCGGGAGTCGGGGCCTCAGGCGGCGGGCTTCGAGGGAGGTTCGGCGATCGTCAAGCCACTACTCATCGCAACCTCCTTTCCCTGAAAGGTCAGTTTGGCCCCGGGGAGAGAGGGGGGTCAACGCCCAAATCTCGGAATTCCTGCAAAATGGGTGTTCCATGTCCCCCTTGCCTGAAGCCACCCGGGAAGAGCGCCTGAAGGCCCTGGCCCTGGCCAAGGGCTGGATCGGGGCCGCCACCTTCACGGAGGCTGGTACGGTCGAGGACCTTGCCACCCGAGGCAAGCTCACCTCGGGTCAGGTGGAGGCGCTCCGCCTGGAGCTGGATCGGCCCGATGCCGGTGCCCGCACGGCGGGAGGCCGGACCGGGGAAGGGGCCAACACCTTCAAGGCCACCTGGGTGGAGACCTGGGGGCACTTCGAGGATCTCTCCCTCCTGGCGGAAGGGGGCATGGGTCGCATCTTCAAGGCCCTGGACCGGCGGCTCCAGCGACGCGTGGCCCTCAAACTCCTGCACCGGGAGGATCCGGAACTGGCCTCCCGCTTCCTCCACGAGGCCAGCCTGCAGGCGCAGGTGGAGCACCCCCACGTCTGCCGCATCTACGAGGCCGGGGAGTGGATGGGGCAGGCCTTCATCGCCATGCAGCTCATCGAGGGCGAGACCCTCAAGCTGGCGGCCCGCCGCATGACCCTCGAGGAGAAGCTGGATGTGATGATCCAGGTCTGCGAAGGGGTGCACGCCGCCCACCAGCAGGGGCTGATCCACCGGGACCTCAAACCCTCCAATCTGATGGTCAGACAGGTGGAGGGCACCTGGCGGGCCTTCGTGCTGGATTTCGGCCTGGCCCGCACCCTCGCCGCCACGGGCAAGACCCAGAGCGGGGTGGTCATGGGCACCGTGCACTACATGTCGCCGGAGCAGGCCCGGGGCGAGGAGCGGGGTCTGGATCGCCGCACGGACATCTATGCCCTGGGAGCCACCCTCTACGAACTCTTCGGGGGCGAGCCCCCCTTCTCGAAGTACCAGGGATTGGAGGCCCTGGGGCGCATCCTGGCGGAGGATCCCCTGCCGCTCCGCCGGAAGGCACCCCAGGTCCCCCGGGACCTTGAGACCGTGGTGATGAAGTGCCTGGAACGCAACCGTGAGCAACGGTACGGCAACGCCCGGGAGTTGGCGGGGGAGCTGAGGAAGGTGCTTGAGGGGGACCCCGTGGAGGCCCGCCGGGCTTCCTGGCCCGAGCGATGCCTGCGGTGGGCCCGGAAGAACCGCCTGGGCATGGCCGCTGGAGCAGGGCTCCTGCTCCTGGTCACGTTCGGGGGCCTGATGTACCTCCAGGACCTGATGGAAACCCGCCGCCAGGGCATGGTGGCGGCCCAGATGAGCAATGCGGCGGACCGCATGGAGTTCCGCCTCCAGCTCATGCGCCTGCGGGGAGGTTCCCCCAGGGGGTGGCGGGAATTCATGGACGAACTGAGGGACCTCGAGCGGTACGTGGCGGCGGAGGGGGAATCCTCCCACTCCGCCCGGTATGCCCGGGGCCGGGTGCTCATGGCCCTGGGCTTGGAGGAGGTCGGGGGCCATGAGGTGGAGCAGGCCTGGCTCGCGGGGGTTCGGGGTCGGGCGGTTTCCTGGAGCCTGGGGGAAGCCCTGGCGGTGCGGCTCCGGCTGCTGCGCGGCTTGGCCTTGCGCCTGCCCTCCGAGGATGCGGCCAAGGCATGGATCCAGGCGGAGGAATCGGTACTCAGGCCCCGGGCGGCGGCCCTGCTGCGGGAGGGCTTGGGGCAGGGAACCCACCCCATGGGGTATCAGGAAGCCCTGCTGGCCGCGCTGGAGGGGCACGAAGCGGAGGCCCTGCGGCGGGTGCGTGCGACCTTCGAGTCCCAACCCTGGTTGTCGGACGCGAAATTGCTGGAAGGGGACCTGCTGATCGCCTCGGCCCAGCGCGAACAGGACGCGACGATGGCGTTGGCCCAGTTGGATGCCGCCGTGGAGGCCTACCGGGAAGCCTCCCGGGTCGCGGTGGACGATGTGCGGCCCCTGGTGCGGGAACACAGGGCCCAGAGCTGGGGTGCGACCATCGTGCGGGATCCCGGGGGCGCCCGTCTCCGCCGGGAGGCGGGCGAACGTTCCCTGGCGAAGGCCGCGGCCATGGCGCCCGAGGCGGGGCCGGTGCTGCTGGAGCGAGGCTGGCTGGCGCTGGATCGGGGGGATTGCGAGGAGGCCGAGCGCCTGGGGGAGAAGATGCTCGTCGAGCAGCCCGCCTGGCGGGAGGCCGCCATCCTCACTGGGATGGCCTACCTGGCCAAGGCCGCCCGGGGGGTGGAGGATCCCCTCGTGCCCATCACGCGGGCCGAATCCGTGGCCCGCAAGTTGGTGCAGGCGGGGGACCGGGGCCCCTTCGGCCCCTACCTCCTGGAGGATGCCCTCTCCCGCCGGGCCCTCTTGCAGATGGCTCGGGAACGGGCCCCCTGGCCGGCGCTGGAGGAGGCCCTCCGGGAGATCCGGGCGGCCCAGGGCCGGGATCCCCTCCCTTCCTTCCACTCGGAGTTCGAGGGGTATCTGCTGCGCGCCAAAGCTTCCCACGAATTGGACCTGGGGCTTGATCCCAGGGCCTCGGCGAGCGCTGCGGCCGGGGCCCTGGCCAAGGTCCTGGCAGTGGCCCCCCGGCAGGCGAAGATCTATACGGAACTCGCGGAGGCTTACCTGGTGCAGGGTCGCTTTGAGTGGGAGTCGGGGCTCCAGCCGGAACTCCACCTGGCCGAAGCGCGTCGCACCGCCTTTCGTGCCCAGGAGCTGGATCCGGATGATCCGGAACCCTGCCGGGTGCAGGGAGAGGCGGCCCTGGTGGCGGCCGCGGTTTCGAAGGACCAGGGAAGGGATGTGGAAGCCTGGTTGACGGAGGCCCGGCGGTGGGCCATCCGGCTCCACCAGCTGGCCCCGGGCCATCCCGCCGGGCCCACCCTCGAAGCGGAAGCGATGTTGCTGGACCCCCACGCCACACCTGCGAAGTGGGCCCGGGCTGCCCAGGTTCTGAGCCGGGCCCCGGGGGCAGAGGCCAGCTTCAAGGCTCAGCTCATCCTGGCCCGCCTGGCCCTCGCCCAGGGCCTCTGGTCCGAGGCGCTGGCCCGGGCGCGGGAAGCGAACCGGCAGGCGCCGGGGGTGGGGGAGAGCCGGTGGGTCGAATCGATCGCGCTGAAGGGGATGGCCCGGGAGTTGCCCCTGGCCCCCCAGCGGGCCGACCTGGAGGCCCAGGCCCAAGGGGCCCAGGAGGATGCGATCCGGCTCAATCCCCGGCTGAAGCGCAGGGGCGCGGCCTAAACCTGCGCCCCCGCTCAGGGGCGCGGCACCGCGTGCAGCAGCTGCTTCACCACCTCGTCGGTGCGCACACCATCGGCCTCGGCTTCATAGCTGAGCAGGAGGCGATGGCGGAGGATGTCGGGAGCCAGCTCCACGATGTCCTGGGGGAGCACGTGGTCGCGGCCGCTGACCAGGGCGAAGGCCTTGGCGCCGCTCTGGAGGGCGAGGCTGGCCCGGGGGCTGGCGCCGCAGCGGAGCAGCTCCTTGCCCTTCCAGGCCTTGCCATGGCCCGGGCGCGTTGCCTGCACCAGCTTGACGATGTAGGCGCGGATGGCATCGTCGAGCCGCACCTGGTCCATGTGGCGGGCGATGCCCTCCAGCGTGGCGGCATCCAGCACGGGGAGCACCGTCTCATCGCGGGCATTGGCCCGCCGGAGCACTTCAACCTCCTCGTTCTCCTTGGGGTAGTCCACGTGGAGCTTGAAGAGGAAGCGGTCCATCTGCGCCTCGGGCAGGGGGAAGGTGCCCTCCTGCTCCAGGGGGTTCTGGGTGGCCAGCACGAGGAAGGGGCTGGGCAGCTTGAAGCTGTCATCGCCCAGGGTCACCTGGCGTTCCTCCATGGCCTCCAGCAGCGCGGCCTGCACCTTGGAGGGGGCACGGTTGATCTCGTCGGCCAGCACGAGGTTGGCGAAGATGGGGCCCTTCTTCGGCGTGAAGGTGAGCGCCTTGGGATCGAAGATCAGCGTGCCCACCACGTCGCTGGGCAGCAGGTCCGGGGTGAACTGGATGCGCTTGAAGCTCATGCCCGTGGCGGCGGCCAGGGTCTTGATGGTGCGGGTCTTCGCCAGGCCCGGCAGGCCCTCCAGGAGCACATGGCCGCGGCAGAGCATGGCCACCACGAGGCGGTTCAGCAGCGTGGGTTGGCCCACGATCACTTTGCGGCACTCGGCCAGCAGACCTTCCAGCGGTTGGGCGGCGACAGGGCTCATGGGCGTTCCTGGGTTTCGATCATGCTACCCGGAACCGCGGGTCATACACCGTACTGGCGGAGGTGATGGTCCAGGTGCTTCCAATACAGGGCGCTCCACTGGCGGGCGCTGAGCCGCCCGTGCAGGGGATGGAGCCGGCCCTCCATATGCCGGGCCTCCATGCCGTGCGCGGCGCGGATGAGCATCATCAGGTGGTTCCGGCCGGCGTTCAGGGTCGCGGGATCCGCCGCCACGGGAGCGGAAGGCCCCGGGGCGTCCTCCCGGAAGGGGCGATCCGAGACCACCCGCCACCGGAGGTAGGTGCGGTTGAGCAGACGGTGGAGGAGGGAGAGGCGGGGTGGGGGAGCCGATGCCAGTTCGTAGGTCTCGGCGCAGTGCCGCACCATCCAGGCGGCATCCCGGTGATCCCAGCGGGGCTGGGACTCGGGATGCAGGGCCTCCAGGCGGCGGAGGAGATCCGCGGTGACGGCGGGATCGAAGGCGTCCGGGAGGGGCATCACACCCCGAACTGCCGGAAGTGGTGATCCAGGTGCTTCCAGAGGAGGTTGCTCCACTCCCGGGAGGTGAGGGGCCCGAAAATGAGGTGAGGTCGTTCGTGAAAGGCGACGGCGCCTTCGCCATGGTGGTGGGTGATGTAGCCGCGGAGCCGCTCACGCTCCCGGTGGAACTCCCGGGCGTCGGACACGCTCATCGCCTTGGGGGCGGGGATGTTGCGCCCGTACCCCTTTTCGCCGACCACCTTGGACTTCACGAGGAGCCGGGCCAGCGGCCGCAGGAGGGCCGGCACCCCGGGGCCCCGCTCGCCGCGGATCTGCTCGTAGGGGATGCAGCAGTGGGCCAACATCTGCGCCACATCCATGCGGCCCCACCGGGCCGGGGTGCCGGGCGCCAGCCGGTCCATGCGGTCCAATAGCTCGGCCGTGGCGGGTGGATCGAAGACGTTCGGGAGGGTCATGGCGCCAGTTTAATTCCAAGCCCCGGATCCGGGTGCAAGTCCGTGAAGGTGAACCCGTCCCGGGTCACCGTCTCCCCGAGGAGGATCGGGATGGGGTGGCTGAACATGGGTCCCCCGTGGCAGAAGGTGTGGAACTCCCCCCGCTCGCCGCAGGGATCCACGCCGCGGGGCAGGTCCGCGAGCAGGGCCGCATCGAAGGCGCGACCGGCGAAGGCGGGATCCAGCACCCGGGGATCCACGCAGGTGAGGCGGGCCTGGAGGCCGCCCCGGAGCATCTCCCGGGCCAGCTCGGGTGTCGGGCGACCCCACAGGGGGAAGAGGGGCGTGAGTCCCGTGCCCGCCAGCTTCTGGATGCGGTAGTCCCGCACGTCCTCCAGGAAGAGGTCGCCGAAGGCCACGTGGGTGAAGCCCTCGGCCACGGCCCGGGCGCAGGCTTCGCCCATGGCGGCCTCGTAGGCCTCGTTGGGGCAGGGGTAGGGGATGCGGACCTTCACCAGGGGGAGCCCGGCGGCTTCGGCCTGGGCCTCCAGCAGCTCCTCCCGCACGGCGTGCATGGCCACCCGGCCGAAGGCCTCGTTCACGGTGGTCAGGAGCCCGGCGGGGGGTGTGCCGGCCTCCCGGAGGGTGTGGAGGGCCCAGGCGGCGTCCTTCCCGGAGGACCAGCTGAGGAGGATCTTGGACGGAGGCATGGCTCGAGGATAGGGGATGCCTAATCCTGACCAATGCGGTAAACTTTGAGGTCGGAAGGGACCCCCATGCCCAAGGTCATCAACATCGAGCCCACGCCCAATCCCGATGCCCTGAAGTTCATCGTGACCCCCGCGATCCTCCGCTCGGGCACCCGCAGCTTCAAGGACATGGCGGCCGCCGTGGGCGATCCCCTGGCCAGCGGCGTCTTCGCCCTGGGCAACGTGACCTCCGTGTTCTACATGGACCGCTTCGTCACCGTGAACAAGGTCTCCGGCGCCGAGTGGAGCAGCCTCATCGATCCCATCTGCGAGGTCATCGAGGACCTGAAGGTGGAGGAGGAGGCCGCCGGTGACCACGTGGCCAAGGGCCCCGATGCCGCCGCCGACGAGAAGCTGGCCAAGATCAACGACCTGCTGGAGACCCGCATCAAACCGGGCCTCGCGGGCGATGGGGGCGGTCTCGAGATCATCTCCTTCGATGGCCACACCCTGCAGATCAGCTACCACGGCGCCTGCGGCAGCTGCCCCAGCGCCTCCGGCGGCACCCTCCGCTTCATCGAGGGCCTGATCCAGGATGAGGTGGATCCGAACATCCAGGTGATCAGCTACTGAGGCTGAAGTCTTCCCCCCTTCCGCCCGAAGAGGCGGGGGATGGGGGACCTGTGAACACCGTGCCGCGCCCGACGCCGACGCGAACCCTGCGGCTGCTCCGCCGGCCCCTGGCCCGGCTCCGCACCCCGGCGGTGCTCGAGGGCCACTTGCGGGCCTATGACCAGCTGCTGCGCCGGGCCACGGAGGCGGCGCCGGCCCTGTTCGCCCACAGCCTGGAGCACGTGGGCCGGCACCTCAAGGTGGACGCGGTGATGCTCGTCCGCGCCGTGGGGGAGGATTGGATGGCCCTCTGGCAGGTGCCCGAAGAGGGCCGGCGGGTGCCCGTGGCCCCCTGCCGCTGGGTGATGGACTACCCGGGGCGGACCCTGGTGGTGCGGGATGTCCGCCGCGATGGCCGGTGGGCCGGTCATCCGGACCTGCGCGGCCTGGGGGCCCTGGCGGCGGTGGGCGTGTGGCAGGGCGAGCAGCCGGGCGGGGTGCTCCTGGCCCTGTCCGACCATCCGCGGCCCTTCACCCGGCCCGAGCTGGCCCTGCTCCACGCCGTGGCGGGCCTCCTGGGGAAGGCCCTGGAGGTGGAGGCCCTGAAGGTGGACCTCCACCGGCTCCAGGAGGCCCTGGCCCTCACCGAGGCGGTGGTGGAGGACAGCGCGTTGCAGGACTCTGTCACGGGGTTGCCCAACCGGCGTTACCTCGACATCTGGATCAAGGCGAACCTCTACCTGGCCCGTCGACGGGGTGAACCCATGGCCGTGGTGAGCTGGGTCCAACCCACCGCGGAGGTGAAGCTCCTGAGGCCCGTGGCGGAAGGGCTCCGGGGGGAGGACCTGCTGGTCTGCGAAGGGCGGGGGCACTGCGTCCTCCTGCTGCCCCGCACCCCGCGCGGGGGCGCCCAGATCCTCATCCACCGGCTGCGTCAGAAGCTGGGTCCCCTCCCCATGGCGGCCACCCTCTGGGATCCGGAGACGGACGACCTGAAGCTGGCCAGCGTCCACGCCCGCCTGGAGGCGGGGCTCACGGAGGCCCGGAGCCGCCCCGATGTGGTGGTCTGGCGGTTCTGACCCGGCCCTCTCCCCCGCCGGGGTCGCCCGGGGCCCGGGAACCCTGGCCCCGGGCCCAACCTCATGGGATGATGAAGGTTCGTCTGACCCCGGGTACGGGGTGCCGTGGAGGAACGCGTGGATACCCCGACCCTGGTGAAGGCCGCCCTGCAAGCCCTGGCTCCTCAGGCGGAGGTCTCCCACGAGGAGTTGCTCAAGTGGTACGGCCTGATGCACATGGGCCGCCTGCTCGATGACAAGGCCCCCAACTACCTCAAGCAGGCCATCGGCTGGTCCTACCACGCCCCCTGCGCCGGCCACGAGGGCATCCAGCTGGCCCTGGGCCTCGCCTTCCGCCCCGGGAAGGACTACCTCTTCCCCTACTACCGCGACCTCATGACCTGCCTGGCCGGTGGCCTCACCCCCGAGGAGATCATCCTCAACGGCATCTCCAAGGCCACGGACCCCAGCAGCGCCGGCCGTCACATGAGCAACCACTTCGGGAAGCCCGAGATCGGGATCCAGAACGTGAGCAGCCTCACGGGCAACCACACCCAGCACGCCTCGGGCCTGGGCCGCGCCGTGAAGTACTACAACTCCGACGCCATCGTGTACTGCAGCCA
>JBGASN010000018.1:0-60825 GCA_044229665.1 Holophagaceae bacterium
GCCCACCACCCCCTCCGGGATCCGGGCCCGCAGGGCGGCGGCGAAGCCCTCCCATGGCCGGGACCGGCAGGTGCCCGGGTAGGCCCGCAGGCCGTCCTCCGCGTGGGGGGCGCTGGCCAGAGCCTGCAGGTCCTTGCGGGTGCAGTGGCAGGGATAGAGGTGCCCCGCGGCCCGCAATGCCTCCAGGGCGACCTGGTAGGTGCCACCCCGCTCGGACTGCCGCAGGAGGGGCCCTTCCCAGGTGAGGCCGAGGGCCTCCAGGTCCGCGAGCTGCCGGCGTTCATGCTCCGGCCGGCAGCGGGGGCCATCCACATCCTCCACCCGCAGGACGAAGCGCCCCCCGCCATGGCGGGCCGACAACCAGGCGGCCAGGGCGGTCCGCAGGTTGCCCAGGTGCAGGACCCCCGTGGGCGAGGGGGCGAAGCGGCCCAGGGGGGCCTCACCCCCTGCCGAAGCCCCTGGGTGCTGGGAATCCGGTGTCTCCATCCCGCCAGCATAGCCCAGGCTCCCGCGGGCGCCGGCCGGCGGGTCGACGTGATTCAGGCTCTCCCCCGGCGGGCCGATGGAGGGGCATGGACGCGCCCCTCGACACCGGCACCCTGCAAGCCCTCCGCCTGGTGCCGGGGCCCCAGGGGCGCCCCCTCCTGGATCAGGTGGTCCGGCTGGCCCTGGAGCAGCTCCCCACCACCCTCACCAAGCTCACGGACGCCCACGCCGCCGGCGAGTGGGAGGTGCTGCGGCGCGCGGCCCACACCCTCAAGGGGACGAGCGGGTCCTTCGGCGCGAAGCGGCTGTCCGAACACGCCAAGGCCCTGGAGTATGCGGCCCAGGAGGCCGGCGCCCCCCAGGTGGACCCCTGCCTGGACCAGGTTCGGGCTGAGACCGCGCGGGTGATGGCCGCGCTCAAAGACCTTCAGAGTTCCTGAATCAGCCGGCCCACGGCACCGAGCAGGTGCGACACGCGCGCATCCACCTCCGCGCCGAGCCCTTCGGGCAGCTCCGCGAGGGCCACCTGGAGGGAGCCCAGGATCTCCGGGGGATTGCAGCCCTCCGTGAGGGCCTGCAGCAGGGCATGCGCCTGGGCATCGTGCCCCGCCGCCCGCAAGGGCGGGAGGAGGTCGAGCACCTGGCCGAGGATGTCATCCATCCCCGCTAGGATAGACCCTTCATGACCCTCCTTCGCTGGCCCCCCGCCCTGCGGGCCCTCCTGGCCCAGGTCCTGGCCTTCGGGCTGACCCTGGTCCTGGTGCGGATCACACCGGTCCACCTGCCGCCCTTGGGCTGGCTCGGGGTGGATGCGGTGCTGGCCGCGGGGATCGGGCGCGCCCTGGGCTTGGCCTCCTGGTGGACGGGCCTCAACCTCCTCCTGCCCTGGCTGATGCAAGGGGCCTCCGCGCTCCAGCTCCCGGGGGGCCTCTACCTCGGGGCCCTGGTGGCGCTCCTCCTCGTCTTCGGGGGTGGGCTGCTGATCCAGGTCCCCCTCTACCACTCCAACCGCGAGGCCTGGCGGTCCGTGTACCTCATCCCCGAGGCCAGACCTTCGTGGACCTGGGCTGCGGTCTGGGGGGGCTCCTGGGCCCCTCGCCCTGCCGGCCAGCTGGCTGCTAGTGATTGTGGAGGCCGCCCTCACCTGGCTGGCAGCCTGGCTGCGCCTGCCCACCCCAGGTGAAGGTCCGCCTGTAGCCCTTGTGGTCGTGGACCTCGCCGCCTTCGACGTGGGCTTCGCCTTCCTGAGAGCCCCGCCCCCATGCCCCGGCTCTGGGCGAAGGTGCAGTCGGAGATGCGCCCCCGGGTCCCTGTTCCTCAGCCACACCTTCGCCGTACCGGGGCGGCCCGAAGACCTGGAGCAGGCCCCTTCCCAGGCGGGAAGGGGCCTGTCTCCCGGGGCTTCGTGCGTTAGGACTTGGGCGTACCGCAGGGCCGGGTTTCACCGCCCTTGGCGGGGCGGTCCGGCATGTGCCCACGGTGATGCCCCGCTTGGCCACGTCGCGGCTGGTGGTCGGGGCGCCGCTGGAGACGGCCGCAGAGGCGTACTCCGCCTTCAAACGGTCCATGGCTGCACGCGGCGATCCGCCGGGCGCTTGGGCTGGCGCTTGTCGGCGCGGCTCAGGATGTGGAGAAGGCCGTGAGGATGGGCAGGGCGATGGTGGTGTCGGTGTAGCAGACCACCGCATCCGGCAACTGGTCGGGATCGATCTTGCCCCGCTCACCGCCTCGCCCGGGGTGGCGCCGGAGAGGCCGCCGGTGTCGGGGCGGGCGTCGGTGATCTGCAGGAAGTAGTCGTGGCCCCGCTCGTCGATGCCGAGCACCTCCTGGATCTGGGGCTCCGTCTGGAGGATGAAGTTCTTGGGCGAGCCGCCGCCGAGGATCCTACTGCTCTTGCCGCCGGAGAGAAAGCAGCGTCGAGCACGATGGAGGCCGTCTCGTTCACGTCGGCGTTCACGTCGTACATGAGCTGGTTGCCCTCCAGGGCGAGGGCGGCCACGTTCATGCCGATGCTGCTGTCGCCGGGGCTGGAGGTGTAGATGGGCATGCCGGCCTGGTAGGCCGCGGAGAGGATGGACACGGTGCCGATGCCCAGGGCCTGCTCCCGCTCATGCAGGGCCTTGCCCACGAGGGTGTGGAACTCCGCGGTGCTCATGGCCTTCTGGAACTGGGGGGCCTTGATGAGCTCCCGGTAGAAGGCGTCGGTGTCGAGCAGCACCGTGTAGTCGAAGAGGATGTCGTAGATGCGCACCACGCCCGCATCCCGCAGGATGGTGTCGCTGGTGAAGGGGTTGCCCCGGTGCAGGGCCAGGTCCAGGGCGAAGTGGGTGTCGTGGTAGAGGTTGGCGCCCGTGCTGATCATCCAGTCGATGTAGCCGGCCTGGATGAGGGGGATGAGGCAGCTGCGGCCGAGGCCCGCGGGGGTCAGGGCGCCCGTGAGGGTCACGCCCAGGGTCACCTCGGGCTTCAGGACCTTCTGCACCAGCAGGCGGGCGGCTTCACCCAGGCGGCCGCCGTTGTAGGCCAAAAAGGCCTCGTCCACCAGGTCCGCGGCGGAGATGCCGGCCCGGATCCCGCCCGGCGCGATGCGCTGGCCGTTCAGGAATTCCGAGGGATCTTCCAGGGGCTCGTGCTGGGACATGGCAACCTCCAACCGCCCATTGTGCCACCGGGCCCCGGAATCGGCGCGCCCGAATGGTCACAGTAGGGGGGCGCCCCGCCCCGGCTTGGCACGGCTGCTGCCTTCGGCCCCTGCCCTCCCCCGCTCCCAGGAGGGGAACCCCCTTCTCCCCCCATCGGCCGCCCCAGGCGGCCCCACCTGCACCCGGGACCTCATGACCAGATTCAAGACCCACCCCCCGGACCCGATCAAACAGGCAGGAGCTGCACCATGTTCGTAATCATCGGCCTCGTGGTGGTCATCGGCGCCGTGCTGGCCGGCTACATGATGGAAGGCGGCCAGATCGGGACCCTGATCCATCCCCTTCCGGCGGAAGGCACCATCATCGTGGGCGCCGCCGTGGGGTCCTTCCTCGTCACGAACCCCATGTCCGTCATCAAGGCCGTGGCCGGGAGCATCATGCTCCCCCTCAAGGGCAGTCCCTACACCAAGGCGGTGTACATGGAGGCCCTGATGATGCAGTACGAGGTCTACGTGAACATCAAGAAAGGTGGCCTCCTGGCCCTGGAACAGGATGTGAACGACCCCCACAACAGCGCCATCTTCAAGAAGTACCCCACCTTCACCCACAACCACCACGCCATGGACTTCTACTGCGACTCCATGCGCCTGCTCATCAACGGCAGCGCGAAGATGGACGAGATCGACCAGGCCATGGAAGCGGACCTCGACGTGCACCACGCCTTCTCCGCCGTGCCCGGGGCCGCCCTCAACGAGATGGGCGACGGCTTCCCCGCCTTCGGCATCGTGGCCGCCGTGTGCGGCGTGGTGGTGACCATGGGCTTCCTGGACCAGCCGCCCAACGTCATCGGCGGCAAGGTGGGCGCCGCCCTCGTGGGCACCATGCTCGGCATCCTCATCAGCTACGGCATCGTGAAGCCCCTGGCCAAGAACATCGAACAGGTCATGCACAACGAGGCCTGGTACTACAACATGCTGCGGGCCGGCCTCACCTCCTTCGGCAACGGGGCGGCCCCGGTCACGGCGGTGGAGTTCGCCCGCCGCAACATCCCCCACGCGGATCGGCCCGGCGCCGGCGAGCTGGAGGAAGTGGTCCGTCAGATCAAGCCGCGGTGATCGGCCATGTCCGAGCAACAGCAGCCTGAAGTCAAAATCATCATCAAGAAGAAGAAAGGCGGCCACGGGGCCGCCCACGGCGGCGCCTGGAAAGTGGCCTACGCCGACTTCGTCACGGCGATGATGGCCTTCTTCCTGCTGATGTGGCTCCTCAACAGCGCCAACGCCAACACCAAGGCCGGCATCGCCGGCATGTTCAAGGACACCAACTTCTTCGCGACGGAGCGGGGGAAGGAGATCCTGGATCAGCACGGCAAGGGCATCCTGCCCGGGGGGCGGGGCATGGCCCCGGGGCCCGATGGCGATGGGGGTGGCCCCGACACCACCGCCCTGGAAGCCGCCGCCGAGCAGGAGCAGAAGGCCATGCAGCAGACGGCGGATGCCATCCAGAAGGCCTTCCATGACGACCAGCTCCTCCAGGCCTTCGAGGACCAGCTGGCCATGGACTTCACGGACGAGGGCCTGCGCATCCAGATCAGCGACAAGGCCGCCCAGGTGCTCTTCGATTCTGGCTCCACCCAGCTGAAGCCCTACACCCTCACCGTGCTCAAGGAGATCGCCATGGAACTGGGCAAGCTGCCCAACCGGGTGGTGCTCGGCGGGCACACCGACAGCCAGCAGTACCCCGGGAAGTCCTACACCAACTGGGAGCTCAGCGCCGAGCGGGCCAATGCCGCCCGTCGGGTGATGGAGTCCGTGAAGGGAGGCCTCCGCCCCGGCCAGGTGCGCCGCGTCACCGGCTACGCCGACACCATCCCCATGGAAGGCAAGGACCCCAAGGACCCCGCCAACCGCCGCATCAGCATCGTCGTCCTCAGCGCCAACACCGAAGCCGCCGAAGCCAAGCGCACCCAGGCCAAGGCAGCCAAGGACAAGAAGGCCAAGGAAGCCGAGGCCAAGCCCGAGGAGCCCAAAGGCGGCGAGCCCAAGGAAGCCCCCAAGAAGGACGCCCACGGGCACTGATCTGGGCGCAAGCCGCAGCAGACAATCTCTTGGGGCTTACGGAAACGCTCGAGGAAGCGGCCCGAATCCATGGCGCCCCATGGAGGGGCGCAGCCCCTACCAATTTTTCTTTTCCCCCGGATCAGACCGATCCCTGAAAAGTGAAACGCCCCGAGGGAGGCTCCATCTCCGCGAGCCCTCCAGGCGAGTGGGAGCAAGGTCCGGTGGACCCTGCGTCAGATGGAGGCTCCGTCTCCCGGAGCACGGCCCCCCAGGGCCGAGCGACGGGGAGCGATGCGTGAGCATCGGAATCGATGGGAGGCTCCGCCTCTCCTGAGCGCGCAGCGCGAAGAGGAGCCACGCGGGAGCGTGGCGATAGGCGGAGGGGCGTAGCCCCCGCCGAGCCGCGTTTCACTTTTCAGGGCCTGGCCCTGAAAAGTGAAACGCCCCGAGGCGGGGGCGTTTCGTGAGGGAGATTTTGGAGGGGTAAGGATGGTGGGAAGAACAAGCGGGCGTACCAAGCGGTACGGGTGTCAGATGGTGGGACGTTTGGTGGCGGGAAGCCCCGAAGGGCACCTCACCTCCGAGTGTAGGGTCCCTCGGAAGTCCGTGCCAGGAAAGTTGCGATCAGGGCTTCGAAGGCAACCGGAAGCGATCGGGATCTGAAGGCTCGGGAGCCCACCCCTCGAAGTGGAGTTCGAGCTTGCCCGAGGGGGCAACCACGTCCATGGCCCGGAGCACCGGGCGCCCCTGTACGGGGATCCCTTCATGGAACACCACCGTCCGCGCAAGCTTGCCCGAGGCCATGCGGAATTCCGCCTTAACAGGGCGCCGGCCCGTCTTCGCCACCCACAGGGTGCCTTTCTGGAACGCGACGATGGGGCGCCTGGCCTGAAGGTCCAGGCGATGGCAGGGTTCACCTTCCACCACCTCCTCCCCGCTGATCACGGCGCTGTAATCATCCGAGAACCGGCTCCGCGCCAAGTCCCCCCCGCTTGCGGGCCCCAGCAGACGCTGCTGGGGGCTCACTTTGACGGGCCGCTTCGCATCCGGAAGGAGCAGGTACATGTCATCGCCCAGGACGAGGACGCTCCGGCCCTGTTCCTTGGCGGAGAGCCCGTCCACTCGGGCATCCCCGTTCTCCCGGGCGTGCACCCGCCAAGCCTGGGAGGCCTTGTCGACCTGGAGGCGGATGTCCACCCGGAAGGCCGACCAGGGGTGGCGATGCCGATCCGCGGCGGCGAGCAGCTCTTCGGGGGACTGGGCCAGAAGGGAGGGTGCGATCGCCAGCAGGAGCAGCCTACGCACGACCGTAGTCGTCCTGCAGGCGTTCGATGTCAGCCTCGTCGAAGGTTCCGAAGGAGATCTCCAGCACCCGCACCGGGTGGGGCGTTCCCGCATCACAGCTGAGGCGGTGGGTGCTGCCCACCGGCAACCAGACCTGGGTGCCCACCTCGGGACGCAGGTCCTCCCCATCCCGGGTCACCACCACGCCGGGATCCAGGGCCACCCAGAGCTCCCCCCGGTGGGTGTGGCGCTGGAGGCTCAGCTTCTGCCCGGGATTGCAGGTGAGGATCTTCACCGTGCACCGCTCGTTCAGGGCGAACTGGTCGAATGAGCCCCAGGGCTTGTCGACGTGGAGGGTGTCCGGGCGGTCCATGATGGCTCCAGGCTACAACAGGTCCCTGCGACCGTCAGCCTTGAGCCGGTCGACGATCACCTTCACGCTCTGGGCCTTGTCCTTGTGGAGGAGGAGCAGGGCATCCGCGTCATCCACCACGATGAGGTCCTGCACCCCGCTCGCGGCGATGAGCCGGCGCCCGCCGAAGAAGGCGCAGTTGCGGGTCTCCAGCAGAATGGCATCGCCCTGGACCACGTTGCCCTCGGCGTCCGGTTCACGGAAGGACACTGCGGCCGGCCAGCTGCCCACGTCGGACCAGGGGAAGCGTGCGGGGACCACCGCCACCGAGGAGGCTTTCTCCATCAGCGCCACATCGATGGCGACCTCGGGCACCTGGCCGTAGGCCGTGGCCAGGGTCGCGGGGTTGGCTCCGGCCGTGGCCCAGGCGTCCAGGGGCCCCAGCACGGCTGGGGCATGCCGCTGGAGCTCGGCCCGGAAATCGGCCAGGGTCCACACGAACATGCCCGCGTTCCAGAAGTGACGCCCGCTCTGCAGGTATTGGAGCGCTAGGTCCAGGGGGGGCTTCTCACGGAAGGCCGCCACCTTGCACACGTCCTCCCGGCCCTCGGCTTCGATGTAGCCGAAGCCCGTCTCCGGGTAGGTGGGGCGGATGCCGAAGACCACCAGATCGCGGGTCGCCGCCGCATGCGCCATGGCCCGGTCGAGGTCTTCCAGGAAGAGCACCCGGTCCCCGATGAAGTGGTCCGCGCTGAGCACCGCCATCACGCCATTCGGCACCTGACGTTCGATCTGCACCAAGGCCAGGGCGAGGCAGGGGGCCGTGTTGCGCCCTTCCGGTTCGAGGAGGATGTTCGAGGCCGGCAGCTCGGGAAGGATGCGACCGCATTCCCCCGCGAGGTCGGCGGTGGTCACCACGAAGACGTGCTCCGGCGCGAAGGCTCCCGCCAGCCGGGTGAAGGTCTGGCGCAGGAGGCTCTCCTCCCCCACGATGCTCAGGAACTGCTTGGGCCGGTGGGTCCGGCTCCAGGGCCAGAACCGTGTGCCCCGACCTCCGGCCATGATGACGGCGACTTTCGTGTAGGCCGAGTTCGGCGAGCTCATGGAATCCCCGGAAGTAGGATCAGCCTAGCGCATCAGCGGCTGAGGATCGGTACCAGTTCCCCGAGGATGGGCGGTGGCACCGGCGGCGCCCCCCCCAGGGCCTCGAAGGGCTGGGCCACGGTCTCCCCCTTCCGGCACCCCAGGTAGAAGCCTCCTTCCCCGGCCGCCAGCCGACGTACCGCCTCGGCCCCCCAGCGGCTGCCCCAGATGCGATCCATGGCCGAGGGGCTGCCCCCCCGCTGGATGTGGCCCAGGACCACCACCCGCAGGTCCAATCCGTGCTCGGCCTTCAACCGTTCGGCCACGGCGTAGGCGGAGCCGTTGGCATCCCCTTCCGCCACCACCACGATGGAGGCCCGTTTGCCCCGGGCCCAGTTCGCCTGAAGGCTGGCCACGAGGGCCTGGTAGGTGTCGCTTCCCGACTCGGGGTAGAGCACGGCCTCGGCCCCGCAGGCCAAGGCGGTGTGTACGGCGATCATGCCGCTGCGGCGCCCCATGACCTCCACCAGGAACAGCCGCTCATGGCTGCTGGCCGTATCCCGGATGCGATCGATGGCCTCCACGGCGGTGTTCAGGGCCGTATCGAAGCCCAGGGTGAGGTCCGTGCCCGGCAGGTCGTTGTCGATGGTGCCCGGGATGCCGGCGCCCCGGATCCCGTGTTCCGCCCAGAGGGCCCGGGCCCCCCGGAAGCTCCCATCCCCGCCGATCACCACCAGGGCCTCCACCCCTTCGCCCCGCAGGCCCGCTGCGGCCCGGGCCCGCACCGCCGGATCGTGGAAGGCTTCGCAGCGGGCGGTGTGGAGGATGGTGCCACCCCGCTGCAGGATGTTGGCGCAGGCCCGGCTCGGCAGTTCCGACCAGTCCCGGTCCACCAGCCCCTCATAGCCCCGGCGGACCCCCAGTACGCCCATGCCCAGGGCATCCGCCTGGCGGACCACGGCCCGGATGGCCGCATTCATCCCGGGGCTATCCCCCCCGGAGGTGAGGAGGGCCAGCCGCACCGTTCAGCGCGCCTTGGCCGAACGCGCCACTTTGGCCTTGGAGCCCTTCTTGGACTTCGGTTTGGGGGTGCCCCGCTTCGCCTTGACGGCCTTGCCGCGGCGGGCGCCCCGGAGGTCCTTGGGGTGGGTGTCCGGCGGGGGCAGGGGCGGCGGTTCGATCACCCCCCGGGGCACGGGCGGCAGGTCCCCTTCCAGGGCGGCCCGCTGGGCCCGGGCCTTCATGACCGGGTCCTCCTGGGGCAGGGCCTGGGCCACGAGACCCGTGGCGAGCAGGGAGATGAGGGCGGCGCGGCGTCGGACCATGAAGGCTCCTCCTGACCCAGGATACGCCGTGGCTCAGCCCTTGTCGGCCTTCTTCGCGGCTTTCTCCGCCAGGGCCTTGGCGAAGAACTCGGCCACCACGCTGTCGGCATCCACCTTCTTCACGTCGTGGACCTGGGCTTCGCGCTCCATGATGTCGCGACCGGCGGGGGCCATGTGCTTGGGCAGCTCGATGTCGGCGGGGGAGAGGCGGCTCAGCACGTACTGGCTCACCTCGATGAGGCTGCGGCCGACCTTCTCCAGTTTCTGCCGCACCACGTCCTGGTACTGGTAGAGGTCGAAGGCGCCCTGGATGTTGTAGGCCCCGTTGTCCGCGTGGAAGCCGATCTGCTCCATCAGATCCACGAGGGCATCCTGCTGTTCGATGGGGAGGTCGAGGCCCCGGAGGATCTCCTGGACGGCCTTGGTGAGGGACTGGATCTCCTCGAAGCTGTTCTGGACCACCTCGATCTGGCCCAGCACGCGCTCCGCACCGCCCTCCTGCTCCGAGGCGATCTGGCGGAGTTGATCGGGGATGGCTTGTTCCGTGCGCTTGGGGTCCGACATGGAGGGCTCTCCACCCGTGGCATCGGCCATACCTGCCCAAATCTGAATTTCGGCCCGAATTTCCCGCCCGCGCTACACTTGAGGGCCATACCTGACCGGGCAAGTCAGGTTTTGACAGGAGTTGCCATGACCCCCCAGGACGCCTCCCCGGTCGCCGAGAACGCCTTGGAGGCCTGCCTCAAGCCCTTCCCCGGTTCCGAGAAGGTCTACGTGGAGGGCCGGCACCCCGGCGTGCGCGTGCCCTTCCGCCAGATCAGCCTCCACCCCACCAAGCGGATGGACGGCACCCTGGAGCCCAACGAGCCCCTGCGGGTCTACGACACCTCCGGCCCCTACACCGATCCCGCCGCCCAGGTGGACGTGACCCGGGGCCTCGCCCCCCTCCGCCAGGCCTGGATCCTCGAGCGGGCCGACACCGAGGAGCTGGACCACGCCTCCAGCTACTACCGCCAGCTCCGGGAGCGGGATCCCGAGCTGCGGGACATCCGCTTCCAGGCCACCCGCAAGGCCCGCCGGGCCAAGGCGGGGAAGAACGTCAGCCAGATGCACTACGCCAAGCAGGGCATCGTCACCCCCGAGATGGAGTTCGTGGCCATCCGCGAGAACCTGGGCCGCGAGGCCGCGGGCATCAGGAGCCGCATCACCCCCGAGTTCGTGCGCGATGAGATCGCCCGGGGCCGCGCCATCATCCCCGCCAACATCAACCACCCCGAGACCGAGCCGATGATCATCGGCCGCAACTTCCTGGTGAAGATCAACGCCAACATCGGCAACTCCGCCGTGGCCTCGAGCATCGAAGAGGAAGTGGAGAAGATGGCCTGGTCCATCCGCTGGGGCGGCGACACGGTCATGGACCTCAGCACCGGGAAGAACATCCACGAGACCCGGGAGTGGATCCTCCGCAACAGCCCCGTGCCCATCGGCACCGTGCCCATCTACCAGGCCCTGGAGAAGGTGAACGGCAAGGCCGAGGACCTCACCTGGGAGATCTTCCGCGACACGCTCATCGAGCAGGCCGAGCAGGGTGTGGACTACTTCACCATCCACGCCGGCGTGCTCCTGCGCTACGTGCCCATGACCGCCAAGCGCCTCACGGGCATCGTCAGCCGCGGCGGCAGCATCATGGCCAAGTGGTGCCTGGCCCACCACCAGGAGAACTTCCTCTACACGCACTTCGAGGACATCTGCGAAATCATGAAGGCCTACGACGTGGCCTTCTCCCTGGGCGACGGCCTGCGTCCCGGCAGCATCCACGATGCCAACGACGAGGCCCAGTTCGGCGAGCTGGAGACCCTGGGCGAGCTCACCAAGATCGCCTGGAAGCACGATGTGCAGGTGATGATCGAGGGCCCCGGCCACGTGCCCATGCACCTCATCCAGGAGAACATGACGAAGCAGCTGGCCGTCTGCGACGAGGCCCCCTTCTACACCCTGGGCCCCCTCACCACGGACATCGCCCCCGGCTACGACCACATCACCAGCGCCATCGGCGCCGCCATGATCGGCTGGATGGGCACCGCCATGCTCTGCTACGTGACCCCCAAGGAGCACCTGGGCCTGCCCAACAAGCAGGACGTGAAGGACGGCGTGATCACCTACAAGATCGCCGCCCACGCCGCCGACCTGGCCAAGGGCCACCCCAGCGCCCGTCTCTGGGACGACGCCATGAGCAAGGCCCGCTTCGAGTTCCGCTGGGAGGACCAGTTCAACCTGGCCCTGGATCCCGACACGGCCCGCGCCTTCCACGACGAGACCCTGCCCGCCGAGGGCGCCAAGCTGGCGCACTTCTGCTCCATGTGCGGCCCCCACTTCTGCTCCATGAAGATCACCGAGGACGTGCGCGCCTATGCCGCCGAACACGGCTACTCCGAGGCGGAGGCCCTCAAGGCCGGCATGGACGAGATGTCCAAGACCTTCGCCGAGGCCGGCGCCGAGGTGTACCAGAAGTCCTGAGGCCGCCCCGGGAACCGCCGAGGGCGCCCTGGGGCGCCCTCGGTCGTTTCAGCCCCGGGCTTCCAGGATCCGGGCCACGAACCCCTGGAGGTCGGGAACCCGGAAGGGCTTGGGGAGGAAGGACTCGGGGCTGAGCCCCTCCAGGCCCCGCAGGGACTCGGCCTCCGTGTACCCGCTGGTGAGGATCACCGGCAGCCTCGGGTGCAGGGCGCGGATGATCCGGAAGGCCTCGGAACCATCCATCCGCGGCATGGTGAGGTCCATGACCACCAGGTCCAGGCGATGCCCGTGCAGCTCCACCGAGGCCACGGCCTCCAGGCCGTCCTTGGCGGTGATGACCTCCAGCCCGAGCACCTCCAGCGCCATCTGGGCCAGGTCCCGCACGATCTCCTCGTCATCCACCACCAGCACCCGCCCCTTCAGGGCCCCGGGTTGCGGCGCGGGCGGCAGCTCAGCCGTGATGGGCTCCTCCGCCTCCGCGGGGAAGAGCAGGATGAAGGTGGTGCCCAGATCCACCTGGCTCTCCACCCGGATGCCGGCCCGGTGGCCGCGAACGATGCCGAGCATGGCGGAGAGCCCCAGCCCCCGCCCCGTGAACTTGGTGGTGAAGAAGGGATCGAAGATGCGGCCGATGGTCTCCGCGTCCATGCCGCAGCCGTTGTCGGCGACCTCCAGGCGGACGTAGGTCCCTGGCTCCAGTATCTGTCCGGGGAACTGCGTCGACAGGGCCTCGGGCGCCATCTCCACGGCGCGGGTGGACAGGCGCACCACCCCCCCACGTTCGCCGATGGCCTCGCTGGCATTGGTCACCAGGTTGAGCACCACCTGCTGGAAGTGCGCGGCGTCGGCCTTCACACCGGGCAGGGGATCCGCCAGGTCAAGGTCGAGGCGCACCTTCTTGGCTACGGAGACGGATAAGAGGCCGGCCATCTCCTTCACCTGCTTGTTGAGATCCAGGGTCGCCACCTGGAAGGGGCCGCGGCCACTGTAGGCCAGCATCTGGCGGCTGAGGTCCGCGGCGCGACGCGCGGTGGCGTCGATCTGGAGCAAATGGGCCGTGGCCGGGTGGGCCGGTTCGGTTTTCCCCAGGGCCAGATCCACGTGCCCGAGGATCGCCGTGAGCAGGTTGTTGAAGTCATGGGCGATCCCGCCGGCCAGCACCCCCAGGCTCTCCAGCTTCTGGGCCAGGCGAAGGGCCTCCTCCGAGTGGCGGCGCTCCGTCTGGTCCACCACCACCCCGGTGAACCCCACCAGACGGCCACCCGCTCCGAGCAGGGGCGCGGTGTGCCATTCGCACTCCAGGATCCGGCCACTGCGGCTCACATTCGCCACCACCGTGCGCCGGGGCCCGGGGTCCTGGGCGAGTTCCGCCAGCCGGCGGCGCGCATCGGGCCGCCCTTCCTCGGGGATGAGCACCTCGACACCATCCCAGCCCACCACCTCCTCCGCGGAGTAGCCGAAGAGCCGCGCTGCCGCCGGATTCCAGCCCAGGATCCGCCCCTGGGGATCGAACTCAACGACGCCCAGGGGGGTCGCATCGAGGAAGGCCTGGTGCCGGCGGGTGGCGTCGAGGTCCAAAGGGGAGGGCTGCGGCTGCAAGTCGGCTCCGGGGAACCCGAGGGGCCGGGTCTGAAGGGGAGAATACGGCTATTTCATCATCCTGACGTCTTCATCGGCCCCCCCTGCGCCACACTTGATGTCATGGCGCACCATCTGTCCGAATCCCCCCTCGAAGATTACCTGGCCCTGGCCGGACGGCTCGTGCCCCATCCCCGGGACCGGGCCCGCTTCGTGAAGCTGGTGACCCGCTGGGCCTCGGCCTGGACCGGCAAGCACCGGAAGCTGGAGGTGACGGCCAGCCACCACGGCACCTTCCTGCACTTCAACCAGCTCATCGGCACCCACTGGATGCAGGCCTTCACCTTCGAGGCCACCAAGCGCCATGGGGTGTTCCTCAAGGGCCCGGATCCCGACCGGGGGCGCAAGAGCCACAAGCTCCGCAGCAATCCCCTGGACCCCACGAGCCTCGATGCCCTCTATGAAGCCTGGGCCGCCCACCCCGAAGGGCGCCTGGCGAACAAGGCCGTGGAGTTCTTCCTGGAGGAGACGCCCGATGAGACCTGGGAGGCCTGCCTCCAGGAGGCCCTCCTCCACCTGAAGGACGCCGGGGCTTGACCCCGGATCGGAATTCCGCCACAGTCGTCGGAATCGAGAACTTCACCCCATGACGCACCGCGCCTTCTATTTCGCCTTTAGCTACGCCCCCTCGGGTGCGTGGCCGGGCGGCGCGTCGAACTAGACCCTTCGCTTCCCCGATCACCCCCGAGACCTTCACCGGCTCGGGGGTTTTGCTTTGTCCCCCAGGAGCTTCCATGCCCACCGCCCCCCAGCACCTCTTCCCCCACCCCGACCGCCTGGAGGACCTGCGCGCCCGCATCGATGCGCTGGATGGCGACCTGCTGCGCCTCCTGTCCGCGCGGGCGGAAGCGGCCCAGGAGATCGGGCGCATCAAGCGCACCGTGAAGCCCTCGGGCCCCCTGCACGCCCCCGAGCGGGAGCGCCAGGTGCTCGCCCGCGTGGCGGCCCTGGCCACGGGTCCCTTCCCACCGGAGGCGGCCACCCGGGTGTTCCGGGAGATCATGAGCGGGTGCCTGGCCCTGGAGCAGCCCCTGCGGGTGGCCTTCCTCGGACCCGAGGGGACCTTCAGCCACCAGGCGGCGCGGCGTCTCTACGGCGGCAGCGCCGCGGAGCTGCCGCAGGCCACGGTGGCCGCGGTGTTCGAGGCCGTGGCCCGGGGTCGCGCGGACCTCGGGGTCGTGCCCGTGGAGAACGCCACCGAGGGCAGCGTGGACGCCACCCTCGATGCCTTCCTCGAATGGCCCCTGCCCGTGACCGCGGAGCTGAGCCTGCCCGTGGAACTCGCACTCCTCCTCCCGGAGGGCGCCACCCTGAGCGATGTGCGCACCGTGCACAGCCACCCCATGGGCCTCGCCCAGTGCCGGCGCTGGCTGGAGGCCCACCTGCCCGGCTCGGCCCTGGTGGAGGCCACCAGCACCGCCGCGGCCGCGCGCCACGCGGGATTGGATCCCGCCGCGGCCGCCATCGGGCCGGCCTCCCTGGCGGATCGCCTGGGCCTCCACGTGGGGGCCGCGGCCATCCAGGACATGGCGGGCAACGCGACCCGCTTCCTCGTCATCGGCGGGGAGGCCCACCCCCGCACCGATCGGGACCGCACCACCCTGCTGTTGCGGGCACCGGACGGCCCCGGGGCCCTGCTGAAGCTCCTGGAGCCCTTCGCCCGCTTCCGGGTGAACCTCAGCCGCATCCTGAGCCGCCACACCCGGCGCCGGGCCTGGGACGTGGCCTTCTTCGTGGACGCGGAGGCCCATCGGGACGACCCGCCCCTGCAGGCGGCCCTGGGCACCCTGAAGGCCCTGGGCGCGGAGCCCCAGGTGCTGGGCAGCTACCCCCGCGCCGAGGCCCTGGCGGCCCAGGCGGGGTAGGGCTCACCCCCCCATGCGGCTCATTTCCACCTTGGGCAGCTGGGGGGTGCCCAGGGTGCGCAGCTCCGAGTACCGGTCCTCCCGGCGGCCCCACAGGGCCCCCAGGGCCGCGGCCACTTCCGCGTCGCCATGCCCCGCCCGGAGGAAGCCCCTCAGGTCCATGCCCTCGGCCGCGAAGAGGCAGGTGTAGAGGCGACCCTCCGCGGACAGCCGGGCCCGATCACACCCCCCGCAGAAGGGGGTGGTCACGGAGGAGATGAAGCCGACTTCCCCCGCCCCGTCCTGGTAACGCCACCGCTCGGCCACCCGGCCATCCGGGGATTCGTCCACGGGCGCCAAGGGCCATCGGGCCTGGATCCGGGCCCGGACCTCCGCCGAGGGCACGACGGCCTGGAGGTTCCACCCGTTGGTCGTCCCCACATCCATGAACTCGATGAATCGGAGGGTATGCCCCCCCTTCCGGGCGAAGTCCGCCAGGGACTCGACTTCGTCCTCGTTGACCCCCCGCTGGACCACGCAGTTGAGCTTGGTTCCCCGGAACCCCGCCGCCTGGGCGGCTTCCAGCCCCGCCAGCACCTGCGCCAGGGGAACGGGGGTGTCGCACAGGCGGTGGAACCGCTCCGGATCCAGGGTGTCCAGGCTCATGGTGAGGCGCCGGAGCCCCGCGGCCCGCAGGGCCTCGGCATGGGTCGCCAACAGGGCCCCGTTGGTGGTCATGGCCAGGTCCTGCAGGCCGGGCAGGCCGGCGAGCTCCCGGATGAGGTGGGGGAGGTCCCGCCGCAGGAGGGGCTCCCCGCCCGTGAGGCGGATCTTGCGCACGCCGAGGGCGAGGAAGATCCGGCTCAGCCGCAGGATCTCTTCGAAGGTGAGCACCTGATCCTTGGGCAGGAAGGGGTGATCCGGCCCAAAGGCCTCCCGGGGCATGCAGTAGGTGCAGCGGTAGTTGCACCGGTCGGTCACGGAGATCCGGAGGGCCCCCATGGGGCGGTTCATGGGGTCGAGGACCGTCATGCCTCCAGCATAGTTCCTGGTTTCCCGGCACAATGGATCCTTTGGCATCGGATTCCATCATGGGCTTCCTCAATTCCCTCTTTGGCCGTCGGGACCAGGCGAACCTTCCCTCCTTGGAAAGCGTCCTGGCCGCCCGGGGCTGCCCGGCGGACCTGCCGGGCCTCGCCGAGCTCCGCCCGGAGTACGACCACCTGGGCAGCCTCCTGGAGCGGGAAGCCTGGGCCGGGGCGGTCGAGGAACTCCATCGCCGGGGGCTGGCGCTCCCCCCCAACTACGAGGAGGTCCAGGACCGCCTGTTCCCGGAACTGGTGCCCACCTGGCAGGCCGAGCGGGAGGGCCGCTGGAAACGCCTCTTCGTCGAGGGTCTCCACCAGCGGCTCGTGTTGGATGGCCAGGCCATCCCCGCGCCCTGGCTGGTGCTCTGGTGCCGCACGGAGGCCGAAGTGCTCGAGCGGGCCCTCGACCTGCTGCGCGCCCACACCGAACCCAAGCCCTTCCTGCGCCTGCCGAGCGGCATCTACTCCAGCCCCTGGCGGGATGGCTACGATGCCGCCCGGCTCCTGCTCCCGGAGATCTGGCACCCGGTATTCGCGGACCAGAGTCCGTTCTTCGCGATCCCCACCCCCGACCACCTGATCGTGGCGCCCCAGATCCTCCTCCCCAAGCTCGTGGAGGCCACCTCCGAGGCCCTGAAGGGAGGGCGCCTCCTGCAGGCCGGCCTCCTTCAGCGCGTGGGCGACAAGCTGGTGCCTGCCCGCCTTCAGGAGCCGCATCCCATGGCCGGCCCCCAGAAGGAGCTGAAGCAGATGGACCTCCTCGAGGCCCTCCGCGCCCAGGCCCAGGACCTGGACCCGGCCCTCGGCACCCCCGCTTCGGTGGCCCTGATCCGCAACTCCCAGGGGAAGTCGCTCACCGTGGCCACCTGGACCGAGGCCGACGGCCCCGTGCTCATCCCCGAGACCGATCTCATCGCCTTCATCACCCGGGATGGTCGGCCCCTGGGCCTGTTCGTCCGCACCACCCTGCCCCGCCTCACCGAACTCCGAGGTGAGGCCCTCCCGGTCTGGGGCCCCCGCCGCCTCCGATACCACGGCTTCCCCACCTCGGAGATGCTGGCCCGCCTGGATCAGGCAGCCACCCCGGATCAGATGCGGAACATGCTGGAACCCCCGCCCGCACCTGCACCCGCACCCAAGGCCCCCGCACCCCGACCCGCGGCGGCACCGAAGTCGGAGAGCCTGCTCAGTACCCAGCCCGTACCCGCCCTGCCGGTGCACCTGCGGGACCAGCTGGGGAAGCGGAACGGAGATTAGCGGGGGACTGCACCGCGGGAGTCCTTTCCAGGGAACGGGGTGGTCCATGCGGGATCGTCCCGGTGCGGGGGATTGCAGCGGACGCTGAAGGTTGATGACCCGGTCCTTCCCCGATGGCACCCCGGAGGCGGGGCCCGGCTGGGCGGCGGAGGCCGCGCGATCCCTGGTCGAGGACGACCCATCGACCCGGGGGCTCGAACCGCGCCCGGCTGCGCTTCCGGGCGTCCACTGGGCGCCCTCCGCGGTTCAACTCGGGGGTTCAAATCCCTTGGGATGGGAACGAAAAAGGCCGTCCTTTGGACGGCCTTGCTTGGCTCCGGAGGGAGGCTCCGCCTCCGCAAGCCGCAGGCGCGCGGGAACACCCCGCGGGGCGGGGTGCGATAGGCGGAGGATTTGAACTCACCTCACATTGGCGGTTCAAATCCCTCCGGAGGAGCCAAAAAAAGGCCGTCCCGAGGGACGGCCTTGCTTGGCTCCGGAGGAGGGATTTGAACCCCCGACCTAGTGGTTAACAGCCACCCGCTCTAACCCCTGAGCTACTCCGGAAAGGGGTCTGATCAGGGTACCAGAAAAGGGCCCCGATTCAAGCGCTCAGCTCTTCTGAAGCTCGAGGAGGATCTGGCGCGCAGCGGCCTTGAGGGTCTCGATGACGCCGGTACCTTTATTGGCCACGGCCTCGATCATCGGTTCATTGCGGAAGCGGAGCAGGCGCTCCATCTCATCCACCCCGGCGGCGCTGGGCATGTCGCGCTTGTTGAGCTGGAGCACGTAGGGAATGGTCCGGATGTCGAACCCGTTCTCCTTGAGGTTGGTGGCCAGGTTCGCGATGGACTCGATGTTGGCCTCCATGCGGGCCTTCTGGCTGTCGGCCACGAAGATCACCCCGTCACACCCGCGCAGGATGAGCTTGCGGCTCGCATCGTAGAAGACCTGACCCGGCACGGTGTAGAGGTGGAAGCGGACCTTGAACCCCTTCACCGTCCCCATGTCCAGGGGCAGGAAGTCGAAGAACAAGGTGCGGTCCGTCTCCGTGGCCAGGGAGACCAGCTTCCCCTTCTTCTCGGGGTTCGCCTGCTCGTAGATCCACTGGATGTTGGTCGTCTTCCCGCACAGGCCGGGGCCATAGTAGACGATCTTGCAGTTGATCTCGCGGGACGCGTAGTTGATGAAGGTCATGGCTGGCCCGCGCCCTTTAGTCGCCGAACAGCTTATCGATGTCTTCGTCCGTGATCTCGGAGAAGGGGCTCTCGAAGCGCGCCCCGCCGCCGGTTTCCGCCTGGGCCCGGGTCTCCACCTGATCGAAGATGTCCTGCAGTTCCTTGCTGGCCTTCTTCACCCGGAGGCGCACGAGGGCGAGGCTGCTGTTCTGATCGAAGAGCACCACGAGGATGCCCCGCTTGCCGACGATGGAGATGTGGAGGTTGTCCTTCTCCCCCTCGTGGAAGAGGAGGCTGAACTCCTTCTCCCCGATGAGCTTGGCCAGGCCATCGGTGGCGGCCACGTTGCCGGCGGTGAGGGAGGCGAGGCTGGTGGCATCGATGCTCTTCAGGTCGCCCGACGCAGCGATCTGCTGGCCGTTCTTGTCCACCAGGAAGACCACCTTGGCCTGAGCATCCTTCTGGAGGCGGCCGATGATCTCCTGGAGGAGCTTGTACTCCTCCTCGAACATCACGAGATCAAGCTTCGCCACAAGTGCCTCCGGGGGATTCCCTATTGCCCAGGATAGCGCCTTTGGGGCCACCCGGTGAAAGTTGCAGATCGGGGGATCTGACGAGCCGCCCGCCTAGTATCCCGAACCGGCCGGATGGGAGGCCCCAATGATGGCCAGGGAGGCGCTCACCCCCAGGCGGGTCGCCCCGGCCTGGACCATGGCCAGGGCCTGGTCGAAGGTGCGGATCCCACCGGAGGCCTTCACGCCCACCGATTCCCCGACCACCTGGCGCATGAGCGCCACATCCTCCACCGTGGCCCCGCCGGCCGCGAAGCCGGTGCTGGTCTTCACGAAGTCGAGCCCCGATTCAGCCGCCAGGGCACAGGCCCGCCGCTTGGCTCCGTCATCCAGAAGGCAGGTTTCGAGGATGACCTTGAGCACCACGGGGTGGGGGACCGCGGCCCGCAGGCTCCGCAAATCCGCCTTCACCCGATCCCAGGCCCCCTCCCGGGCGGCCCCGAGGTCCAGGACCATGTCCACCTCCCCCGCCCCGTCCCGGACGGCCTGCTCCGCCTCGTAGGCCTTGGCCGCCGGTGCACTGGCCCCCAAGGGGAACCCCACCACGGTGCAGACCCGGACGGACGTCCCCGCCAGGCGGGAGACGGCCCGGGGCACCCACACCGGGTTGATGCACACCGAAGCGAAGCCGTGGCGGGCGGCCTCCTCGCAGAGGCGATCGATCTCTGACCCCGTGGCGCCTGCCTTCAACAAGGTGTGGTCCAGCAGGGGCGCCAGGGTGATCCCTTCGGCCAGAGCTTGGGCCAGGGGCAGTGTGCGCGGACCCGAAGCCCCGCCCAGGAGCGCTTCGGAATCATCGGCCGCCAGCAAGGGCGCGGGTCCGCCCGGGGGGACGCCGATCCGGGCACGCAGTTCGTGGGTCCGTTCCATCCAATTCAGAGCCATACCCCACGCTATCCGAAGCCGAGGTGGAGTTCCCGTCACAAAAAGGCGGGCCCGAAGGCCCGCCTCATCCGAATGCCGGAAGAGCTTAGCTCTTCTTCTCGGCCTTCTTCTCGTCCTTCTTCTCAGCCTTCTTCTCGTCCTTCTTCTCGGCCTTCTTCTCGTCGAGGTTCAGGGCCTTCTTCTCGGCAGCAGGGGCCTCGGCCTTCTTGGCGGCCTTGGCCTTCTTGGCCTTCTTCTCAGCCTTGGGGGCGGCCTCAGCCTTCTTCTCGTCGGCCAGGATCATGGCCTTCTTCTCGGCGGCGGGAGCGGCCTCGGCCTTCTTGGCAGCCTTCTTGGCCTTCTTGGCCTTCTTCTCGGCCTTGGGGGCGGCCTTCTCGTCGGCCTTCTTCTCGTCGGCCAGGATCATGGCCTTCTTCTCGGCGGCAGGAGCGGCCTCGGCCTTCTTGGCGGCCTTCTTGGCCTTCTTGGCCTTCTTCTCGGCCTTGGGGGCGGCCTTCTCGTCGGCCTTCTTCTCGTCGAGGGTCAGGACGTGCTTCTTCTCTTCCTTCTTCTCGTCCTTCTTCTCGGCCTTCTTCTCGTCCTTCTTCTCGGCCTTCTTCTCGTCGAGGGTCAGGGCGTGCTTCTTCTCTTCCTTCTTCTCGTCCTTCTTCTCGGTTTTCTCGACCTTCTTGGTCTCGGGCTTCTTGGCCTCATCGGCGGCGAAGACGGGGGCGATCAGACCGGCGGCCACGAGCAGGGCGGCAAGCTTCTTCATGGGGGTACTCCCAAGGGTTGAATCCGGACACGGCCGGAAACTGGTTGGTCCCAAGCAAGCAGATATGGGGCCAACTCGTTTTTCTTTTGTTTTCAATATTTAGAAGCTTCGCCCCGGGGCGAAGCGCGCTGCACCCTGCAACTTGTCGCAGAATGCAACAGCTAGGCGCCGTCGTCCGAGCCCTCGTTGAACCCATAGCGCTTGAGCTTCCGGTACAGGGTCGTCCGGTCCACGCCCAGGATCTCCGCCACCCGCTGCTTTTCGCGATGCCGGCCCAGGAGGACCTGGATGTACCGGCGTTCCAGTTCGTCGAGGCTCGGCCAATCCTGGATGAGGTCCGACACCGCTTCCGCCCCTTCGCCCACCCGGAGGGTGCGCTTGAGCACGTCCGCCTGGATCTTGGCCGGGAGTTCATCCACGGTCACCTCGCGTCCACGGCTCAGCTGCGTGAGGTTCTCCACGACATTCGCCAATTCCCGGACGTTGCCCGGCCAACCATAGGCCTCCAGCACCCGGCGGGCCTCGGGGTGGATCCGGTAGGCCACCCCATCCTTCGTGCCGAACTCCGCGATGAAGTGATCGAGGAGCAGAGGAATGTCCTCCCGCCGATCCCGCAGGGGCGGCACGGGGACTTCGACCACGCCCAGCCGGTAGTAGAGGTCTTCCCGGAAGGTGCCCGCCTTGACCATCTGGGGGAGGTCCCGATTGCTGGCGGCGATCACGCGCACATCCACCTTCACGGTCTTGTTGCCCCCCACCTTCCGGACCTCCTGCTCCTGCAGCACCCGCAGCAGGCGGACTTGGAAGCTGAGACTCGTCTCACCGATCTCGTCGAGGAAGATGGTGCCCCCATCGGCCTCCTCGAAGAGCCCCTTCTTCTCCGCCACGGCGCCCGTGAAGGAACCCTTCACGTGACCGAACAGTTCGCTTTCCAGCAGGGTCTCCGTGAGGGCACCGCAGTTCACGGCCACGAAGGGGCGGTCCTTCCGGTCGCTGCTCATGTGGATGCTGCGGGCCACCAATTCCTTGCCGGTGCCGCTCTCTCCTGAGATCAGGACGGTGGCTTTGGAGGATTGGAGGCTGGCGATGGTCTTGTAGACCGTCATCATCCGGGGGCTTGAGCCGATCATGAGGCTGCGCCGGGCCTTGCCCGTGGTCACGGGCACGCCCGCCGTGCTGGCGCGCTTGGCCAGGGCCCGCTTCACCAGGGCCTTGAGCTCCTCGTTGTTCCAGGGCTTTGAGAGGAAATCGAAGGCCCCTTCCTTCACGGCCTCGATGGCTGTTTCCAGGGTGCCAAACCCGGAGAGGAGAATCGTGTCCACCCCTTGGGGCTTGGCCTCCCGCAGGAGATCCAAGCCATCCTTGGCCGCCTCCAGGTTGATGTCCGACAGGAGCAGGTCAAAGCCCCCCTTGCGCAGGGCCTCCAGCGCCTTGTCCGGGTGGGTGGCCTTCTCGACCTCCAGCCCCATGGTGCCCATGAGCTCCTCCAGGAGCTCGCAGGTCGCCTTGTCATCGTCCACCACCAGGATGCGGGCCATGCGTCCCCTCCACCATTGAAGGTACCGGATCCGGGCTTCAGGTTGCCGACAACGGTTTTTGACCATTGAAGATCAATATCCATGGGTCTATCGTTGCATCACCAACCCAAGGAGCCTCCATGCGTGCCCTACGCACCGTCGCCATCGCCGCCTTCGCAGCCCTCGCCGCCCTGGCCGGCGATCTCACCATTGTGATGAACGCCAAGGGCAAGGGCCCCATGGGGGGCTCCTCCGCGGGCAAGGAGGTCCACCTCTACTCCGCCAAGGCCTACCGGACGAACCATGAGGCCAGCCAGATGGACAGCCTTGTGAGCTTCGAGGAGATGACCACCTACACCATCAACCACAAGAAGAAGGTGATCCAGAAGATCACGATGGAGGATGCCCTCGCCGCCATGGAGGAAGCCAACCAGCAGATGCCGGAAGGCATGGCCGGCATGATGAACATGATGTTCGGCGATCCTGACAACTTCAAAGTCGAAGAGCTCGGGGCCGACACCGTGGCCGGGCGCACCTGCAAGAAGTACCGGATCACCGTGGGCAAGCTCGTCTTCGAGTCCAGCAACGACCTCAGCCTCAAGATGCCCGTGCCTGACGCCTCCTACGCCAAGATGATCAAGGCCCGCGGCGCGATGTTCGCCCAGGCCGGACCGAGCGCCAAGATCTTCAGCCGCCTCTATCAGGAGATGAGCAAGATCAAGGGGATCGCCCTGAAGACCCGGATGTCGGGCCTCATGGGCGCCGACACGGCTTCGGAGGCCGAGAGCGTGAAGGAAGGTCCGATCCCGGCCTCCGCCTTCGCCCTGCCGGAGGGCTACGCCCTGGAGGACCTGGGCAAAAAGATGCGGGAGCAGTTGGCCAAACGGAAGCACTGAGGCCCGATCCGCTTAGACTGGAGGGGGCCCCACGGCCCCCTTTTTTTCCGGTGCCCCATGACCCAATCCACCCCCGAAGGCCCCCGTTTCGATGAGGGTCTGGAGCGCCTGGAGGCCCTGGTCCAGAAGCTCGAGGGGGGTGCCCTGGGCCTGGAGGAGGCCTTGACGACCTTCGAAGAGGGGGTGCGCCTGACCCAGGCCCTCCAGGGCCAGTTGGGGGAAGCCCAGCGCCGGGTCGAGGTCCTCAAGGCGGGCCTGGGCGGGGAATACCGGGCCGAGGCACTCGAGGGGGACGACGCTTGAACACCGCCGCCGACCAGGTGCGGGCCGACCTCGACCGCCTCCTCCCCCTGCTCGAACCCCGCCTCCTCGCCCCCTTCCGGGAAGGCGAGGCCCAGCGCCTGGCCGAAGCCATGCGCTACAGCCTGGAGGCCGGCGGCAAGCGGGTGCGCCCCGTGCTCTGCCTCCTGGCCGCCGAAGCCGTGGGCGGCGGCTTGGAGGCGGCCCTCCCGGGCGCCCTCGCCCTGGAGTTCGTCCACACCTATTCCCTGATCCATGATGACCTCCCGGCCATGGATGACGACGATCTCCGCCGGGGTCGCCCAACCAACCACAAGGTCTACGGCGAGGGTCCGGCCATCCTGGCGGGCGACGGGCTGCTCACCGAGGCCTTCGCCGTGCTCGCCACCACGGGTCGGGCCGACGCCGTGGCCCTGCTCGCCGAAGCGGCCGGGTGGCGGGGCATGGTCGGTGGGCAGGCCCTGGACCTGGAGGGGGAGGCCCTCACCGCGTCGGGGACCGCCTACGGCCTGGACCACCTCCAGACCATCCACCGCCTCAAGACCGGCGCGCTGCTCCGCGGCGCGGTGGAACTGGGCGGCCTCCTCGGGGGAGCCGATCCTGCCCAGCGCGCGGCCCTCCGGGCCTACGGCGAGGCCATCGGGCTCGCCTTCCAGATCCAGGACGACATCCTGGACGCCACCTCCAACGAGGCAACCCTGGGTAAGCGGGCCGGGAAGGACCAGGGAAGGGGTAAGATCACCTACCCAAGCCTTCTGGGCCTGGATGGCGCACGCCGTGCCCTCCAGGAAGCCACCGAGCGAGCCCTATGTCACGTGCCGTCCCTTCCCAACCCGTCCTCCCTGCAAGCCTGGGCCAGGTATTTGGCGGAGCGGATCGCGTGAGCAGCAAGTACCCCCTCCTCGATGCCCTCGGCACCCCCGAGGCCGTGCGCCACTTCACCGAGGATCAGCTCCGGGACCTCTCCGGCGAGGTGCGCCGCTTCATCATCGACAGCGTGAGCGAGACCGGCGGCCACTTCGCCTCGAACCTCGGCACCGTGGAGCTGACCGTCGCCCTCTTCCACCAGTTCGACTTCCGCAAGGACCGCGTGGTGTGGGATGTGGGCCACCAGGCATACCCCCACAAGATCCTCACGGGCCGCAAGGACCGCTTCCCCACCCTGCGCCAGCACCACGGCCTCAGCGGCTTCCTCAAGATCGAGGAGAGCCCGGTCTACGACCACTTCGGCGCCGGCCACGCCTCCACGAGCATCTCCGCCGCCCTGGGCATGGCCGCCGCGCGCGACCTCCAGAAGGACGACTTCACCTGCGTGGCGGTGATCGGCGATGGCTCCATGACCGCCGGCATGGCCTTCGAGGCCCTGAACCAGGCCGGTTACCTGGAGACCAAGAACTTCCTGGTGATCCTCAACGACAACGACATGAGCATCAACCCCAACGTGGGGTCGCTGCAGGGCTACCTGAACCAGATCATGTCGGGCCAGTACTACAACCGGTGGCGCGACCGGATCGAGCACGCCATCAAGGCCATCCCCCTGGAGAGCGTGAGCAAGGGTGTGGCCAAGGCCGCCAAGTGGACGGAAGACAGTGTGAAGCGCCTCTTCATCCCGGGCCTGCTCTTCGAGGACCTGGGCTTCCGCTACATGGGCCCCGTGGATGGCAACGATGCCGTGGCCACCAGCCGCGCCATCCAGGAGGCCAAGGAGACCCTGAAGGACGGCCCCGTCCTGCTCCACGTCCAGACCAAGAAGGGGTACGGATACGCCCCCGCGGTGGAGGACCCCCTGAAGTGGCATGGCGTCACCGCCTTCGATGCGGAGGCCGGGGTCATGAAGAAGGGCGCCGCTCCCACGGCCCCCGCCTACACCAAGGTCTTCGCCGACGCGCTCATCGAGATCGCCAGGAAGGACGAGAAGATCGTCGCCATCACCGCCGCCATGCTCGATGGCACGGGCCTCAACCACTTCCAGAAGGCCTTCCCGGAGCGCACCTTCGATGTGGGCATCGCGGAGCAGCACGCCGTCACCTTCGCCGCGGGCATGGCCACCAAGGGCATGCGCCCCGTGTGCGCCATCTACAGCACCTTCCTCCAGCGGGGCTTCGACCAGGTGGCCCACGACGTCTGCCTTCAGGACCTGCCGGTGGTGTTCGCCATGGATCGCGCCGGCATCGTGGGGGCCGACGGCCCCACGCACCACGGCCTCTACGACATGTCCTTCCTCCGGAGCCTGCCGCACCTGGTGCTCATGGCCCCCAAGGATGAGAACGAGCTCCGCCGCATGCTGATGACGGCCCTCTATTGCGGCCACCCCGCCGCCCTGCGCTACCCCCGCGGCAACGGCCTGGGCGTGACCCTGGACGAGACCATCACCCCCCTGCCCGTGGGCAAGGGTGAGCTCCTGCGGGAAGGTACCGACCTGGCCCTGATCGCCTACGGCACCATGGTGCCCGCCGCCCTGGAGGCCGCCGAGGCCCTGGCCGGGGAGGGCATCACCTGCGCCGTGGTGAACGCCCGCTTCCTGAAGCCCCTGGATACCGAGCTCATCCTCTCCCTGGCCCGCTCCTGCAGGGGCGTGGTGGCCCTCGAGGAGGGCCTCGAGAAAGGCGGGTTCACCTCCGCCGTGGCCGAGGCCCTGGTGGATGGCGGCCTCCCCCGACCCCTCCTGCGCATCGCCATCGCCGACCACATCGTTCACCACGGGGACCAAAAGCGCCTTCTGGACGAGGAAGGGCTCAGCGTGGCCCGCCTCCAGGAGCGGATCCGGGCCTTCCATCAGGCCCTGTAAAAAGATTCCTTCCTAGTCAGACTTGCTTATTTCCCAGTTATTTCCTATCGTTTCTGGCAACCTTCTGCCCACCGAGAGGCCCGCCGTGCGGCTCCGTACCCTGAATTCCCTCCTCCTTGGCTTCGCCCTACCGGCAGTCTGTCTGGCCCAGGATTGGGATGCGGTGGCGCAGGCCAAGAGCTGGGCCCGGCAGGATGTCACGGGCGCCTTCGTCTTCCGTGATGGGAACCTCCTGCGCACCTGGACCCGGGACGCCAGCCTCTCCGGCTCCGTGGACGTATCCAAGGTGGAGAGCACCCCTGAATTCTGGGTGATCGATACCTGGGATCGGGCCTGGGTCGTGGCGGGGACCACCCTCACCGCCATCGACAAGAACGGCAAGGTCGTCAAGAAGGACACCCTGCCCGCAACCGTCGCGGACCTGGCCTGGGACGGGGATGCCTTCTACCTCAGCTACCGCACCGAGACCTATTACGTGGAGAAGCGCAGCTTCAAGTCGGGGGACACGGTCTGGGCCTCGGGTGCCAAGCCCCGCAAGGGGGACGCCCCCGCGCCCCGCTTCTACCGGATCGCCCCCGTGGCGGGCGGCCTGCTGGCCGTGAGCATGGGCGCTGAAATGAACTTCACGATCCTCCAGGCAGCCACGGGCAAGGCCACCGGCCAAACCGCCCTGGCCCTGGCCAACGCCCCGGTCCCGCCCCTGCAGGCCCTCTCCCCGGACCGCCTGCCCATCCTCTGGTGGGAGGCCGGGGCCCAGCTGCTGGCGGCCCTGCCCGCCTCCCAGCTGGCGCCCGCGCTCAAGGGCTCGCTCACCGGCCTGATCCTCGCGCGCATCGACCTCGCCAAGGGCACGATCGTCCTCCTCCCCACGGGCCTGGAGGAAGGCGCGCAGCTCGTGGGCGCCCTGGATGCCGAGGTGACCCTCGTAAAGCCCGGCGGTGGGCTGGTCTTCCTGCAGCTGAAATAGGCCCCTAGCGGGGGAGCGCCTGGAGGATCCGCTCGCGATCCAGGTAGGGGATGGTGCGCCAATTGTGGTCCGGCGCGGCCGAGAGGGTCGGAGCCTTCAGCACCAGGTCGAGGAACAGGTTCCGCTGCAGTTCGGAGGTGACCAGTTCGGGGGTCCCGGTCCATCCGATGGCGTCCAGGTACCCGCCGCCCCCGCGGAGCCGGTAGCTGGTCACGGCCATCGTGAAGGTTTGGGCCGGGGTCACCGCCTGCCCCTGGAACTTGAGGTTCACCACCCGCTCACCCTGGGGTTTCATGAGGTCCAGCGCGTAGCTCACCCCATCCACCATGTCGAAGTCATAGCCGCCCATGAGGCCGCTGGTGAGATCCGACTGGTAGGGAGCGTTGTAGTACCGCGCGGCGTATTCAAGGTAGTCCTTCAGCTGCCGCCCCGTGATCCGGATGCGGGCGAGCCGATTCTCGTAGGGGAGCAGCGCATACCATTGGCGCACGCTGGTGGGGCCCTTCGGTATGAAGATCCCGGGATTGAAGCTGGCCAGGGCGGAAAGCTGGGCGCCTGTGGCTTCCCGCATGCTGCGGTGGAGCAGCTGCATGACCGCGGTGTCCTCCATGCGCGCGAACCGGGTGTCCAGGTCCACCTGGAGGTTGGTCGCGAAGGTATCCAGGTAGGTCCGGGTGCCCTCGCGGAGCTCGCTGGTCAGGGCCAACACGGTGGGATCGATGGGTGTGTCCTCCGCCGGCTTCAGGAGGCTCGCTTCGCAGCCAGCCACCACCCACTTCCCCTGCTGTCTGCGGAGGGTCAGCTCGGCCACACCCAGCGCCAGGCCGTGCATGTGGGCCTGGAGGATGGGCACGCCCTTGTGGCGGGTCACCACCGGCCGGTGGGTATGGCCCGTCAGCAGGAGGTCGATGCCCGGCACCTCCTCGGCCAGACGCAGGGCGGCATTCTCATCCCCCATCCGCCCGGCCACTTCGCCCAGACCGGAGTGCATGGCCACGATCACCACGTCCACCTTCTCCTTCTCCCGGAGTCGGGGCACCCAGGCCTGGGCGGACACCACGATGTCCTCGAAGGCCATGCCCTCGAAGGCCGCCGGCTCCGTCCAACGCGGGATCCAGGGCGTCACGAACCCGAGGATGCCCACGGTGACTTCGCCCACCTTCACCTTCACGAAGGGCTTGAAGGCCGGCTGGGCGTCCTTGGTGGTCACGGCGTTGGCGCAGATCCAGGGGAACTTCGCCTGCTTCTCCACCTCCCGGAGGACCTCGAGCCCGAAATCGAACTCATGGTTGCCCACGGCCATGGCCGTGTAGCCCAGGTCGTTCATGATCGACATGCTCGGATCCGGAAGATCCCGCCGCAGGCGGTGCCGGACGTAGTTGATGGGCTCACCCTGAATGGTGTCGCCGCTGTCCAGGAGCAGGGTATTGGGATTCAGGGCCTTCCGCTGCCGGATGAGGGAGGCCACCTTGGCCCACCCCAGGTTCCGGGGCTGCATGCTGTAGGTATCTTCGGCCATCACGTGGCCGTGCAGATCCGTGGTGGAAAGGACCTGCAAACGCATCTCCTGGGCCTGCAGGGACCCAAGGAGCAGCAAACCGAGCGCGAGCCGAACCAGCATTTAGCCTCCGGGGGCGGCCTTCGTCACGCTTGGCTTGGAGGGGCCCCGGCTCCAGGGTAAACTGATCCCTCACCTTCGACTGCCAATCCCCTTTTGGAGCTGTCATGCAGGAAGTCCAGATCAAGGCCCCCAAGCACGAGTTCACCCTCCTCTGCGACGACATCCGTCAGGAGATGGGTGGCAAGACCTCCCTCATGGGCCTCTACGACCACCACATCGTGGTCCCCCAGGTGCCCTTCTCCCTCCCCAAGGTGTGCTTCTACACCCGCTTCAGCCGCATGGATGGGGACTTCAAGTTCTCCTTCGCCATCGTCTCCCCCGGGGGCGACCGCAAGGACGTGATCAAGGAATCCGACGTGCAGATCCCCGAGGGCGCCAAGGAAGGCACCTTCAACGTGATCGCCTCCCCCTTCGAGGTGAACCAGGACGGCATCTACGAAGTGATCCTGGGCCTCACCAAGGGCGCCGACCGCTTCGAGTACGTCTACAAGTTCGCCATCTCCGACGCCCGCCGCCTCCAGGCCGAGTGGGAGAAGGCCATGGCCGAGCAGCAGGCCGGCCAGGGCGCGAACTGATCCCGGACCGCCGGGCTACGGCCCCCGATCCCCACCGCGGCGCCCTCCGGGGCGCCGCGCGCGTTTGGGGGCCCGGGGCTATGCTGGAGCCACGCCCGAGGACCCACGCCGGATGACCGCCCCCGACCGCACCGCCAAGCAGCGCATCTTTCTGGGACGGGAGGCTGATGAAGCCCTCCGCTCCAAGCGCGTGGCCGTGGTCGGCCTGGGCGCCACCGGTTCGGTGATCGCCTCCTGGCTGGCCCGGGCCGGGGTGGGCCACCTCACGCTGATCGACCGGGACCTGGTGGAGCGGAGCAACCTGCAGCGGCAGCTCCTCTATGGCGAATCGGACCTGGGTGAGCCCAAGGCCGACGCCGCCTCCCGCCGACTGGGCGACGCCAACCCGGAGGTGCACCTCCAAGCCCAGGTGGTGGACCTCACCAGCGGGAACGCCCGGGAGCTCCTCGCGGGGTACGACCTCCTGTGTGACGGCACGGACAACTTCGAGGCGCGATTCCTCCTCAACGATGTAGCCCTCGCCACGGGCACCCCCTGGATCTACTGCGGCGCCATTGGCGGCGAGGCCATGGTCTGGCCCCTGAATCCCCCCGCCACCCCCTGCCTGCGATGCCTGATGGAGGAACCCCCCGAGGGCGGCGATGTCGATACCTGCGACAGTGCGGGCGTCCTGGGCCCCGCCGTGGGCGTGGCCGCCTCCTGGGCGGCCGTGGAGGCCCTGAAGGTGCTTACGGGACACCCTCCCCATCCGGAGCTGGTGCGCTTCGACCTCTGGCGCAATGAGCGGCAGTTCCTGAAGCCGCCCACCACCCGTTGCCGGTTCTGCACCGAGCGGATCACGGAATTCCTGGATGCACGCTGGACCCTGAAGGCCAGTCCCCTGTGCGGTCTGGAGGGTGTTCAGATCCGGGTCAACCCGACCCGCCAGCTGGACCTGGCCGCCCTCCAGTCCCGCCTGGAGACCCGCACCGGTACCCCCTGGACCCGGGCCGCCCTGCTCCTGCGCGGCACCGAGGGCGAGAACCGCATCACCCTCTTCAGCGATGGGCGGGCCCTGGTCCACGGCCCCATGACCCCCGAGCGCGCCCGCAGCTGGTACACGGAGGTCCTCGGCGCATGAAGATCGTGCTGGCCACCCGCAACCCCGGCAAGCTCCGGGAATTCCAGGCCCTCCTTCCGGAGGTGGAGCTGCTGCCCTGGCCCGACACGGCACCTGAGCTCCCCGAGTCGGGGGCCTTCTTCCAGGACAACGCGATCCAGAAGGCCCTGGGGGCACGGGCCTGGTGGCAGGCCCATCCCATGACCCCCGTGGCCGGGTTCCTCGCCGATGATTCCGGACTGTGCGTCGATGCACTCTGGGGTGGCCCCGGCGTCCTCAGCGCCCGATTCGCCCCGGGGCACTCCCCGGACGAGAAGAACCGGATGCTCCTGGACCTGATGCCCCCCGGGGATTCCCGCACGGCCCGCTTCGTCTGCGTGCTGGCCTACGTCCCCAGCGAAGGCAGCCCCTGGACCGTGGATGGCGCCGTGGAAGGCCACCTCGCCCTGGCGCCCCGGGGCACCGGGGGTTTCGGCTACGACCCCATCTTCCAGCCCCTGGGGCATGCCCAAACCTTTGGAGAACTGCCCGCGGAGGTGAAGCACGCGCTCAGCCACCGGGGCCGGGCCGTCCGGGCCTTCGTGGAACGCCTGGGCCGCCCCTGATGCGGAGCCTCGGCCGGGTCCTGCACAAGGAGCTCATCGGGCTCCTGGGTGCGGTGCTCCTGCTGGTGGTCGGACTCTCCTGGGCGGGCATGGCCCACCTCGCCCGCCAGCAGATGGAAGCCCGGGCCCAATCGGAGCTGAACCACCTGACCGGCGACCTCGAATTGGGCATCCGCCAGGTGGAGCACACCGCCAAGGTCCTGGCCCGGGCCTGGGCCTCCGGTCAGCTGGACCCCACCCGGGATCAGGCCGCCTTCGACCTGGTCCACCCCCAGCTGGAGGGCATCCCCCTGATCACGGGCCTCAACCTCGTTCGGACCGACGGGGCGGGCTTCGGGATGGGGCGCCTGCCCCAGGGCTGGGCGGGCCGCACCGTGCGGGCTGAAGGCGGGGGATGGACTGCCGGCCCCATCCTCGCCGAACCCGGCGTGCTGGCCCGCCTGGGCTCCCCCGCTTCGACCCGCCCCATGGATTTCCGCACCCGCCCCTGGTTCACCTTCGGCGCCGAACTCCCGGCCCCCGGCTGGATGGACCCCTATCCCTTCGTGGGCCGCCTCTCGGGTCAGCATGGTCTCGCCTACGTGGTGCCCGTTCGGAACCGCGAAGGCGCCTTGATCGGGGTGCTCAGCATGGACGTGCTCCTGGAGGAGCTCACGGCGGAGGTGCAGTCCATCCGCCCCACACCCAACTGCCTGGTGATGATCCTGGACCAGGAGGGCCGGGTCCTGGTCCCCCCCGCCGGGGGGGCCCACCAGGACCCCAACCTCCCGCGGAGCATCATGCTCCGCCCCGTGTCCGAGGCCCGGTTCCCCTTGGCGGACCTCCTGCACCAGCAGGCGTTGGCCCAACCGGGCCGCCCCCTGGAGCGCACCCAGGGCTCGTGGAACGGTCTGCTCCGACCCTTCGCCCCCTCCGAGGGGCTGCGTTGGGAGATCATCCTCGCCCTCCCGGCCCAGGATGTCCTCGCCGCCCCGAATCAGCGGATCCTCTGGGTGGTGGCCCTGGCGCTGGTCCTCCTCGTGGCCCTCTCCTGGCAGGCCCACCGGCTGGCCCGCCGGTTCACCGATCCCTTGGATGAACTGGCCGCCGCCGCGGAGGCCTTGGGGCGCCGGGAGGTACCGAACCTGCCGCCCTCCGATCTCATGGAAGTGCACCAGATGAGCCAGGCCCTCAGCCAGGCCCACCGGGCCCTCCGGGAGCGGGAGATCCTGCAGGATCAATTGCGGCAGAGCCAGAAGCTGGAGACCGTGGGCACCTTGGCCGGCGGCATCGCCCACGATGTGAACAATCAGCTCACCGCCATCCTCGGGCAGATCGGCCTGGGGCGGGAGCGGATGCCCGAGGACCACCCGGCCCAACGGAACCTCCAGGCCGCGGAGGATGCCACCAACCGCTGCGCCGAGACCACCCGCGCCCTCCTCTCCTTCAGCCGCCCCTCCCAATCCGAGCTCACCTCCCTCGACCTCAACGCCGTGATGCGGGAAGGGCTCGTCCTCCTCAGCCGGGTGCTGGACAAGAAGATCACCCTGACCACGGACTTCACCGAGCCCCTGCCCGCCGTGCTCGGGGATCAGGTCCAACTGGAACAGGTGCTCGTGAACCTGGTTGTGAACGCCCGCGATGCCCTGCCCGCGGGAGGGAACATCCAGGTGGGCACGGGGTTCCACGAGGATGGCGTGGCGTTCTGGGTCCGGGATAACGGGGTGGGGATGACCCCCGAGGTACGCGAACGGATCTTCGATCCCTTCTTCACCACGAAGGAGCTGGGCAAAGGCACGGGTCTCGGTCTCTCCATGGTGCTCGGGCTCGTGCAATCCCACGGCGGCCGCATCGAGGTGCAGAGCCAGTGGGGCCTGGGTTCCACCTTCCTCGTGCACCTCCAGCGGGCCCAGAGCCCCGCGGTGGAGGCCACCGTCACCACCGCGCCCGTGCCCCGGCGCCTCAAGGGCCGGCGCATCCTGGTGGTGGAGGATGAGGCCTCCATCCGGGACCTCGTGCTGGAGGCCCTGCGCGTGCATGGTGCCGAGGTGATCACCGCCCGCAACGGCGACGAAGGCTGGCAGGCCTTCCTGGAGACCCCCGTGGACCTCGTGCTCAGCGATCAGCTCATGCCGCAGCGCACCGGGCTGGAGATGCTCACCCTCATCCGCGGGGTCGCCCCCACGGTGCCCGTGATCCTCGCCAGTGGCCGGGGTCTGGAGGGCCTCGAATCCGAACTGCGGAAGGACCCCTGCCTCACCCTGCTGCCCAAGCCCTTCACCCTCCACCGCCTGTTCCAGGTGGTGGAAGACTGCCTGAGGGATTAGGCCCCACCTTCCCGGAGCCGCACGGCCTTCGGGTAGGCCGCCAGCACCGCCGTCTTCACTTTCTGGGTATCCCTGGGGGATACGCCAGACATCTGGGTGGCTAGACCCCGCCTTCCCGGAGCCGCACGGCCTCCTGGTAGGCCGCCAGCACCGCCGTCTTCACTTTCTGGGTATCCCTGGGGGATACGCCAGACATCTGGGTGGCTAGACCCCGCCTTCCCGGAGCCGCACGGCCTCCTGGTAGGCCGCCAGCACCGCCGTCTTCACTTTGAAGTAGCCGCTTTCGGTGACTTTGGTCGCGAAGGTGAGGGTGACCACCCGCACGAACCCGCCCCCCGGGAAGGGCTGCGCGGGACCGACCTGGATCTGGGGTTGGAGCACGGCACCGCTGCTCTCCTCCCGCAGGCGCTCGGCCACACCTTCGGCCCAGGTCTGGAGCCGCGGTTCCAGGGCCGCCGCGGCGCCTTCGTCCTCGGCCCGCAACCGGCCGTAGAGGGTGAACTGGAGGCGCAACTGGGGCAGGTCGAAGCCGTGATTGAGGAAGCCGGCCATGGCCGCCATCTGCTGGAACTCCTTGAGGAGGCTCTGCAGCTTGGGGCTGGGTTGGGGCATGGGGCGGACGGCCATGCAGGGAGGATCCCACGAACCACGAGGAATCCCGCATGGGCAAACCCGGATCTCGGAAAAGGCCTGGACGGCCGATGACGGCGCCCCCCCTCGTGAACTAGAGTGGCCCAATGCACCTGCCCCAGCTTCCGACGTTGGATCCCACCCGGGATCCCGCCCTCCGGGCCCACCTCGACGACCTCACCAAGCCCCAGGGATCCCTGGGGCAACTGGAGCGGGTGGCCTTCCGCCTGGCCCGGATCGCCGGTCACACCCGGCCGGTGGATCCCCCCGCCTTCCTCCTGACCTTCGCCGGAGATCACGGGATCGCCCGCCATGGGACCTCCGCCTACCCCGCCGAGGTGACCCCGCAGATGGTCGCCAACCTCGCGGGCGGGGGGGCCGCGGCTTCCGTGCTCTGCCGCCTGCATGGCATCCGCCACCGGGTGGTGGATGTGGGCGTGGCCGTGCCCTGCCCCTTCCCCGGCGTGAGCCAACGGAAGGTGCTCCCGGGCACCCGGGATCCCCTGCACGGCCCCGCGATGACCCGCAGTGAAGCGGAGGCCTGCGTCCAGGCCGGCATCGAGGAGGTGGCGGACCTTCCCAAGGCCCCCTTCGCCCTCCTGGCCCTGGGGGAAATGGGCATCGGCAACTCCGCCGTGGCCGCCCTGCTCGCCTGCACCCTGGGGGGCCTGACCCCGGAGGAGGCGGTGGGTCCCGGCACCGGCGTCCAGGGGGAAGCGCTCCGACGGAAGGTGGCGGTGGTCCGGCGCGTGCTCGAGGCGCGCCGGCCCGATGCCGCCGACCCAGTATCGGTGCTCGCCGAGGTGGGCGGAGCCGAGTTCGGCGCCATGGCGGGCGCCATGCTCGCGGGTGCGGCCCGGGGCTGGGCCATCGTGGTGGATGGTTACATATCCGGCGCCGCGGCGCTGGTGGCCCTGCGTCTCGATCCCCGCCTCGCCGACTTCCTCATCTGGTCCCACCGCAGTGCCGAGCCCGGGGCGGCTCGGCTCATGGCCGGGCTGGGGGCCGAACCCCTGCTGGACCTGGGGATGCGCCTCGGCGAAGGCAGCGGGGCCGCCCTCGCGATTCCCCTGCTTCGGAGCGCCTGCGCCGTGATGCGCGAGATGGCGACCTTTTCGGGCGCCGGCGTTGCCACCGCCACGAAGGAACCCGAGCCCGCCTGATGCGCAGCCTCCTCGCCGCCTTCCGCTTCCTCACGCGGATCCCCCTGCCGGGCCGCCCCACGGAGGCCGATGAGCTGCAGGGCGCCGTGGTGTGGTTCCCCCTGGTGGGCGCCTGCGTGGGGTTCGCCACGGCGGGCGTCTTCCACCTCGGGTGTCGGATCTGGCCCGCCCCCGTCGCCGCGACCCTGGCCGTGGCAGCGGGATTGCTCCTTACCGGCGGCTTCCATGAAGACGGCCTCAGCGACGCGGTGGACGGCCTCGGCGGCGGGTTCACCCGCGAAAAGGTCCTCGCGATCATGAAGGACAGCCGCATCGGCGCCTACGGCAGCATGGCCCTGGTCTGCGCGCTGCTGCTGCGCTGGGCCCTGCTGGTGGCGCTGGGCGACCGCGCCCTGCTGGCCCTCCCCCTGGCCATGGCCCTGGGGCGCTGGAGCATCGTGCACGTGCTCGCCCTGCTGCCGCCCATCGCCGAGGGACTGGCCAAGGAGGTCCACCGGAAGGGCACCCTCGGCCTCTGGCTGGGGAGCACCGCCTGCACCCTGGTCCTGGGCGTCCTGGCCTGGCGCCTGGGGCTGCCCCGGGTGCCCGGGGCCACCCTGGCCGCCGGGGGGGCCAGCCTCCTCTGGGCCTGGCGCCTGAAGGTGCGCCTGGGCGGACACAGCGGGGACTGCCTGGGGGCCACGGCCATGCTCGGGGAAGCCGCCGCGCTGCTCGTCTGGGTGGCAAGATGAGGGAGGCCGGCCCCCGGCTCCCCCGCCCATGACGCCCCTCTACCTCCTCCGCCACGGTCCCACCGCCGCCAGCCAGAGCGGCGCGCCCCTCGGCCGCCTGGACCTGCCCGTGGCCCCCGAGGGCGAAGCGCGCTGGCCCGCCGTGAAGGCGGAGCTGCACGCCCTGGGTCTGCAGCGGGTGCTCTGCTCACCCCTCCAGCGCAGCCGCCTCCACGCCGAGGACCTGGGCCTTCCCTTCCTCGTGCTGGATGACCTGGCTGAGCAATCCTTCGGCGCCTGGGAGGGCCGCCCCTGGGCCGAGCTCTCCGAGGCCGACGCCATCGCCACCAAGGCCTTCTTCGCGGACCCCGTGAAGGCCACGCCTCCCGGCGGCGAGAGCTTCGGCCGCACCGCCAGCCGCGCCGTGATGACCCTCCAGACCGCCCTGGAAGGCGAAGCCCCCACCCTCGTGCTCGCCCACGGCGGCACCCTGCGCGCCCTGCTCGCCCACTTCCTGGGCCTGCCCCTGGAGCGCGCCCTGGACCTCGCCTGGGCGCCGTTCGGCCTCAGCGCGGTGGATGTCTACGGCCCCAACCGGGGGCTGCTGCGCTTCCACAACCGGGTACTAGGGTAGGTCGCCCAGCGACGCCCCGATCATCCCCAAGATCTTGGAGTCGACATGAACCGCGAGTTGGGGTCCCTGATCACCGCCTTGGCCATGGCCGTGGTCCTGCAGGCCCAGACCAAGCCCTACCCCAAGGCGAAGGTCAGCTTCGAGGACTTCAAGCACCTCGTCGCGGAGGTGGAGGCCCACCGGGCCAAGCGCCTGATCGACCTGAACACCTTCCTGCGGATGAGCCGGGAGCCCGGGGTCGTCATCCTGGATGCCCGCTCCGCCTTCCGCTTTGACCGCATCCACGTCAAAGGTGCGAAGAACCTGAGCTTCTCGGACTTCACGCAAGCGAACCTGGCGGCCGTCATCCCCAGCTTCGAGTCCACGGTGCTCATCTACTGCAACAACAACTTCGATGGGAACCCCAAGGACTTCGCCACCAAGCTCGCCCTGCCCCGGCCCAAACCTGGAGCCCCGGTGACCCGCCAGCTCGCGGTGCAGGAGCGCCCGATCCTGCTGGCCCTGAACATCCCCACCTACCTCAACCTCTACGGCTACGGCTACCGGAACGTCTACGAGCTGGACGAGTACGTGAACGTGAACGACCCCCGGATCGCCTTCGAAGGATCCATCCCCACACCCCGAGCCGCGAGTCTTCCGCCCACGCCTTCGCAGTGATCCAGAACCTGGCCTCCTCCCCATTCGCGCCATTCGCGCTTTTATTCGCGCCATTCGCGTTCCATCTTCCGCCTTGCCAGGGGAGGGTCCCCGTGGTCCCCTGGACGTTCTGACATCGCGTCCTGTGATGTTCGGGAAGCCGGTGGGAATCCGGCACTGCCCCGCAACGGTATGCACCAGCCGAAAGGTTGAGACCGCAAGCCGGACCACTGGGAAACCGGGAAGGTTCGGGAGGATCCAACGGTCCTTGTCGCGTGCGAGTCCGGAGACCGGTCCAGGACCTTGACCCCCGCCGAGGGAGCGGGCGGTGCGCCCCCCGCCGGGGCTCATCGTCCCGTGCCCACGGCCTCATGCGTGGAGGCATGATGGGCCTGCATTCCCTACCCCTGATCCTGGTCGCCGGTGCGGCCCTCCCCCTGGCCGCGGAGGCCGAGTCCGCCGACCGCCCCAAGGCGAAGGCCGAAGCTTCCGCCACCGTCACCGTCACCGCCGAGGCCACCCCCGTGGAGCTGGTGAAGACCCCTAACCCGGTGAAGGTGATCACCGAGGAGGCCATCCAGCGCAGCGGGGCCAAGACCCTGGGCGAGCTCCTGGCGCAGGAGCTCCCGGGGCAGGTCACCAGCTACGGCGGCCCCGGCACCCTCTCGGAGGTCTACCTGGGCGGCAGCCGCTCCCAGGACGTGGTCGTCCTGCTGGATGGCCTGCGCATCGCCGACGCCCTGGGCCTCGGCACCAACTTCGCGAACATCTCCCTGGTGGGCATCGAGCGGGTGGAGATCCTCACGGGCCCCGCCAGCACCCGCTACGGCGCCGACACCCACGGGGGCGTGGTGGCCCTCTACTCCAATGCGCCCGCCGCCAAGGGGCTGAGCGGCCAGCTCTCCGAAGCCACGGGCACCCAGGGTACCCAGCGGGTGGGCTTCGCGCCGGCCTACGGCTGGACCTCCGGCTGGGTGCGCGCCGCCCTGGGCGCCGAGGCCGCCGACACCAGCATCCGCACCGACCACCCCTACCGCAGCGCGAGCACCTTCCTCGGCGTGGGGCAGCAGCTGGGCGGGGACACCCTCCTCACCGCCAGCTACCGCAACCTCTTCCAGGGCACCCCCCTGCCCTTCACCTGGCCCTACCCCGGCACCACCCGCGTGTTCGACGCCGCCCGGGAGGAGAATCACCGCTTCGAGATGGTGAGCGCCACCCTGCAATCCACCCTCACACCGGCCTGGTCCCTGGATGCGGCCCTCGGGCAGGTGGTGAGCCGGCGCACCTATGTGCAGGATGGTTACCGCTTCGACAGCCGCCGCAACGAGGCCAAGGTGGCCCTCCACGGCGCCTGGGGCGGTTCCGGCGTGGACCTCGGCCTGGAAGGTCAGGAAGCCTTCGGCTGGTACGGCGATGCCGGGGCCCAAGCCTACGTGCGGAACCTAGCCCTGTTGGCGGAAGGGCACTGGGAGGTGGCCCCCACCCTGCGCCTGGTCCTCGGAGCCCGGGAGCAGTGGGACCGCACCGGCGATCCCCACAACGCCTTCAGCCCCGCCCCGGAGCAGGCCCACGCCCAGTTCACCTGGAAGGCCGGCCTGAACTGGCTGCCCACCGCTTCCCTCCGCCTCTACGCCAGCCTGGGCACCAGCTACAACGCCGCGGATCTCTACAAGGTCAGCTACAACGCCAGCCATGGGGCCGCCCCCCTCGGCCCCGAGCAGAGCCGCAGCGTGCTGGTCGGCAGCGCCTGGTCCCAGGGGCCCTGGTCCCTCCGCCTCGACCTCAACCGCATCCTCTACTCCGACTTCGTCGCCTACATCCCCAGCGGCCTGGGCTACTACGCGAACCAGAGCGATGTCCGGGTCCAGGGCGCGGAGCTCGCGCTGGGCTATCGAACCGCCGGGTGGGGCACGGCGTTGACCCTCCGGAGCCAGGAGGGCCGCGCCCTCTCCCTGCCCGAGGATCAGCAGCTCCGCACCTTCGCCAGCCGCCCCTTCTTCTCCGCGGGCCTCCAGGCCTTCTGGGTGATGGGCAGCACCCGCCTCGACTTCCAGCTCTCCCACCTCGGTCACCGCTACAACTACGTGAGTGACCTGAACGGGGTCGAGGCGAACCCCACCCATTTCACCGACGCGAACCTCGCCCTCACCTGGGCGCCCACGGCGGCCCATCGCGTGACCCTGCGGGCGGACCACCTCCTCCAGGGGACCTACACGCGGCAGGACTGGGAGGCCGGTGCCGACCGGGGCCGCAACGACGTGGCGGTGCTGCCGGGCTTCCTGAGCCCCGGCCGCACCTTCACCCTCGAGCTGCGCTACCGTTTCTGAGATGAGAACGCTGCTCGGCCTTCTCCTGTGCGTGGTGGCCTGCTTCGGCGGGCCGCCCAAGCGGATCGTCTCCCAGGCCGTGGGCACCGATGAGATGCTCCTGGCCGTGGCGGATCCTGGGCAGATCGCGGCCTTGAGCCACATCAGCCGCTCCCCCGAGTTCAGCGGTGTGGCCAAGGAGGCCGTCGCCTATCCCCAGCTCAAGGGGGGCGATGCGGAGGACATCCTCAAGTTCAAGCCCGACCTCGTGCTCATGACCAGCTACAGCCGGCCTGAATTGGTGGCGCAGATCCGCAAGACCGGTGTGCAGGTCTGCTTCATCGCCCGCTTCGAGTCGCTGGAGGATGCCTATGCCAACCTCCGCCTCGTGGCCCAGGCCGTGGGGCATCCCGAGCGGGCGGAGCCCCTCATCCGCAGTTGCCGCCAGCGGGTGGAGGCTCTCGCCATGCGGCTCAAGGGGGTGAAGCCCGTGCGGGTGCTCGCGCCTTCCACCTACGGGTACATCGCGGGCACCGACACCACCTTCCAGGACCTCTGCGACCACGCCGGGGCCCTGAACGTGGCCGCCGAAGCGGGCCTCAAGGGCCACGCCCCCACCCCGGGGGAGCAGATCCTCGGGTGGCGCGTGGAGACCCTGGTGCTGGGCGGGACGGACTGCGCCACCAGCCTCACGCCCTACCGGAGCCTCACGCCCTTCCGCCTCCTGCCCGCCGTGCAGCAGGGGCGCTGCGCCCTGATCCCCGGCCACGTGCTCAGCAGCGTCACCCACCTGCGCATCGATGGCTACGAGCTGCTGGCGCGGCAGCTGCACCCCGGGGCCTTCCGGTGAGGTCCCTCCGGCTCGCCACCCCGATCACGGTCCTCCTCCTGGGCCTGCTGGTGGTGGCGGCCCTCGGCGTGGGGGACATGCCCCTCTCCCTGGGGCGGATCTGGGCCGGCCTGCGCGGCCAGGACGAACTGGCCCACACCATCCTCTTCCAGATCCGCCTGCCCCGGGCCCTGGTGGGCATGGCCGTGGGGGCCGCGCTGGCCGCCTCGGGCGTGGTGATGCAGGCCTTCTTCCGCAACCCCCTGGCCAGCCCCGGCCTCCTGGGCGTCAGCAGTGGCGGCGCCCTCGGCGCCGTGCTCGCCATCGCCCTGGGCTGGGCGGGCAAGGGCCTGCTGCCCCTGCCCCTGGCCTCCATCACCGGGGCCTTCCTCGCCACCTGGGCCGTGCTCCTGCTCAGCCGCAAGGGCGCGGGCATGGAGCGCCTCCTGCTCTCGGGCGTGGCGCTGAACGCCTTCCTGGGCGCCCTCACCAGCTACGTGCTCATGAGCAGTGCCGGCCTCTACGAGCGCAGCGCCCAGATCCTCTTCTGGCTCATGGGCGGATTGGAGGACCGCACCTGGGACCACGTGTGGATGGTGCTCCCGGGCACCCTGCTCGCCTGCGCCTTCCTGCTGCCCCTGGGCCGCTCCACCAACCTCCTGAGCCTGGGGGAGACCAGCGCCCAGAGCTTGGGCGTGGATGTGCCCCGCCTCCGCCGAACCCTCCTGGCCCTCTCCACGGTCCTCACGGCCCTGGCCACCGCCGTGGGGGGTGTGGTGGGCTTCGTGGGCCTGGTGGTGCCCCACATGCTGCGCCTCCTCCTCGGCCCCGACCACCGCCGCCTGCTGCCCCTCTCGATGCTCGGCGGCGCCGCCTTCGTGCTCGCCTGCGACCTGGCCTGCCGCCTGCTCACCCTCAAGCTCGGCGTGGTCACCTCCCTCATCGGCGGCCCCTTCTTCCTGTGGCTCCTGCGAAGGAGGCCGGCATGAACCTTGGAAGACACGGAGATCACGGAGGAACTCGGAGAACGCGGAGGGGAGTATCCCCTGAGCTCACCCACCACCGCACCTCTGATTCGGCTCATCGCTTTTTCCTTTTCTCCGTGGTCTCCGCCCCCTCCGTGATCTCCGTGTCTGGAAGCCCTAATCCATGACCGCCGCCCTGGAAGCCCGTGCCCTCGCCGTGCCCGGCCGCCTTGGTCCGCTGGACCTGAACCTGCCCGAGGGCTGCCTCGCCGCCGTGGTGGGCCCCAACGGCGCGGGTAAGTCGACGCTGCTGCAGTCCCTGGGCGGACTGCTCGAGGCCACGGGCCGCGTGGCCTGGCGGGGGCGCGACCTCACGGCCCTGCCCATGGTGGAGCGGGGGCGCACCTGCACCTGGGTGCCCCAGGAGACCCGCTTCGAGTTCGACTTCCCCGTTCGGGAAGTGGTGGCCATGGGCCGCCACGCCCACGGCGACGATGGCGTGGGCGTGGAGGAGGCCCTGGCCGCCCTGGACCTGGTGCAGCTGGCGGATCGCCCCGTGACGCGCCTCTCCGGCGGCGAGCGGGCGCGGGTGCTCCTGGCCCGGGCCCTGGCCACGGAGGCCCCCCTGCAGCTGTGGGACGAGCCCCTGGCCCAGCTGGACGTGCGCCACCAGCTGGAGGTGCTCGTGCTCGCCAAGCGCCTGGCGGAGCAGGGCCGCACGTTGCTGCTCAGCATCCACGACCTGCGCGTGGCCCACTGCATGGACCGCGTGCTCATCCTCCAGCAGGGCCGCCTGGTGGCCCAGGGCAAGCCCGAGGAGGCGCTCACCCCCGAGCGCATCCAGTCCGTGTTCGGGGTGAAGGCCCGCACGCTGCCGGGCCTCGTGCTGGAGCTGCCCGAATGAGCGACGCCCACACCGCGCGCATGAAGCAGCTGCAGGCGGCCATGCACGCCCGCATGGCCGCGGCCACCGAACGGCGGGGCCTGGTGCTCGTGCACACGGGCAACGGCAAAGGCAAGAGCACGGCGGCCCTGGGCATGCTCGTGCGGAGCCTCGGCCACGGCTTCAAGAGCGCCGTGGTGCAGTTCATCAAGGGCGAGCAGCCCACGGCGGAGACCTCCCTGGTGCAGGCCTATCCGGGGCTGCTCCGTTGGGACCGCTGCGGCGACGGCTTCACCTGGGACACCCAGGACCGCAGCGCGGACATCGCCCGGGTGCGGGAGGGCTGGGCTGTGGTGCTCCGCCACCTGGCGGATCCGGACCTGCGCTTCCTGCTGCTGGACGAGTTCAACGTGGTGCTCCAGTACGGCTACTTCCCCGTGGAGGAGCTGCTGGAGGCGCTCGCCGCGCGCCCCGGGCACCTGCACGTGGTCCTCACGGGCCGGGGCGCCCCCCTGCCCCTGATCGAGGTCGCCGACCTCGTCACCGAGATGCGGGAGCTCAAGCACCCCTTCCACCAGGGCGTGCAGGCCCAGGCCGGGCTGGAGTTCTGATGGGCCGGATCACCTTCCTCACGGGCCCCGTGCGCAGCGGCAAGAGCCGGCGCGCCGTGGACCTCGCCCGAACCTGGGGGCCCGACGTGGTGGTGCTCGCCACCTTCGACCCCTCCCAGGCGGACGCCGAGATGCGCGACCGCGTCGCCCGCCACCGGGCCGAGCGTCCCGCCTGGCGCACGCTGGAGGCGCCGGAGGACGTGGTGGGTGCCCTGGCCCAGGTGAACCCGCCCCCCTCGGGCCTCCTCTTCGACTGCCAGACCCTCTGGCTCTCGGCCCGCCTGGACTGGCAGGACCACGTGCTCCTCGCGGAGTGGCAGCGCATCCTCACGGCCCTGCGCGAAGCCCCCTACCCGGGGGTCATCGTCGGGAACGAGGTGGGCTGGAGCCCCGTGCCCGAGCGGCCTGTGCTCCGACGCTGGCGGGACCTGGCGGGCTGGCTCGGTCAGGCCACCGCCGCGGCGGCCGACGAGGCCTTCCTCTGCGTGGCCGGCTGCACGGTGAGGTTGAAGTGAGCGACGCCCTGGTCCCCGGCACGCCCTTCGTCTGCTCCTGGAGCGGCGGCAAGGACAGCGCCCTGGCCTTCCACCGGGCCGTGCAGGCAGGTCTGCGCCCCGTGGCCCTGCTCACCATGCTGCAGGAGGACGGCGCCCGCAGCCGGAGCCACGGGCTGAGACCCGAGGTGCTGGATGCCCAGGCCGCGGCCCTGGGCCTGCCCCTCCTCCGGGGCCACGCAACCTGGGACGGCTACGAGGCCACCTTCATCGACCAGCTCCGACGGGCCAGGGCCCTGGGTGCGGAGGCGGCGGTGTTCGGCGACATCGACCTCCAGCCCCACCGGGAGTGGGAGGAGCGGGTCTGCGCCGAGGCGGGGCTCACACCGCTGCTGCCCCTCTGGCTGGAGCCCCGCCGGAAGCTGGTGGACGAATTGCTGGCCTCGGGCTTCCGCGCCCGCCTCGTGGCCGTCCGGGAGGGCCGCCTGCCCCGGGAGTTCCTGGGCCGCATCCTGAACCTCCCGCTCATTGCCGAGATCGAAGCCCTGGGCTGCGATGCCTGCGGAGAGGAAGGCGAGTACCACACGGTGGTGGAGGATGGCCCGGGCTTCCGCGAGGCGCTCCACCTGGCGCCGGGCGCCGTGCACCGAAGCCAGGATGTGTGGGCCCTCGACCTGCGAGGGAGGACAGTTACCGAGGCCCTGCCCTAGACTGGCCCCATGCGCCTCCATGCCCTGCTGCTCGCCTCCGCGGCCCTGGTCTCCCTCCGGGCCCAGGAGACGGATTCCATGGACCCCGGCGTGGCACCCACCCGCGAGCTCTTCCCCCTCCAGCTGATCCCCCTGGTCTATCAGCCCCTGTCGCCCAGGCCCGTGGGCGTGGGCACCTGGCAGGTGTCCCTCCACAGCGCCCGGGGCAACGTCTTCGAGTTCAGCGACGCCATCAAGAACGGCCCCCCCCGGGACCTCCAGGGCCGGGTGCTCCTCACCCGGGCCTACTGGACCCAGCATGCCGCAGACTACGCGCAGCTGCCCTTCGCCTTCTGGTTCGACGAGGAGGTGGTGCGCACCACCCTGGAGGTGCGCACGGGGCTCACGGCTTCCACCGACGCCTTCCTCCAGTGGAGCTGGCTGAGCCACACGGGTGGGGGCCTGGACAACACCATCGAGCGCTTCCACTCGGGTTTCGGGTTCAAGCAGTGGGGCCGTGACCTCGTGGCGGAGAACCAGCTGGTGGTGGCCATGATGGCCCGCGGGCAGGTGACCTTCTATTCCGACGACCCCATCACCCGCAAACCCCAGGATCCCGTGCTGGGCCTCGTGCACCGGATCATGGACGGCGCGGCCAGCGGCCTCAGCCTCACGGCCTCCGTGAAGCCCCCCCTCACCCGTACCTACGACGTGTACCAGAGCGGGTGGGACACCCAGCTCGGGCTCGCGGGCTGGTGGACCTTCGCCCGGGAATGGCAGCTCACCTACGGCTCCGCCTACACCCACCGGGCCAAGGGCAGCGGCGCCTACGAGCAGATCGGCTACCACGATGAGCTGGGCGGGCACGTGGGCGTGCGGTACGGGCTGCACCGCCGCCTCCAGCCCTACCTCCAGCTGCAGGCCACCACGGGCTTCGCCCGCCGGTTGGAGGGGGCCCACTTCGACCGGGGCACCTTCGTGCATGACCTAGGCTTCCACTGGTTCCTCACGGCGAGGACCTTCGCCACCTTCCGCTACGTGAACAACATCTCCCACAACGAGAACACCGCGGACATGGCCTTTGCGGCGGGGATCACGACCCGCTTCTGAGGCCGGCGATAGACTGGGGGCCTCGGAGGCACCATGACGGCACCCCTCGGCATCCTCGGCGGCAGCGGTCTCTACGCCATGCCCGGCGTCAAGGTCACCGAGCGCCGCTCCGTGGCCACCCCCTTCGGGGAGCCCAGCGGCCCCGTGGTGCTGGGCTCCCTCCAGGGCGTACCCGTGGCCTTCCTGGCGCGCCACGGCGAGGGCCACCGGTTCACGCCTTCGGAGGTGAACTACCGGGCCAATGTGTGGGCGCTCAAATCCGTGGGCGTGGAGACCCTGCTCTCCGTCTCCGCCGTGGGCAGCCTGCAGCCGCACCTGCACCCGGGGACCCTCTGCCTGCCCACCCAGTTCATCGACAAGACCCACGGGCGGAGAGGCACCTTCTTCGGGGAGGGCCTCGTGGCCCACGTGGGGTTCGCGGAGCCCACCTCCGCCTGGCTCCGCGCCAAGCTCGAGGTCGCCGCCGGGCGGCTGGGCCTGGACCTGCCCACGGTGGGCGCCTACGTGAACATGGAGGGCCCCCAGTTCTCCACCCGCGCGGAAAGCCGCCTCCACCAGGCCTGGGGCGCCGACCTCATCGGCATGACCCAGGCCACGGAGGCCAAGCTCGCGCGGGAGGCCGAACTGGTCTGGGCCTGCATCGCCCTGGTCACCGACTTCGACGCCTGGAAGGATGATGAGGCCGTGGAGACCCACGACGTGCTGGCCGTCATGGCCGCCAACGTGGACAAGGCCCAGCGGCTGCTCACCGAGGTGCTGCCCGATCTGGTGGCGGGTCCCCCCGCCGACGAGCCCGCCCGCCAGGCGCTGAAGTTCGCCCTCATGACGGCCCCCGACCACGTGCCCGCAGCCACCCGGGCCAAGCTGGCCCCGCTGGTGGCACGCTACGGCTACTGAACCGGCCCACCTCGGCCCCTGGGATAGTCCTTCACCCCGCGCCCTTCGGGGCCCAGGGCAGGCGGTGGACGATCACCCGCCCATCGAAGCGGACATGGAGGCCGTCCTCCGCCGCATCCTGGTGGTTGAGCACCGTCCCATCCCGGCGCACCTGGTCCAGGAGGGCCAGGTCCAGATCCGCCACCGCCACCATCTCCGTGTTGACGGAGGCCTCGGTCGCCACCCCATCCTGGGGGAACGCATAGTCCGATGGGGTGTACACCCCGCTCTGCGCGTACTGGGCCGTGAGATCCGTGATCAGGGGAAGGCTCCCCACCATCCCGGAGGTCACCACGAAGATCTGGTTCTCCACCGCCCGGGCCCTGGAGCAGGCCGTGACCCGCGCCCAACCCCTGCGATCGTCGGTCAGGTACGGAACGAGCAGGAGCTGGACCCCCTGCTCCGCCAGGATCCGCGCGATCTCAGGGAATTGGTTGTCGTAGCAGATCGTCACCCCGAAGGATCCGAACTCCGTTTCCACCACATGCAACTCATGCCCGGGGCGGAAATTCCATTCCTTGCGTTCGGTGGGGGTCAGGTGCAGTTTCGGCTGCAACACGGGCGGATGACCGGGCACGAAGGTGGCCGCCACGTTCATCAGGTCCCCATCCACAAGCCGGGGATGGGTGCCCGCGAGGATGATCCGGTCATAGGTCGCCGCCAGCCCACGGAAGAGGTTGTCGTAGGCCTCCGTGTAGCGGATCGCCACTTCCCGCATGCTCTCTCCGGAAGGGACCTCCCGGGGAAGGGTGCTGATTAGCTGGGCCGTGAGCAACTCGGGGAACAGCACGATGTCCGCATCGTAGTCATCCCCGACATCCACGAAGGTCTCCACGTGCCGGGAGAAGGCCGCGAAATCCGCGACCGGGCGCAGGGCGTACTGGATGCTGCAGACCCTTACGGGTCTTGAGAGTACGGGCTTCGGCGCTTTGAACCGCATGGTCAGCGCACCCGGTGGAGCAGGGCCCCGTGCCCCATGGATTCCGGGTCCTCCGTGTACCGCTCCAGGAGTCCCAGGATCTGGAAGCCCATGGCCATCATGGGACCCAGGGCCGGATCCCACAATTGCCCCCGGGCGACCCGGGCCAGGTACTCCCGGGGCCCCAGGTGCCGATGGCGGTGATAACCGGGCAGGCGCGCCCCCCAGAGGAGGGTGTGGCATCCCATGAGGCGGCCCATCGCGCGCTGGAGCTGAATCATGAAGCGACCGATGCCCCGTTGGCGGAAGTCCGGGTCCACCACCAGTCCGACCCCGTAGAGGGCGTTCCCCCAGGGCGGTCCCGCTTCGCCCCGGCAATTCTCCAGCAGCTGCCGCCGGGTGTGGGGGGCCAAGGCCTCTCCCAGGTCCAATTGGAGGCACATAGCCGCGCCCACCAGTCCCCCGTCGGGCCGTTCCGCGACCCACTGCCCCTCCGGAAACCAAGCCAGCTGGCGACGGAGGTCCTCCACGCAACCCAGGGGGCCTTTCCCGAACACGGGCTCGGGATAGACGCGCGCCAGCAACTCCGCGAGGGCATCCTCATCCCGTCGGGACCGGAATCGGAACCGGACCGGGAGCCCGGTGGGGAGCTGCTGGAAGGCGGCCACCAGATCCCGTTGGACCCGGGGTGAAGCCGTGGTGAAGGCGCATTCCGGAAGGTCCATTCGCATCGACCACCTCATACGGCGCGGTAGATGAGGGCGGCATGGCCACCGGTCTGAGGGTCCGGGGCGTAGTGCCGCAGGAGCCCCCGGACCGTGAAGCCCAGGGCCAGCTGCTTGCTCAGGGTGGGATCGAACAAGATCCCCCGGCACACCTGGTCCAGGTAGGTCTCAGGCGCGAGATCCCGGTGGCGGTGGTAGCCCGCCAACCGGGCCCCCGCCACGAAGGCCAGGCAGCCCTCGCGGTGGCTCAGCCAGAGGCGGGCCTGGTAGAGCAGTCGCGCGATCCCGAACCCCTGCAGCTCCGGATCCACCGCGATGTTCACACCATAGAAGGCCTTGCCATCGGGATCATGGGTCTCCAGGGTCCCGTGGGCGGTGATCTCATGCCAGGTATGGGGCCCAAGCGCGCGATTCAGGGGCGTGCGCATCCCAGTGGCCGTGCCCGCGATCCTCCCCTCGGGTGTGACGGCCACGAACTGCCCCTGGGGATAGATCTCCAGGTGCCGGTGGAGGCTGCGTTCGGACCACACCGCCTCCGGTCCGTACTGAGGCGGCGGATAGATCTTCCGCATCAAGCCGGGAATCCGGGGCAGATCCTCCTCCCGGAGGGGCCGCACCCGGGCCAGGGATCCGAACGGGTCAAGGAAGGCTCCGCGGCGAAGCGGAAGGACGCTGGTTGTCATCACATCCTCCGATCGATGGTCCGAGCCCAGGGTCCGCCGGCACCGGGAGGCGACAACCCCCGCCCCGCGAAGGGGGTCGATCCCACCCTTGAGCGGTCAGGTGCCCAGGCTGGATGCCCCAGATCGGAGGATGGTCGGCCTAAGTCCCCGAAAAGAAGAACGTGGCCTCCAGGTTCTCTGCCTCCATCACTTGAACCAGGGCAGCCAGGGATCGATGGATGGCCTGCACCTTGCGTGGCGGCATCGATCGCAGCCCATGGACCAGCCGTCCCTGCGCGGGGTGGGGCGCCCGACGCAACGTGGAGCGTCCTTTGGGCGTGAGGGAGAGGCTCACCCGACGCCGGTCCACGGGGTCTTGAGCCCGCACGACGAGGCCCTTCTCCGAGAGCCGATCCACCACGCCCACCACGGTGCTGGGGTGGAGCTGCATGCGGGCCGCCAGGGCCTTGAGGGCCATGGGCCCGCCCTGGCCCAGCTCCCAAAGCGCCCAGAGCTGGGGACCCGTGAGCCCGAAACGTGCCTCCACATCCTTGGAATAGAGCTCCAGTGCCCGGACGATCCGCCGGAGGTGGTTCATGGAGGCTTCCACGAAGGGGTCGGCTCCGGGTTCCGAGATCCGATTGATTGGCATGCCAATCAATCTGGCACACTGGGGGACCGGAAGGAATCCCGTGGCCCCCTGGACGAACCTTCGCTTGCCGACCCGGAGCCGGAACCTCCGCCTGCTCGCCCACACCCGCCGCCTCCTGCTGCTGGTGCTGCCCCTGGGCCTGCTCTCCGGGTGGGCCCTGGCCTGGGCCGTGCGGGGCACCCAGCACCTGGGGGACTGGCTGGTCCACCACCTCGGCCCGCACCACCTCATCCTCCTCCTGCCCCTGGTGGGCCTCCCCCTCGCCACGAACCTGCTCGATCGCTCCGGCGTGGGCGAGGTGAGCCTCGCCGAGGACATCCACATGGGCCATGCGGACCCCTACGTGGCCTATCCCTTCCGGGCCTCCCTCATCAAGGCCGCAGCCTGCGCCGCCACCGTGGGCCTCGGGGGATCCAGTGGACTCGAGGGCCCCGGCAAGTGGCTGGGCGCGGCGCTGGGCCTCCAGCTGCACCGTGGGGCGGCGGCCCTGTCCGTGCGCTTTAGGCCCCTCCGTCGGTTCCTCACGTCCGCCCGCACGATGGTGGCCAGCGGCGCCGCCGGGGGACTGGCCGCGGTGTTCCGCGCCCCCCTCTCGGGCGCGCTCTTCGCGGCGGAACACGAGGGGCACCTCCGCACGGAGCACCTCATCGGGCCGCTGGTGGCCGCCGCCGGGGGCTACCTCGCCTTCGCGGCCCTGCTCGGCACGGCGCCGCTGTTGCGGATGACGCGGCCCTACGGGCTCCGGTGGACGGAGATCCTCTACGCCCTGCCCCTGGGACTCGCCTGCGGGCTCATCGCGAGTGGCTTCAGCGCCCTGCAGGCCTGGCTCCGGCGCATCCTCGCCCCCGTGCCCCTCCGCTGGCGGGGCGTGTTCGGAGCCCTGGGCCTCTGTGTCCTCCTCCTGCCCGGCCACCTCCGCTTCCAGGACCTGCCCATCACCCTGGGGGGCGGCGTGGAGCTCATCAACCACCTCCTGGCCTCCCCGCCGGACCTGCGGTTGGCCTTGGGCTTCCTGGCCTTGAAGCTCGCCGCCACGGCCCTCACCCTGGCCTGTGGCGGGGTGGGCGGCACCTGGCTGCCCTGCGCGGCCATGGGGGCGAGCCTGGGCGCCGCCTTCGACGCCTGGCTCCTGCCCGGCTACGGGGGGCTGATGACCCTCCTGGGCGCCACCGCCTTCACGGGGGCCTTCCACGGGACCCTGCTGGTGCCCGTGGTCTTCCTGGCGGAAACGACCGCCCAGGCCTCCCTGGTGGTGCCGGCCCTGGTGGCCACGACGGTCGCCTACCTGGTTGCCCAGGAATGGGACTGAGGCCCCGCTCCGGGTTCCAGGCATCCTGGGGGGGATGAACACGCTGGACTGGCTCGCCTGGGGCACGGCCCTGCCCACCTTCGGGGGGCTGGGGCTCAGCCTCTTCCACGATGCGAAGTTGCCGGAGCTGCCGGAGGAGGCCTCGCCCAGCGCAGCTTCTGTGTGCCTGTGCATCCCCGCCCGCGATGAGGTGCGGGAGGTGGGCGCGGCCCTGGCCAGCTGGCTCGCCCAGGACCATGCCGGACTCCGGATCGTGGTGGTGGACGACGGCAGCACCGACGGCACCACCGAGGTGCTGGCCGGGTCGGCCGCCGCCCATCCCGAGCGCCTGGCCGTGCTGCGCAACGACCACCTGCCTCCGGGGTGGTTGGGGAAGAACCACGCCATGCACCTGGCCCAGGCGCACCCATGGGCCCGCGCCGCCGAGTGGCTGCTCCTGGCCGACGCCGACGTGCAGGCGGCGCCCTCCCTCCTCCGCCGGGCGCTGGCCTTCGCCGCGGAACAGCCCACGGACGTGCTGGCCCTGCTGCCGGCCATCGACACCGCCACAACCGGGGAGCGCCTGGCCCTGCCGCTGGCCTCCGCGAGCTTCCTCATGCTCGTGCCGCCGCACAAGGTGCCCGACCCGAAGGCCCTGGCCTTCTGTGGGGTGGGCGCCTTCACCCTCATCCGGAGGACGGCCTATGACGCGATCGAGGGTCACGCCGGCGCCCCGCTGGAGGCCATCGACGACATGATGCTGGCCCGGCGCGCCAAGGCCGCGGGCTTCGTGAACCGCGTGGCCCGGGGCGGCCCGGATCTGCACCTGCGCATGTACCACGGGCTCTGGTCCGTGATCCGCGCCATGCGCAAGAACGCCATGGCCCTGCCCCTCTGGCCCCTGGCCCCCCTCGGCGTGGCCGCCACACTGCTCGGCTTCCTCGCCCCGATCTGGATGCCCTTCGCCGGCTACCCGGTGCTCGGGTTCCTGATCTGGCTGCTGGTCCCCGCCTTCCTGGGTCACGTGGCCCAGCGCAGCTCCCGTCGCCCCATGGACCTCATCTGGGCCTTCTGGCCCCTGCTCGGCCCCTGCGTGGCCCTGGGTCAGCTGTGGGCCTTCTGGGATCGCCTGCGGGGCTTCAACCACTGGCGCGGCCGCAGCGTGAAGCTGGGCTGAGCCGCTACTGGGTGAGCGCCACCATCTCGTCGATCTTGCGGAGCACCTGCAGGACCTTGAAGGGCTCCACCACGAGGTAGTCCACGGCCCCCGCCTCGATGGCCCGGTGCCGCTTCTTGTCGGCATCCTCCTCCGTGCCCAGCAGGAGCACGGGCACGGGGCACTTCTCCTTTTCGAGCACCTGGCGGCAGAGCTCCAGGGGGCTGGTGAGGCGCAGCTGGTTGTGGAAGAGCAGGAGGCAGGCCTTCCCCCAGGGCTCCTCCTCCGTGGCCAGCTCGCCGAGCTGGGCCTTGAGGGGGCCCTTCACATAGTCCAGGTGGGCCACCCCGTACTTGCGGCCCAGGGCCTCGCCCAGGCGCTGGGCGAACTCGGCCTTCTCCGTGAGGAGGATGAGCATGGGCTCCTTGTCCACCACCACCCGGATCTTGGGGAGCACCGCGGCCTGGTTGGCCCGCACCAGGGGGGCCGCCGCCCCCTCGGGGTGGAAGTCCTCCTTGTCCTTGAGGGCCTGCATCCGCTCCTGCTCCTGGAGCCAGGCCTGATACTGGTTCAGAAGGCGCGGATCATTGTCCTTGTTGAGTTTCAGGCCGACATAGTCCTCCCCGAAGTAGGTGACCGTGGTCTTCGCCTTCAACTGCAGGGTGTCCGTGAGGCGCACATCCACGAGGCTCTGCTCGCCCATGCGGAAGGCTTCCTGGATGTTCTGCTTGGGGTCCCGCAGGGCCAGCTCCAGGCCCTCGAGGCCGAAGCTCTTCACCGAGCCATCGAAGAGTCCGCCCCGGGCGTTGGTGAAGGCGGCCTTGGTGGTGGTGTCGGGGATGAAGGCGGCCATGCGGTGGGCATCGGCCCGGCGGAGCACGCGGGGGATGGCCAGGTTGGCCACCTCCACCCCATCGAGGTTGGCGGCGGCCTGGAAGGCGGTCACGGTCTCGTACTTCAGGCCCCGGTCCTCCAGCTTGAGGCTCACGCTCTCGCCGGCCTTGAGGGCCCACTTCTGGATGTCCTCGGCGCTCATCTTGAGGGAGAGGCGGACCCCATCCTCCACGTGCACGGGGAACTCGGCCCGCTGGGCCTGGTAGGCGAACCCCACCTTCCCCCCCGCGAGGATCAGGCGCTGGAGCACCATGCGGATGGCTTGGGCGTCTTCGAGGTTGGTGCTCATAGGTTCTCACCCACGGCGCTGGGCAGCCACCGCTCCAGGGCGCCCTGCACCGCCTCCACCCGCACGGGCTTGGAGATGTAGTCATCCATCCCCGCCTCCAGGCAGCGCTCGCGGTCCCCCACCATGGCGTTGGCGGTCATGGCGATGATGGGCACGTGGCCCACCTCCTTGCTGCGGATGAGCCGCGTGGCCTCGAAGCCATCCATCTCCGGCATCTGGCAGTCCATGAAGATCAGGTCGTAGGGGGTCCGCTCCAGCCGGTCCAGGGCCTCCTGGCCCGTGGCCGCCACTTCGGCGTGGAGGCCGAACTTCTCCAGGATCTTGAGGGCCACCTTCTGGTTCACGAGGTTGTCTTCGGCCAGGAGCACCTTGAACTCGCGTTTTTCCACCGGCCCCTTGGCCACGGCCATGGGGGCCTCGGTGCCCAGGGGACCCTCCAGGATCCGGGCCAGCTGGCTGGCCCTCACGGGGGTGCTGAGGGTCTCGGAGATGCCGGCGCTCCGCGCGCCGTCCCGCAGGGCGTTGTCGTAGAGGGGGTGGAGGACCACCCAGCGGGGGCCCGGCTGGCGCTGGGCTTCGAAGGCCCGCTGGCCGTAGAGCACCAGGTCCGCCTCGGGCACGGGTGCGGTGGGATCGGACTGGACGGCCACGGGGCAGCCCCAGCCTTCCAGCTGCTGGCGGAGCAGGTCCGTGGTGAGGGGCCCCAGGCCCGCCAGCGCCACACGGCGGGGAGTCGGCTTGGCCTCGGGGAGGGCCCGGCGCTTGAGCCGGAGGGTGAACCAGAAGGTGCTGCCCTCGCCCACGGCGCTGACGACCCCGATGGCCCCGCCCTGCATCTCCGCCAGGCGCCGGCAGATGGCCAGCCCCAGGCCCGTGCCGCCGTACTTGCGGGTGGTGGAGGCGTCCCCCTGGAAGAAGGAGCTGAAGAGCTTGGAGCTGACCTCCGGGCGCATGCCGATGCCCGAGTCCTGGATCTCGAAGCGCAGGAGCACCTCGTCGGCCTCCAGCTCCTCGGTGGTGAGGCGCACCCGCACGCCCCCGGTCTCCGTGAACTTGATGGCGTTGTCCACCAGGTTCGTGAGGATCTGGCGCAACCGCACGGGATCTCCCACCACCTCCAGGGGGGTTCCCGGGGCGATGGTGGAGGCCAGCTCCACCCCCTTGTGGAAGGCCTTCACCCCCACCACGGCCAGGGTGTCCTCCAGCACGCTCCCCACGTTGTAGTCGATGGCCTCCAGCATCAGCTTGCCGGCCTCGATCTTGGAGAAGTCCAGGATGTCGTTGATGAGGAGCAGCAGGGCATCGCCGCAGCCCCGGACGGTCTCCGCGTACTGCTTCTGCTCGGGGTTCAGGGGGGTGTCCAGGAGCAGGTTGGTCATCCCGATGATCCCGTTCATCGGGGTGCGGATCTCGTGGCTCATGTTGGCCAGGAACTCGCTCTTGAGGTTGGACCCCTCCACGGCTTTGTCCCGGGCCACGGCCAGCTCGGCGTTGGCCATCTCCAGCTTGGCCTCCCAGGCCTTCCGCTCCGTGATGTCGTGGAACATCCACAGGTGGCCCAGGTAGTCCTCGCCCACCATGATGGGGATGGCATCCATGCTCAGCACCCGGCCATCCGTGAGGGGCTGCTCCACCCCGTGGAGGGTGCCCTTGGCGGCCCGGATCTCCTCGTGCTTCCGCTGCACGGCGTCGGCCTTGGGGATGAGGGGCCGGCACTCCTCGAAGAGCTCCCGGCTCTCCGTGTCCACCAGGAGGTGGGCCGGCACGGGCACCTGGAAGATCTGGCAGAACTCCTCGTTGATGAGGGCGATGCGGCCCTCCTGGGTCTCCACCAGGATGCCGGCCCGCATGTGCTCGATGAGGGTGCGCAGGCGGGTGGTGGCGGTGCGCAGCACCCACTCGGCCTGCTTGCGCTCGGTGACGTCGTGCAGGGTGCCCGAGACCCCCACGATGGTGCCGTGCTCATCCTGGGTGACCCGCTGGAAGAGCTCCATCCAGCGCACGCTGCCGTCCTTGGCGAGCATCCGGAGCTCCCCCTGCACCTCCCGCTGGCCGGTCTCCAGGGCGTAGGTCAGGAGGTTCAGGTAGGAGGTGGTGTCGTTGGGGTGCATGTACTCCAGGTACGGGGTCCCCAGGCTCTCCTCCAGGGAGTAGCCCATGGCCTCGGTCCAGGCCTTGTTGAGGTAGGACCAGTTGCCCTCCCGGTCGATCTGGAAGATCACGGACCGCAGGTGGTCCACCAGGGAGCGCAGCTTGCCTGCGTCGATGCCCACGGCCGGGTCGGTGCGCTGCACCATCTCCTCCATGGACGCCAGGAACCCCTCCCAGGCGGGTCCCGTGGGGAGGACTCCCGCCGACCGCAGGGCTTCGATGTGGCGCTCCAGAAGGGGGTGCATGGGCCGGGCAAACCTCGGGGGACCCCCTTCTCATCGGCCCCCTGTCAGGGAACCTTTGCTTGGGGTCGATTGCTTAAGGGTTGATTTGGTTTGGCATATATCTATTTTGACCATTACTCGACGGCCCGCTGACCGAAAATTTAGGGGTCCGCCCTGCTCCCCGGAGGCCTAGAATGGCTCTCCCCGGGGGCGGAAAGATTTTCTTGTTTTTTTCGCCTTTGCCCTCATACTCGGGAGACCCCTTCCCGGAGGAAACGTGCCCCCCGTCGCTGAACAAGACGAACGCCTCAAAGTCCTGAGCCGGACCCTCGCCGACATCGAGCGGTCCTTCGGCAAGGGCTCCATCATGAAGCTCGGTGACCGCATGGCCGGTGCCGAGGGCATCGAGGTCATCTCTACCGGCTCCATCTCCCTGGACAGCGCCCTGGGCGTGGGCGGCCTCCCCAAGGGCCGGGTCGTGGAGATCTACGGGCCGGAATCCAGCGGCAAGACCACCCTGGCCCTCCACGCCGTGGCCCAGGCCCAGAAGAAGGGTGGCCTGGCCGCCTACATCGACGCCGAGCATGCGCTGGACCCCGAGTACGCCCGGAAGCTGGGCGTGGACATCGAGAACCTCTTCATCAGCCAGCCCGACAGCGGCGAGCAGGCCCTGGAGATCGCCGACCAGCTCGTGCGCTCCGGCGCCCTGGACATCATCGTGATCGACTCCGTGGCGGCCCTGGTGCCCAAGGCGGAAATCGACGGCGAGATGGGCGACAGCCACGTGGGCCTCCAGGCCCGCCTCATGAGCCAGGCCCTCCGCAAGATGACGGCCACCATCAACAAGACCAACACCTGCCTCATCTTCATCAACCAGATCCGCATGAAGATCGGCGTGATGTTCGGCAACCCCGAGACCACCACGGGCGGCAACGCGCTCAAGTTCTACGCCTCGGTGCGCCTCGATGTCCGCTCCATCCAGAGCATCAAGGGCAACAGCAACGACCCCCTGGTCTCCGCCAAGGACGAGGATGCCTCCGTCATCGGCAAGAAGACCAAGGTCAAGGTGGTCAAGAACAAGGTGGCTCCGCCCCTCAAGATCGCGACCTTCGACATCATGTACGGCGAAGGCATCTCCCGCCTGGGCGAGCTCATCGAGCTGGGCACCCAGCTGGAGATCATCCAGAAGAGCGGCTCCTGGTACTCCTACAAGGACAGCCGCCTCGGCCAGGGCGCCGAGAACGTGAAGAAGCTCCTGGCGGACAACCCCGAGCTGGCCGACGAGATCGAAAGCCAGATCCGGGAGAAGGTGGGACTCAAGGCCCTGGGGGCCTGACACAGCTCATTGCTGCGCTCTGTGGAAGGGGTGGGCAATGGCAGGAGGGGGAGCGATCCCCCTCCTGTTTTTTTAGGTGCAGTTCGAACCAGCCCGCCTCCGGCGGGCTGGTTCGTTACTGCACCTCCATCGATCGCCCTGCTCTCGCAGGGCTCCCACTCGCTTCGCTCGCGGAGATGGAGCCTCTATGCCGGCCAGAGGCCGGCGCGTGCTGCGGGCCGACCCCGCTTTGCCCCGCCCTGGAGCCGACTAGTCACCGGGATCGATCCAGCGCTCCTGGATCGACCCCCAAACCTATTTCCCAAAGCGAAGACCTCCCGCCGTCCCTTCCGCCATCCACCCCCGCCCACCTGCAGTTCAGCCATCCCCCTCCGCCATCCCCAATGGCCCCTCCAACCCCCGGCCCCGGCTCCCGATCCTGGGTGGGTGAGCGGGGCATCCGGCCCCCACCCACGGAGGCCCCATGCCACCTTTCACCCGCACCACCCTTATCGGTTCCGGCTTCACCACCCTGGCCCTGCTCGTCGCCTGCGGCGGATCCGGGTCCACGTCCAGCCCCACCGCTTCCGCGGCTGTGACCACCCCGGGCGTGGCCGAATACACCACCCTGGATCTGGCGGCCCTGCCCAGCTACAGCCAGCCCACCTTCCCCATCCACTACGATCCCCAGGTGCTGGGCACGGACAACCAGCTGGCCACCAACGTGGTCACGGACAAGGGCGCCACCCTGGGCCGGGTGCTCTTCTTCGACAAGCGCCTCAGCGTGAGCGACACCGTGTCCTGCGCCAGCTGCCACCAGCAGGCCCTGGGCTTCGGCGACAGCGCCACCTTCAGCGCGGGGTTCGAAGCGGGTCTGGTGACCGGAGCCCATTCCATGCGGCTGCACAACGCCCGGTTCTACACCCCGGGCTCCATGTTCTGGGACAAGCGGGCCGCCACCCTGGAAGCCCAGACGACCCAGCCCATCCAGAGCTCCGTGGAGATGGGCTTCGATCCCGCCCACGGGGGCCTGACCGCCCTCTTCACCAAGATGCAGGCCCTCCCGTACTATCCCGAGCTCTTCAAAGCCGTGTACGGGGACAGCGCCATCACCGAACCCCGCATCCAGAACGCCCTGGCCCAGTACGTGCGGAGCATGATCTCCACCCACAGCCGCTGGGATGATGGCGCCGCGGTCACCTACGATCCCGCCCTGCCCGGCAAGGGCGCCGGGGCGCCCAAAGCCAACTTCACCGCCTCCGAGAACCGGGGGCAGCAGCTCTTCTTTACGGGCAAGCCTCAGGGCGGGGCCGGCTGCATCGCCTGCCACACGGCCCCCACCTTCGCCCTGGCCGGCAACTCCCTCAGCAACGGCCTCGCCGCCGGGGAGACCCGCACCTTCAAGTCCCCCTCCCTCAAGGGCGTGTCCGACACCGGGCCCTACATGCACGACGGCTCCAAGGCCACGCTCCTGGACGTGGTCGACCACTACGACCACGGCATCCAGGATGGCCCCGCCCTGGACCCCCGCCTCAAGGGTCCCGACGGCCAGCCCCAGCGCCTGAACCTCAGCCCCGCCGACAAGCAGGCCCTCGTCGACTTCCTCCGCACCCTCCAGGATCCCGTGCTGGCCACGGATCCCCGCTTCACCAACCCCTTCAAGAAGTAACCCCAGGAGCCCCCATGACCTTCCTCCTCACCCTCCTCACCGCGCCCACCCTGCAGGCGCCGCCCCCCCCGCCCCCCTTCCCCCTGCTGGATCCCCGGCTGGGCCTGGAGCCCGCCCAGCGGCAGCAGATCGAGGGCATCCTCGCCCGCCACCGCGACGCCCTGCACGCCAAGCGGGAGGCCTTCGACGCCGCCCGGCAGGCCCTGCGCGAGGCCCTGGGCAACCCCGCCCGCACGGCCGCCGAACTGGACGCCCTGCTCGCCCGCGAAGCCGCCGCCCATCGGGATCAGGTGCTCGCCGCCCACGCCGTGCTCCAGGAAGCGGCCCAGGTGCTCCGCCCCGAGCAGCGCACGGCCGCTGCCCAACTGAAACCCCACGACGGCCCCGGCCGCGGTCGCGGGGAAGGCCACCGGGGCCCGCGCCCGGGTGGCCCCGGGCCCGAGGGACGCCCCTGACCTGATACCGTAGCCCATCCCGCGGAGGCGCATGCGCAGCCCCGAAGTCATCACCGCCGTGCTCCACCGGCTGCAGCGGCGATCCACCTGGGTCGCCGCCCTGCTGTTCGGCGCCGCCTGGCTGGGCATGCGCGCCGCCCTGGGCGTGCCCTTCGAGGGCTTCGGCCTGGCCGAGACGGTGATCCCCCTGGCCCTGCTCGTGGGCACGCTCCTCGTGGGACCGGTGCCCTGGCAGTGGACGGGCGATGGGCAGCCCCTGGCGCCCTTCCTCCGGGGCCTCCTCCAGGCCATCCCCTGGAACGCCGCCTGGATCTTCCTGGGGCTCGCCCTCCTGGTGGGCCTGGGCGTCCCCGTGGGGCCCCGGGCCGGCATCCTCGCGGCGCCGGGACCCGCCCAGGGGGCACCGCCCCCACCCCGACCCGAGGACCCCGAGGCCGACCGGCCGCCGCCCCCGGAGGACGACCGCCCCCCCCGCCCCCGGCGGGAGCGACCCCTCCGACCCGTCGGAGCCCGTCGGCCCGGCCCCTTCACCGTGGGCCTTGTGAACCTGCCCCTGGTGCTGCTCCTGGGGTGGTTCCTCGCCGATCGCGAACGCACGGAATCCTCGGAGCGCCGCTTCCAGCGCCTGGCGGAGGAGGCCCGCAACGCCTCCCTGCAGGCGCAGCTCCACCCGCACGTCCTCTTCAATGCATTGAGCGGCCTCACGGAGCTGGTGCACGAGGACCCGGATGCGGCGGAGGAGGCCCTGCTGGAATTGAGCCGGATGCTGCGGCTCCTGTTGAGCCAGGCCAACCACCCCGTGCTGCCCCTGCGGGAGGAACGGGAGCTCATCCGCAGCTACCTCACCCTGGAGAAGATCCGCCTGGGCGCCCAGCTCCGGGTGGTCTGGGCGTGGCCGGAGGCCGTGGATGCCCTCCCCTTCCCACCCCTCCTGATCCTTCCCCTCGTGGAGAACGCCATCAAGCACGGCATCGCCCAGCAGCCCGGCGGCGGGGAGCTGCGCATCCAGGCCCAGCAGGTGGGTCGGGAGCTGCAGGTGAGGGTCACCAACCCCGGCCCCGCCAGCTCCTCCATCCAAGGCCATGGCCTCGGCCACGGCAACCTCCGGGAACGCCTGGCCATCCTGAAGCCGCCGGGACGCTTCCTCCTGACCCGGGAGGGCGACCTCACCGTGGCCGAGCTACGGCTTCCCCTGCCGGAGTTGGAATGAGACCCCTCCGGATCGCCCTGGCCGAGGATGAGCCCCTGAACCTCAAGCGGTTGCAGCGCCTCCTGGAGGACTGCGGCTGCGAGGTGGCCGCGGCCTTCACCAATGGGCTGGAGTTGGAGGAGTGGCTGCGGAGCCAGCCGGAGGTGGATGCCTTCTTCCTGGATGTGCAGATGCCGGGCCTGGACGGGTTGAACCTCCGGGCCTCCATCCCCGAGCGCTTTCCAGTGGTGTTCGTGACCGCCCACGCGGAGCACGCCGTGCGGGCCTTCGACCTGGAGGCGGTGGATTTCCTCCTGAAGCCCGTGACGGTGCCCCGCCTGGTGCAGGCCCTCAAGCGGGTCCGCAAGGCCCTGCCGGGCGCCGAGCCCCTGGCGGAATCCACCCCCGGGAAGAAGCCCCGGTACCCCGTGAGCGCCGGCGGCGGGGTGCTGCTGGTGGACCTCGCCAAGACCACCCACTTTGAAGTGGAGGAGCAGGTGGTGTGGGCCTTCGCCGGCGAGAAGCTCCGCACCCGCTGGAAGAGCCTCGGGGAGGTGGAGGCCGCCTTCCCCGATGCCGGGCTCCTGCGCATCCACCGCCACCTCCTGGTGCGACCCGAGGCGGTGTTGGGCCTCCGCAGCATCGCCAACGGGGCGCGCGTGATGGTCCGACTCCAAGGCGGCATGGAGGTGGAGGCCAGCCGGGGCGCCACCCCCAAGCTCAAGGAGCGGCTGGGGCTGGAATAGCGGGTCGGGTAAAGTGGAACGCCCACGAGGTTCCCATGCCCTTCACCGTCGAGACCGTCCACCTGGCCCAGTTCACCTCAGGCTCCGAGCGCGACCGGGCCGAGTTCATCCGGGTGCTGGGCACCAGCTTCCGCGACACGGGGTTCGTGAAGGTGGCAGGCCACAGGGTCACCCCCGAGCGGGTGAAGGCGGCCTACGCCGATGTGAAGGTCTTCTTCGACCTGCCCGAGGCCACCAAGCGCCAGTACCTGGTGCCGGGCACCGGCGGCGCCCGGGG
>JBGASN010000019.1:0-60704 GCA_044229665.1 Holophagaceae bacterium
GAGGCCCCGCCCATCCCCACCCAGGTGGTGGCGGGGAGGGCCATCCTGGCCCCTCCGGGGGCCGTCCTGGAAGGCCAGAAGCTCTACCTGGGTCACGGGGGCCAGCACCTGGGCTCCATCTGGGGCCATGGGGCCTACCTGGCGCCCGATTGGACCGCCGCCGCCCTGCACCAGTGGGCGGAAGGCACCCTCACGGCCCTGAGGGCCGAAGGCCTGTCGGATGCGGAGGCCCGCGAGCAGGTCAAGCAGCGCTTCCAGCAGAGCCGCGTGGAGGGTGGCCAGCTCGCCTTGGATCCGGCCCGGGCCAAGGGCTATCTCGCTGCCCAGGAGGCCCTGGCCCGCACCGTGTCCCTGGGGGACAAGGACGCCGCCATACCGGCCCGATGGATCCCCACGATGGAGGAAGGCCGCCGCGTCGCGGACTTCTACCTCTGGACCGCCTGGACCGCCGCCGCGCGGCGCCCGGGTCAGCCCGAGAGCTGGACCCAGAACTGGCCCCAGGAGCCCTTGGTGGGCAACACCGTGACCCCCCGCAGCCACTTCTGGAGCATCCTCTCCATCGTGATCCTGCTGGCGGGGGTGGGTCTGCTCGTGTGGCACCACGCCTCCCAGCCCGAGGAAGGCCTTCCGGAGCCGAAGCCTCTGGCCCCGCAGCCCGCCACCCCCAGCCAGCGCTGGGCGGGGCTCTACTTCGGCGTGGCCATCGCCCTCTTCCTCGTGCAGATCGGCATGGGCATCTTCACCGCCCATGACGCGGTGGAGGGCAACGCCCTCTACGGCATCGACCTCTCCCGCATCCTGCCCTACGCGGCCTCCCGCACCTGGCACCTGCAGCTCGCCGTGTTCTGGATCGCCACCTGCTGGCTGGCCACGGGCCTCTACCTGGGCCCCCGCCTCTCCGGCAAGGAACCCAAGGGCCAGAGCGTCGGCACCGCCGCCCTGCTCGGCGCCCTCGTGGTGGTCGTCGTGGGCGCCCTCACGGGCAGCCACCAGGCCATCCTGGGCAAGCTCTCGGGCTCCTTCCTGCTGGGCCACCAGGGCTATGAGTACGTGGAGCTGGGTCGCCTCTGGCAGATCCTGCTGACCGTCGGCCTCGTGGGCTGGCTGGTGCTGGTCGTCCGCGCCCTCCGGCCCGCCCTGGCCGCCGAGAAGGGCCGCCTGGGCCTGCTGAAGCTGTTCCTGCTCGCCGCCATCGCCATCCCGCTCTTCTACAGCGCCGGCTTCATGTACAACCGCGAGACGCATCTCGCCCTGGCCGAGTACTGGCGCTGGTGGGTGGTCCACCTCTGGGTGGAGGGCTTCTTCGAGGTCTTCGCCACCGTGGCCATCGCCCTGCTCAGCACCCGCATGGGCCTGCTGCGGGAGTCCAGCGCCCTGCGGGCCGTGAACATGAGCATGATGCTCTTCCTGGGCAGCGGCGTCATCGGCACCTTCCACCACCTCTACTTCTCCGGGTCCCCCGCCATCGTCTCCGCCCTGGGCAGCGTGTTCAGCGCCCTGGAGATCGTGCCCCTCTCCCTGGTGGGCTACGAGATCGTGCAGTGCCTCAAGCACGGCAAGGCCGTGGGCAGCGGCTACGAGTGGCCCTTCAAGTTCTTCGCCGCGGTGTGCTTCTGGAACTTCCTCGGCGCCGGCGTCTTCGGCCTGCTCATCAACCCGCCCTCGGTGCTCTACTTCGGCCAGGGCCTCAACACCACGCCCATCCACAGCCACGCCGCGCTCTTCGGGGTCTACGGCTTCCTCGCCCTCGCCCTCATGCTCTTCGCCCTGCGCGGCATGACGCCCGACCGGGCCTGGGACGAGAAGTGGCTGTCCTGGGGCTTCTGGGGTCTGAACCTGGGCCTGGGCCTGATGCTGGTCCTCAGCCTCATCCCCTCCGGCCTCTACCAGTTCAGCGCCAGCCTCGAGCACGGCACCTGGTTCGCCCGCAGTGCCGCGGTGGTGCAGAGCCCCTTCATGCGCATCGTCACCTGGCTGCGCATGCCCGGGGATGTCCTCTTCACCCTCGGCGCCCTCTGCATGGGTATCTTCACGGCCAAGTCGGTGCGGGGCGCCTGGGCCTGGTCCAAGCCGGTGACGGAGCCGGAACTGGAACTCGGCGCCCTGCCCGTGGCCCAGGCCCGGGAAGGGAACTGAACAACCCACCCGGAGGTGGACGGAGAGGCCGGTTTGAAGGTGCATCTTCGTTCATCTCCGGAATTCTTTTCCTCTAGGCTGAACGGATGTCCACTCCCCATCAGGGCCTCTGGTCCAAGGCGCCCCTCTTCCAGAACCTCGCCCCGGAACAACTGGCGCGGGTGGGGGAGCTGCTGGCCTTCAAGCACCTGGAGGCCGGGCAGCTGCTCTTCGTGGCGGGGGAGCCCTGCATGGGGTTCTTCATCGTGCTCGAGGGCGCCATCCAGCTGCTCCGGCCGGAGGGGGATGGCCGGGAGACCCTGCTGAACCTGGTGCGGCCACCCCAGTCCTTCGCGGAGGCGGCCCTGTTCTCCGGCGGGGATTACCCCGCCACGGCCCGGGCCCAGGAGCCCACCCTGTTGGCCCTGGTACCCAAGGCGCCCTTCCTGGCCCTGCTGCGGGGGGATGCCGACCTCTGCCTCAAGATGCTGGAGAGCCTGGCCGCCTGGCACCACCGCCTCACCTTCCAGGTGCAGCAACTGCGCTCGGAGGATGGGGCCGGGCGCCTTCGGCGGTGGCTCATGGATGAAGCGGCCAAAGCTCCAGACCGGGAAATCCTCCTCCGGGTTCCGAAAAAGGTGCTGGCCGCTCAATTGGGCTTCACCCCGGAGACCCTGAGCCGATTGCTCGGTCTCCTGAAAAAGGAGGGGGTCATCCAGGTCGAGGGGGCCCGGATCCGCGTCCGGAACTGAACAAAACCTGTCGACCCTGAGATATTCGACGAGTCTCTTAATGAGAGGCTACCATCCGAACCGGGAATGTTCATACTCGGGACCTTGGAGGTCCGCCCTTGGGTCTGCTGTATGACACGCTCGGGAGCTTCGTGGCCCTGGCCATGTGTGGCTTGGCGGTCTTCTTCTCCCTGGTGCTGAGGCCCTGGTGGCATCGCGACTACGTCCAGGCCTGGATGGCCGCCTTCGGCGCCACGGCCCTCGGCCTGTCCCTCTTCGCCATTCCCGCGACGGATCAGACGACTGCGGGACGGTTGTTCCTGACCCTGCGCAACGGGTGCATCCTGCTGGGCGCCGGGTATCAGCTCTGGGGCTGGGCCCGGGTGCTCGGGTTCGTCTGGCCCTGGCCGGTGGCCTGGATCCCCATGGTCGGGACGATGATCCCCTACTTCTTCTGGGGTTCGACCTATGCCCACCGCGTGATCGTCGTGTGCGTGGCGGCGGTCCTGACCTCCGTGGCCGACCTATGGGTGCTCCGCCGGGGGCTGCCCAGGTCGATGGTCCTGGTGGGTGGGATGGTCCGGGCCGCCATGATGGCCCACGCCACCTTCCGCCTGATGCGGGCCGTCATGGCCTGGGAGGCCAGCGAGGCCAGCCTCTTCCGGTGGACGGCCTACGCCTTCTTCGAAATCTTCACCTTCTCCGCCGTGATGGCCTACCTGGAGTGGTCCTGGGTCGATCAGTGGGAGGACGAGAAGGCGAAGGAATCGTCCCTCTCCACCTGATCGCCCCAACAGGGGGTCGTCGCCGGGATCGGGGCTTCGACCCGAGCTAAGGGGCCTTAGGGGCCATCGCCGCCTTGAGCAGGGGGATGGCTTCCTTGAATCCCTGTTGCTCGGCCACCCGCAGCTGCTGCTCCCCTGGAGTGAACCCCACCTCGAGCAGGGTGCGGACCATCTCGAGGTTCTTCTGCCCGAGGGCGAACTCAAAGGCCCAGTTGATTTCCCAGGAACTGTCCATCGTGGAAGGCCGTGCACCCCACGCCACCAGTTGTTTGACCCGCGGGGGAAGGTTGGAGAACACCGCCTTCATCAAGGGGGTGGTGTTCCGAGGCCTGGGCACTTTCAGGGGGCTCCCCCACCGGGCGACGATGCTCTGAAACAGGGTTTCATTGCGGATCTGGCAGGCCGACACCAGGGGAACCAACCCATCCGGCCCCGGCTTCCGGGGGTCGAGCCCAGCCTTGAGCAGGCGCTCGATCAGCTCATCCCATCCCTCCTGGACCGCCACCTCGAACCAAGCTGGACCCTGGATGGAGATGTCCCTGATGCCGCCCAGGATGGGTTGAAAGTGGCTCGCCTTCAGGTCGGATTCCCACCGGGCGCTCAGAAACCGGAACAGGTCTTCCGCCCCCTCCTCCAGCTGTCCCCATTTGGCTTTCCCCTCGGGAGTTTCAGTGAGTCCATGGGTCGTGAAAACGAAGGGCGGAGTGCGCCACCCATCGATCACGGTGTAGGCCTCCCCATCGTTCATGGGGGTCCGGACCAGATCGGGCCAGAAGGGAATCGGGGCCTCTGAGATTTTGGTGAGTGCAGCCTCGATTTCGGGAGATGGCGGGGCATCGGCAGGTCCCGTCCGTCCCCTCCCGTGGTTCCCGGAGGTCCGCTTCACCTCGCCCAGCCGCAGCTCCGCATGGGTGGTATGGACGAGGGGCAGCAAGTCCCCGATGGGCGCGCGGGGGGAGGCCAACCGGAGCAGGGCCAGCTGTGTCTGAGGGGAGATGGGAAGGGTCTCCACCAGCTTCACGGTGGTGCCTTCAAACCACACGATCTTCCAAGCATCGGTAAGACTCATGCCCCATTCGACGCTGAATTCCTTGTGCCGAACCGATTCATCCGGGACCCACAACTTCTCCCAGTGGGTCACCTGGTCACCCGCCCACCGGTCTGCGGCCAGGTATTCGGGGGTCGGTTCGGCGACCTGCTGGGCGAGCAGGGGGCCGCTCCCGAGCAGAATCACTGGCGCCATCCACCTTCGGTTGAGCATCCAGGGATGTTAACCCGGGGGATACCGACCCTGGCCCCGCTCGAACTCAGATTCCCCTTCGAGGGGGACGGCCTCGGGAAGGCTCTCCCAAGTCACTTCGAGGTCTGGCCCTCGAAGTGGGCCCAGGGGCCGGGTATCCTGAATACCTGACCACCACGGTCGGGTAAGGGAGCGCCCTTGAAAGTGATCGTCGCCAAGACCGCGGGCTTTTGCTGGGGCGTGAAGCGCGCCATGGACGCGGTGCTGGAGGCCAGCGCCCGGCACGATGGGGAGAAGGTCCAGACCCTGGGCCCCCTCATCCACAACCCCCAGGCCCTGGAGCTCATCGGCAAGCGCGGCGTGGCCGTGGCCGAGGCGCCCGACAAGGTGGAGAACGGCACGGTGGTGATCCGCGCCCACGGGATCCCCATCCAGGACCTGCGCGGCCTGAAGGAGCGCCAGGCCAAGGGCGAGGTGAAGATCGTGAACGCCACCTGCCCCGAGGTGGCCAAGGTGCACAACAAGATCAAGAAGTGGAGCCCCAAGGGCTACTTCACCGTGATCCTGGGCAGCCATGGGCACGCGGAGAGCGTGGCCCACCGCAGCTTCGCGGAGCACGGCTCCCAGATCGTGGCCAACATGGGCGAGGCCATGGCCCTGGCCCCCGAGGTGCTGAAGAAGGTGCTCGTGGTGGCCCAGACCACCTTCACCGTGAAGGACTTCCACGAGATCGTGGACTACCTGCGGGACCGCTCCGAGGACATGGTGGTGGAGAACACCATCTGCGAGGACACCTGGACCCGCCAGGACGAGGCCAAGGCCCTGGCCCAGGCCGTGGACACGGTGATCGTGGTGGGCGGCAAGGCCTCCTCCAACACCAAGCACCTGGCCGAGCTGGCCCACCACTACGGCAAGCCCGTGCAGTACGTGGAGACGGCCTCGGAGCTGGACCTCACGCAGTTCACCGGCAAGGAGACCGTGGGCGTGCTCGCCGGCGCCTCCACCCCCACCTGGCTGGTGGATGAGGTGGTGGACGTGCTCGAGCAGCTGGGCGATGGCCCCAGCCGCTGGCGCAGCTTCGTGCAGGCGGCCTTCGGCAGCAGCTCCTTCCTGGCCCTGGGCACCGCCTTCGCCACCGTGGGCGTGCACCACTGGCTGGGCCTGTCCCGGCACTGGACCTATCCGGTGATCACCGCCGCCTACGTGCTGGCCATGTACCTGCTCAACCCCTTCCTGGATCCCCATGGCCTGGGCGCCAAGGGCCCCGCCCGGGCCCGCTTCCTGGAGCGGAACCGCCGCACGCTGATCGGCGCCGCCCTCGTCGCCCTGGTGCTGGCGCTCGGTCTGGCCGCCTACGAGGGACCCAAGGCCCTCGCGGTGATGGCCTTCGCCACGGTGCTGGGCCTCGTGTACAAGCTGCAGACCCCGGGTGGCATCAGCCTGCGCCGCATCCCCGGCAGCAAGGACCTGGTGGTGGCTGCGGCCCTGGCCACGGTGGCCGTGGTGATGCCCCTCTGGCAGGAGGGCGCCCCCTGGAACCTGCGGGGCTTCGCGGCCATGTTCCTCATCGGCACCCTGGCCTTCGCCCGCACCGTGATCTACGACATCCGCGACATGCAGAACGACCAGGTGCTGGGCAAGGAGACGCTGCCCATCGCCATCGGCAAGCGCGGCGCCAAGATCGTGCTGGCCACCCTGCTGAGCATCCTCGTGGCCGGCACCGTGTGGCTCACCTTCGAGAACCGCCACACGGGCCATCCCTTCCTGGTGGCCCTGGTGCTGGTGCTCTGCGCCAGCTACCCCCTGGTCTACCTCTGGGCCTACCACGAGCGCTTCACCACCGGGAAGCACCGGCTGGAGCTGAGCGTGGAGCTCAGCTTCTACCTGGTGGGCCTGCTGGCTCTGGTCTGAGTTCGTGGCCTTCCTGCAGCGCCTCGCCGAACCCCGGATCCACCGTGGCCTCCTGATCCTGGTGGCCCTGGGGGCGCTGATCGGCGTCCTGGGGGAGCGTGGACTCCTCTCCGCTGAGGCTTTCCGAATCTGCCACGCCGGGGGCTGGGCGATCCACCCGGCTTTCCTGGGGCTGCTGGCCCTGGGGGCGCTGGCCTCGGCCCTCCGTGCCGCCGCGGGGGGCACCCCCGGGCCGCGCAAGCTGGTGCTGCTCGCGCCGTTGGTGATCCTCCTGGGACTGGTGACCACCCGCCTCTGGGGCGCCCGGGTGACCGTGGACCTGCGGGTGCATGAGCTCAGCGCCCCCCAGCCGGCCCTGGGGAACCTCGCCCTGCGCCTGGAGGCCCTGCGGGTGGATTCCCGCCCACCGAGCTACGTCCTGGCCGCCTACACCCATCCGGACGGGCAGGGGGGCTTCGAGGCGGAGCCCCGGCGGCTGCCCGCCACCCCGGGTGAAGGGTTCGCCCTGTCCGGCACGGGCCTCCGGGCCCAGGTGGAAGCGCTGATCCCCCACGGCCTGCCCAACGGGATGCTGGTGGAGGATCCCCAGGCGCCCGCCAATCCCGCCCTCCACCTCCTGCTGGGCCTGGGCCAGCCCAAGCCCCTGGAGGGCTACCTCCTGGCCCGGGATCCCCAGCGGGCCCGCTTCGAGGAGCCCGAGGGCCGCTTCGCGGTGGTGGCCTGGGAGCGCTTCGAGCCCGCGCGGTTGGCGGAGCTGCGGCCCCGACCCCCGGCCCGGGAACAGCTGGTGCTCACGGTGCAGGGCCGGCGCCTGGAACATGCCGCCGCGGTGGGCACCATCTGGGATCTCCCCTCCTTCCGGCTCACGGTGGAGGCCCTCTACCCGGACTTCGTCGCTACCCCCGGCTCCGATGGCCAGCCCCGCTTCGGCACCCGCTCGGCCTCGCCCCGGAACCCCTGGCTGAAGGTGCGCCTCACCCAGCCCGGCGGTGGCTCCGCGCTGCTGATGGTGGCAGCCCAGCCCCCGGCGGATCCCAGCTACCTGCAGTACCTCCGGCAGGCCCTCCCCCCCGGCGTGATGCTCAGCTACGAGCGGGAAGGGGAGGATCCCACCGACCGCTTCGTGCTCTTCACCGCCGACGATGCGCGCATCCGGCTCGTAGCGGGGGGCAAGGTGGTGAAGGAGGCTCCCCTGGCCCTGCGCACACCCTTCGTGGTGGCTCCGGGCCTCAGCGTCACGGTGCTGGAGGTGCTCCCCCACGCCCGCTTCGAAGATGACTGGCGGTCCCATCCGGATCCCGTACAGGCCACGCGGCATGAGAACCCCGTGGCGCAGGTGAAGGTGTGGGATCCCGCCTCCGGTCGCAGCGAAGCGCGGTGGTTGGCCGCGCGGGGCCCCCAGGGCCCCCGGGCCGTGGCGTTTCTGGATGGGCGCGTCGCCCTGAAGTTCAAGCGGCAGGAGCCCGCCCTGGCGCAGCTGCACGCCCAGGTCACCCTCGTGGATGCCGCCGGGGAGCCCGCCTTCGGGGGACCCGTGGAGGCTCGGGAACCCTATCGGCCCACCCGTTGGAGCCTGTGGTCCGTGCAGGCGGGCCCCGAAGCCTCCAACGATCCGACCGCCTTCCAGGCCCTGGTCCTGCGGGAGCCGGGCCGGCCCCTGGTGCAGGTGGGCCTGCTCCTGCTGGGGCTGGGCCTCGTGGGCCAGCTCCTGGTCCGGAAGCCCACCGCCTGAACCCATTGGCGATACCCTGGGGATCCATCTCCGGAGGAGTGCCATGAAGCTCAAGAGCCTCGCCATCCTTTCCCTCGCCGTCCTCCTGGGCGGCATCGTGGGTTACGCCGCCGCCGGCGCCACCTACCAGAAGACCGGCATCGTGAAGGAGGCCGGCAAGGACACCTTCACCCTCGACCTCGGGAAGGAAGGGGAGTGGCGCTTCTACACCGACGCCAACACCAAGGGCGCCGATGCCGTGAAGGCCGGCCAGAAGCTCACGGTGGTCTACAAGCAGGTGGCCACCTCGATCGAAGCCAAGGGCGACGCGAAGGCCGACGCCAAGGCCAAGAAGAAGTAAGCGGTCGTTCCGCTGGAGAGGGCGCTCCCCGGGGCGCCCTTGTTCGGAGTCCCCATGCGCCTGCTGCTGATCCTCCTGCTCACGCTGCCCACCTGGGCCCAGGACCTGGCCTTCGCCAAATCCGGCAAGGGGCCGGGCGTGGTGCTGATCCACGGTTTCGCGGGCAACCGGGACGTGTGGAAGGACCTGGCCAAGCAGCTCGCGAAGAAGCACACGGTGCTGGCCGTGGATCTGCCGGGCTGCGGGGCCAGCCCCGCCCCCCTCGGGGCCCAGGTTGATTTCGGCGCCGTGGCGGAGCTGGTGTCCGCGCTGGTGGCGAAGGAGCTGAAGGGCCGCGCCGTGGTGGTGGCCCACAGCATGGGCGGGCTCGTGGGGGTGCGCCTGGCGGCGCGCCACCCGGAGCAGGTGCGGGGCCTCATGCTGCTGGACGCGCCCCTCCTGCCCATGGAGGGAACCATGGCCGATGCCCTGGCCAAGGCCCTCGAGGAGGATGTGGCCGGGGCCTTCCGGGCCCGCTACGCGGCCTTCGCCAGCTCCGCTGAGCAGCTGGACCGGGTGGTGGGGGAAGCGGCCCGGGTGCCGGGTTCCGTGCTGGCCGCCTACACCCGGGGCCGCATGGTGAGCGTGGCCCCCGAGGTGGGCCGCGTGACCTGTCCCGTGCTGCTCATCGCCTCCCCCATCCTCCTGCCCAAGGGACTGGTCCCCGAGGCCGAGGCCCGGGAACGGGGCTACGGAGACTTCAAGATCCTCCAGGTGGTGCGCCTCGCGGGAGTCGGCCACTGGCTCATGTGGGATGAGCCGGAGCTGGTGACCAAGGCCCTGAAGGAGTTCATCGGCAACCTGGGGAAGCCCTGATGGCTCCCCGCTGGATCCTCGTCACCGGCTGCTCCACGGGCATCGGCCACGCCCTGGTGGGCGAGCTCCGTCGCCGCGGCTGGGGCGTGGTGGCCACGGCCCGCCGGGTGGAGACCCTTGCGGAACTGCCCCCCGGCGCGGACCTGCGGGTCCTCCCCCTCGATGTCTGCGATCCGGGGTCCATCGCCGCGGCGGTGGCCGCCTGTGAAGACCTGCGCCTGGTGGGCCTCGTGAACAACGCCGGCTACGCCCAGGCGGGACCCCTGGAGCTGGTCACGGAAGCGGAGCTGCGGCGGCAGTTCGAGACCAATGTCATCGGGCTCCATGCCATGACCCGCGCATTCCTGCCCCTGCTGCGCCGCAACCCCCCGGGTGAAGCCCGCCTCGTGCAGGTCGCCTCGATGCTGGGGCGCCTCTCCATCCCCCTGGCCGGGGCCTACAACGCCAGCAAGCACGCCGTGATCGCGCTGGCGGAGTCCCTGCGTCTGGAGATCGGGGAGGAGGTCCCCGTGATCCTCGTGGAGCCCGGGGCGATCCAAACAAACTTCCGTGAGACCCTCACCCGGGAGTGGGGGGACCTGCCCGAGCGGGCGAAGGGCACCCGCTTCGAAGCCATCCTCCAGCGCTACACGGAGCGGCGGAAGGAGCTGAGCGAGGCCCATGCGATGCCCGCGGAGGTCTGCGCCGCGCGTATCGCCGACGCGATCTCGAAGGCGAACCCCCCGCGCCGGGTGGTGATCGGGAAGGATGCGTTCTGGGCCGGCAAGGCACAGGCGCTGCTGCCCGCCTTCCTCTGGGAGCGGCTGCTCCGGCGCACCTATGGGCTTCGCTGAGGACCTGGACCGGGATGGCTGGGGCCGCCTGCCCCTGCGCCTCACCGAGGCGGAGCTGGAAGATCTGGTGCGGCACCTGCCGGTGCTGGCCACGCCCTCCCGCAGCCCCGTGCCCCTGGCGCCACTGGGTGCGTGGCTGGCGATCACAGCCTTGCCCGCGGCGATGAGGGGGCTCCTGGGGCCTACCGCCCGCCCGGTGCGGGCCCTGCTCATGGCCAAGGGGCCGGGTCAGGCCTGGTCCATCGACTGGCACCGCGACACCACCTTCGCCGTGGCGGAGCCGGAGGAGGTGCCGGGCTTCGATGGCTGGATCGCCAAGGGACCCTTCTACCAGGTGCAGGCACCCCTGGAGCTGGTGGGGAGGATCCGCACGCTCCGCATCCACCTGGATGATTCGGGGATGGCCCAGGGACCGCTGCGAGTGCGTTCGGGGTCCCACCGCGGTGAGGACCGGGCGCCCGAGTCGGTGCCGGCCCTCCGGGGGGAGGTGCTGGCCATGAATCCGCTCCTCCTCCACGCTTCCGAAGTACCGAAAGACCTCAGGCCGCGGCGGGTGCTCCACGTGGAATGGGCTGCCTTCGAGCTCCCTGGCGGCCTGCGCTGGGCCTGGTTCTGAGCACCCTCATGGATCGCACCTTTACCTTCACGGCCGTGCTTTTCCGCATCGAAGGCCCCGGGGGCTGGACGTTCGCCCCGGTGCCGCCGGAGGTCCCGCTGCCGGAAGGCCGCGCCTGGGGGCGCATCCCGGTAAGGGCCACCGTGGACGGGCAGACTTGGGACACCAGCGTGTGGCGGGAGAAGACCGGGCGCGTGCTCCTGGCGGTGCCTGCGAAGCTCCGCGGCGGCAAAGGACCTGGTGACACCGTCGCCGTGGTGCTCGCGCTGAGGACCTAGTCCCGCAGATCAGGGAAGGCCAGCTCCGCCTCGAGCTTGCGGGGCCCGCAGGGCTCCCCACCCAGGAAGCGCACCACCTCCCGCACCACGGCGGGATCCTTGAGGATGCGGCGGTGCCCCAGGCCCGTGGTGGCCAGGAGCCGGGCCCCCGCGGCGGTGGCGGTGGCCTCGGCTTCGCTCAACGGCACCTCGCGGTCGTCGGTGTCGTGCACCACGAGGAGGGGGGCCGGGAGGGCGCGGGCCAAGGTGGGCCCTTCCACGGCCTCGAAGCGCCGGTGCACCCGGCCCTCGAAGGCGAGCTCCAGCTCCGGCCAGCGGGCCTCGGCAACGCCCATGCCGGTCAACAGCTGCCGGAAGAAGCGACGGGGGTGGGCCGGCGCCGCCACGATGACCGCCCGCCGGGCCGGCAGGCCTTCGGAGAGGGCGACCAGGGTGGCGATGCCGCCGAGGCTGTGGCCCACCACCCCATGCAAGGGGCCCAGGTGTGCGGCGGCGGCCTGCAGGGCCTCCGCGAACTCGGGGATGCCGGACTGCCACCCGGGGCTGCCTCCATGGCCCGGGGCATCGAGCATCACGGCCCGGAAGCCCGCGTCCGCCAGGGCCGCCGCGAAGGCGCGCAGCTGGCCGCCGCGGCCACCCCAGCCGTGGAGCAGGAGCACCGTGGGGCCCTGACCCCTTGCGTGGGCCTGGAGGAAGCCGCCCCGGAAGGGAATGCGCAGGGGGGTGCTGTGCCGCAGGTGCTCCCGCTCCCGGGGAGTGCGGCGGTGCCTGGGCGGCGTGAGGAAGAGGGCCTGGGCCAGCCGGCTGGTGGCGGGGGGGTGCACCCGCTCCAGCAGGGCCACGGTGCGGCGGAGGAGCTGGGGCATCACGGGCGCACCTCCAGGGCATCGAGCCGGGCGGCGAAGGCCCGGCGGGCCAGGTCGAAGGCCCGGGGATCCTCGTGCAGCTGGAAGGCGTTGTTGGCGGCCATGGCCAGGGCCAGGAACTCGAAGCCCAGCAGCGTGGGATCGGCCTCGGGGCGCAGGTGGCCCTCCTCCACGGCCTCGCGCACGGCGTGCTTCAGCAGGCCCGTCCACTGTTTCATGGTTTCCCGCACCCGATCCCGCACGGGGCCGGGGCGCCCATCGAACTCCGTGCTGGCGGCGGCGAAGAAGCAGCCCCCCCGGAAGGTGCCCGAGGGCCCGTAGGCCAGCCAGGACTCCAGCAGCCCCCGCAGCCGGGGCAGGCCCTTGGCCTGGTCCTTCACGGGTTCGATCACCGCGGCGATGAAGCGCTCCCGGGCGGCCTCCACGGTGGCCAGCTGCAGCTCCTCCTTGGACCCGAAGTGGGCGAAGAGGCCCGCCTTGCTCATGCCCGTGGCCTCGGCCAGCTGGCCGATGGAGAGCCCCTCGAGGCCATGGACCGAGGCCAGGTGCACGGCCTCCTCGAGGATGGCGGCCCGGGTGAGCCGACCTTTCCGGGATTTCACGGGCTCTGGAGAAATGGGGGACCTCCCTTGACATTCAAAATAAAACGAACGATCGTTCGTTTCAAGTCCCTGGAGGACTTTTTTGGAGATCCCATGCTGCCCACCCTGCTCCTGCCCGCCCTCGTCCTGGCCGCCCCTGGCGCCGACGAAGGGACCTTCGCCTTCACCAAGGCCCGCCTGGCGGCCATCCAGGCCGGGGACCTGGACCGCATCCTGGCCCTCTACGAGTCGGGAGCCGAGGCCGTGGGCTCCGACGGTCGCCTCGTGAAGGGCCCCGAGGCCCTCCGGGCCCGATGGACCGCCCTCCTGGCCCAGGGCCCCCTCAAGGTCGTGGTGAAGGAGTCCACCTACGTGGGCAATGCCGAGGGCATCTTCGCCCACGCCCTCATCGAGCTCACGGCGCCGGGCCAGGCGCCGGTGCTCCAGCACGTCACCGAGTTCCGGGTGCGGCGGCAGGGGCGCTGGGTGCTGCGCTACGAGTCCTTCCAGACGGCGAAGGGGTGAGCGGTGGGCGACCCCGGGATGATGATCCTCAAGCTCTATGAGCTCCGGCGGGACCCGGAGCTGCGGGCCGCCCGCCGCTGGTTCGTGGCGCAGTTCCATCCGGGCAGCGCGGCCGAGATCGTGGAGCTTCTGCGGTCCGGCTTCGAGGCGAGCGCCGCCTACCGGATGGTGACCACCTACTGGGAGATGGCCGCGGCCCTGGTGCACCACGGCGGGCTGGACCCGGAGCTCTTCCAGGCTGCGAACTCCGAACACGTGGCCGTGTTCTGCAAGCTGCAGCCCCACCTGTCGGAGGTGCGGACCCTCATCCAGGAGCCGGACTACCTGCAGGGACTGGAGCGTCTGGTGACGGCCATCCCGGGGGTGGAGGCCCGCCTGGAGAAGCGGCGCCGCCTCTTCCGGGCGTGGGGGGAGGGGCGCCAGGATCCGACTCGGGCCCTCCCGGATCCGACTCGCGCCTGAAGCCCGGTTCGCGTCGGGGCTTCGCGGCAGCCTGGGGGTCGAGGACCGACCATGACCCCACCGACCCCCAGCTCCCGCCGCCCCGACCTGGATGCCCTCCGCGTGGGCTGCATCCTGCTCCTGCACCTCTACCACTCGGCCCGCATGTTCAACGTGGACGACCCCTGGCACGTGAAGGCGCCCGTGCTCCTGCCCGTGCTCAACGGCCCCATGGACGTGCTGCACATGGTGCGCATGCCCATGCTCATGCTCATCGCGGGGCTGGCCACGGCGTTCGCGCTGCGGCGCCGCAGCGTGGGCACCTTCGCCTGGGACCGGGTGAAGCGCCTCCTGCTGCCCCTGGTCTTCGGGATGCTCGTGATCGTGCCGCCCCAGATCTGGGTGGAACGGGTGTGGACCGGCGCCACCACCCAGGGCTACCTGGCCTGGTGGCCCTCGGTGCTGGCCGGCGTGCCCTATCCCAAGGGGAGCACGAGCTGGCACCACCTCTGGTTCGTGGCCTACCTCTTCACCTTCTGCATGGCGGCCCTGCCGATCTTCGCCGCCCTGAACTCGGCCCGCGGTCAGGCCTGGCTGGGTCGGACCGGGGCCTTCCTGGCCCGGGGCGCCAACCTGTGGGTCCTGGGCGTGCTCCTCTTCGCGGGGCGCTTCCTGTTCCGGAACCACCCGGAGACCCACGACCTGCTTCATGACCCCAAGAACCTGATCTATTACGGGGGCCTCTTCCTCATCGGGCACCTCCTGGGTCGCATGCCCCGGGTGGAGGCCCGCCTGGTGGACCTGCGTAGGGCCCACCTCATCCTGGCGGTGGGGCTCCTGGCGGTGTCGCGGGCCTTCGACCACCTGCCGCCGCCCGTGGCCTACCTGAGCTACTACGGCGCCATCTGGGCCACCCTCTGCGCCGCCCTTGGCTATGGCCGTGTGCTCGTCACCGCGTCCCGCCCGTGGCTGGATCACGCCCAGGCCCTGGCCTACCCCTTCTACATCCTCCACCAGAGCGTGATCGTGGTGCTGGGCTGGTGGATGCTCCGCCTGCACCTCGCGCCCTGGACCTTCTTCGTCACGCTCACCGCGGCCTCGTTCCTGGTGACCTGGCTGCTCTGCGAGGGAGCTGCACGGGTGGCCTGGCTGCGGCCCCTGCTGGGCATGGCCCCCCGGAAGGCGGTGCCGGCCCCCGCTCCGGGCATACTCCAGGGTGAGCCCTCCCGATGACCGAACCCACCGCCCCCAGAGTCTGGCGCTGGCCCCGTGTGACGGGCCGGTGGGCGGGGCTGACGGGGGCCTTCTTCCTGGCCAACGCCCTGTGGCGGGGCGTGATGGTGAACTTCGACCTGCAGGGCTCCGGGGCCCGGATCCCCTGGCCCGAGCCCTTCGTCTGGGAGCTCACCTCCGGCCTCATCGTCTGGATGCTGGTGCCCCTCATCCAGATGGTGGTCCTCAACGCACCCTGGCGGCAGGTGTCCTGGAGTCGCTTCTCGGCCCTCCACCTGGCGGGTGGGATCGCGTTCTGGATCCTCCATGTCGCGGGGCTCTGGGGGCTCCGGGTGCTCATCTACCGGGCGGTGGGTTGGGGCACCTACCACTACGGCGACCTCGTGCCCCGGATCCTGGGGGAAGGGGGCAAGGATCTCCTGGCCTTCGGCGCCATGGCGGGGATCCTCCACGCCGTGGCCCAGTGGCGGGCCCGCCAAGCCCGCGAGCTGGCCCTCTCCCGGCTGGAAGCGGAGCTGCGGGAGGCCCGGCTCCAGGCCCTGACGGCCCAGCTGGATCCCCACTTCCTCTTCAATGCCCTGAACACCCTGAGCTCCGTGATGTACGAGGACGTGGCCAAGGCCGACAGCCTCCTCTCGGACCTCGGCCTCATGCTCCGGGACACACTCCAGGCGGAGGGGGCGACTTGGAGCCTGGGGCGGGAGCGCGCCTATCTGGACCACTACCTCGCCTTCGTCCGCGCCCGGTTCGGGGACCGGGTGCAGGTGATGGTCGAGGTTCCTTCCGACCTCGGGCCGGTTCCCGTCCCCCGCTTCTCGGTTCAGCGGCTGGTGGAGAACGCCCTGAAGCACAATGAGGCCGAAGCCGGTCGGACCCTCCACATCCGGGTCTCGGCGACCCGGGTGGGGAAGCGCCTGAACCTGCGCGTGGCGGATGACGGGGTGGGGTTCCCACCGGGCGCAGCCTCCGGGGTGGGGCTCACGAACCTCGCCCGGAGCCTCGCCCTCCTGCACGACGATCGCGCCCACCTCCAGGTGGGGAACACCCCCACGGGTGGGGCCTGCGTGAGCCTGGACCTCCCCCTGGACGTGGCCCATGCCTAGGCCCCTGCGGGTGGTGGTGGTCGACGATGAGGCTCCGGCCCGGGCCAAGGTCCGCCGGTTGCTGGAGGGGGACGTCCGCATCGACCTGGTGGGGGAGGCCGCCGATGGGTTGGAAGCGGTGGCCCGGATCCGCGACCTGGCGCCCGACCTGGTGTTCCTGGACATCCAGATGCCCGGGCTCACGGGGTTCGAAGTGCTGGAGGCGCTGGGCGGTTCCCGCCCCCAGATCATCTTCGCCACCGCCTTCGATCAGTTCGCGATGGAGGCCTTCGAGGCCGCCGCCGTGGACTACCTGCTGAAGCCCTTTGATGGCCCCCGGCTCCAGCGGGCCCTGGATCGGGCCCTCGCCCTTCACGGCGGGGCCCGCGCGGACCTGCGGCCCCTCCTGGCCCGGGTGCCTCTGGAGCGCCTGCTGGTGGAGGGGGACCGGGGCGTCGAAGCCCTGCCCCTGCGCACACTCCTGCGCCTGGAGGCCGAGGGCAAGGTCGTGAAGCTCCACGCCGAGAAGGGCACCTTCACCGTGCGGAAACCCCTGAAGGAGCTGGAGGAACGCCTACCCGCCCACCGGTTCTGCCGGGTGCACCGCAGCGCCCTCGTGGCCCTGGAGGCGGTGGTCCGCCTGGAGCCCTGGGATCACGGCGATGGCCTCCTGGTTTTGAAGGATGGGAGCCACTGCAGCCTCAGTCGGACCTACCGGGAGGAATTCCTGGCCCGATGGGGGGGCGGGGCCTGAGACAATGGGCGAATGCCCGAGCAGCGCCTCTACCTCCTCGACACCTTCGCCTTCATCTTTCGAAGCTACTTCGCCAACCCCCGGCTGAAGAACGGCGCGGCCTACACCTTCGTGCGGATCGTGCTGCAGCTCCTGGAGAAGCACCAGCCCACGCACATCGCCTGCGTGTTCGACACGCCGGAGCCCACCTTCCGTCACGAGATCTATCCCGAGTACAAGGCCAACCGCGATGCCATGCCCGAGGACCTGCGCCCGCAGATCCCCCTCATCCGCCAGCTCATCGAGGCCCTGAACATCCCCATCGTGGAGCTGCACGGCTACGAGGCCGACGACGTGATGGGCACCCTGGCCAAGGAGGCCGCGGCCCAGGGCCTCGCCTCCGTGATCGTGAGCCCCGACAAGGACCTGCTGCAGCTGGTCTCCGACGAGCTGAAGATCCAGGTGCTCAACACCAAGGATGGGGAGGTGTGGCACGACCGCGAGGGCGTGAAGGCCCGCATGGGCGTGTGGCCCGAGCAGGTGGTGGACTTCCTCTCCCTGCTGGGCGACGCCAGCGACAACGTGAAGGGCGTGCCCGGCATCGGCGAGAAGGGGGCCGCCCAGCTGCTGGAGAAGTACGGCAGCCTGGATGGCGTGCTCGCCGCCAAGGCGGAATTGAAGCCCAAGCAGCGGGAGGGGCTGGACACCTCCACGGACCCCGAGACAGGCTGGCTGGAGCTCACCCGCCGCCTCGTCACCGTGGTCACGGATCTGGACCTGCCCCTGCATCCCCAGGACCTGGCCTACAAGGGGTTGGACGATCAAAAGGCCCGCACCACCTTCAAGGAGCTGGGCTTCCAGACCCTCACGAAGGAGTTCACGGCCACCGCCGCCCAGAGCCACTCGGAGCGCAGCTACCGGGCCCTCACCACCTTGGATGAAGTGCGCGAGGCCGTGGCCGCTTGCCGCGCTGCCGGCCGCTTCGGTCTGGACACGGAGACCACCTCCATCGAGGCCACCCAGGGCCACCTCGTGGGCATCAGCCTGGCGTGGAAGGCCAACGAGGGGGTCTACCTCCCCCTGGGCCACCTGAAGCCCATGGCCCAGGGCGCCGAGGGCGGGCTGCCCGGCCTCCTGGAGAACTCGGGCCTGCCGGAGTCGCTGTTGGACCTGCGCGGCGACGCGGCGGCCTACTGGGCCGAGCTGTCGCCCTACCTGGATCCCCGCAACCTGCCCTTCGCGGAGGTGCGGGAGCTGCTCCGGCCGCTCCTGGCGGATCCCACCGTGGGCAAGTGGGGCCAGAACCTGAAGTACGACCTCGTGGTGCTGGGCCGCCACGGCCTGCCCGTGCAGGGCCTGGCCGGCGACAGCATGGTGCAGAGCTTCCTGGCGGAGCCGGGCCTGCGCCACAACCTGGATGACCTCAGCGTCCGCCACCTGGACGTGAAGCCCATCGCCTTCGAGGAGGTGGTCGGCAAGGGCAAGGCCCAGGTGCGCTTCGACGAGGCCCCCTTCGAGCAGGCGGTGCAGTACGCGGCCGAGGATGCGGACCTCGCCCTGCAGCTGGTGGAGAAGCTGGACCGCAAGCTCGCGGAGCCGGCCCTGCGCACCCTCTACGCCGAGGTGGACCTGCCCCTGGTGGAGGTGCTCGCAGCCATGGAGACCCGGGGCGTTCGCATCGACACCACGGTGCTCGACGGCCTGCGCGAGCGCATGAGCGCCGAGCGGGACGAATGTGTGAAGCGGGTGACGGACCTCGCCGGCGAGGCCTTCAACCTCAACAGCCCCACCCAGCTGGGCCGCATCCTCTTCGAGAAGCTGGGCCTGCCCGTCATCAAGGTCACGGGCAAGACCAAGGCTCCCAGCACCGACGAAGAGGTGCTCACGGAGCTGGCCCAGGAGCACGGCGCGGAGATCGCCCAGGTCCTGCTGCGCCACCGGGAGCTGGTGAAGCTGCTGGGCACCTACGTGGACGCGCTGCCCACCATGATCAACCCGGTGACGGGGCGCGTGCACACCAAGCTGCACCAGGCGGCCGTGGCCTCGGGTCGGCTGGCCTCCAACGACCCCAACCTGCAGAACATCCCCGTGCGCACCGAGGATGGCCGTGCGATCCGCGGCGCCTTCGTGCCGGAGCCCGGCTGGGTGCTGCTGGATGCGGACTACAGCCAGATCGAGCTCCGCGTGGTGGCCGCCCTGGCGGAGGATCCCATCCTCCTGGGTGCCTTCGCCGCCGGGGAGGACATCCACCGGCGCACCGCCTCCGAGGTCATGGGCGTGCCCATGGCGGAAGTCACCTCCGAGGATCGCAGCCGCGCCAAGGCCGTGAACTTCGGCCTGCTCTACGGGCAGGGGGCCTTTGCGTTGGCCGCGTCGCTGGGCATCTCCCAGAAGGAGGCGAAGGCCTTCATCGAGCGGTACTTCGAGCGCATGCCCAAGGTGGCCCAGTGGATCGAGGCCACCAAGGCCCAGGCCCTCGCGGAAGGGCTCGTGCGCACCCACTGGGGTCGCGTGCGGATCATCCCCGAGTTGGAGAGCAGCAACGGCCAGCTCAAGAACCAGGGGCTGCGCGTGGCCGTGAACACCGTGGTGCAGGGCACCGCCGCCGACCTCATGCGCCGCGCCATGGTGCGCCTGCATCGGAGCCTGCACGCCGAAGGCCTGCAGGCCCGACTGCTCCTGCAGGTCCACGACGAACTGCTCCTGGAGTGCCCGCCCACCGAGGCCCCCCGCGCGTCCGAGCTGCTGCGGGAGGCCATGGAAGGCGCGGACGACCTGGGGGGCCTGGGGGTGAAGCTGGCTGGGGAGGTCCGCCAGGGCCGGAGCTGGCTGGAAGCCAAGTAGGCAGCGGAGCTCAGAAGCCGATCACCCGGATCTGGGCGGTGCGGCCCGACCGAGCGCCGGCGGGACTGCCCCCTTGGAAGGGCCCGATGACGCCCCTGAGCTGAGTGTTCACGAGGAGCTCCAGGCCCGTATCGGCACCGATCGCGAAGGCCGCCCCGTTCTTCAGCGCGGCGCGGGTGGTCCCCAGGGTGGGCATCGCGTCCGCGACTCCCCGGGCCAGGAAGGAGGCGTAGGGGCTGCCATCCCGGACGTAGCGGTCCATGGGCATGAGGACGAGCACCTCGGCCCCCACGTTGCGCAGGACATGCTGGGCCCGGGCCGTGTGCTCCGCGGCGCGGATGTCCACCACCGTGATGCGGTCCTCGGGTCCGAGGGCGCCCGCCAAGGCTTCCACGGCGGAGCGGCTCCAGCCGTAGTCGCACACCACGCCGACGTGGTGCTTGGCGGGGTAGACCGTCCGGGTGGCCTGCACCAGGGGGGCGAAGTCCTGGGCGGCCAGGGGGCCGGCGAGGGAGAGGGAGAGGAGGAGGTTCAGGGAGCGCATGGGCGCCTCCGCGATGGAAGCCGGGACGGGATTCCCCTGCCGCCGTGGGCGGCCCGGACGGATTCAAAGAACCGGGCGCGTGGCCCGACGGCAGTTGGATCGGCACCAGAAGGGCCGGGTGATCGATGCCATGAATCTCGGTCCGCTCAGGATCGCCGCCAGGGTCCTGGGGCGAAGGCCCGCGCGGCGGGGTCGAAGGCGCGGAATCGGGGTGAACCTCCGGAGCCCAGCAACCACGCGGGTTCCCGTGGCACGGCCATGACGATGGTGCGGGCTACCAGGCTCGGGAGGCCGTGACCAGGCAGGCCAGCAATCCACCGAGGCCCAGCCCCAGCGCGAGGAGGCGGGGACCCGCCAGGCGGGTCCACAGCAGGAGGCCGGTGAGGGTGAGGAGGATCAGGGCGCCGGCGAAGGCATCGGCCAGGAGGATCCATCCCACCTGGCCGGCCTCGGCCTTGTGCAGGCGCTTGAGGGCCTCCAGGAGGTCCCCACGCCGCTGTTCCACCTCGACGGTCCGGTTGCCGGGGAAGTAGGTGGCCCGGGCCCAGCGGGCGTGGCCACCGTAGCTCACCATCCAGCTCTCGGCGGCCCTCACCTCCCGGCCCTGGATGCGGACCGGGCGCCCCGCCTGGGGGCGGACCCGCAGGCGGCCCGCCTCCCATCCGAGCTGCTGCTGGAGGGCCTGGGCCAGGGCCTCGGGGCTGGGGGCCGGCGCGAGGAGCTCCACCTGCACCTTGGTCTCCTCACTGCGGCCCGCCTCCACCTTCATCACGGCCCGGTGGTTGAGAAGGATGCCGGTGGACCCGAACAGGAGCCCGAAGGCCGCCCCGGAGAGGCCGATCCAGGCGTGGACCTTCCGCACCCAGCGGAGCGCCCGGGAAGGGGGTGGAAGGGCCGGCATCAGAACGTCCCCGACCAGGTGAGCTGGGCGCGGCGGGGGCTGCCCACGAGGAGGTTGAAGTCGCCGCCGGCCGTGGCGATGTAGCGGCGGTCCAGGAGGTTCTCCACGTTGAGGCTCAGGCGGCCGAGCCGGCCGAGGTCGGTGAACACCGCCGCGTCCAGCCGGGTGAAGCCGGGTAGGGTCACGGCATTGGTGGTGCTGGCGAAGACCCGGGCCTGGTGGATCACCCCGAGGCCCAGGGACCAGCGGCCGTCCACGGCGACCTTGTTCCACCAGGTGGCGGCGTTGCGGGGGACGAGGGGCACCCGGGTGCCGGCGGGCACCGGGGCCGCGGTGGCGCTGCCGCCGGTGGCCTTCACCACGCGGGCATCCATCCATGCGTATCCGGCGTACACCTGCCAGGCCTCCGTGATCCGGCCCTGCAGGCCCATCTCAAGGCCCTCGGTGCGCTGGAGGCCGGAGAGCACCAGCTTGGTGGGGTCGTTGGGATCCTTGGCCTTCACGTCCGCGCGATCGGTCCGGAACACGGCGGCCGTGAGGGTGGTCTCCCGCGTGAGGTCCCACTTCGCCCCCACTTCCCAGTTGGTGGCCTTCTCCGGCTTCAGATCCGCATTGGCGGCGCTGAGGGAGAGGGTTTCGCTGGAGGGGAGGAAGCTGAACCCGTAGCTGACGTAGTAGGAGGCCCGGCCTGAGGGCTGGTAGATGAGGCCGGCGCGGGGGGAGAGTGCGGAATCGGTGCGTCCCAGGTCCACATCGCCGGCCGTGCGGTCGTCCACCGCCACCCGGAACCGGTCGTAGCGCCCCCCGACCACGGCCTTCCACCGGGGGGACAGGGTGACCTGGTCCTGGAGGTAGAGCGCGCTCACCGTGCCCGTGGCCCCGTTGTCCGTGTCGGTGGCCTTGGCCCGCCATTGGGTCACCGTGGCCAGGGGGCTGCGCGCGTCGACCAGGGTGGTCTCCGAAGCACCGAAGAACCCGGTGGTGCGGGCATTGGCGCTGACCTGGCGGCCCAGCTCCAGGCCCGCGAGGACGAGGTGCTCCAGGCCGCCCGCGCCCGCCCGCCATTCCAGCTCGGTCTGGTTGAAGAGGTTCGTCCGCACGTTGGCGGAGCGGTAGGCGGAGAGGCGCAGCTGCAGGGTGGTGGGGTTCACCACGCTGTTGGCCTGCACGTTCTGGCGGGTGATGTCGTAGTGGCTGGCGCGGAAGGCATTCCGGAACAGGAGGTTCGGGGCCAGGGCGGATTCCAGGCGGAGGCTTGCGGCATCCACCACCGCGGTGCTCGGGCTCTGGTCGGGGTTGCCGAAGAAGGTCGCGCGGGGGGTGTCGAAGGGGCGGCCGTTGAGGGCGGGGATGCCGCGATCCGTGGTGCGGCGGTCCTCGAAGTGTTCGAGGCTGGCCTGCAGGAGGGTGTCCTTCCCCAGGAGGAACTCCGCCACAGGGTTGAGGCCGGAGCGCCGCAGCTGGTACCCCTCGCGGAAGCCCAGGCTGTCTTCGACCACCCCGTTGATGCGGAGCCCCGCATGGGTGCCCAGGCGGTCGTTCCAGTCCACGGCCAGCCGCTTGGCATCCCAGCTCCCGCCGGTGAGATCCACGCGGGTGCGGGCCTGCTCGAGGGGGCGTTTGGCGACCCGGTTCACCACGCCACCGGCGCCACCGCGCCCGAAGGCCATGCCGCTGGGGCCCTTGAGGATCTCGATGCGCTCGGCGTTGTAGGGGTCGCGGAAGTAGAGGGCATCGTCGCGCATACCATCCACGTAGAAGTCGGCGGAGGTGCTGATGCCCCGGAGCACCGGCTGGTCCCGCCCACCTTCGCCGGCGTTCATGGCCGCGCCGGGGACGTAGCGGATGACCTCCGCCATGCTGGTGATCCCCTGGTCCTTCACCAGGGTCTCGGGGACCACCTGCACGGATTGGGGCACATCACGCAGCGGGGTGTCGGTCCGGGTGACCGTGGCGGAGCGCTCGGCGCGGTAGCCCCTCACGGGGCCCTCGGCCCGCTCCGGGGTCGGGGTGGCCTTGGCCTTCACCTTCACTTCGGGGAGGGCGGGTTCGGAGGTCGTGGGCTTCTCTTGCGGGGGCACCAGGACCAGGGCGAGGGCGAAGAGGGGGAGGTGCATGGGGTTCCTTTCAGGCAGAGGAATCCCGGGCCCTGGCGTGGGCCGGCCCGGGCGTTGGGGGTGGAATCAGGCGTCGAGGGAGAAGGTGAGGGGGACGAGCACCCAGGCCGCGGTGGGTTCGGTACCGCGGCGGGCGGGGGTGAAGCGCCAGCGGCGCACGGCTTCGAGGGCGGCCTGGTCGAGGCGGGGGTGGCCGCTGGAATCGCGGATCTCCAGGTGGCGGGAGATCCCCTCCTCACTGACCAGCACACGCAGGACCACGCGGCCCTCCTCGCGGAAGCGACGGGATAGGGCGGGATAGTCGGGCTCCGGGTTCCGGAGATAGGCCGCATCGAAGCGGGGGGGTAGCACGACCGGCCCCTCCCCGGAGGGGGATCCTCCCACGCGGCCCCCCACCACCCCTCCGGGCAGGCCTCCCGCCTGACCCCCGGGGGGATCCCCGGGCTCACCGCCCCCGGGGCCTCCCGGAGCCGGAAGCACCGCCGGGGGGAGCAGGGCAGGCCCCTCGTGAGGGGCCTCGGGAGGCGCCCCCGGGGCCGGGCGTCCCCCCGCCGGGCCGGGCGGCGGGGGAGGGGGGGGATCCCCGGGCCCCTCGGACAGGTCGAAGGTGACGGTGGCGAAGGTCCGGGTGGGGGCCGGGGGCGGCGCACCCGGGCCTGTCCAGTAGGCCAGGCTTCCCAGCCCCAGGAACACCGCCGCGCTGAGGGTCAGGCTCAGGGCCCGGCGGCGCCCGGAGGCGTCCACGCCCAGGACCGCGGGGCGGTAGATGGCATCGAGGAGATCGGTGGCGGGGTCCATGGGATTGCTCCAGCTTGGGTTAGAAGATAATTCAAATGAGACTGGATCTCAATCACAACTTTCGAATCCGGCCGGCCCTTGGGATACTGATCCTGGAGGTAGGGCATGAAGGTGCTTTTGATCGGGTCCGGGGGCCGGGAACACGCCATGGCGCGCAAGCTGGTGGGCGGGACCTCGGCGGTGACCCTCTTCATCGCCCCCGGGAGCGATGCCCTGGCGGAGCTGGGCACCTGCCTCCCCTTCCAGGGTGAGGATGGGGCGGCGATCTCGGCCTGGGCGGCGGAGCACCGCCCGGACCTCGTGGTGGTGGGCCCCGAGGCACCCCTGGTGGCGGGGGTCTCCGATGCCCTCACCGCCCTGGGCATCCCGGTCTTCGGGCATCCCCGGGCCACCGCCCAGCTGGAGGGCTCCAAGGCCTTCGCGAAGAGCTTCATGGAACGTCACGGGATCCCCTGCGCGGCCTCCCACACGGTGACCAGCTACGAGGCCGGCGCCGCCCTCATCGAGGGCTGGCCCCACCCCTATCCCGTGGTCCTGAAGGCCGATGGTCTCGCCGCAGGCAAGGGGGTGGTGCTGGCCTCGGACCGGGCGGAAGCCCTGGCCACCCTCCGGAGCTTCATGGATGGCCAGTTCGGGGATGCCTCGCGGACGGTGGTGCTGGAGCAGGCGCTCTTCGGCATGGAGCTGAGCCAGCACGTGCTCGTGGACGTCACCGCCGATCACGCCCGCTACGTCATGCTGCCCGCCTGCCAGGACCACAAGCGCATCTTCGAGGGCGATCAGGGACCCAACACCGGTGGGATGGGGGCCTTCGGGCCGCTGCCCTTCCTGCGGCCCGAGGATGTGGCGGCCATCCGTCGCGACCTGGTGGAGCCCACGGTGAAGGGCCTCCAGCGGGATGGCCTGGTGGGCCGCGGGGTGCTCTTCCTGGGCGTGATGTATGACGACCGCGGACCCAAGCTCCTCGAGTACAACGTGCGCTTCGGGGATCCCGAGACCCAGGTGCTCATGGAGCTCCTGGAAGAGGACCTGGCCACCCTGCTGAAGGCCGTGGCCGAGCACCGCCTCGATCGCACCGAGGTGAAGCTCAAGGCCGGCTGCGCCATCACCTTCGTACTGGCCGCCGAGGGCTATCCGGAGACGGCCAAGAAGGGCGTGCCCATCACCCTGGGCGCCAGCGACCTTACCGTGATCCATGCGGGCACCCGGAAGGTGGAGGGTACCTGGACCACGAACGGGGGCCGGGTGATGAACCTTGTGGCGGTGGCGGAGGACCTGGAAGCCGCACGGGCCCGGGTGCTGGCGCAGATCACCACCGCGCAGTGGACTGGCCGCCAGCTCCGAACCGACATCGGCCTCCGGGCCCTGAATCACGCCAAGGCCGGCAAGACCGTCCTGGATCCCTGGTAACACCGCATCCGCCTGGAGCCCCCATGAGCACCTTCACGCCTCAGAACCCCCTCGAAGCCGCGATGATCGAAGCGCAGGCCGGACGCCTCGACCAGGGTGCGTTCCTCGATGTCTTCATGAACGCCTACGTGGTCGTCCTGGCCGACCAGCCCCTCGGGGCGGATGGCCAGTGGGCCTCCGGGACCCAGATCCTCATGTCCGCCCATCCCGAAGGCTATGTGGCTTACGCGGTCTTCACGCACAACGAGCGGGTGGATGAACTGGCGAACCGGCCCAATCAATACACCCACCGCATCGGTGGACCCCTGCATTCCCTGCTGAAGGGAGCTTCGGAGAAGATGGGCCTCGTGGTGAACCCGGGCTCGGAAGTGGGCCTGGAGCTGGGCCCGGAGGAGCTCAAGAAGCTCCGTTCCGCCTACGGCCTCGAGGGCACGGGGGCCTGAGCCCGCTCACTCCCCGCGAAGCACCGCCAACGGCTCGGCCCGGAGGGCCCGCCAGCTGCCCAGGAATCCCACGGCCACGGTGAGCACCGCGGCCAGGGCGAGCAGCTGGAGGGCCAGCCAGGGGCTGGGTTCCGAGGGCAGGTCGAGCACCTTGCGCACGTAGAGCCAGCTGCCACCCCAGGCCAGCAGGCCCGAGGTGGAGGCGGCGGCCCCGCCCAGCAGGGCGAACTCCCAGGCGAGGCTGCGCAGCAGCAGGCCCTCGCCCGCGCCCAGCGTGCGCAGCAGGGCCACATCCCGCTGCCGCCCCAGCCGGCTGCTGAGCAGGCTGGCGGAGAGCACGAGGAGCGCCGAGGCGAGCATCAGGGAGGCCAGGGCCGCCGCCACGAGGTTCACCAGGTCCAGCACCCGGCCGACCTTGGCACCGACTTCGGCCAGATCCACCACGGTCACGTTCGGGGCCTCCCGGGTGAGGGCGGATTGCAGGGCTTGGCGCTGGACCGCTTCCGGGGCCTCCACCGCCGCGAGGGTGAGGGCCGGAGCCCCTTCCAGCAGCGAGGGGTGCGCCACGATGAAGAAGTTGGGGGCGAGGCTCTGCCAGTTCACCCGGCGCAGGCTGGTGACGGTGCCCGCCACCTCCTGGCCCTGCACATCGAAGCGCAGGACATCGCCCAGGCGGGCGCCGATCTCCTTGGCGAAGCCCTCCTCCAGGCTGAACTCCGATCGGGCGGGGCCCTCGGCCGGCCAGAAGGAGCCGGCGGTGACCCGCTCGGAGGCACCGGGGCGGAGCCGCCAGGTGAGGTTCTGCTCCCGGGTGCGGAACTGGGTGCCGCGGGTGGGTTCCTTGCCGGCTTCATTCCGGGGCTGGGCCACCTCCTCCTCCACGGGCCTCCCGGCCACGGCGCGCAGGCGGGCCCGCACCAGGGGGGCTTCCTTGAGCTCATGCCCCGTGTGCTGGCGGGCGAGGGCGCGCACGGCCTCCAGCTGGGGGGGCTGCACGTCCAGCAGGAAGAGGCTGGGTCGACCGTCGCCGGCCTTGGCCTGGAGGATGGGCGCCACCAGGTCCGCCTTCACGAAGTGCGAGGCGAGGAGGAGGAAGAGGGCGAGGCCCATCACGCTCATCACCAGGGTGGAGACCCCCGCGCGGGCCCCGAGCTGGCCGAAGGCCAGCCGGAGGCTCAGGGGCATGCGGTGGGCGCTTCGTCGGAAGAGCCCCAATTGCAGGCGCAGCAGGGCGGCCAGGGAACCCAGGAGCACCGAGAGGATGAGCAGGGTGCCCACGCCCGCCCCGAGGCTGGGGGCGTTGCGGAGCACCAGGAAGGCGGCGAGGGCGCTGGCGGCCCCCCAGGCGAGCAGCACGGTGCGTCGAGGGAGGGGCGGCTCCGCACCTTCCCGCAGCAGGGCCAGGGGGGCCGTGGCGCCGAGGCGCGCCAGGGCCGGGACCACCATGAGGGCCAGGAGTACGAGGGCCAGCAGGCTCTCCACGAGCGGCGGTGCCCCGGGCGTGGTGGTCCGCAGGGCCGGAGGGATAACCTCTGCCAGGGCCGCCGGCATCCAGCGGGCGGCCAGGAGCCCCAGGAGGGTGCCCAGCAGGCCGCCGGCCAGGAGCAGGGCACCCGTGAGCAGCCCGAAGGTGCGGTGGGCCAGCTCGGGGGGAGCGCCCAGGCAGCGCAGGATGGCGGCGTCCCGGCGGCGCCCCTCCAGGAAGGCCGAGAGGATGGCCCAGGAGCCGAGCAGCGCCAGCAACAGGGTCAGGAGACCCAGCTGGCGGATGAACCGGTTGAGGTTTCGCAGGGGCTGGGCCAGCTGCGCGGCGGCGTCTTCATGGGACTGGAGGCGGGCCTTGGGCGCCGCTTCCCGGAGGAGCATGCCCAGGCGGGCGAGGGTGGCGGCCTCATCGCCGCGGAGGTTCAGCAGGAGGCGGGAGCTGAGCCGCGCGCGGGCCGTGACCAGCCCCAGTTCCCGCGCCCGGGGCAGGGGCAGGTAGATGCGGGGCCCCAGGGCGAAGGCGGAGGCCTGGCGGGCGTCATCCTGGGCCACCAGCCCGGTGATGGGGACCACCTGTCCGCCGACGCGCAAGCCCATGCGCCGCGCCAGCAGCTGGGGCTCCGGAAGGTCCGGGGCGGCCACGTGAAGGTCCCAGGCCTGGGCGAGGGCCCCCTCCACCACCACACCCCGCTGAACGGCGAGGGCGAAGGGCGTGCCTCCCTGCAGGTCCAGGCGCCCCTGCAGCGGGTAGCCCCCCGCCACGGCGCGCACCTCCAGGAGGCGGGCCACCTCACCGGTTCCGAGTCCGGTGCTGCCCATGGTGGGGAAGTCCACCACGGCGGCGGAGGCGGCCACGCCCGGATCCTCCGTGAGGCGGCCGGGCAGGGCTGGATCCATGAGGCCCTGGAGGCTCACCACCGCATCGGCGCCCAGGAGCCCGCGGCTCTCCGCCTGCACGGCCTTCAGGACCCGGGCGGAGAAGCCGTAGGTGGCGACGAAGGCCGCAAAGCCCACGGCGAGGCACAGCACCACCATCAGGAGCCGACCCCGCTGTCGCGCGGCCTCCCGGCCGGCCATGCGGGCGGCATAGGCCCAGCTGCCGGCGGTCACGCGAGGCCCTCGGTCCGGGCCACGCGGCCCCGCTCGAGGAAGACCCGGGCCTCCAGGCGCTCGGCCAGGTGGGGATCGTGGGTCACGAGGATGAGGGTGCTGCCCAGCTCCCGTTGCAGCTCCAACAGGAGCTCGAACACGCCGTCGGCGTTCCGGGGATCCAGGCTGCCCGTGGGTTCATCCGCCAGCAGGATGGGCGGCCGGGCGACGATGGCCCGGGCGATGGCCACCCGCTGGCACTCACCTCCGCTGAGCTGGGCGGGCACATGGTCCAGGCGGGCCCCGAGGCCCACCCGCTCCAGCACTTCCCGGGCCCGGTCCAAGGGACGGTCCACCCCGGCGATCTCGGCGGCGATGGCCACGTTCTGCAAGGCACTGAAGGGCTGGAGCAGGTGGAAGGCCTGGAACACGAAGCCGAGGCGCCGGGCCCGGAAGGCCGCGCGGCCCCGTTCCTCCAGGGCGCCGAGGTCCTGCCCATCCACCACCACCCGGCCGGTGGTGGCGCGCTCCAGCCCGGCCATGAGGGCCAGCAGGGTGCTCTTGCCACTGCCGCTGGGGCCCTGGATGGCCACCGCGCGGCCCGTGGGCAGGAGGAGATCCACGGCATCCAGCACCGTGAGGCGCTCCCCACCGGGGGCCTCGAAGACTTTGGACACCTGCTCGAGTTGGATCAAGGGACCTCCAGGGGAACCAGACTATCTGCGAGCATGGGCCCATGGTTCGGATGCGTGTGGCCCTCCTCCTGTTCCTCCTGGGTTGCGACCGGAAGGCCGCTGTCCAGGATCCACCTCCACCCGTGGCCCCGGCCGCCGTGGCCGCCCGGCATACCGTGGCCTTCCTCGGCGACAGCCTCACGGCGGGGCTGGGCCTCCCGGAATCCCAGGCTTTTCCCGCCCTCATCCAAGCGCGCCTCCAGGCGGAGGGGCGGTCCTGGAAGGTGGTGAACGCCGGCGTGAGCGGCGACACCACCGCGGGCGGCCTCGCCCGACTGGACTGGCTCTACCGCCAGCGCATCGAGGTGCTCGTGGTGGCCCTGGGCGCCAATGATGGCCTGCGGGGCCTGCCCTTGACGGAGACGGAGGCCAACCTGCGGGCCATCCTCCGCCGCGGGCGCAGGGAGGGGTCCCGCCTGGTCCTGGTCGGCATGCAGATGCCGGAGAACCTGGGACCCGACTACCGGAAGGGCTTCGCGGCGGTCTTCCCCCGCCTCGCGCGGGAGGAGGGTGCCCACCTCATTCCCTTCCTGCTCGAAGGGGTGGCCCTGGATCCGACCCTCAACCAGGCCGATGGCATCCACCCCAATGCAGCGGGCGCCCGGAAGGTCGCAGCGACCGTCTGGCAGGAGCTGGGACCCCTGCTGGGGGAGTGAACTGGTAACCTGCGGGGGTTCCCCCCCCGGAGTCCCCATGTCCCTGAAGCGGATGTTCATTCGCCAAGGCCGCCGGTATGACCAGTTCAAGGGCGCCGGCGCCCAGGTGGTCTACCCGCTGCCCCGCCGCGTCCGGATCACCCTCTGGGTGGTCGGCATGCTGGCGATCCTCTCCCTCGTCCCCCTCTGGGCGTGGTGGCAGGTCCGACGGCAGGTGCCGGACCTGGAGGTTCCCCGGATCCCGGGCCTGAAGGGCATCGTCGGGGTGAAGCTGGATGGGCGGGGTACCCCCACCATCCAGGCCCAGGAGCTGATGGATGCCTTCCGGGTGGAAGGCTACCTCATGGCCCGGGAACGCATGTTCCAGATGGAACTGCAGCGCCGTGCCGCGGGCGGTGAGCTCGCCGAGATCGCCGGCGAGGCCGCGCTGCCCCTGGATCGCCTGCACCGGACCTATGGCTTCGCCCAGGTGGCCGAGGCCGCCGTGGCCAAGCTCCCGAAGGACGAGCGGGAGGCGCTGGAGGCCCTGGCCGACGGGGTCAACGCCTTCATCACCTCGCATGAAGGCCGCTGGGGCTTGGAGTTCCGCCTCATGGGCTTCCAACCCCGCCCCTGGACCCCCGCGGACTCCCTGCGCACGCTCCTCCTCATGCATGAAGACCTGGCCAGCTCCTGGAAGGCGGAGCTGATGGCAGGCCACCTGGCGAAGCTGCCGGCGGCCACCCGGGACTTCCTGATGCCCCGCATCGTGCCCGGTGATGGGCCGCTGTGGCCCGATGCCCAGCCGGCGCCACGCCCCAGCACGGAGGCTTTCCTCACCACGCCGGCACCGCAGGCCCCGACCGCTCCCGAGCCCAAGGCGCGGGGACGGGCGGCCCTGGAATCACTGCCCTTCGAGCTCCCCCTTGGCACCGCCCTCGGCGCGCGGGCGGATGGGGTCGGCAGCAACGCCTGGGCCGTGGGCAGTCGGAAGGCCAGCGGCGGCAAGGCGCTCCTCGCCAATGACCCCCACCTGGGGCTCCAGGCCCCCAACCTCTGGTTCCCCGTGCGCATCCAGCTGGGGGGCCGCTACGTGCAGGGCGCCGCGCTGCCGGGGCTCCCCGGGGTGGTCATCGGCCACAACGATCGCGTGGCCTGGGGCTTCACGAACCTCGGCACCGATGTGCAGGACCTCTTCCAGGAGAAGGCCACCGCGACCCGGACCGAGCGGATCCGCATCAAGGGCGGCACGGAGGAGGTGCTGCAAGTCGAGCTGGGGGCCCATGGGCCCCAGGTCGCCGAGGGCTGCAGCCTGAAGTGGACGGCCCTCGACCCCGCCAACCTCGCGGTGCCCACCCAACACCTGCTCGCCTCCGACTGGGCCTCCTTCAACGCCGCCTTCGACCGCTTCCTGGGGCCCGCCCAGAACGTGGTCTACGCGGATCGGGATGGCCACGTGGGGTGGCGGGCCACGGGCCTGATCCCCCTGCGCCGCAGTGGAGACGATGGAAGCGTGCCGCGCGCCGGCAATGATCCCGCCAACGACTGGAAGGGGCTCCTCCCCACCGCCCAGCTGCCCCGGGTGCTGGATCCCGCGGCGGGCTTCGTCGTCACCGCCAACCACCGCACCATCGGCACCAGCTTCCCCGTGCCCGTGGCCACGGAGTGGGCCTCGCCCTCCCGGGCCCGGCGCATCCGGGAACAGCTGGAGCGCACCCGGGATCTGGATCGCTCGGCCATGGATCTGCTGCAGCGGGATGAAGTGAGCTACGCCCACCGGGAACTCATGGAGGCCTGGCGTCCCTTCCTCCCGGAGGATGTGAAGGGCAGGTTCCTGGGTTGGGATGGCTCGGCCTCGAAGGAGAGCACGCTGTTCCCGGAGGCCGTGGCCCTGACCAGGGCCCTCCGTCAGGCGCTGCTGGAGAAGCTGCTGGCAGGTACCGGATTGGAACCCTCGGAATTCTCGTGGGCCAACAGTGAAGCGATGCTCATGGCGGCCCTCCAGGCCCATCCTGAGGCCTGGAAGCGGGCCGGGTTGGGCGACAAGGCCACCTTCCTCAGCGGGGTGGTGGAGGCGGCCCGCGCGGCGGACCTGAAGCCCTGGGGTGAGCAGAACCAGGTGCACATGCGCCACCCCCTGGGACGCGGCGGTGCGGTGCTGGCCTGGATCTTCGATCCCCCCAAGGCACCGCTGGGGGGCTCCACCCGCAGCGTGCGGGTCACGGCCCCGGCCTTCGGCCAGAGCATGCGGTTCGTGGTGGATTGGGGCGATCCCGAAGCCACCACGCTCGTCCTGCCGCTGGGGGTGAGCGGTCACCTGGGCAGCGCGCATCGGCACGACCAGTACCAGGATTGGCTCAAGGGGGACCCGGAGGGTCGGCGCACCCGGCTCTTCCAGCCCGAAGGGACTTCGATCACCTTCAAGCCATGAACGACGAAGGCCCGCAGACGCGGGCCTTCATGGGGTGTGGGACCCGCTGCTAGGGGCGGGGCACCGGCAGGGCGCGGCCCTCCCAGAAGGACCGGGCCTTCTCGTACGCCTGGGCCCCGGCCATGCGGCCCATGCGGCGGCTGATCTGGTCCCCATCGTGGAAGTGGATGCCGCCGTAGAGCCGGGAGATCCCCGCCTCATCCGCTGCGGCGCTGAACGTGGCCCAGCTGAGGGTCACCGGGGCGGCGGGGGCCGTGGGCTCGGCCTTAAGGCTGGCGGCGGGGATCACCACGGACCCCCCGTAGGTGTCGCTGCCCGTGAATCGCTTCAACACCTCCGCCCCGGCGGCGCTGAAGGCGCTGTGACCGCTGGTGTACTCGGGGAAGGGCGGCGTGGGGAACCAGGTGGGCTGAAAGGGCTTCCAGCCCGCGCCATCCATGGCCACGGTGCCCTGGCCGGGGCCGCCCCAGGCATTGATGGTGACGCCGTTGTAGAAGTACCGGATGGCGGTAACGGGACGGCACATGTCGTAGGTGCGCTTGGCATCCCAGGTGGCGATGCCCGCATCGAAGATGGCGTTGGCCAGGGCGAAGAAGGCCTTGGCGTCGTCGTCCAGCGTGTGGTGGTCCCGCGCGGAGACCTGCTGGGCGACCAGGTGCCAGTGGCCCGGGGGCAGCTCGGAGTTGGGGCCATCAGCCCAGTACTCCGCGATGCACTTCTGGGTGTCCGTGAGCCCGGCGCTGAGGGCGAGCACCTCGTCCACCTGGGCCTTGAACTCGGGGCTGGTGAAGGCCTTGGGCGGGCCGGGGCGGAACTGATCGCCGCGGGTGAGGGCGAAGGGCAGCACGTTGCCCCAGTGGGGCGCGATGAAGGCGGGAGTCACCGTGGCGCCCGCCAAGTTCACGAAGGTGAGGGGCTGCCACCGCTCCGGGTGAGGCATCTGGGCCAGGGTCGTGGGCGTGCCCACGGCGGCGGGCGGATTCATGGGCGCATAGCCCGTGTAGTCGGCGTAGGGGCCCGCGCCGGGGTTCAGGTCCCCCAGCTGGTTGGAACCGTCCACGTGGCGCAGGGCGAGTACGGCCTGCGCGGCCAGGTGACCCACCCCCTCCGGCGTGGAGGGGTCGGAGGACACCCCGGCGGGATCGTAGCCCAGGGCCGTCATCTTGGCGTCGAAGGCGGCCTTCTGGCTGGGGTAGAGGTCCACCAGGGCCTCGTAGGCGGCGTAGCTCACGGCCTTGGACTTGCGGCCCAGGGTGCGCTCCCCCGCGGGGCGGCGGAGGTCCGCACCCCAGCGGGTGCCGTGGGCGGTGGCATCGTAGGCGGCCCAGGCGTCGTACATGCAGGTGGTGACGATGGCCAGGGCCCGGGAGGTCATGGGGGGGCCCGGCTTGGTGGTGCGGATGGCCTGCAGCATGGCGTCGTCCCACTGGAGGACCACGTTCGCGCCGCCGGGCACCGGGAGGTCGGAGGTTCCATGCTCGGTGCGCCGCGTGGCGGTGCCACCACCGCACCCCAGGAGGGCGATCAGCAGGATCGGAAGGGACAGGTGGGACAGACGGACCACAGGAAGCCTCACGGGGTTTCAACGACAAAGCTGTCGACGGATGACGGTAATATACCATCCGTGTCGAGATTTCGGGAACCCCGGTTCAGCGACCCAGGTACTTCCAGGCGTAGACCAGCAGGCCGGTGCCGGCGCAGGCGGTGAGCAGGGTGGCGGTGAGGAAGCCGGCCCGCCGGTGCAGGGCGGGCGCCGTGGCCCTCCAGGGGCGCCCCGACCGGAAGCCCAGGGCCCAGAGCCCCAGGGCCGCCGTGGGCAGGAGCATCAGGAGGCCCAGGCCCGCCAGGGTGAGGTGGAAGGGGAGCAGGCCCGTGGGCAGGGCGCGGCCTTCCCTTGCTCCCCCCGCGTGGGTCCACGAGGTGAACAGCACGACCACGGTGAGCAGCACGAAGCTCGCGGTGCCCATGAGCGCAGCGTGGCGGTGGAAGTGCCCTTGGCGGGCCGCATGCAGGCCCAGGCTCACGGTGAGGATGAGGACCAGGAGTCCGAGCACCAGGAGGTCGGAGCCGCGGGCGGCCCCGGTGCCCAGGAAGCCGGGGGCGGACAGCCAGGTGTGGAGGGGATTCACAGGGGCAGGGCCTCCAGGCGCTGCTCGCCCTCCCAGCGGTAGAAGCCCAGGCCCGACTTCCGGCCCAGGCGCCCCGCGGCCACCATCTGCTTCACCAGGGGTGGGCAGGTGTAGCGGGGCTCGCCGTAGGCGGCGAACATCACCTCCGCCACGTTCACCATGGTGTCGAGGCCGATGAAGTCGCAGAGGTGCAGGGGGCCCATGGGGTGGCCGCAGCCCAGCTTCATGCCCTGGTCGAGGTCCTCCACCGTGGCCAGGCGCTGCTCGGCGCAGCGGGCCGCATCCAGCAGGTAGGGCACCAGGAGGCGGTTCACGATGAAGCCCGGTGCATCGGGGGCCAGCACGGGGGTCTTGCCGATCTTCGCCACGAAGGCCCGCAGGGCGTCCACCGCCTCCGCCGAGGTGGCGAGGGTGCGGATGATCTCCACCAGGGGCATGGCGGGCACGGGGTTGAAGAAGTGCAGGCCCGCGAGCCCCGCATGCCGGCCGGGGCCGAGCACGGCGCCCAGCTGGGTGATGGGCAGGCTGGAGGTGTTGGAGCAGAGCAGGGCGCCGGGCTTGGCCACCTTCTCCAGCTCCGCGAAGGTGGCGAGCTTCAGGTCCAGGCGCTCGGGCACGGCCTCGATGATCAGGTCGCAGTCGGCGAGGTCCGCCCAGGCCGTGCGGCCCTGGAGGCGCCCCTTGAAGGCGGCCACGTCATCGGCGCTGCGCTTGCCCTTGGCCACGGCCTTGTCCCACTGGGCCGTGATGCGGGCGAGGCCCTTGGCGAGGGAGGGCTCATCCACCTCCTTCGAGATCACGGAATAGCCCGCCTCCGCCGCCACCTGCGCGATGCCTGCCCCCATGAGGCCGCAGCCCACGATGCCGATTCGCTGGATGTCCATGGCCGCCTCGCTATGCTGGCTTCATTCTGCCCCGGGAGTCCGCCATGCTCGACGTCATTCTCGACCTCTACCGCCACATGGAGTGGGCTGACGCCGAGCAGTGGCGGGCCCTCCTGGCCCACGGTCCCGCCCGGGAGGATGGGGACCTGCGGGAGCGCCTGGTGCACCTGCACGGCGCCCAGTCCATCTGGCTGGGGCGCTTCCAGGGCCTGCCCTCGCCGCCCCGCTGGCCCACGGTGGCGGATTACCCCCGCATCGAGGACCTGCGCCACTACGCGGGGGCCTGCCACGCGGCCTTCCGGGCCTGGCTGCCCACGGTGAAGGCGGAGGACCTGGACCGGGTGCTCACCTTCCGGACCCTCGCGGGCGACGAGGTCACCCAGACCCTGGGCGATGGCCTCCTGCAGGTGCCCCTGCACAGCCACTACCACCGGGGCCAGCACGCCACCCGCATGCGGACCCTGGGCAGCGCCATGCCCACCACGGACTGGGCCCTCTGGGCCCGGAAGGGCCGGCCCGCGGCCCAGTGGCCGGAGGTGGCGAAGTGAGAGCCCACCTGCAGGACCTCGTGGCCCACCTGCGCTGGGCCGATGCCATGGCCTTCCATGCCCTGGGCAAGTGCCCCGAAGCCCAGGCGGATCCGGATGTGTTGGAGCGGCTCTATCACACGGCCTGGGTGGCCAAGGCCTTCGGCGAGATCCTCGCGGGAGGGCAGGGTGGCTACCCGGCGAAGGCGGTGCCCGCTTTTGCCGAATTGCGCGCCCTCACCCGGGCCTCGGGCGAGGCCCTCCAGGCCTGGGTGGACGGGGCCTCCGAGGCGGATCTGGAGGCTCCGCGTCACATCGCCTGGTTCCCGGAACCAGCCCTGCACATCCCCGCCCGGGAAGCGCTCATGCAGGCCGTGATGCATAGCCAGCACCACCGCGGCCAGACCATGACCCGCCTGAAGCAGCTGGGCGGCGAAGCCAAGAACGTGGACTACATCATCTGGCTCTGGAAGCAGAAGCCCACGCCGCGATGGGACTGAGCCCCGGCGCGAAGCGGAGCCTGGGGATCACGGGCGGCCTGCTTGCCGTCCTGGCCCTGCTGAGCCTGGCCCGGAACCTGGGCGGGCCCCTGGGGATCGCCGGGGTCATCGCCCGGCTCTGGGTCTTCCCCCATGCCGGGTTCCAGTCGCGCGCCCCCCTCGGCAAGCCGGCGACCGTGATGCCCTGGGCCCTGGCCCTCGTCGTGGCCCTGGTCCAATGGGGGCTGGTGGCAGGCCTCCTGGCGCGGTGGACCCAGGATCGGAGCCCGCGGGCCCAGGTCGGCTGGACCTTTGCGGGGACCCTGGGCGTGGGCCTCGCGGTGCTGGTGGGCGCCGGCCTGGCCTTCGGCGAGATCGGGATGGACTAGCCCGCTCCGATCACGGGGATCCGGTCGTGGATCTCCGCCTTGAAGTCGCCCGTGCTCGATTCCGTCACCACATACAGCGGCGTGCCCGGTGCCCCGTGGAGGCGCAGGCAGCGGATCCCCTCGCCGGGGCCCAGCTCGAACCAGTGGCTGCGGCGGGCGGGATCCTTCTCCATCCAGCGGGCTGGGTGGATCCAGAGCGGCTCCGGGTTCCACTTCGTCCAGTAGGGCTTGGCCAGGCTCTCGGCGCGGGCCCAGCCGCCCTCGGGCCAGTCCCCGGGCTGCTCCTTGCGCCGCCCCCAGGGCAGCCACAGGTCCGTGTCGGGATCCACGAGGAGCGCCGCCTTGGGATTGGGGAAGAACACCTTGATGAGCTCCTCCTCGGGCTCCAGGAGCCCCAGGCCCTCCATGGCCTTCTTCCGCTTGAACTCCAGGCCGCCGCACATGGGACCAGGATCCCAGAAACGGAAAGCCCCCGGGGACCGGGGGCTTCTTCGGGAGGATCGGGGAGGCCTACTTCACGCCGCCCATCATGCGCTTGATGGTGCCCGAGAGCATGACCAGGATCAGCGCCATCACCGTGGTGATCGCGAAGAGGCCGCCGAAGAGGGTGGCGGGGGCCAGCTTGTCGCTGATGCCGCCGGCGAAGCCCGCCAGCATGTTGCCGGCGCCAATGGCGAAGAAGAAGCAGCCCATCATGAGGCCGGCGTAGCGGGGGGGCGCCAGCTTGGAGGTGGTGCTGAGGCCCACGGGGCTGAGGCAGAGCTCACCGATGGTGTGGAGGAGGTAGGTGCCCACCAGCCACCAGGGGCTGACCTTCAGGGCGGGGTTGGCGGTGAAGGCGAGGCTGGGGGGCACGAGCAGGAGCATGCCCAGACCCACGAAGAAGAGTCCCAGGGTGAACTTGGCAGGGCTGCTCGGTTCCTTGTCCTTGAGGCCGATCCAGAGGGCACCGATCACCGGAGCGAGCAGGAGCAACCAGATGCTGTTCACGCTCTGGAACCAGGAGGAGGGGAAGGTCCAACCGCCGATGGCGCAGCGGGTGTGGTCATCGGCGAAGAGGTTGAGGGTGGTGCCCGCCTGCTCGAAGACGAAGAAGAAGGTCATGATGAAGAACATCAGGATGCCCACCACCCACATGCGACCACGCTCCTCGGAGGTGAGGGGGGGGAGGGGCTCGGCATCCATCTCCACCTTGCCACCGGGCTCCAGGCCCACCTCACCCAGCACGTGCTGACGGAGGGTGTACTGGATGATCCCCGCCACCATGGCCAGGCCGGCGAAGGCGAAGGCGAGGCGCCAGCCGTTGTGGGTACCCAGGCCCAGCTGAGCCAGGCCCTTCACGAAGGCGGGATCCTGGGCCATGAACCCGAGGATGAGGGGCGCGATGAGGGCGCCGATGTTGATGCCCATGTAGTACACGCTGTAGCCGGCATCCTGGCGGGGGTCGTTCTCGGGATAGAGCATGCCCACGAGGCTGGTGCAGTTGGTCTTGAGGAGGCCGGTGCCCATGGCGATGGCGGCGAGGCCCGCGAAGAAGAGGGGCCGGGGTCCCGAGGCCAGGCCGAACTCACCCAGGGCGATCATCACGCCGCCCACCAGCACCGCCTTCCGGTAGCCCAGGAAGCGGTCGGCGATCCATCCGCCGGGCACGCTGAGGGCGTACACGAAGAAGGTGTAGAAGGCGTAGATGGAGCCCGCCGCCGCCAGGGAGAGCCCAAGACCGCCGGCGCTCTCGGGGAGGCGCATGTAGAGCAGGAGCAGGGCCCGCATGCCGTAGTAGCTGAAGCGCTCCCACATCTCGGTGAAGAAGAGGGGGTTCAGGCCCTTGGGGTGCTTGCTGAGACCCCACATGCCGTAGCCGACGAAGATGGCCCAGAGGGCGATGGCGCCGAAGAGGGGCGTGAAGCTGCCCATCACCGAGGTCGGGGCGGCCGGGGGGGCCTGCAGGAGGAACGTCATGGGTTTGTCCTGGAAAAGCCCAGTATGAAGGAATCCGCGAGGCCCCGCATCCGGCGAATTCAGCCGGTGCGGGGCCTCGTGATGGGGCGCAAAACCTTGGGGCTAGAGGTTCCGCTTCAGGAAGTCCCACATGGCGACCTGGCGGTTCCAGATCTGCCAGGGGGCACGGGGGCCGTGGTCGCTGCCGGGGAAGAGGCGCAGGTCGTAGTCCTGGCCACCCTTCTGGAGGGCATCGATGAACTGGATGGTGTTCTGGGGGTGCACGTTGTCATCCAGGGTGCCGTGCATGAGCAGGATCTTGCCGCCGAGGTTCTTGGCCACGGCGCTGAGGTTGGTGCTCTCGTAGCCTTCCTTGTTCTCGCTGGGCAGGCCCATGTAGCGCTCGGTGTAGATGCTGTCGTAGAGCTTCCAGCTGGTGACCGGGGCGCCCACGAAGCCCACCTTCCAGGCCTTGCTGTGGGTGAGGGCGTAGGCGGTCATGTAGCCGCCGTAGCTCCAGCCCTCCATGGCCACGCGGCTCATGTCGGCCCAGCCCTGCTGCTCCAGCCACTTGAGGCCGTCCAGCTGGTCCTCCAGCTCCTGGGCGCCCATGCGCTTCCAGATGCCGAAGGCGGCGTTGCCCTTGGCCGAGGCGCTGCGGTTGTCGCAGACCCACACCACGCAGCCCTGCTGGGCCAGGAAGTGGTACCAGAGGGTGTCGCGGCCGAAGGCGTCGCGCACCTGGGGCGCGGCGGGCCCGCCGTAGATGTGCTGGAACACGGGGTACTTCTTCGTGACGTCGAAGTCCGGGGGCAGGATGAGCATCGTCTCCATGGGGAAGCCATCGCGGGTCTTCACCTGCTGGAGCTTGATCTGACCGAGCTTCAGCTCCTTGAGCATGGGCGAGGGGTTCTCGTCGATCATGCGGGACTGCTGGCCCTTGGCGTCGAAGAGGGCCTGCTTGGCGGGCATCTCCAGGTTCGTCCAGGTGTCCAGGAAGCGGGTGAAGTCCTTGTTCCACCGCACCCGGTGGGTGCCCCGGGCCTGGGTGAGCTGCTTGAGGTCCTTGCCCTGCTTGCCCATGCCCTCCACGGGGACCACGTAGGTGTCGAGGCCGATGGGGCTGCGGGCGGTGGCATCGAAGTAGACCCGCTTGCCATCGGCGGACACGCCGTGCACGTGCTTCACGTCCCAGTCGCCGCTCGTGATGGCGTTGCGGAGCTTGCCGTCCTTGTCATAGCGGTAGAGGTGGTGGAAGCCGCTGCGGTCGCTCTCCCACACGAAGCCGCCATCGGGCAGCCACATGGGCAGGGGCAGGCGCTCCTGCCAGGCCTTGCTCTCCTCTCGGATGAGGGTGGTGGAGGCGGCGCCGGTGAAGCGGCGGAGGTCCAGCCAGGTCTGCACCCGGTCCTGGTAGGCGGCGATGAGCTCGCCCTTGGGGGTCCAGTCCACCTGGACGATGAGGGTCTCCTTGCCGGCGTAGGGATCCGCCATCCAAGTGGTGCGGCCCTGGAGGTCCACCACGCCCAGCTTGGTGATGGGGTTGGGATCCCCGGCCTTGGGGTAGCGGGCCTGGAGGAGCTTCTGGGGCTGGCTGCGGTCATCGGCCAGGGTGAACACGGGCACCTGGGTCTCATCGAGGCTCAGGTAGGCGAGCCGGCTGGAGTCGGTGCTCCACCAGAAGGCCTTGAAGGTGCCGCGGCCATAGACCTCCTCCTGGTACACCCAGTCGAGGCGGCCATTGAAGATGGTCTCGCTGCCGCCGGTGGTGAGGCGGGTCTCCTTCGCCTCCGCCACCGTGACCATGTAGAGGTCGTTGCCGCGCAGGAAGGCCACCTTGGTGCCATCGGGGCTGAAGCTGGCCTCGTCCTCGCTGCCGGGGGTGGTGGTGAGGCGTTTGGCCTCGGCCTTGGCGAGGTCCACGTAGTAGAGGTCCTCCTGGATGCTCACCACGCAGGCCTTGCGGTCGGGGCTCCAGGTGGGCTGGCTGCCGAAGGCGCGGGCGGCGGCCTCCTCCTTGGCGCCAGCGGCCACCAGGGCCTTCACGAGGCGGTCGCCTTCAAAGAAGGGCTTCTTCTCCCAGGTCGTGGGATCCACGCGCCAGAGGCTGGCCTGCCCCTTTTCGACCTTGGCTTCCACGAGGCTGCCATCGGGTGCCCACTCCAGGCGGGTGGTGGGGTTGCCCACATAGGCGACCCGCTTCTGGGGGTGGAAGAGGCCTTCCAGGGTGATGGCCCCGGGGGCCTGGGCCATCAGCAGACCGGGTAGGGCGGTGAGCAGGGCAGATCGGAGCACGGATCCTCCAGGTGGATGTTTCCAGGATCCCGGAGTCGGGCCTGCGATGCATGGGGATTCCACCCCTGGGTACTGCGATCCGCCCCAGGTGGGGCCTGGCCTCAGTCCAATTTCACCACGGGGAGGGTCAGCTGGATCCGGGCCCGGGTCCCCGGGAAGAGGCGATGGAGTTCCAGGCGGCCGCCCATCCGGCGGACCAGGCCCGAGGCGAGCGGCAGGCCGAGCCCCAGGAAACCCGGCCGGCTCAGGGGCTGGGCCTCGGCCAGGAAGGGCTCCAATCCCGCGGCCTCCTGGCCTTCCGGCAGCCCGGGTCCGGTGTCATCCAATTCCACCACGAGCTCCATGGCGGTGCCCTCGGGGGAGGTGAACACCCGAAGGTTGAGTTCCCCTTGCGAGGTGTAGGCCAAGGCGTTGTCGAGCAGGAGACGGAGGGCCCGATCCAGGCAGTGGACATCCACCCACGCGGCTGGGAGGGGAAGGTCGATTTCGGATTGGAAGCCCAACCCCTTGGCGCGGCTCAGCAGGGAGGCTTCCGCAGCCAGGTCTTCGAAGTGCCGCTGCAGGTCCACGGCCGTGGGGTGGATGGGGTAGGTGCCATCCGAGAGGTCGGTAAGGTCCAGAAGGCCCTGGATCAGGGTGAGCAGGCGCTTGGAGGCGGTCTGACTGCGCTGGAGACATTTTTGGAGCTCCGGCTCACGGACCATGGATTCCAGGATGTCCAGGTTGCCCTGGATGATCTGCAAGGGAGTCTTGAGCTCGTGGTGGGCATTGTCCATGAAGGCCTGGCGTGCCAGGGCCGCCCGCCGTTCGGCTTCCAGGGTGCGCCGGTGCTCCCGGAGCATGCGGTTCTTGGCCTGCACGACCGCGAACAGGGCGAGCCACACGGAGGCCAACAGGCCGACCGAGGTCAGGACGACGATGAGGAGGAGCTTGCCTGGGGGCATAGGAATGCCTTTGCGACCATCAGCTTGTAGAGGAGGAAGAACAGTGCCCGCATGAGCCAGGGATACAGGACCAGCTCACGAGGGAGGCTCTGGAGGAGGTGGTTGCCCAGGGCATGCACCGGGAGGGAGGCCATGAAGAACAGGTAGAACCCGGAGAAGACCCAGAACTTGGGCATGGAGGTGAGTGGAGCGTCCGAGTCCTCCCGTCGCAGGAAGCTGGCCAGTTCGTACACGGCCGCCCCGCCCAGGATGAGGCTCTCAGCGGTGAGAAAGACATCGTTGAACCGGAACAGGGATCCGCTGACGTAGACGCCAAGGGCAGCCCAGACGAATCCCGAGGCTGCGAGTGTGGCATAGACCTTCCGGGCCCGGGGGGAAGCGGACCAGGCCCGGAAGAGGAGCAGGAGCCACGTGAAGGTCAGCAGTTCATCGATGTTCGCGAACCAGTGGCTGTTGATGTGCGCGGCGGCGAGGGAACTGGTGGCGATGCTGCTGAGGAAGTCGTAGACAAGGAAGGCCAGCAGCCCCTTCATCCAAGGCTGGCGTTGGAATCGCCCCCGGTTCCCACCGAGGGCGTAGGCCACCACCGGCAGCCCGGAGCAGAGGTTGATGCTCCGGACGATGAGGTGGACGGGGGAAATCAGGATCAGCCCCTGGGGTGCAGGGGCAGGGTCACCCCGGAGCAGAAGGGCGGGCAGGGCTCGATGTGCTCGGAACACTCCACGGATCCACCCTGGAGGTCCACGCCCTTCGCGTCCACGCCCACCAGCACGAGGGTGGGGGAGCCATCCGCCTCGCGGGCCAGGTAGATGCGGATGCCGTGGCAACCGGGTTGGTGCAGGATGCGGGTGAAGGCCTTCTGGCCGAGCACGCCGGCTTTGAACTCCCCGGGCTTCAGGGGGGAGGCCGCGTGGGCCGCGACCATGTCGGAGGCCTCCTGCAGGGTGATCTTGTGGTTGAAGGCGGGGTCGAAGGGATGGGAGGCGCTCATGGGACTCCAGGGGGATCAGTTGGGGAGGTGGGGCCGGGTCAGGTTGCGATGGCCGGCGGCGGTGACCAGGAGGTTGTCCTCGATGCGGATTCCGCCCAGGGGCGTGAGGGCGTCGATCTGCGCCCAATCGAACTTCGCGGCGTGCTCACCGGCCCGGAAGGGGCGCAGGAGCATGGGAATGAAGTAGAGACCCGGTTCCACCGTGAAGACCTGGCCCTCCTCGATCACGCGGGTGGTGCGGAGGAAGGGGTGCTCGGCGGGGCTGGGCTTGAACTCGCCATCGGGGCCCAGCTGCTTGCCCGCCACGTCGTGCACCTGGAGGCCGAGGTGGTGGCCCAGCCCATGGGGGAAGAAGGGCTTGGAGAGTCCGGAGTCCACGGCCTCCTCGGCCTTCACCCTGAGGATGCCGGCCTCGTGCAGCAGCGCCGCGATCCTGAGGTGGCCCCGCTTGTGGAGCTCCCCGTAGTGGAGCCCGGGCTTCACCTCGTCGCAGAGCTCCAGCTGGAGCTTCGTCATGCCCGCGATCAGGGCCTTGAACCGGTCGTCACAGGCGGGGGCGGCCCAGGTGCGGGTGATGTCGGAGCCGTAGCCGTGCACCTTCGCGCCGGCATCGATCAGGAGCACGCGGCCATTCCCGGTGGCACGCTTGCCCTCGTAGTGGAGGATGGCGCCCTTTTCGTCCAGGGCCACGATGGTCCCATAGGGAAGCTCGTGGTCCACGCAGCCGACGGCCTGCACGTAGGCGTGGTGGATCTCCAACTCGGAGGCTCCACCCAGGAAGGCTTCGCGGGCGGCCTGGTGGCCCCGGGCTGCGGCCTCCGTGGCCCGCTCCAGGCAGGCCACTTCGTAGGGGGTCTTGAAGCTGCGGGTCCAGTCCAGGTGCTTGGTGAGCTTGTCGGGATTGGCGGTGAGGCCCGCCTTCTCGGCCCCCTTGAGGTCGGTGCCGATGAAGGCCCCCCTGGGGAGCGGACCCACCTGCTCCCAGACGGCCTCGGGGGTGGCGGCTTCCACCAGCTCGAAGCCCTCGGCCCAGTAGGGGGCGCCACCCCACAGGACCTCGAGGCTGGCCTGCTCGTACCAGAAATCTTCAGGCGCGTATCGGATGAGGCGGGGTTTCCGGCCGGGGCGGATCACCAGCAGGTGGTGGGGACCCCGGAGGGGGCACCAGTGCGCGAAGTGGGGCACGGGGCGGAAGGGTGCGTCCTGGTCATCGGCGAAGTAGGTGTGGGGTTCCCCGGAGCCGATCACGAGCGTCTCGAAGCCCGCGTGGGCGAGGGCCTCCTCCGCCTTGGCGCGGCGGGTGGCCAGGTGTTCCAGGAAGAGGGCCTTGAGGGTCATCCACAGCTCCGGGCAGGAACCCCCAGTCTGCCATGCGGGGCGCGGATCCCAATCACTCCGGTCGGATTTCCCGCCCCAGGGGTGGGGATCGGCCAAGCCGCGCGGACGTGCGCCTAGAGCCAGTTCAGGGGCTTCAGCTCCGGGGCGAAGCCCTGGCGGACCGCCTTCTCGTAGAAGAGCTGGAGGCTCTGGCGCTCCGCCTCGCCCAGCTGGTAGCTGATGTTCTCCGTGAGGTACTCCTGGAGCTCCAGGCGGGTCCAGCCGATGGTGCGCCGGGCCTCCTCGATGATGGCGTTGAGGTTGGCCATGCCCGACTCGAGGCTGCGGTGGAAGTAGGGAGCCACCCCACCGGGCTCGGGGAAGGCGGGGGCATCGGCCCGGACGGTCCAGAGGGCGAACACGAAGGGAAGGCCCGTCCAGGCGTGCCACTCCTCCGCGAGGTCCAGCACGTAGAGGCCCTCCTTGGGGGTGCGCATGGCGGCGTCGCCGATCATGAGGGCCGCATCGTTGGCCTCCAGCATGGCGGGTAGGTCGGGGCCCAGGTCCACGGTGGTGGGACTCACCCCGTAGCGCTCCCGCAGCAGGAGTTGACCTAGGACCACGGAGGTGCGGCTGGAGGTGTCCAGCGCCAGGGTCCGGATCTGCTCCGGGGGCACCTTGGAGAGGATCACCACGGAGCGCACCCGCTTGGGGCTGGCGATGCAGAGGCCCGGCACGATGCGCAGGTCCGGGATCCGGAGGTACTCGATGGAGCTGATGAGCCCGGCATCCACCTCGCCCTCCCGCAGGCGGTCGGCGCACACGGAGGGGTAGTGGAACTTCAGGTGGAAGCGATCCCAGCCCAGCCCCTGCTTGAACCCATGGTTCAGGGGGGCGGCGTTCAGGTAATCGATGATGCTGAGTCGGAAGGGACGCTCGGCCATCCCGCCAGTGTATCGGGGTGGACGCTTCCTCCGGTGGGACGGCCATCCTACCCATTCGGGACTTTGGGGCCTATCATTCCCGAATGCTCTGGTTCTACGAACTGGATGGGCCCCTGGGCCCCATGCACGCCGCCTTCGACGGCCGGGGCAAGCTTCGCCAGCTGGGCTTCGGGGGGTTGGATCCCCGGAAGACCACACCCCTTGCGCCCAAGGAGCAGCGGGAGGCCTGGCGCTTCCTGCGGATGCAGTTGGAAGCCTATTGGGGCGGGAACCTGCGGACCTTCACGGTGCCCATCGCGCCCGAAGGCACCGAATTCCAGGTGCGGGTGTGGGATGAGCTGATGAAGATCCCCTATGGCCAGACCCTGAGTTACCTGGAGCTCGCGCGGCGCCTGGGTGATGAGAAGGCCACCCGGGCGGTGGCCGCCGCCAATGGCGCCAATCCCATCGCCATCCTGGTGCCTTGTCACCGGGTGGTGGGAAGCGATGGCAGCCTCACGGGCTATGCGGCCGGCGTGGACAAGAAGGCCTTCCTCCTGAACCTGGAGCGGGGCCTGCCCCTGGCCCGGCAGATGGAATTGGGCTTCGAATAGGTTCAGGCTTCAGCTCGGGGCACGGATGGCCGGGTCCAGATGAAGGTGAGCACCCCGAGGAAGGTGAGGCCCATGGCGACCTTGGCGGCCAGGGGTGCCCGGACCAGGGCGAGGCTGCTCCCCCCGGTGGCGACCATCAGCACGGTCGCCGCCCGCTTGGCCGCGGGGCGGATGACGCCGCCCTGCTCCCAATCCCGGATGAAGGGGCCCAGGCGCGGGTGTGCGAGCAGCCACCGGTGCAGGCGTTCCGAGGAACGGGCGAAGCAGGCTGCGGCCAGCAGCAGGAAGGGGGTTGTGGGCAGCAGGGGCAGGAAGGCCCCGAGGATGGCCAGCCCCAGGCTCAGCAACCCGGCCAGGACGAGGAGGATCCGGACCATCAGTCCGCGACGACCCGGGCGTGGGGGCCCCGTTCCAGGATGCGGGTGTGGTCGCCGGTGGCGCCCAGGGCCTCCCGCAACACTGCGTGGGCCCGCTCGGGCATCACCGTGGTCCCGCAGGTGAAGAGGTCCACGGCCGCGTAGGCATGCTCGGGCCATGTGTGGATGGCCAGGTGGCTCTCGCTGATGATCACGGCCCCGCTCACCCCCTGACCGCCCTCCGGGTCCGCGAAGCGGTGGAAGCGGTGGGTGAGGATGGTGGCCCCGGCTTCCCGGGCCGCCCGGAGCATGGTCGCGGTAACGAAGTCGAGGTCGGCCAGGCGACCGGCGTCACATCCCGTGAACTCCACCAACATGTGACGACCGAGGGCCTCCATGGGATTTACGCTCCTTCTCAGCTGGATTCTAAGGCTTTTTTCCGGGAAGCCGCCGGAGTTCCTCCCCGCGCTTCCGTCTTGTTCCCACCTTCCACCGTTCCACGTCCGGGGTCGCCGTGTCCTTGCCAGTGTCCCAGGATCGATTGCGTTCCGCATTGGAAGGGGCGGGGTTCTGGGTGTTCTCCTTCGATGCGGAGGGACGGGGCTGCGCCATGAGCCCGGAACTGGGCGCCTTGTTCACGGCGGAGCGGGAGGGCATCCCCAGCTGGGAGGCATTCCTGGCCCGGCTGCACCCGGAGGACCGGGAGGGCATGGCGGCCTGGCGGCAGCGGGCGGAGGGGCGTCCCCTGGACCACCGCGTGCTCACCAGCCGGGGGGACATCCGCCTGCTTCGCAGCCATCAGGTTGCCGAGGCTGATGGCGGATGGTCGCTCCTGATGCAGGACCTGACCGAGTTCCATCGGACGCAGAATTCCCTGGAGCACCTGCGCTTGGGCGCCTCCAGTCTTTCCGGGGCGGAGTTCTTCCAGGCCCTGGTGGTCCACCTGGCCGCAGCCTTCGAAGCTCCCTTCGCCCTGGCGGGGGAGCTCCTGGGCACCGAGCAGATCCGCACCTTGGCGCTCAGCGCCCACGGGGAACTGCAACCCCCGGTGACCTACACCCTCGGAGGCACGCCGTGCGATGACGTCGTGTCCGCCCGGGCATGCTTCCACCCCCGGGGTGTGGCCGGGCGGTATCCCGAGGACGCCATGCTCACGGAGTTGGGCATCGAGGGGTACCTGGGCAGCCCCTTGATGGACAGCCATGGCCGTGTGTTGGGCATTCTCTGCGTGATGAGTGACCGGGAACTCGCGCCCCGGCCCGGCATGATGGACCTCCTGTCCGTGTTCAGCGCGCGGGCGGGGTTGGAGCTGGAGCGGATCCGCACGGAGGAGGCCCTCCGCCAGAGCCAGCACCTGCTCCAGGGCCTGGAACGCATGAACGCCATGGCGAGCCTGGGGGCGGGCCTCGCCCACGACCTCAACAACCTCCTGGCGGTGATCCAGAACTACGCGGAGATCTGTGAGCTGGACATGGAGGAGGGCAAGCGCCCCAACCCCACCCACCTGGCCCGGGTGAAGGAAGCCTCCATCCGGGCGGGGGCCCTCACGGCCCAACTCATGAGCTATGGCCGGGCCCGCAAGGGCCAGGTGGAGCGCTTCGAAGCCGGGGAGCGCCTCAAGCGGCTGGGGGGCCTCCTCCGGGCCGCCCTCCCCAGCCGGGTGAAGCTGGATCTGGATCTGGCCGCCGGGCCCGCCTGGATGGAAGCCGATCCCACCCAGCTCGACCAGATGGTGGCCAACCTGGTGCTCAATGCGCGGGACGCCCTGCCGGAGGGGGGGCGCATCCAGGTGCGGTGCGAGCCCCGGGGGGAGGGCGTGCGCCTCACCATCCAGGACGATGGTCATGGCATGCCGCCGGAGGTGGTGGCACGCCTCGGGGAGCCCTTCTTCACCACCAAGGGCGAGGGGCGTGGCACGGGCCTGGGGCTGGCCAGCGTGAAGTCGATCCTGGAGAAGCTGGGGGGCCGCCTCCAGGTGGAGAGCCAAGTGGGGAAGGGCACCGCCTTCCACCTGGAGATCCCCCTGAGGGGCTAGGCCTTCGGTTTCAGGAGCGCGATGAACTCCGCGTGGGCGGTGCGGGGGAAGAGGTCCAGGGCGTGGAGGTCCACCAGGTCCCAGGCCGGGGCCAGGCGCTGGAGGTCGCGGCAGAACGGCGCCCCATCGCAGCCGATGAGGACCATGCGGCCGGCCTTGGCACCGAGCAGGCGGGTGCTGAGGGCCTCCTCCAGGCCCGCCCGGGGCGGGTCCAGGAGGATGAGGTCCTCCGCGGTGCCCAGGCCCTCGGGGCACCAGGCCGCCACGTCGGAGGCCTGGCACTCGGCATCCAGCCCCAGGGCCGCGAGGTTGATGCGGGCGCGTTCCACGGCGGGCTCGAAGCCCTCCACCAGCACCCGATGGCGGAACCGATCGCCCAGGAGGGCCGAGAAGAAGCCCACGCCGCCGTAGAGATCGTAGAGCGTGTTTCCGCGCAGGTCCCAGCCCGACAGCAATTCGGAGAAGACCTGGTGGGCCCAGGCGGGGGAGACCTGGAAAAAGGCGCCGGCATCCTGGGTGAGGTGGAGGTCCCCGAACCGATGGGTCACGGGCGCTGTGTCCTTGTGCCAGCCGTCGGGCTCCAGAACCCAGCAGCGGCCCTGTTCATCCACGGCGCGGACCTCGCCGGCGGGGGTGCCGGTGACCAGCTCCCAGCGCTGGGCGCGGCCCGGGATGATGCGGGCCTCCAGGGCCTCCGTGAGGCGGGGCAGGGCCTCGCTCAGGGGATCCGCGGCGGCGGGGCAGGCCTTCACGGGCACCAGGGCGTGGCTGCCCCGGCGGTGGAAGCCCAGGGACTTGCCGTCCCAGTGGAGCTGGATCCGGTGGCGGCGGGCCTCCGGAGGCGCGGGGTGCCAGGTGTAGGGGCGGTCGGGCAGCTGGCGGCCCAGGAGGTCGGCCACCATCTGGGCCTTGAGGTCCCCCTCGTGGGCCCCGGCCTCCCAGAGGTCGCAGCCCCCGCAGGCCTCGGCCACGGGGCAGGCGGCCCCGGCCCGGCGCGGGTCCTTCTTGATCCAACGGGTGACCAGGCCTTCCGCGTGGCGGGGTTTCCAGCGGAGGGTGGCTTCCACCTCCTCCCCGGGGAAGAGAGCCAGGGGGGCCCGGAGGAGGATCCGGCGGCCATCCTCGGCGGTGGCCAGGCCGAGGCCGCCCCAGGTGAGCCGCTCCACGACGCCCCGCCAATTCATGGTGGGGGCGGGGGAATTCCGATAGGCTGGCTGGGCCTTCCCACCACCTGATCCCTTGCCCGAACGGGAGCTTTCCTTGCGTTTCACGGTCCTGATCCCCCCAGAGCACCGTAACACCCTCCTGGATCAGATCCGGCGGGAGATCCGGCGCAGCCTCATCTGGGCCGAGGGGCCGGAGGCGGACGTGGTGATCGGGTGCCCCGGGGAAGGGCGCCTGGCGGAGTGCCCCGCCTGGCCCGGGCTCGACGGGGCTGTGGCCCTGGTGAACGCGGGCTGGGAGCGGGTGAAGGACCAGATCCACATGGAGCGCCTGAACGAGATCGGTCGGGCCCTGGCCAGCGAGCAGAACCTGGACCGCCTGCTGGACCTGATCCTCCGTCTGGGCCGGGAGCTGCTCTCTGCCGAGGCGGGCTCCATCTACCTGGTGCAGGGGGATGAGACTCCCGAGCTGCTCTTCGCCCACACCCAGAACGCCAAGCTGAGCCTGCCCTTCCACCGCTTCAAGATGCCCATCAATCCCAGCACCCTGGCGGGCTGGGTGGCGGATACGGGCCAGACCCTCAACCTGGAGGACGTCTACGCCCTGCCCGCGGGCTCGCCCTACCAGTTCAGCGATGCCTTCGACAGGCAGGCGGGCTACCGCACCCAGAGCATGCTCGTGGTGCCCATGCAGGACACGGAAGGCCGCATGCTCGGCGTGCTCCAGTTCATCAACCGGGTGGACACGGAAACGGTTCAGCCGAAGGTGGTGCCCTTCCTCAAGGAGCACCAGGACCTGGCCACGAGCCTGGCGGGGCAGGCCGGGGTGGCCGTGCGCAATGCCCAGCTCCGGGAGGAGATCGAGGTCCTCTTCGAGGGGTTCGTGAACGCCTCCGTGACCGCCATCGAGGCCCGGGATCCCGTCACCAGCGGTCATTCGGGTCGGGTGGCGGATCTCACCGTGGGCCTCGCGGAGGCGGTGAACGCGACGCCGAACGGGCTCTACGGGGATCTCTTCTTCAGCGACCGCCAGTTGCGGGAGGTCCGCTACGCCAGCCTCCTCCACGACTTCGGTAAGGTCGGGGTGCGGGAGCAGGTGCTGGTGAAGGCCAAGAAGCTCCAGCCCGAGAAGCTGGAAGTCATCCTGCAGCGCCTCCGCCAACGTCAGCTGGAGGACGCCCTGCTGCTCATGGAACAGGCCTGGGGGAAGGGGGAGCCCTTCGATGCCCCCGGGTGGGAGCAGCGCCTCCGGGACCGGGCCGAAGAGAGCGAACGCCTGATCAAACTGGTGCTCCAGAGCAATGAACCCTCCGTGCTCGCCCAGGAGACGGCGGATGGACTCAACTTCCTGGGAACGTTGGACTACGGTCACTGGGATGGCACCCGCCGATCCCTGGTGGATCCCCGGGACCTGGCCTGCCTGAGCATCCGCCGGGGTAGCCTCTCGGAGGAGGAACGGCTGGAGATCGAGAGCCACGTCACCCACACCTTCCGCTTCCTCCAGCAGATCCCCTGGACCAAGGACCTGGGCGGGGTGCCGGAGATCGCCTACGCCCACCACGAGCGCCTCACGGGGACCGGGTACCCCCGGAAGCTGGCCGAGAAGGAGATCCCGGTCCAGAGCAAGGCCATGGCCATCTCGGATGTCTTCGACGCCCTCACCGCCCGGGACCGGCCCTACAAGGGCGCCGTGCCCCTGGAGAAGAGCCTGGCCATCCTGGAGGAGGAGGCCCGGAGCGGGCACCTGGACCGGGTCCTGCTCGACCTGTTCATCGAGGCCCGGGTCTTCGAGCGCACCGTGAAGGCCTCCTGATCACCCTTGGTCCTGCGCCGTGGGCCCTTCCCGTGCGACAATAGCCGGTTGGAGCGAGATATGACCGAAACCACCGAGCGCGCGCCGAGGACCATCGACATCCAGGGGATCATGGAGCTGTTGCCCCATCGGTACCCCATCCTCCTGGTGGATCGCGTCGAGGACTTCGAGCCCAAGCAGTGGATCCGGGGCCTCAAGAACATCAGCTACTCCGACCAGATCTTCCAGGGCCACTTCCCGAAGCGTCCCGTGTTTCCGGGCGTGCTGATCGTGGAGGCCATGGCGCAGACGGGCGGCTGCCTGATCATGCAGGAGTTCGAGGACCGCTCGAAGAAGGTGATCTACTTCATGGCCATCGACGCGGTGAAGTTCCGGAAGCCCGTGCTCCCGGGTGACCAGCTGGTCATGGAGGTGAAGGTCCTGAGCTTCAAGGGCAGGATCTGCAAGATGCGGGGCGAGGCCTTCGTGAACGGGCAGAAGGTGGCCGAGGCCGAGTTCATGTCCATGCTCCAGGATCTCAGCAGCGAGGAGGCCGGCCAGTGAGCGCCCAGATCCATCCCAGCAGCATCGTCAGCCCCGAGGCCGTGCTCGGCGAGGGCGTCGTGATCGGCCCCTTCTGCGTGGTGGAGGGCAACGCCCGCATCGGCGCCCGCACCGTGCTCCGCAGCCACGTGGTGGTGGGTCCCCACACCACGATCGGCGAGGACTGCGTGTTCTTCCCCCACAGCACCGTGGGCATGGAACCCCAGGATCTGAAGTTCAAGGGGGAGGCCACCACCCTGGTGATCGGCGACCGGTGCCAGTTCCGCGAAGGCACCACCGCCCACCGGGGCACCGTGGGTGGCGGGGGCATCACGAAGATCGGGGACGACAACTTCTTCATGGCCCAGGCCCACGTGGCCCACGACTGCATCGTGGGGAACAAGAACATCTTCGCCAATGCCGCCACCCTGGCCGGCCATGTGGAAGTGGGCAGTGGCTGCAACATCGGCGCCTTCAGCGCGGTGCACCAGTTCTGCCGGGTGGGCGACCACGCCTTCATGGGTGGCTTCACCGTGGCGACCATGGACGTGCTGCCCTTCATGAAGACCGTGGGGGCCCGCGAGACCAAGAGCTACGGCGTGAACACCATCGGCCTCCAGCGGAAGGGGTTTGCCCCGGAAGCGGTGGAGGGACTCAAGAAGGCCCACCGCCTGCTCTTCCACGCGGGGCTCCAGCGGGAGGAGGCCCTCGCCAAGGCCCAGGCCGAGCTGGGCGCCATCCCCGAGGTGGCCTACCTCCTGACCTTCGTGCGGGAGAGCAAGCGGGGCGTGCACCGTGGCTGAGGCCCCGAAATTCGCGACGGTGGTCATCATCGGCCTGCCGAACGCCGGCAAGTCGACCCTGCTCAACGCCCTCGTGGGGGAGAAGCTCGCCGCCACCAGCCAGACCCCCCAGACCACCCGCGGCAAGGTGCTGGGCGTGGTGAACCGGGGCGCGACCCAGATCGCCTTCCTGGACACGCCCGGTATCCACAAGCCCGAGCATGCGCTCAACGAGCGCATGATGCACCATGTGGACGCGGCCCTGGATGAGGCCGACCTGATCCTCTGGATGGTGGACGCCGACGAGTACCTGGGCCCTGGCGAACATGCCCTGGCCAAGCGCCTGCGCAAGCTGGCCCGACCCACCTACCTGCTGCTCAACAAGATCGATCTGCTCTCGAAGTCGCGGCTCCTGGAGAAGGTGGTGACCTACAAGGACCTCCTCCCCTTCAAGGAGGTGATCCCCATCGGCGCCAAGATGGGCCTGAACCTCGATCCCCTCTGGGCGATCCTGGAGCGGGATGCGCCCGAGGGCGCGTGGCAGTACGAGGCGGACACCTTCACCGACCAGACGGAGCGGAGCCTCGTGGCCGAGTTCATCCGGGAGAAGGTGCTCCGCAAGACCAGCGAGGAAGTGCCCCACGGCGTGGCCGTGCTCATCGAGCGCTGGCTGGAGGCGGGCCATGAGGACTTCCCCGAGGACCTGGATGCGGAAGGCGTCTACATCGCCGCGCAGATCCTCGTGGACCGCTCCAACCACCGGAAGATCCTCCTGGGCACCGGCGGTGAGAAGATCCGTGACATCCGGATCAGCGCCCAGCGCGAAGTGAAGAAGCTCCTCCAGCGCCCCGTGCGCCTGGAGCTCCACATCAAGGTGGAGGAGGGCTGGCGGGATCGGCCGGACAAGCTGGATCGCCTCGAGATCTGATTCGAGACTGGAGGCTGGAGACTTCAGGCTGGAGGCTTGAACAGGAGCTGGGGCGCGAGGCGCCCAAGACCTGAAAGATAAGGGCGGGGCCAATTGGCCCCGCCCTTATCAGCCTCTCGCCTCCAGTCTCCAGCCTAGAGACTGAGGTGGGCCAGGTGTTCCTCAGAGGTGATGGGGGTGTTGGCCTCGTCGCTCAGGATCTTGCCATCGCGCAGCTTCACGATGCGGTGGGCGTGCTTGGCGATGTCCTCTTCGTGGGTGACGAGGATGATGGTGTTGCCCCGCTGGTAGAGCTCCTCGAAGAGGGCCATGATCTCCACGCTGGTCTTGGAGTCCAAGGCGCCCGTGGGCTCGTCGGCCAGGAGGATGCTGGGATTGTTCACCAGGGCCCGGGCAATGGCCACGCGCTGCCGCTGGCCGCCCGAGAGCTGGTTGGGCATGTGGTCGGAGCGGCTGCCGAGACCCACGTTCTCCAGGGCCTTCAGGGCCATGGCGTGGCGCTCCGCCGGTGGGACCCCTGCGTAGATGAGGGGGAGCTCCACGTTTTGGAGGCTGGTGGTGCGCGCCAGGAGGTTGAAGGTCTGGAAGACGAAGCCGATCTCCTCGTTGCGGATCTGGGCCAGATCATCATCGGTCATCTTCTCGACCTGTTTGCCGTTCAGCTCGTAGCCCCCGGTGCTGGGAGTGTCGAGGCAGCCGATGACGTTCATCATGGTGGACTTGCCGGAGCCCGAGGGGCCCATGATGGCCACGTATTCGCCCTTCTGAATGGTGAGGCTCACGCCATCCAGGGCGCGGACCTCCATGTCCCCCATCTGGTAGACCTTCGTGATGTCAGTGAGGACGATGAGGGGGGCCTCGGTCATGGCAGCTCCTGGGGGCGGGTCCAAGTAACCGGAGGGACCGCGCTGGAATGCCAGCCGAGTGCCCCAAGGCAACCGAACGAAGGTGGTGCGGGTTCACCACGGAGTGAGGTAAACGAAGGGGCGCGACGGCTGGCGCTCCAGCCCGGGGGGTTGAACCCAGAGGGGCTTGACCCGGCGTCGGACTGCTTGAACGATGAACCCACATCGCCCTGCGCAGCCCTCCTTGCCTGAAGCCCCTCTGGATTCAACGCGGTTCCCTCCGGATGCTTGGATACGCCCCCAGCCAAGGGTAGCCCAGGGCTGTCCCCTGGTTTCGCAGGGGGGGTGAGCGGGGTTTAGCCAGGGATGAGCGGGCGGGGTTGACCGGGGGCCGGGTTAACCCGGCACTTCCACGAGCAGGGCCAGCCCCAGGCCCCCCCCGATGCCGAGGGAGGCGACGCCGCGCCCGCCGCCCCGGCGCCGGAGCTGGTGGATCAGGGTGGTCACGATCCGGGCGCCACTGGCCCCGATCGGATGACCCAGGGCGATGCCCCCCCCGGCCACGTTGAGCCGATCCTCCGGCAGGTCCAACTGCTCCGCGCAGACCAGGATCTGGGCGGCAAAGGCCTCGTTGATCTCCCAGAGGTCCACGTCGGCCACGCCCATCCCGTGCTGGGCCAACAGCTTCCGTATGGCGGGGACCGGGGCCTCCCCCATGTCCATGGGGTCGACGCCGGCTTCGGCACTGCCCAGGATCCGGGCGAGGGGGGTGGGATGGACGCCCCCCCGGGCCAGGAGCAGGGCCGAAGCGCCATCGGATAGCGAGGAGGCGTTCCCGGCGGTGACCTGCCCCCCGGGCTGGAAGACCGGAGCGAGGCGGGCCAGGGATTCCGGGGTGGCGTCCGGACGGATGCCCTCGTCCTTGGGGAGGGCTTGGTGGGGAGCCAGTTCCCCAGTGAAATCCGCCGCACCTGCGCGATGGTGGCTGCGGGCGGCGAAGGCGTCCGAGGCGGATCGGGTGACGCCCCGGCGACGGGCCAGATCCTCGATGGTCTCCCCCATGAGGAGCCCCGTCAGCGGGCAGCGGAGGCCGTCCTGGTGCATGACGTCAGGCAGGTCCCGGTGGCCCATGCGGAAGCCCCAGCGCAGGCCGGGGATGAGGTGGGGGGTGTCGGACATGGCCTCACTGCCGCCAGCGAGGATGGCGCCCAGGTGGCCCAACTCCAGTCCCTGGGCCGCCTGGATCAGGGCCTGGAGTCCCGAACCACAGGCCATGTTCAGGGTGGTGGCGGTGGAATCCGCGGGCAGACCCGCCTTCAGCGCCAGGGTCCGGGCGGGGTTCATGCCTTGGGTGTGGCTGCGGGCCATGCCCCAGAAGACCCGGTCGGGGCGGGGGAGGGAGGGGTCGGCGAGGAGGGCCCGGGTGACCGCCTCCCCCAGGGCGACGGCCCCGAGGCCCCGGTAGGCGCCCCCATAGCGCCCCTGGGGCAGGCGTTGGGCGGCCAGGATGTCCACGTGCTCGAACTTCATCGGGGGAGCCAATCTTCAGGGGTGGCTTCCCGGGGACCCAGGATGGGATCGGGGGGGAACCAGGTGTCCATCACGGCCCGGTGCCGGGCCACGTATTCGCGCACCCAGAAGCGGAGGCGCTTGATCCCGCGGAAGTCCTGGGTGGAGCTCGCCACGCCCACCGCGTCGAGCCCCGCGGCCCGGGCCAGGTAGAGGGCCCGGGGCAGGTGGAAGTCCGAGGTCACGATGATGCAGCGCCGGACCCCGAACACCACCGCCGCCCGCCGCAGGCTGTCATAGGTCCGGCGGCCCGCGTAATCCTCCACGATCCGGGTGCGGGGTACGCCTTGTTTCACCAACCAGCGGCGCATGGCCTGGGGTTCGTTGTATTCGGGGGTCCGGTTGTCGCCGCTCACCAGGAACCAGGGCGCGCGTCCCTGCCGGTGGAGTTCGAGCGCCAGGCGGAGCCGGCTCTCCAGGACCTCGGTCGGCTCCCCATCCCCGTATACTCCGGCCCCGAGGACCAGAAGCGGGGCACCCGGGGGCAGGATCTGCTCGGGGGTCAGGGTCCGGGCGGCCTGCTGGTGCGGGAACCTCCCCAGGGTCCATGACAGGTCGAGAGCAAGGAGGGCCGCGAGGCCCCCGCCTGCGGCGCGCCAGCGTCGGGGTATTCGTTGGAGGAAAGCAAGGATCGCCATGCTCGGTTAGCATAGATCCTTGCGCCTCAATTGCCCTTGACCCGTTCAGAGTACCCCCGCCGATGACCCGATCCGACCTGCATTCCATGGCCCCCTTCACCTCCCGGAGGGCCTGGCCGATCCTCATGCTCCTCGCCGTCGCCGGCACGGGGTGCTTCCGAGCCACGGGCGTGCCCCGACCGACCCTGGTGGCTTCGGAGATCCCCCAGACCGGGGGGGAACGGGTGCATGGGCTCAAGGCCACGGCGGGGCCCGGCGACCTGTACCTCGGCAATGATTTCGTGGGCCTGGCGGTGGATTCGGCCGGTTATCTCAGCGGGAATGCCCAATTCGGCGCAGCTTCCGGTGGGGCCATCCTGGACATCGGCACGGTGAACCTCGATCAGAACTTCAATCGCGTGCCTGTCCCCACGGACCTTGTGGATCGGCTGGTTCCCGTGCTGAACCAGGATCCGGACCTCCCCCTGGTGTTCGATTCCATCCTGCCCGCCACCGGCACCGACATTTCCGGTTTCGAGATGCGGGGGGGCGTGCTGGATCCCTCCGGGAAGCTGGGCATGGCCACGGACGGCAACCACCGCGTGCTGGGTCTCCAGGTCATCCATTCCATCACCCTGGGCCTCCGCAGCCGTCATTTCGATCTCTCCACCACGGTGATCAACACGGGTACCACCCCCGCCCCGGTCTTCTCCACCGGGGACTTCCTGGAACAGCGGGCGGGCGGGGGATTCCGCTTCATCGTTCCGGGTCAGCAGACCTCGGGCATGACCCAGGCCGGCGCGGCCGCGCCGGTGAGCCTCGTGCATTCCTGGGGGGCTGAGATCCCGGGGAGTGATTTCACCCGGCCTCTGGAGACCTCGGTCCGGGCCATCGGGGTGGGGCTCCAGGCCCCCGAATCCGCAGGTGAATTCGTGGACAGCCACCTCTCCATGGGGCTCATGTCCACCGATCCCGGGAAGACGCAGGTGCTCGTGGCCGCGGATCCGCAGTCGGTCATGGCCGATCCCCGCCCCGCGTTCTCCCGGCGCCTCGTGGTGGGCATGCTCCCGGCGTTCAGCCCCGCCGGGGCGCCGCTCCCCCTTGCGGCAGGTGCCTCCTTCAATTTCTCCCGCCGGCTCTACCTCACCGGTGGACCCAGCAACACCTTCCTGAAGACGAGTCAGGCCACTGATGCGTTCAACCAGATGTTCGTGGACCGCCTGGGCATCCACAACCAGTCCTACGGTGCGGTGGGGTTCAACACCTTCGGGACCGCGACCCGCTCCGGGGCCTACCCCACTGAGATCCGGTTCGATCGCTACCTGCCCTCCACCTTCACCCCCGAAGCCGACCTGCACGACGACTCCAAGTGGATGACGGATCGGGTGGACTTCCCCGAGGTCGGTGAGGCCAATGACCTTTCGACCACCAACACGGTGGGGCATTTCGCGGTGCTCCCCTCGCTCCCGGATCCTTCCTCGGCGCCTGAACGGGCGGGCCGTTTCCAGGCCTACCGCATGGTGGTGAAGAACCGGAACGAAGGAGCCGCGACCCCCTTCCTGAAGTTCACCAACAAGGACGCCACCCAGATCACGAGCCTCCCCGACTTCCTCGAGCCGAGGTATGGGAAGGCCTTCCTGATCCGCGAATCCCTCGCCCCGGAGCGGAACAATTTCCCCTTCGCCTTCGACGACGCGGGGAACGTGGTCAACGTCCGGATCCTCACCCACTATTTCGCGACCCGGAACCTTGGCGGCAACGCCTCCGTATTCCAGCCGGCCCGCATCGTGGTGGCCGCCCTCGATGGGAGCGGTGCCCTGGATCCTGCTTCCGACCCCAACCTGATGCGCCGGAAGCACTGGAGCTCCATCTTCTACCCCATCGGCGAGCTCCGCACCGCTGGGGATATCGGCCTGGGATCGGTGACCTTCCGGGCCGGCAACGAGGCCTTTGGAACCGGGTTCCCCGGGAGCGGCCAGTTCCTCAACCAAGCCGCCGGGTTCGAGCTTCCCCTCGATCGCTCCTACCGGGCCTTCGCCTTCCGAGGACCCCTCTCTCCGCTGCTTTCGGAGGACTTCCAGACCACGTTGGGGAAGTCCACGAACTTCACGGTCTTCCTCTTCAAGCCTTCACCCGCCCCGACGGGATGGTACAGCTTCGACATCCCCGGCCCCACCCAGGCGACCACGGGGGGCATGCACCCGATGGAACAGCTCAGCGGCGCCCTCGCGGAAGGCGTGAACGTGGTGGCGCGCACCGAGGTCGACCGGAACATTTCCGGCCCCACAACCTACACGAAGTTCCGGGCTGAATTCGCGGGATACGGACTGTCGGAGTCCCTCCACGTCCCCATCGGCAGTGACCCGCTGGTCCTGGGGGCCCGAACCTCGGATCTTCCGGAAGGACGGGCGACCACGCTCCTCCCGCCCGACCCGGATGTGGCCGGCTCCACGCCCATCCGCGCCTCCAAGGGATGGACCCTGCCGGACTTCCTGAACCAGTCGGAAGGGCAGTTCACGGTGATCCACCGTCCCCTGGGGCCGGGCGGCCTGCTCCAGGTCAAGGGGTACTCCCTCACGGATCCCCTGGGCACCGGCGCCAATGCCTGGTGGACCCAGACGGGCCCCCTCTCCGGCGGGAAGCGCATGGGTGATTTCGACGCCCTGGAGCTCCTGCGTGGGGAGAGCCTCACCACGCAGACTCCCGCCCAGTGGCACCTGGAGTACAAGAACCTCCGCGCCTTCTGGTTCAAGCTGATCTCCGCCCAGGCCCCCACGGGTTTCACCAAGGGGCTGGGACTGTCCTCGGGCCGCTATAGCCACGACACCCCCGTGGGGCTCGCCCGCACCTACCTGAAGATCGCCGGGACCCCCGTGGAAACGGACCTGAGCCCTGTGCTGGCGGCCCTGAAGTCGGGTGCGGCCGTGGCATCCACGGGGCCCATGATCGAAGCCAACGTGGACGGCGTGGCGGGGCCGGGCCAGCTTCTGGCGGGGACCCATCCTGCCGTCACCCTCAACCTGGCCCTCACCGCGCCTGATTGGGTGCCGGTGGAGACCGTGCGGGTCTACGTCAATGGCGTCCTGGTCCAGACCTTGGATCCCGCCACCTTCACGGTGGATCCCACCGATGCCCGGCGCCGCACCAAGTCGATCCCGGGGCTCGCCCTGAGCCAAGACAGCTGGATCGTGGTGGAGGCCGGTGCGCCGGATGCCGGCCCCACCCTCGGTTCCGCGCCCTGGAACGCCCTCTACCCCCTGTGGTTCAAGTTCCAACGGAACATCTACCCGCTGGCGATCACGAACCCCATCTTCGTGGATCAGAACGGGGGAGGCTACACGCCTCCCGGGAACTGAGCCGCCATGGACGGCTGGCTCCCCGACCGGTTGCCGCAGGACCCGGAGGCTGAAAAGAGCCTCCTGGCCACCTGCTGTGCGCCGGGCGGGGACCTGGCGTTCGCGGAAGTGGTGCTGGGGCTCACCGAGGAGGACTTCGTCGTCCCCGCCCATCGGGCGCTCTACAAGGCCCTGGTGCGCCTCCTGGAGCGCCAGGTGGAGGTCAATCCCCTCACCCTGAAGGATGCCCTCGATCAGAACGGGGAACTCACCACCGTGGGCGGCTTCTCGGGCCTCACGGAGCTGCTCTCCGCCCAGGAGGTGGGCCGGCCCCAGGTGCTGGCGGATCTCCTCCGGCGGAAGCACAAGATGCGTCGCCTGCTGCGCCTCGGGGCCGGCCTCGCCCGGCAGGCGGCCAATGAGGAGGAACCCCCCGAGACCCTCGTGGATGTGGCCGCGGAGGAGCTGTTCCGGCTCTCCCAGGGCGACGCCGACCGCAAGGGCCTGCTCCCCATCGAGAAGGTGGGCCTGGAGGGCATGGCCAAGCTCTACGAGCGCCTGGAGGGGAACGGCCACTCCGGGGTCACCACGGGCGGGGCGTTCCCTGCGCTGGACGCCCTCACCCAGGGCTTCCAGCCCGGCAACCTCATCGTGCTGGCCGCCCGGCCGGGCATCGGCAAGACGGCCCTCGCCCTCAACTGGGTGCTGGCCGCGGCCAAGAAGCGGGGCATCTGCGGGGCCTTCTTCTCCCTGGAAATGAGCCAGGAGGAGGTCTTCCTCCGCATGCTCGCCTCCCAGGCCCGGGTCAACCTCAAGCGCATCCAGGCCGGGGAGTTCCCGGACGAGGCCAAGGAGCGGCTCCGGGAGGCGGGCAATGAGCTGCTGCAGCTGCCCATCTACATCTCCGACCAGGCCTCCATCACCGTCCCCCAGATCCAGAGCATGGTCATCAAGCCGGGCACCCAGTCGAACCGCCGGGTG
>JBGASN010000082.1:0-9689 GCA_044229665.1 Holophagaceae bacterium
AAGTACAAGGAGCTCCAGGACATCATCGCCATCCTCGGCATGGACGAGCTCTCCGAGGACGACAAGCTGGTCGTGGCCCGCGCCCGCAAGATCCAGCGCTTCCTCTCCCAGCCCTTCCACGTGGCCGAGCAGTTCACGGGCATGCAGGGCAAGTACGTGAAGCTCGAGGACTCCATCAAGGGCTTCGCCGAGATCTGCGACGGCAAGTGGGACCACCTGCCCGAGCAGGCCTTCTACCTCGTCGGCACCATCGAGGAAGCGGTCGAAAAGGCCGAGAAGATGAAGGCCTAAGCCATGGCCGGCCAACTTCTCCTCGAAGTCGTCACCCCGGAGCGCCGCGTCTTCAGCGCCCAGGTGCAGGACGTCATGTTCCCCACGGTGCACCGCGGGTACTACGGCATCAAGCCGGACCACACCCCCGTGCTCACCCCCGTGGGCAACGGCCTCATCCACTTCACCCAGGAAGGCCAGAAGCACTGGTTGACCGTCTTCGGCGGCTTCGCCGAGGTGGGTCCCGACCATGTCACCATCCTGGCGCGTGAGTCGGAGACGGTGGACATGATCGACCTGAGCCAGGCCGAGGCCGACAAGGCCCACGCCCTCAAGATCCTGAAGGAAGCCCAGACCGAGCACGACATGGACGAGGCCCAGGCCTCCCTGGAGGCGAGCATCATCCGCATCCAGGCCGCCAGCCACCCCGGTGGCCACGGCTTCTGAGCCCGACCTGAGACGGGGATCAACCGATCCTCATGCCAGACTGGAAGGCCCCCGATGGATGTCGGGGGCCTTCCCCTTTCCGGAGTACCGCGTGTCCGAACTGCCCATCATCGATCCCAAGCAACTGGACATGCTCCGGGAGCTGGATCCCGAGGGGGCCCCGGAGCTCATCCGGGAGCTGGTGGGCATCTTCGAGGAGGACGCCCCCCTGCGCATGGCCGACCTGCGGGCCGCGGTGGCCGCGAACTCCGCGCCGGACGCCTCCGCCGCCGCCCACGCCCTGAAGGGCGGGGTGGCCAACCTGGGCCTGGCCCGCCTGGCCGAGCTGGCCCGCCAGGCGGAGCATGCGGCCCGCAATGGGGAGATCGCCCCCGTGGCCGCGCTCATCGAGCCCCTCGAGGCGGGCATCCAGGAGGCCCTGGCGGCCCTCAAGGCGGGCCTCTAGGCCGTTCCTACCAGGCGAACTGCTCGTTCTGCTCCAGCATGCGCAGCCGGGGGTCGCCCAGGGCGTGGAGCTGGGGGAGCATCTGGGGCTTGTCGCCGGGGGTGAGGTGGTAGATGGCCACCGGCACGTTGCGGGTGAGCTTCTTCAGCTCCAGGCCCAGCATCCGGGGGGTGAGGTGCTTGCTGGCCTCGGCGAGCCAGTCCTGCTCGTTGGGGAAGGAGGCCTCGGTGATCACGAGCCGCAGGTTCGGGGTGGCGTTGGCCACCTCCCAGATGCGGTCAGTGGTGGTGGTGTCGCTGGTGAAGATGAAGGCGTCCTTCCCGTCCGACACCACGTAGCCCACGCAGGGAACCAGGTGGTTCACGCGGATCGGCGTGAAGGTGACGCCGCACACGGTGGTGCCCCGCTCGGGCTCCACCTCCGTATAGCGGATGGTGGGGTCGTTGGGGTTGGGGATCACGCTGAAGTCGGGCCAGAGCTCATCGTTGAACAGGTGGCGCCGCAGCACGTCCAGCGTCTCCGGCAGGGCGTGGATCACCACGGGCTCGGCGTTGTGGCCGAAGATGTTCTTCGTGAAGAAGGGCAGCGTGCAGATGTGGTCCAGGTGGCTGTGGCTCAGGAAGACGTGGCGGATCCGCTTCTGCTCCTCCACCGTGAGCGCACCCGTGAGGCTGCCGGCGTCGATGGCCACCTCGTTGTTGATGAGCAGGCCCGTGAGGCGCTCACCATCCGCCTCACCGCCGCTGCACCCCAGAATGCGCAGTTCCATGGTCTCCCTTGGGTTGAGCCACGATAGCAAGAGTGCAAAAAAAAGGCACCCGGGGATCCGGGTGCCTGTTCGAGGGGCTTCCGACTAGAAGCGGAGGCCGCCGTAGATGCCCACCTGCATCTTGGGGGCATGGGCCTTGAGGAAGGACTTCTCATCGGAGCTGTAGTCGGTCAGCGAGGGACTCGTGCTGGTGAGGGGCACCGCGACCTCCAGGCCGAGGAAGGGCTTGACAAGCGGAGTGGGGAAGGCGAAGCCCACGTTGGCGCGGGCCCAGGGGCGGCCGTAGGTGGTGGAAATGTCCCCACCGGGGCCCTTGAGCCCAAGGGATTCATTGCGGTACTCCAGACCGGCGCCGAAGGCCACCCCGGCCTTGAAGTTGAACATGGCCCCGACGGACCAGTGCTTCTGGGTGAATTCCACCCCAGGGAAGGCGGTGCCATCGATTTCGAAGTCGGTTTTGACTTCGGGCTGGTAGCCGGCGGTCACCTGGAACAGGGCGGGTCCGAGGTCCACGACGCTGTACCCGAAGCGGGCCCCCACAACGGTCTTCTTCGCGGGCTCGGCGGTGGAGCCGGAGTCGCTGAAGCTCTTGAAGCTCTGCTGGCCGGCGAACAGGCCCACCTCGAAGCTCTGGGCGGCGAGGGGGGCGACGCTCAGGAGCGCCAGGGGGAGGATCAGCTTTTTCATAGAGTCTCCTAGGGATGGAACGGGAGTGGTGGGGCCATCCTGAGGCTCGGGATCGCATTCGTCAACGCCTTCCTCGGTCCGGAATTCCGGTGGAGAGCACCCCGCCGGCGGCCCCGGTTGGGCTAGCCTGTGGAGAATGCGCGCCGCCCTTGGATTCCTGCTTCTCGATGCCTTCGACCCCGACACGGGGGAACTGACCTTGCGGGTGGGGCTCGAAGGGGAAGGGGGGGACCATCCCGTACTGAGGGTGAAATTGCACCTCGGGCGTTCGGGCGATCCCCTGGATGTGCTGAAACGGGAGCTGCGCACCCACGCCCAGATGGCCTTGCCGCCGCTCTGGGAGCACGGCCTGCGCACCATCATCCACGCGCTGGAAGCGGAGCTGGAGGGGCCGGAGGGTCGGAACCCCGTGCGCTACCTCTGGGTGGGCACCCAGGTGCTGCACCCCTCCGATCCCCACCAGGGCACCCCGAACCACCCGGTGGCCCAGCAGGTGGAGATCCTGCGGGCCTGGGCCCACCGGATGGAGGAGGTGGGGGAGCGCATCCGGTCGGCCGAGTTCCTGGAACGGCTGCTGCTCCTGTCCCCCCGGGATCTGGGGGCCCTGGCGCGCCTGGCGGGCTTCTTCCGGGACCAGGGGTTGGCCGAGGAACTGGCCTCCATCACCCAGCGGTGGGTGGCGGCCGAGCCCCGCAGCCTGGAGGCCCGCCTGCGCCATGGGGAGGCCCTGCTGGCGCTCACCCGCTGCGAGGAGGCCAAGCGGGCCTTTGAAGGCGTCCTGAAGGTGCAACCCCTCCACCTCCTGGCCCACCTGGGCATGGCCCAGGCCGTGGGGCTCCTGGGCGGCAATCCCTTCCCCCACCTGGATGCGGCCCAGGAGCTGGATGCGGCCGCCATCGCCTCCGCCCTCCGGGAGACCTTCGACTACCGCCTGCTCACCCCCCCGGCGGGGGACCGGGTGTACGCCCTGGAGGAGCTGCCGCCCCTGCTGGGCGTGAGCAGCGCGGAGGTGCGGAGCTTCCAGGTGGAGCGGGCCCTGCCCGTGGCCGATGCCGAGGGCGGGGTGCGGGAGTCCGAGCTGAGCCGGTGGGTGGGCATCCAGAACCGCTACCACCTGCTGCCCAACCCCCTGAACTGGAGCGCGCCGACGCCCCGGCGCCTGCCGGAACTGGCCTAGCGGGCGTCCGGCGTCCGGCGTCGGGCCTCGGGTGCATCGGGCCCGAAGCGGAAGCTGGCATCGCGGTCGGACCCACGGGACAATGGGAGGCTATGGCCGCCCTCCTCCGCACCGACCTTCCCTTCCCCATCTTCCGCCGTGGCAAGGTGCGCGATGTCTATGACCTCGGCGAGCGCCTGCTCATCGTGGCCACGGACCGCATCAGCGCCTTCGACTGCGTGATGCCCGAGGGGATCCCCGACAAGGGCCGCATCCTCACGGCGGTGGCGAGCTTCTGGTTCAAGGCCAGTGAAGACCTGGTGCCCAACCACTTCCGCAAGGCCCACGAGTGGCCCGCGGAGCTGGAGCCCTTCCGCGCCCAGCTGGCGGGGCGCGCCGTGGTGGTGGAGAAGACGAACCCACTCCCCGTGGAGTGCGTGGTGCGGGGCTACCTGGCCGGCTCCGGCCTGAAGGAATACAACGCCAACGGGGAAGTGTGCGGTGTGAAGCTCCCGGCGGGCCTCCAGCTGGCGGACCGCCTGCCGGAGCCCATCTTCACCCCCGCCACCAAGGCCGAGAGCGGGCACGACGAGAACATCCCCTTCGCCCGCATGGCCGAGATCGTGGGCGCCGACCTGGCCGAACAGCTCCGGGGCCTGAGCCTCAAGCTCTACCAGCGCGGCTCCGAGCTGGCGGCCCAGCGGGGCATCCTGCTGGCCGACACCAAGTTCGAGTTCGGCGTCGCCCAGGACGGCACCCTGCTCCTCATCGACGAGGCGCTGACCCCCGACAGCAGCCGCTACTGGCTGGCCGACACCTGGAAGCCCGGCATCACGCCGCCCAGCCTCGACAAGCAGTTCCTCCGGGACTACCTGGAGACGCTGAAGGACTGGAACAAGCAGGATCCTGCGCCCCACCTGCCCGAGCCCATCGTCACCGGGATCCGGCAGCGCTACCTGGACCTCGCGGCCCGATTTGGCATCCAGATCTGAAGTCCCCTAAGGTTTGGGGGCCGGCTTCGGCAACCATGCCGTCGGCCCCATCCATAGGCGGCGCCCACGGCTGCTGAGGCCCTGCAGGGCGGCCTCGACCTCCGTCAGGGTGACCCGAGCCACGGCCGAGGCCTCGGGCAGGCCTCGCAGGCGCGCCTGCAACTGGGCTTCAGGGCGGAGCGGAAGGAGGGCCATGCGGCCCTGCCAGGCGGTCTTGGCCGCGGCCAGATCCGCCTCCTTGAACTTCAATCCCTCCAGGCGGGCCTGCACGGCGGCCTGTGCCTGGGAGGCGCTGCCACCCTCGACCTGAACCCGCCAGGGGTCGCCCGGCACTCCGCGCCCCGCCAGGTGCCCCTCCAGGAGGATGGCGAGGAGGGCGGCGACGGGGTCGGTGGCCTCCGGCAGGGCCAGGGTCGCGAGGAGCCGACCCGGGGGATCGGCCTCCACCGTGGATTCAGGGCTCGGGGGGGTGGGCGAGGCTGCGGCGGGAGCGGGTCCGGCCGCATTCCAGGCGCCGAGGTCCAGTTGCAGGCGTTGGGCGGCCTGGGCGCGGTTCAGGTCCCCCTGCAGGTGGAGCCGCAGGCGCTCCGGACGGAAGATCCGCCGGTGGAAGGCGAGGAGATCTTCGAGGGTGATCCGGGCCAGGGTGGCCTCCGGCGGAGGGGCTTCCAGATTCCCCCGGAGCAACTCCCCCTCGGCCCGGAGGGGGGCGGGTTCCGGCCGCTGCAACAGGCGCAGGCGGAGGGACTCCAGGATGTCGGGGTCCAGGACGGTGCGTCCCAGCGCATCCCCCAGGAGCCCGAAGGCCAGTTCCTGATCCCGGCTTCGGCAGGCGAGGGAGATCCGAAATCCTTCCGGGCCCAGCGCCAGGCCCAGGCGGATGCCCGAGCGGTCCAGCAGGGCCTGGAACTCGCCCGCGGCCCGGTTGCCCTTCGAGCTCGCCTGGAGCACGCCCAACAGGGCCGCCGGCAGGCCCGGTTGATCGGGGGGCACTTCCCCGGCCCGGATGGGCAGCAGGCCTTCCAGGCGGATCAGCGCCGCCTCATGGTCCTCCCAGAGGGTGGCCTGGAGCCCCGTGGGCAGCTGAAGCCGGATCGGAGCCCCCTCCTGGGCGGCCAGGGGGAGCAGGACGAGGAGGTAGGGGAAGGGCCTCATGGGGTCCTCACTTGATCCTGGAGCAGCTTCACGGCCCGATCCCGATCCTCCCGGGGCAGCATCCGGAGTTGGCGGAGGGTCTCGGATACCAGGGCCTCGATCTGGGCAGGGTCCTCCAGCCGGCGTCGGGCCAGGGTCCTGAGCACCTGGGTGGCAGTGGCCTCGAGGGGATCGGCGGTGGTGAATTCCGGGGCCAGGAACACTTCCGTCATGCGGGCCGGCTGCAGATGCCTGCGGGCGGTGGCCTGCACCGTCTCTGGCGCCAACCGGGCCATTCGGTCGAGGGCGGTGAGGGAGAGGCGCCAGTCCCCCGCTTCGGCCCAGCCCCGGGCCAGGGCGAGGGCCAGGGCATCCGCGGCCTGGAGGTCCAGGGCCTGCGAGAGCTCCCCCTGCTGGAGCAGTCGCTGCCATTCCTGGGTGCCCAGGGGCTCCTGCTGGAGTCGGAGGATCTCGGCCTGAAGGGCACCCTCCAGGGAGAGGAGCCCCACGCCTTCGGCGGGTTCGAGGTCGAGCACGAGGAGGGCCGTTTGCCGTGAGCCGGAGGCCCCCAGGTGCCCCTGGATGGATTTGGCGATGCCCCGATCCACGAGGCGCTGGTGCAGCCGGCTGGTGGGGCCTTCCACCAGGCTGGCCAGCAGGGCGCGCAGGGGGAGGAAATCCGGGTGACCCCGGGGCGGCACCCGCCAGGCCACGAGGAGGCGATCGCGGTGCCCGGCCTGGGCCTGGAGCCTCCGGCTGCCCAGATCCCCTTCCTGGTCGAAGAGGGCGGGTTCGGGGGCCTCCTGGGCCTTCAGGGTGCCGAGGGTCCGTTCCAGCAGGGATTGCAGGGGGGATTTCCCCAGGTCCCCCACGAGCACGAGGAGCAGGCGTTCCGGCACCAGCCGGGTCCGGGCATGGGCCCGGAGCTCACTCCACCGGAGGGCCTCCAGACTCCCCGGGGAACCTTGGAGGTCCCGGCCGTAGGGGTGACCCGGCAGGGCCGCCGCGGCGAGGAGGGCGAGCCCCCGATCCCGGGCGGGGTCCTTCAAGTCGGCGAGCTGAGCCGCCCGCGCCTCGGGAAACCGCGCCAAACGCATGGCCTGGAGCCGGAGGGTCTCGATGCGGAGGAAGGCTTCAAACTGGGCGGTGGGCAACTCCACGCTGGCCAGGAGGGCATCCAGGTTCACCCGGGCCTCGAGCCGGCCTCCCCCGGCCGCGTAGAGGTCCCCGGCCGGGGTCGCCTGGGGTGCCTTGCGGCGCCCCTCGAGGGCCTTGAGGCCCGCCTCCAGCTCTTCGAGCCGGGCCTCGGATCCGGAGCCGCGCTCCAGGCGCCGGCGCTCCACGCGGAGGGCCTCCCGCAGGCCGTCCTCCTGGGTGAGCTGTTCCTCCATCGCCCGGTCCGGGGCCTCCAGATCCCCAGGGAGGGTGGCGCCATACAGCGCCCGGGCCAGGAGGGCGGAGGCCCCCTGCCGCTCGGGCGGTTCCTCGGACGCTCCTCCCCGGAAGCAGAGGGTGGCGTGGAAGGCGCCCAGCCCGGGGCGATCCACCACGAGCACCCGGGCTCCGTTCTGAAGCCGCAGCTCGCGGGCCTCCACCCGCAGGGGGGCCTGGCTCAGGAGGGGAAGGGCGGCGAAGAGGAGCAGGCAGCGCATGGGGATAGGCTACAACCCCTGGACGCGCCCGGCCCCCGGAACGCGGCGGGCGCGGACCGGGGGCCGGATCGGGAACGGGGCCTAGCGGAGGTGGATGCTGCCGTTGCTGCTGCGCAGGCGGATGGTCTGGGAGGACCCGGGAATGCGGAGGCGGGCCCAGGACTTGCCCATCTCGACGAGTTCCACCCCGGGCCGGTCCACGTGCACGGAGCCGTTGGAGGTCTTGGCGTCGATCTCGCCCTTGGACTCGCCCAGCCCCAGGTTGATGGAACCATTGCTGGTGCTCAGCTCGATGCCCTGATCGCGGCCGTTCAGATCGGAGCCGGTGATGCCGGCGTTGCTGGTGGAGAAGGTCACGCCGCCCTGGATGCGCTCGAGGGTGAGGCTGCCATTGCTGGAGCCGCCTTCCACGCGCCCCTCGATGTCCTTCAGGGTCACCGCGCCATTGGAGGTGTGGGCCTGGAGGTTGCCCTTCACGTGTTCCACGAGCAGGCTGCCGTTGCTGGAAGCCACCTCCTGGTTCCCCTCGAGATCCCGGGCTTCCACACGCCCGTTGCTGGTGATGAAGTGGCCCTCCAGGCGCTTGGGCACCCGCAGGGTGAAGGCGACCCCCTGGCTGCCCTTCCAGGACCAGCCGATGCGGGAGGGGCGGGTGGCCTCGATCTCCAGGCCCTTGGGGGTGCGGCGAACCTCGATCTTGATGGGGGCGTCGTCCGACTCCTTGATCTCGGCGCGGACCTCCACCTCCTCCTTGTCCCAGGTGCTCACCTTGATGGAACCGTTGAAGCTCTGCACCCGCAGGGTGGAGCCGGCCTTCAGGGCCTCGGTCTTGGTCTCGGTGCGCTCACCGGCGGTGAGCATCAGGGCGGGCAGGGACAGGGCCAGGGCCAGGGACCGCATGGGGACCTCCTCGGAATGGATGTTGGGGGGGATACGGGACGCCGGCGGGCCCGTTTACCGGATCCGGATGGAACCGTTGCTGGTCTCCAGGCGGATCTTCTGATCCCGACCCGGGACCTTCAGGTGGAGGCGGTGCTTGGAGATCTCCCCCTGCACGGTCGCGCCCTTCACGGTGCTCTCGATGCTCCCGTTGGAGTTCTCCGCGATCAGATCACCCGTGGCCTTGCCCAGCTCCAGGTTGATGCTCCCGTTGGTGGTCTCGATGCGGATGCCCTCGCCCCAGCCATCCAGGCCGCTGGCGGTCACGGAGCCGTTGGTGGTCTCCACCTGCAGGCCGCCCTCCACATCCTCCAGCACCACACGGCCATTGGTGGTGTCGGCCTTCAGCCGGGCCTTCAGGCGGCGCGCCTCGATGGGGCCGTTGGTGGTGTCGGCATGCACCTCACCGCTGATGTCCTCCAGGCGGACACCGCCGTTGGTGGTCTCGCAGCGGGCGTAGCCCTCCAGCTTCTGGACGGTGACGGGCCCATTCACGGTGCGGGCGTGGACCAGGAGCTTGTAGGGCACCTGGAGGGTCATCTCGCAGCGGGGGCTGGAGTGCATGAAGCCGAAGGAGAACCCGGGCTTGGCGAACTGGGCCTCGATGTCCAGGTCCCCATCCTTGCGGGTGAGCACCACCTTCACGCGGCGGGACTCGGTGTCCCGGATGTCGGCGGTGAGGGCCACCTTGTCCTGGTTCCAGCCCGTGATGCGGATGGCGCCGTTCCGGTTCCGGATCCAGAGCTTGGAGCCGGCCACGAGGGGCTCCTCGAACTTCTCCGTGCGGGCCTCCCCACGGCCCATGACGGGCTCCGGTGGGGCCGGCGGGGCAGGGGGAGCGGGAGGCGCCGGGGGCGGCGGGGGCGCCTGCGCTCCCAGGGACGCCGACAGGGCGAGCACGCTGCAGAGGGTGAGGGCCAAGCGCTGAAGGCGGCTCATGGGGGACTCCGTGCTTCAAGGATCCAGGGCGGGCCTGGTGACAAGCCATACGGGGGAGGGTGCAGAAAGGTTAGCAGATCCCTTGGTAGACAAGGTTTGGGCGGGGTGCTCCGGGAGGGGATCAAGGCGCGATCGGTCTGTCCCGCGGGGGCGGCATGAAAATCCTGCGATCGGGCTCACGGTCCCCCCGGGCTAAACTCAGGGGTTCGCCCGGAGTCCACCCATGTCCGCCCTCTACATCCTGTCCGCCACCCGCAGT
>JBGASN010000020.1:0-56697 GCA_044229665.1 Holophagaceae bacterium
TCCGATCCGTGGACCGGGTGCGCAGGGTCAGCCGCCCCCCGGGCTCCATGGCGTCCACCGCGTTCACGGCAAGGTTCAGGATCACGTGGCTCAGGGCCGAGGCATCCCCATGGATGGGGGGCAGCCCCTCCTGCAGGTCCTGCTCCACCTGGACCTTCTGGAGGGTGGTGCGGCTCAGGAGGGTGGCCTGGTCCCGCAGCAGGGCATTGAGGTCGAGGACCTTCTCCTCCGCGAGCCCTTGTCGGGCGAAGCCCAGGAGCGCCTGCACCAGGGTGCGCCCCCGCTCGCAGGCCTTGGTGATGGTGTGGAGGGCCGTGTGCAGCTGGGAACCCGCCGGGGCGTGGGCTTCGTGCAGGCTGGCCAGGCCCATGATGGCGCCCATCACGTTGTTCATGTCGTGGGCGATGCCGCCGGCCAGGTTGCCCAGGCTGTCCATCTTCTGGGCCCGCTCCACGTGGGCCTGGAGCTGCCGACGCTCCTCCTCCGCCTGCCGCTGGTCGGTGATGTCCTGGCTCAGCACGAAGAGCCCATCCTCCGAGGGGTTCAGGTGCAGGAGGAAGATGCGAGTGGGTTTCCCTGGGGCTTTGAACTCGGTCTCGAAGACCTGGGGGATCCTGGTTCGCAGGCACGCCAGGGCCCGGCGGTGGAAGTCCCCCCCCTCCAGTTCCGGGAAGAGGTCGACCACCCGGCGACCCATCAAGGCCTCCTTGGGCCGCCCCGCATGGGCGGCGCCCACCTCGTTGATGAAGCGGTAGGTCAGCTCCCGATCGAAGATGGAGCAGCCTTCCGCCATCTGGTCCAGGGTGGTGCGGAACCGGTGCTCGCTCTCACGCAACGCCTGCTCCGCCTGGAGGCGGGTGGTGATGTTGCGCAGGTAGGCCACGAACTGCCCCAGGTCCGGCAGGAAGGTGGTGGAGACCTCCACGGGGAAGACCCTGCCATCCTTGCGCCGATGGTGGCCGATGAAGAGGGCGGATCCGTGGGCCATCACGTTCGCCATGTTCGCCCGCACCTCCTCCGGGGATTCCACGGCTTCGATGTCGGAGACCCGCATCCGGAGCAGCTCCTCCCGGGCATACCCCAGGTTGGTGCACACGGCATCGTTCACTTCCAGGAACCGCCCCTCCGGGTCCATGAGCCAGACCCCATCCAGGGTGGTGCGAAGCATGGACTTCGCCCGGGCCTCGCTCGCCGCGAGGTCCGCCAGGGCCCGGTTCCGTTCGGTCATGTCGGTGGCCATGGTGGTGACGATGCGGCGCCCATCCGGCAGGTGACCCACGGGCACGGTGCAGACCCGCCACTCCCGCACCTCCCCGCCCCGGGTCCAGATCCGGTAGTCGGTCTCCCGGCGCTGGAGGCCCTCCGCGAAGAAGGTTCGGATGCGCTCCAGCACCACCTCGCATTGGTCCCGGTGGCCCAGCTCCGCCCAGCCGCGCATGTGCCGGAAGCAGTCGGGCCCATAGCCGGTGATCTCCATCCAGCTCCGACTGACCTGGATGATCTCGCCATCCTCCGCGTGCACCATCACCGGATAGGGGGAGTCCTCCACCACCCGGCGCAGGCGCGACTCGCTCTCCCGGAGCGCGGCCGCACTTTGGCGCCGCTCGGTGATGTCGATGACGAAGACCGTGAGGCCGATCACCTCGCCGGCGGCATTGCGGATGGGCGAGTAGCGGTTCTCCCACCAGGTGCGTTGGAAGGCTTCCTCCCCGTATTCCTCCTCCAGGGCGAAGGAGGCCCCGGCGAGGGCCCGCTCGAAGTTCACCCGGGCCTTGGCACGGTCATCCTCCCGGGCGATCACCTCCAGCATCGCCATCCCCGGCTGGATCTCGACCCCCCAGAGGGCCTGCATGGCATCCCGGTGGGAGGTGGTGAAGGCGGTGTAGCGGCAGGCCGCATCCAGGGCGAAGATGATCACCCCCTTGGGGCTCTCGAAGATGGAGCGGAGCAGCTCGTGGCTCGCCCGGGCCCGATCCGAGGACGCCTGGAGGGCCCGCTCCGCATCCTTGCGGGCGGAGATGTCCCGCACGAAGGCCACCATCCCCTGGAGGTCGGCATGGTAGGTGGCGGACACCTCCACGGGGAAGATGCGGCCATCCTTGGCCCGGTGCCAGCTCTCGAAGACGTGGGACCCCCGCTCCCTCAGGTGGGCGATGTGGGCGTGGGTGTCCTCACGGGATTCCTGGGCTTCCAGGTCCTGGATCCGCAGGGCCAGCATCTCCTCCCGGGTGCGGCCCACCATGCGGCAGGCGGCCTCGTTCACCTCGAGGAGGCGCCCCTCGAGGTCCACGAGCCAGATGCCATCCATGGCCGAGCGGAGCATGGAGGAGGCCCGGGCCTGGCTCGTGGCCAACTCCCCGGCGAGGGCCTTCTCCTGGGTGATGTCGAGGCAGACCCCGGCCATCCGGATCGGCTCCCCGGCCTCATTCCGCACGAGGGCGCCCCGGATGCGAACCCACCGGATGGACCCATCGGCCCGAAGGATCCGGTACTCGCTGGGGACCTCGACCTTGCCACTCAGCACCTCCGCCGTGCGGGCCTCCGCCTTCGCCAGGTCCTCCGGGTGCACGACCCGTCGCCAGGTCTCGAAGTCCGCCCGGGCCTTCCGGGGATCGAGGCCGTAGATGTGGAAGAGCTCCGGGGACCAGGTGAGCCGACCGGAGGCCAGGTCCCAGTCCCAGAGGCCCACGCCGGCCGCCCGCTGGGCCATGCCCAGGTGATCGTAGGCCACCTGCAGGGCCTCGTGGGCCTCCACCTCCGCGGTCACATCCCGGGCGATGCCCTGGATGGCCGCCACCCGGCCGTGGTCGTCCCGCCGGTAGGTGTTGGCCTGGTCCATCCAGATGGTGCGGCCATCCTTGCGCACCCACCGGACCCGCACGTGGGTGGGCGCCCCCTCGAGGTCCTCCAGGTAGGCGAGGATCTTCGGAAGGTCCTCGGGGTGGATCACCTTCATGCCCAGCTGGGGATCCGCATAGTGGTCCTCGGGCGTGTAGCCCGTCAGGGCCGTGGCGGAGGGGCTCACGAACTCGAAGCCGGGCTCCGGCAGGAGGCGGTAGGTGAACACCAGGTCACTGGCGTGCTCGGAGATCAGGCGGAACCGTTGTTCCGACTCGGCCCGGGCATCCTCGGCCCGCTTGCGCGCCACCAGGCCCCAGGCCAGGTCGGCCAGGCGCTGCACCAGGTCCACATCCTGGGCCCCGAAGGGGAAGGGCTTGTTGCCGACCCCCAGGAGGGCCACCACCCGGTCGCCACGCCGCACGGGAACCACCACCTCCCGCTGCACGTGGGCGTGGCCCGCCGGCAGGCCCTTCCGATTCGGCAGGGAGGGATAGTCGTTGTGGATGACGGGGGCCCCGGTCCGGAGGGCATCGGCCCACACCCCGGCCAGGTGCACGGGGTAGTGCATGCCGGCACCCTCCGCCTTGCAGAAGCGCTCCGAGGTCCGCGTGCTCCAGGCTTGGAGGGTGAGGGTGTCCTGGTCGGTGTCCACGAAGTGGAAGAAGCCGATGCAGCTCCCCGTGAGGTGCTCCGCCTCGTCCAGCGTGGCGCGCAGGATGTCCCGGAGGCCCACGGGCGTGGCCGCCAGCTCGGACAGCCGACGGTAGGCCCCCAGCACCGCCTCCGTGAGGTGGTGCTCCGTCACGTTCTCGAAGGTGACCAGGGCCCGGTCGGGCCCCAGGGGCCAGGCCGCCACCTCCATCCACTGGGTGTCCCCATCGGGACGCACCCACCCGCAGCGCTGGGGCGGAAGGCGCCTCCCCTCCCGCAGGCACCGGGCGTAGGGGTACTGGGAGGGCTCCACCAGGTTGCCTGCGGCATCCAAGGTGCCCCAGCGGGGATCCGTGAGGTTCGCCTGGGCCAGCGGGCCAGACCCCAGCCCCAGCAACGCCCGACCGGCGGGATTGGCTTCCAGGACCTCGCCCGCCGCATCCACCAGCAGGAGCCCCTGGGGCATCTGCGTCGCCAGCTCCCCCCAGGCCCCCGGCCAGCGGGAGGTGCCTTCCGTGGACAGGCCCGGGCTGGCCGAAGGGCTCATGGAGGAACTCCCCATGCGGCGGTCACTCCGGCATCGGCCATCCGATCCCGGGTATGGATGATTGGAGCGCCGGAAGGGGGACCAGACCTGCGAACTGTGAACACCATCACCGGATGCCCCCGGCCCTGGGAAGTCCCTGCCGACCCTTGACCGCGGGAAGTCCGGCAGAATGGGGCATGCCCCCCACCCTCCGCCAGAAAGCCGCCGCCATCCTGAGGCAGGCGGGCTGGGACCTGCCCCCCCTCCCCCTGGTGTGGTCGCCCCGCATGACCCGCTGCGCGGGGCTCTTCGTGGTGGAGAAGGATGCGCGGGGGGTGTGGCGCCCGGAGATCCGGATGAGCATCCCCCTGCTGCGCCGGCGGGATTGGCCCTGGCCCCAGGTGGTGTGCGGGGTGAGGTGCCACACGCCGGAGGAGGTCCAGACGCGCATCCTGGAGCACGAGCTCATCCACTACAAGCTTTGGCTGGAGAAGGCCGACTGGGGCCACAGCGAGCGCTTCCGCCAGCTGGCCTGGGAGGCCTTCGGCCACCAGAGCATCACCCACGGCATCGGGCAGGAAGCGGCCTAGGGGGTCCCACCCAGGGGATCGGGGCTGGGGCCTCCTGCTCCCCGGCGATTCATGTAGAGTTCAGGCATTCCCAGGATCCCGAATGTCCCTGCGCCACCTCCTCCTGTTGATCACCCTCGCCCTCCCCGCTTCCGGCCAGGGGCCGGGCAGCCCCAACATCAGCTGGCAGATGCAGCAGCAGCATTTCCAAGCTCAGTACATGCACCAGATGTTGCAGCAGCTGCATCGCACCGCCCAGATGCAGCGCCAGCAGATGCACAACCAGCAGATGTCGGCCATGCACGCCCAACGGCAGGCCCAGGCCCAGCGGGCCAGGGAGCTGGGACGCCTTGAAGTCGCGGCTCGCCGCATCGGCGCCCTCCCTCCTCCCATGATTGGAAGGCCCGCAGGGGAGGGTTGGTCGCTGAAGGTGGGTCAGTCCACGACCTTCCCTTCCTACGATGGTTGCCGCCTTGCGGTGGTGGAGAACGATCCCCGGGTGGTCAAGGTGCTGGACCCCGGCACGGGCAAAGCCCTCTGGTCCCAGCCCCTGCCCAAGTACCTCGCCTTGGATCCCCTCCTGATCGGGGATTTCCTCATCTACGCCACCAAGGAGCCTGAACTCTTCATCCTGGACGCCGAAACGGGAGCCGAGCGGCAGCACCTGAAGCTGGACGCGCTCGGCATGTACCACATCGAATCGAAGTTCTTTCATCCCCGCGTGCAATTCCCCGCCATCGACGGCACCCGGATCTACCTGGCCACGTACGGGAAGGGATCCCAAGGGCCTGCAGGATGGGTCTACGCCCTGGATCTGCAATCCGGGGAGATCCTTTGGAAGTTCGAAATGGCCGGGGGCTCGGACCTGACCCCGACGCTGGTGGGGGATCGCCTCCTGGTCGGCGGCAGGGGCAGGGTCGTTTCACTGGATCCAGCCACGGGCCGCCCCACCTGGGAGACCTCCCTCGGCAAGGCCTCGGACCTCCAGGATGGCGTCCTCCTGAAGGACACCTTCCTCGTCCAAATGAACGACAAGGTTTTTGCCCTGGACCCGAACAAGGGGTCGATCCTCTGGCAACGCCCCCTCCCCGGTGCGCCCCTCCTGCAAGGAGAGGGCGACCGGGTGTTCTACCTGGAGGCTCGGGGGCTTGTCTTCAAGAGCCTCTGGCTGGTGACCCTCGACGCGCTCCGGGGATCCCCCGTCTGGGAGCACAAGCTCGGCAGCACCCGGTTCCCCTGGTTGCAGGATGGGCGGATCCTCTGCAACGCCGAGGAAACCCTCCTCGCCTTGGAGCTCACCACGGGAAAACCCCTCTGGTCCACGCCCCTCGAGCGGAGACCGGAGGTCCCCTTCGCCTGCTTCGGGGAGACCCTGTATGTGGCCTCCGTGAAGGGGGAGAGGGGCCAGTTCCGGGCCTTCCGCCTTTCGAATGGCACCGCCCTCTGGGAAACCACGGGCCCCCAACCCAGCTCCAACAGCATGATGGTGCTTACAGACCAGGGAATCCTCGTCTTGGGTACAGACGAACGGCTGGTGCTGCTGAAATGACTCCCCCCCGGGCCCGGCCGATGCCACTGACTGAAGACCACCGCCCCCTCCCTGCCGGCGATCCCCACTCCTGGGACCCGGGGGCTCGCATGGGCGGTGGCCTACCGCCTGGAGCTCGCCCAGCGGGACCTCCCCTCCCGAACCGGCCAGGTGGTTGGATTCGGCCGGGAGTGGAGTCCTGGCCCTGCGCTGCCTGATGCCGGTGCAGGACCACCCGATGTCCCTGCATCGGGCGGGAAGCCGCGTGGGCGACGACCCGATCCGGCGGGCGGCGGGGCCGGGGGAGGCTGTCCTGAAATGAGGTTGGCCTGGGTCCGACTCCAGGTCGAAGGGCCCTGGTAGACTCGCTCAAATTCCACTTGAGGGCTTCATGGCCAACGGGCAACAGGAACGGAGGTTCGGCCTCGCGGCGGCCGCACTGGTGGGCGTGGGTCTGCTGGTGCATGGGCACAGCGCCGTCATGGCCGGGGAGCGCCCCTCCCTGATCCTGAGCAACATCATCATGGCCACGGCGATGCTGCTCCATGCAGGCCACCTCCTGGGCTGGCGGCGGGCCTGGATGTTCTTCGGCATCTGCGTGGGGCTCTCCTTCGGGGCCGAGACGCTCAGCATCGCCACGGGCCTCGCCACGCCCTACCACTACACGGCGGTGCTCGGCCCGCGCCTGGGCCCCGTGCCCCTGGTCATCCCCCTGGGCTGGTTCACGACCATGTACGCGAGCCACCTCATCGTGAACCTCATCGCCGAGGGGAAGATGGTGAGCACCCGGGGCAAGGGCGCCTGGATCCTGGGCCTCGCCCTGCTCACCGCCCTGGTGATGACCGCCTGGGACCTCACGGTGGATCCCTACATGGTGCTCAAGGTGAAGGCCTGGGTCTGGGAGCAGCCCGGCCCCTACTTCGGCATCCCCTTCGCGAACTACCTGAGCTGGGTGGAGACCTGCTTCATCATCAACATCACCCTCCGCCTCACGGAGCGCAGCGAGGCCCCGGTGCCGGACCAATCCCACCCCCTGTGGTTCAACGCCCTGCCCCTCGTCACCTTCGGCCTCCTCGGCCTGCCGGATGTGTTCATCGGCTACCCCCTGGCCACCCGCATCATCTCCCCCTTCTCCATGGGCGCGCCCCTCCTGGTGGCCGCCGTGCGCCTCAAGCGGATGGAGGTGTCCCGATGAGGAAGTACCTCGAACAGCAGGTCGAAGCCCATGCGGGGACCGAGCTCCTGCTGATGACCGTGATGGCCTTCGCCTTCCTGGCCCACCTCTGCATCCAGATCTACCACGTCACCCACCAGGTGGCGCCCGTGGAGCGGGTGGCCTTCCCCACCACCACGCTCATCTTCACCGTGCTGGTGCTCATCCACGGCCTCTACACCCTGGGCTGGCGGCAGACCCTCGCCTTCTTCTCGCTGACCTACGTCATCTCGTTCGGGTTCGAGTTCGTGGGCGCCCGCACGGGGCTCGTGTTCGGACCGTACTTCTACACCGACCTGCTCGGCCCGAAGTGGTTCCACACCGTGCCCATGGTGATCCCCTGCGCCTACTTCATGGTGCTCTACCCCTGCTACCTCATGGCGGATCTGCTGCTCGGCGATGGCCCCCTGGACCTCCCGAAGGGGCTCGGTTGGGCGGTGACGGCCTCCCTGTTCTCGGGGCTCATCATGACGGCCTGGGACCTCACCATGGATCCCCTCATGGCCGGTGAAGTGAGGGCCTGGATCTGGACCGAGGGTGGGGCCTACTTCAACATCCCCTTCCAGAACTACATCGGCTGGGTGATCACCTGCGCCACCTGCTCCCTGGCCTTCCGGGGCGTGGCCCCCCGGATCCCGCTCAAGCCCCTGGGCCGCCCGAACCGGGGGATCCTCATGCTGCCCCTCCTGGGCTACGGGGTGCTCTGCTTCAGCGACCTCTTCGTGGGCTACCCCGTGGCCACCCGGGTGATCTCCCCCTTCGTCATGGGCGTGCCCCTCCTCGCCGCCACCCTGCGGGTCTTCGCCCCCGCGGAGCCCTGAGCGCCCATGGCCGAGCCCGGTCGGGACCTGGAGGTATTCGAGGGCACCCCCACCCTCGCGCTCGGTCGCCGCTTGGGTGCGGGGTCATTCGGCACCGTCTACCAGGCCTTCGACCAGGTCCGCCAGGCGAAGGTGGCCCTGAAGCTCCTGCACCACACCACGCCCGAGGCGCTCTACCTCTTCAAGCGGGAATTCCGCTCCCTGGCGGACCTCGTGCATCCCAACCTGGTGATGCTCTATGAGCTCACTTCCGAGGGCAATCGCTGGTTCTTCACCATGGAGCTGGTGGAGGGGCAGTCCTTCCTCGACTATGTGCGCCGGCCCCCGGATTCCGAAGGGTGGCACTCGGGATCCTCCACCCCCATCTCCGAGGAGAAGACCTGGGCCGCCACCCCCATCTCGGAGGCGCCCACCCGGGTCTCCGATCCCGATCGATCCTCAGCCCCCTCCTCCTCGGGGGCCCGGGCGGCGGCGGATCCCCCCACGGAGCCCTCCGGCTCCGAGGAGCCCCCCGCGCCGGCCCCCGAGCCCCAGGGCCTCCCGCCGGACCTGCCCCGGCTGCGCTCCGCCCTGCGGCAGCTGGCTGAGGGACTGAGCGCCCTCCACCGGGCGGGCAAGCTCCACCGGGACCTCAAGCCCGGCAACGTCATGGTGGATCGGGATGGCCGGGTGGTGATCCTGGACTTCGGCCTCGTGATGGAGCTGGGTCCGGAGCACTCCGGCGCCCAGGGCGCCCGGGTCTTCGGCACCCCCTCCTACATGTCGCCGGAGCAGGCCTGCGGGGACGCCGTCGCCGAAGCCAGCGATTGGTACAGCGTGGGCGTGGTGCTCTACGAGGCCCTCACCGGAGTGCGCCCCTTCCGCGGGGCCACCCTCGAACAGATCCTGGTCAAGCAGCTGGAACCCCCCGAACCGCCGGACCGCCTGGTGCCGGACCTCCCGAAGGACCTCGTCCAGCTCTGCATGGACCTCCTGGAGCGCCGGCCGGCCTACCGGCCCAGCGGCGCCGAAGTGCTCCAGCGGCTGGGCACGGCCCCGGTACCCGCACCCTATGAGCCCATGCCGGCCCTCCAACGGGGGCGGGAGTGGGAGCTCGCGGAGCTACTGATGGCCTTCAAGGGTCTGCAGGAGGGCCGGCCCCACACCCTGGCCCTGCATGGCAGCTCCGGCATGGGGAAGAGCCACCTGCTGCGCCGCTTCCTGCGGGAGGTCCACCGGCGCGACCGGGGCGCCGTGTTGCTCACGGGGCGCTGCTACGAGCAGGAGTCCGTGCCCTTCAAGGCCCTGGACAGCCTTGTGGACGCCCTGAGCAACCACCTGGTCCACCTCCCCGAGGCGGAGGTGAGGGCCCTCCTGCCCCGCAATCCCCAGGCCCTGACCCGGTTGTTCCCCGTGCTGCGCCAGGTGTCGGCCTTCGACGTGGAGGACCGGGGTCCCGTGCCGGACCTCCTGGAGCTCCGGCGCCGCGGCTTCGCCGCCCTGCGGGAGCTGCTGGCGCGCCTGGGAGACCAGCACCCCCTCATCCTGGTCATCGACGACCTGCAGTGGGGCGACCTCGACAGCGCGCACCTCCTGGAGGAGCTGCTGCGACCCCCCGATGCACCGACACTCCTCCTGATCCTGGCCTTCCGGAGCGAGGAGAAGGACACCTCCCCGGTGCTGCAGGAGATCCTGCCCAAGCTCACCGCCGCCACCCTCGAGCTGGGGCCGCTGCCGCCCGAGGAGGCCCGGGACCTGGCCCTGGCGTGCATGGGCACCCAGGATCGGGCCGCGCGCGATCAGGCCATGGCCATCGTTCGGGAGGCCCAGGGCAATCCCTTCTTCATCAGCCAGCTGGCCCGCTTCACCCAGCGCCGGGACATGCCCGCGGCCGGCGGCGTGGAGCACATCGTGCTGGCGGGCGTGGAGGCGCTTCCCCCCGAGGCGCGCACCCTCCTGGAGGTGATCTCCGTGGCGGGCCAGCCCCTGGAGCTGCACCTCATCCGGAAGGCCGCGGACCTGCATGGGGATGGCCCCCTCGTGGTGCTGCGCGCCGGTCACCTGGTGCGCACCCTCGGCGGGACCTCCGGTCGGCTGGTGGAGCCCTATCATGATCGGATCCGCGAGGCCGTGCTGGGGGCCCTGGCCCCCGAGGCGCTGGCCACCTACCACCGGGCCCTTGCGCGAGCCTTCGAAGCCACGGGGCGGCTCGATCCCGAGGCCCTCATGCGCCATCACGAGGGGGCGGGGGATCCTGTGAAGGCCGCCGTCTATGCAGCCCAGGCAGGCGATCGGGCCGCCGCGGCCCTGGCCTTCGAGCGGGCGGCCCGCTACTACCAGAAAGCCCTGGATCTGGGCGCAGCCCACCCCCGCCCCCTCTGGGTGAAGCTCGGCGAGGCCCTGGCCCACGGGGGCTTCGGCCCCCAGGCCGGGAACGCCTACCTGAAGGCCGTGGAGGGCGCCCCCCCCGAGGAGGCGCTGGAGCTCCGGCGCCTGGCGGCGGACCGCTTCATCCGGAGCGGGCACTTCGACCAGGGCGTGCCCCTGCTCAAGGCCCTGGTGAGGGCCGTCGGGCTCCGGTGGCCCACCACCCGCCTGCAGGCCCTCGCCAGCCTGCTCCTCCACCGGGCCCAGCTGCAGCTGCGGGGCCTCCGCTTCGAACCCCGGGAGCTCCACCAGATCCCGGGCCGGGACCTGCTGCGGATGGAGGTGTGCCGGGTCGCCGCCGCGGGCCTGAGCATCGTGGATCCCATGCGGGGCATCGACTTCCAGACCCGCCACCTCCTGATGGCCCTGGACTCGGGGGAGCCCCTGAACATCGCGCGCTCGCTGGCCCTGGAGACCGCCCTCCGGAGCGCCAAGGGCGCCGCGGGTGCGAAGGTCACGGCCCGCTTCCAGCAGACCACCCTCGCGCACGCCGAACGGCTGGGGGATCCCGAGGCCATGGCCCGGGCCTACATCGCCGCGGGCATCGTGGCCAGCTCCGAGGGGCGCTGGAACGACGTGGGGCCCTGGATGGAGAAGGCCCAGGCCATCGCCGAGGCGCACCCCCAATCCCTCGTCTACGAGATCCACTTCGCCCACTTCTACGGGCTCGGGGCCCGCCTCACCATGGGCCATTTCGAGGAGGCCCGCCGTCGGGTGCCCGCCTTGATGCAGGCGGCCCGGGAGCGGGGCGATGACTTCGCCCGCCTCCACTTCTCCGCCGCCATCGCCGCCAAGCTCCACCTGGTGGACGACGCCCCCGCGCGCTGCCGCGCGGAGCTGGCCGAAGCCCAGGAAGGGTGGTCCCGCGCCATGGGCAGCTTCACCATGCCCGACTTCTACGTGCTCATGACCAGCATCGATGCGGACAACTACGAGGGCCTCGCCCACGAGGCCATGGCCCGCCTGGACCGGCTGGCGGGCCCCGTGGAGGCCTCGGGCCTCCGGAGGGTGGCGGGGCTGAACCTCACCTGGAACTACCTCCGGGCCCTCTCGGCCCTGAACGCCGGTCCCGCCCACCTGGCCGCCGCCCGGAAGGCCATCACCGCCCTGGATCGCGAGCAACTCCCCTATGCCTGGCCCCTGGCCGAGCAGCTCCGGGCCAGCCTGGCCCTGCTCCAGAACCGCGAAGGTGCGGCGCTGGGACACCTCCGGGCCGCCATCCCGGCCCTGGAGCGCTGCTTCCTCACGCCCCAGGCCCAGGCCGCCCGCTGGTTGCTCGGGCAGCGGCTCGGCGGGAGGGAGGGGGAGCGCCTCCTCGCGGAGGTCGAAGCCTGGTGCGGGTCCCAGGGCATCCGGCGCCCGGAACGGTTCTTCCGCACCCTCATGCCCCGGCCGGGCCTGGCCCAGCCCGAAGCTTGAACCACCGCCTGCTTCAGAAGGTCAGACGGGCCCCGAACTGGAACTGCCGCTTGGGCCCGTAGGCGATGGGCGCGCCGTAGGGGGGCGTCGCGGCGGACAGGTCGTTCTGCACGAGCCATACGTTGGTCGTGTTGAAGCAGTTGAAGACCTCCACCCTCAGTTCCAGACGGGCGGCGCCCACGGGGAAGCTGCGGGCGATGCGCAGGTCCAGGTTCCGGGTGCTGGGCCCCCGCTCGGAGTTCCGCCCCAGACCCGCGGGCCGATCGGAGGTGGCGTCGCCATTGAGGTTCTGGTCGTAGCCCAGCACCTTGGTATAAGGACGGCCCGAGGCGAACCGGCCGATGAAGGCCAGCGTCCAGTCCCGCGCCCACGGTCCCGCCTGGGAGGAGGTCCGCCACACCCCGCTGGCCGAAAGGCGGTGCGTCTGATCCTGGTAGCTGGGCCCCCACTCGCTGCCCACGTCGAAGGTGTCCTGGGCCTTGAAGTCGGAGGTGAAGTCGACGTAGTTGTCCTCCGTCTTGCTGTGGGTGTAGCTGGCCTGCAGGCTGAGGGATTCCCGGGGCTTCCAGCTGACGGAGAGGCTCTGGGCGAGGTAGCGGCTCTCGCCGCTGCCCTCGGTGAGGACGATGCTGGTGAACCGGAGGTCCGGCCGGCGCACCACCGGGGTGCCGCCGTTGTCATAGACCACGTAGGCGTTCACATCCCGGGCGTTGGTGAACCCGTAGCCCCGGGAGTGCACCAGGTCCAGGCCCACCCGCAGATCCGGCCGCGGCGTCCACTCGAAGGCGAGGTTGGCCTGGCGGGTGAAGGGCAGGCCCTGTTCCCCGGGCAGGGTGAGGGTCTGGGGGCCCGTGGGCAGGGCCGCGTAGCGGTGGCCGGGCTGGGCCCAGGCGGCCAGGGAGCTCTGGGCCGGCGGGTCCTGGAGGGTCTGGATCACGGTCTGGATGGCGCTGCCGTTGAAGAGCAGGGTGCCGTAGAGGGGCCCCAGGAGGACGCTCCCCGCGAACTCGCCGTACCCGCCGCTCACCTTCCAGCCCGGGTCCGGGTGCCAGCTGAAGGCGAGCCGGGGGGAGAGCCGCTGATCGCTCCAGGTGCGGTGGGCCCGGAAGAGCTGGGAGTAGGGGATGGGGCCATCCGGCAGGCGGGTGGGCCCGTAGGTGGGATCCACCGTGGCCGGTGGGTTCTCCAGGGCCTGGTAGGCCGGCGCCTCCGGGAAGGCCGGCAGGCGCTGGCGATCGTACCGGAGCCCCACCTTCAGCAGCAGGGCGGGCGTGGCCTGCCACTCCTCCTGGAGGAAGGCGCTGTCGTAGGCGGCGGAGAACCGCAGGTGGGGATCCCCGAAGCTCTGCACGAAGGCCGCGGGCACGCCCACCTGGAAGGCCAGGAGGGAGGTGGGCAGGCCCAGGGTGGGCAGGGCCGCGAAGATGTGGAGCCCCGCGAAGTTCTGGGGCACCGTGGCCTCGTTCACGGAGGCGAGCAGGTCCACCCCGGCCTTCACGGTGTGGTTGCCCGCCAGCAGGGTCACCGTGTCCGCCAGGTGGCGGTAGGTGACGTGGCTGTCCTGGGGGGTGAGGCGGCTCGTGCCCACCGTGGCCGTGCCCAGGATCTGGACGCCCACGCCGCCCGTGTCATCCAGCGATTCGAAGGCGTTGCTCCGCACGCCGTACAGGAGACGGAAGTCGTTCAGGAGGGTGGCGCTGGGGGTCCACTGGTGGGCCAGGGCGTAGCCCCGGTCCGTGGTGCGCCGGGCGCCGCCCGCGCTGCGGGCCGTGAGCCCGCCCCAGGGGATCTGGTTGCCATCCTCCGCACTGCCCAGGTTGAAGCGGAAGGTCCAGCGGCTGCTGGCGCTCTGGTCGTAATCCAAGCGGAGGAAGGCGGAGCTGTCCCGCTGGGTGAAGCCCTGGGCACCGCCGGGGTTCGGGAAGCCGCCCGCCCCCAGGGCCGCCAGGGTGGCTGGGTCCAGGGTGACCTGGTTTTCATCCCGGGCCTCCATCCGCTCCACCGCCACGAAGTAGAACAGCCGGTCCTTGAGGATCGGCCCACCCAGGGAGGCCCCGTACTGGTGCTGCCGGTAGTCCCGGGTGCCGGTGCCCTGCGGGGCCCGGGCATCCAGGCTGCCCGGGCGCTCGAAGAAGAAGGTTGAGCCCTGCACCTCGTTGCCGCCGGCCTTGGTCACGATGTTCAGCACGCCCCCGGCGGCCCGGCCGAACTCCGCCGAGAAGCCATCGGTGATCACCTGGAACTCCTGGATCGCCTCCTGGCTGAACGTCTGGCGCACGGCGCCGCCGCCCAGGTCGTTGTTGTCCAGGCCATCCACGAGGAAGTTGTTCTGCCGGGGGGTGATCCCGGCGAAGACGAGGTTGGAGCTGCCGGAGCCGGGATTGGCCACGGCGGGGTTCCCCGTCGTCACCAGGGGGGTCGTCAGGCTGAAGTCCTGGTAGGTGCGGCGGTTGATGGGCAGGTTCTGGATGGCCTGCTGGTCCACCAGGGCCGCGACCTGGGTGTTGGCGGGATCGAGCAGGGGGTGGGTCGATTCCACCGTCACCGCGGCCTCGGCGATGGGCGGGAGCACCACCTCCACCGCGCGCGTCGCGCCCAGGTGGAGCTCCAGCTCGGGCATGCGCCGCGGTGCGTAACCTGGGGCGGCGACCTCCAGCTCGTAGCGGCCCACCGGGAGCAGGCGCAGGTGGAAGGCGCCGGCGGCATCGGCGGTCTGAGTGACCACGGCGCCCGTGGCCAGGCGCCGCAGGCGCACTGCGGCCCCCCCGACGGGGCGATGGGTCACCCCATCCAGGATGGCGCCCTGGAGGTCGGCGGTGGTGACGCCCGTACTCTGGGCCAGCGCCGGAAGCGTTGCCACGAGGCACACCCATGGGGCAGGACGCACGATCACCTCGGAGATGGAGTCCTCCCATCATACGCAGGCCGTCCACCCCGCCCCGCTCAACCCCGCCCGGCTTCATCCCGATTAGCCTGGAAGCATGAAGACCGTGGCACCCTCCCTGCTGGCCATCCCCCGCTCCTGGGACCAGGGGGATCCCGATCGGCTGTCGCCCTCCCACAAGGTGTTCGCCCTCCGGGACCTGCCCTTCGGGGAGGTGAAGGCCGTGGGCTTCGACATGGACTACACCCTGGCCCGCTACCGCAGCCCGGAGATCGATGCGCTCGCCTTCCGCAAGGCCCTGAGGTTCCTGGTGCGGGAGAAGGACTACCCCATGTTCCTGCTGGAGGCCCACTACGATCCGGCCTTCGCCGTGCGGGGCCTGATCCTCGATGGGGAGCACGGCAACCTGCTCAAGCTCGCGGCGGATCGCCAGGTGGTGCGGGCCGCCCACGGGCGGCGGATGCTGGAGCCCGCCGAGATCGAGGCGATCTACGGCAAACGCCGCCTCTCCGTGTCCGCCCTGGGGTTCCGCAGCATCGACACCCTCTTCGAGATCAGCGAGTGCGGCCTCTATGCCCAGCTGGTCGAGGCCCTGGATGCGGGCAAGCTGCCGGGGAAGACCACCATGTCCCTCTTCCACGATGTGCGGTGGGCCATCGACACCGCCCACCGGCAGGGCGACATGAAGGCCGAGATCCTCGCCCACCGGGACTTCTTCATCCCGAAGGATCCCCAGCTGGGCCCGGCCCTGGAGCGCCTCCGCCGGGGCGGCAAGAAGGTCTTCCTGCTCACCAACAGCGAGTGGAGCTTCACCGACGGGGTGCTCTCCCACATGCTCGAGGGCCACGATGAAGTCCACCCCCGGTGGATGGACCACTTCGACCTCATCGTGGTGCAGGCCCGCAAGCCCCTCTTCTACACCGAGGGCACGGCGCCCGAGCCGGTGCCGGGCTGCGGCCACGCCTTCACGGGTGGCCACGCCACCTGGCTGGAGGACAAGCTCCACGCGGGCGGCGAGGACATCCTCTACGTGGGGGATCACATCTACGGGGATGTGCTCCGCAGCAAGAAGACCGCCTCCTGGCGCACCATGCTGCTCGTACCCGAGCTGGAGCGGGAGCTGGAGCTGCTGGAGCAGAAGGGGCCGGAGCTGCGGGAGATCCTCCGCCTCGAGGCCCAGCGCCGTCGGAACCTGCGCAAGGCGGCCATGCTCAGCGACCTGGTGGAAGGGAAGCGGCACCGCCGCCACGCCCTGGCCGCCAAGGCCAGCCCGGAGGCCCTCACCGCCCTGGACCGGGAGATGACCAACCTCGCCGCCGAGGCGGAGGCCCACATGACCAAGGCCCGCGCCTGCGCCACGGAGGTGGCCGCCCTGAACCGCGCGGTGGAAGCCGCCTTCAGCCCCCTGTGGGGGCCCATCTTCCGGGATGGCTACGAGCAGACGCGCTTCGCCGATCAGATCCACCAGTACGCCTGCGCCTACACCGGGCGCGTCAGCAACTTCTCCTTCGTGGATCCCCGCAGCACGCTCTACGCCCCCTTGCCCACCCTGCCCCACGAGCGGGTGTAGGCCGATCACCCCTGGGCGGGCTCGAGGTCCCGCAGCGCCTCCTCCACCTCGGCGTAGGCCTGCTCCAGGTCCAGCAGCACCGAGCCCGCCGCATGGAAGTTGGCCAGGGCGGCGGCCTCCTCCAGCTCGCCGCAGAGGTGGGTGAGCCGCTCGGCGTAGAGGTAGGCGCAGGAGCCCTTCAGGGCATGGGCCGCACCCCGGAGGACTTCCGCATCCCGGGCCTCCAGGGCCGGGCGCAGCTGGTGCAGGCGCAGGGGGGCGTGGCGGCGGAAGAGGTCGATGAGCTCCTGGAGGGAGGCCGGGTCGGGATTGGCCTTCAGGAGCTTGCCCCGATCCAGGGGCCCCGTGGAGGCGGGAGCCGGGAGGTCGGGCACCGTGACCAGGGAGAGCTCCGCCTCGGGCAGGCGGGCGGCCAGGATGGGCCGCAGCACCGCCGCCAGCTCCTCCTTCTCGAAGGGCTTGGCGAGGTAGCCATCCATGCCCGCCGCCAGGAAGCGCTCCCGATCCCCCTGGAGCGCGTGGGCGGTCATGGCCACGATGGGCATGCGGGGGCGGCCCTGCTGGCCCTCCAGGCGCCGGATGGCCTGGGCCGCCTGCACGCCATCCATGCCCGGCATCTGGGCGTCCATGAGCACCACATCGTAGGGACGCAGGCGGGCCAGCTCCACGGCCACACGCCCGTTGTCGGCCAGGGTCACCTCGGCGCCCAGGGCCTCGAGGTTGTGGCGGGCCACCTTCTGGTTCAGGGGGTTGTCCTCCACCAGCAGCGCCCGGAAGGGGCTGGCCCCGGTGGATTCCGCCCCATGCACGGCGGTGATCTCATCCTCCTCGCCCGAGAGCCAGCCGGGGGCATGACCCTCCAGCACCATGAGACCGCCGTGGAGGAGCTCCTGGAGCGCGAAGGCATAGACCGGCTTGTGCAGCACGCCCCGGAAGCCATGGGTGCGCAGGGCCTGGATGTCCAGGGGCTGGTGCACGGGGAGCAGGGGGATCACGGCCTCCGGTCCTTGCCCGCTGGAGAGCACCGCGGATTGATCCAGGGCCGCATCCACGAGCACCAGGTGGTAGGGCCGCTTGGTCCGCCGCTGGGCGGCCATCAGGTCCCAGGCCTCGGCGGGCGTGGCGCAGGCGGCATGCTCCACCCGCCACCCATCCAGCAGCTCCGTGAGCAGGTCCCGGCTGGCGGGCAGCGGGTCCACCACGAGCACGCGCAGGCCCTCCCAGGTGCCCGGCAGGGGCTCATCCCCGGGCAGCCCGGGGGTGAGGGGCAGGCTGAACCAGAAGCGGCTGCCCACGCCTTCCCGGCTCTCCAGGCCGATGTGGCCACCCATTCGCAGCACCAGCTTGCGGCAGATGGCGAGGCCCAGGCCCGTGCCGCCGAAGCGCCGGGCGATGCCGCTGTCGGCCTGCTGGAACTTCTCGAACAGTTTGCGCTGCTGCTCCTCGGAGATGCCGATGCCCGTGTCCTGCACGGCCACCTCCATCTCAGGGGCCCCTCCGGCCGGGCCCGGGACCTGCTGCACGGACACGCGCACGTAGCCCGACTCCGTGAACTTGATGGCATTGCCCACGAGGTTCAGCACCACCTGGCGGATGCGATCCGCATCCCCCTGGAAGTCCCGCGCCAGCCCCGGCGGGTAGCGCAGCAGCAGGGAGATCCCCTTCTCCTGGGCCTGCACGGCCAGGAGGTCCAGGGTCTCCTCCAGCACCTCCCGCAGATCCATGGGGGAGGTGTGGATCACCAGCTTTTCCGCCTCCAGCTTGGAGAAGTCGAGCACATCGTTGAGGATCCCCAGCAGGGCCTTGGCGCTCTTGCGCACGGCCGTGGCGTGCTCCCGCTGCTCGGGGCGCAGGGGCGTCTCCAGGAGCATGTTGGTGAGCCCGATGATGGCGTTCATGGGCGTGCGGATCTCGTGGCTCATGGTGGCGAGGAAGTCGCCCTTGGTGCGCGTGGCCGCCTCCGCCTCCCGCAGCGCCGCCTGCAGGTCCTGGGTGCGGGCCTCCACCACGCGGCGCAGCTCGTGGGTGCGCCGCTCCAGCGTGGCCAGGCGCCAGAGCCAGGTGCGGTAGGCCATCCCCACCACCAGCAGGAGCATCACGCCCCGGAAGGTCCAGGTCTGGTACCAGGCGGGCACGATGCGGAACGCCAGGGTGGCCACGTCCCCCCATACGCCATCGCCTTCCCTTGCCCGGGCCTCCAGGACGTACCGTCCCGGCCACAGGCCCGGATAGGTCACCGGGCCGTTCACGGGATGCCAGTCCTCGGCCCCCCGCAGGCGCACTTCGAAGGTGAGGCCCGTGGGATTCCGGAAGTTCAGGGCGGAGAAGGTGAACTCCGCGGGGCTGCTGCCCCCCTTCACCTCCAGGGCGCTCCCGGGGAGGAGGTCGAAGGGCCGCCCTCCGAAGCGGGCCTCCGTGATCACCGCCCGCGGCGGCGGGCCCTGGGGCGGGGCCGCCGCGGCCTTGAAGTGGGCGAGACCGCCGCGGGTGCCCACCCACACGTCGCCGTTGCGGTCCATCCAGAGGGCCCCGGGCAGGCAGTCGTCCCCCGGGAGGCCCTCGCCGCGCCCCTGGCGGGAGAGGTGCTGCCCATCCCACCGGAACACGCCGAGGTTGCTCCCCGCCCACAGGGTTCCCGCGGGATCCTCCGCCAGGCTCACCACCTGACCCGGGGGGAGTCCCGCGCCCAGATCCACCCGCTCCAGCACCTCCAGGGCTTCCCAGACCTTCACCCGGAAGACCTTGAGGCTCCCCTTGAAGGCCACCCACACGGAACCGTCCCGTCCCCGGGCCAGGGCCCGGACCTCCGAGGAAGGCAGGCCCTCCTCGGGGCCGAAGCGTCGCCAGGAGCCATCCATCAGCACGCAGAGCCCTTCGTTGCTTCCCACCCACACCCGCCCCAGGAGGTCCAGCAGGAGCGCGGAGACCCGGCCATCGCTGCGGCCCTGGGGGGGCAGCGGCACGGGCTGGGCCTGCAGGCCCGTGGCCACGCCGGAGACCTTGTAGAGCCCCCGCTCCAGGGTGCCCACCCAGAGGGTGCCCGCCCCATCGAAGAGGAGGGCGGACACGGTGTCATCCACCTCCCCGAGCCGGGCCACCTTCTGCACGCCGAAGGCCCGGGTGCCGGGATCCCACCAGCAGAGCTGTTGGCCCGGTCGGCCCCCGCCCCAGATGCGGCCATCGGGGGCCTTGGCCATGACCTGGATGCCCATGGAGGCGGTGGGGGGCAGTGCCTCCCAGCCGGCGGGATTACCCTTCGCGACCCCGTGCGGCGTGCCCGCCCAGAGGACGCCGTTGGCATCCCGGAGGAGGCTCCCCACCTCGTAGCCCGGCAGTCCCTGGGCACTGCGGTAGGAGGTCCAGGCCTCTCCGCCCAGCACCCGGAAGAGATCCTCCCCCGCCACCCAGACCACCCCTTCGCGATCCACCAGCACCGCCCGGGCCGCGGCATTGGAGCGGCCCTGTTCCAGGCGCAGGGGCAGCCACTGGTCCCCCTCCACCTGCACCACGCCCGCCGCGGTGGGGATCCAGATCCGCCCCCGGAAATCCAGGAACAGCTCGGCCCGGGCGGCGGGGGGGGCGGGCAGGCGATTGCCCAGGTCCTCCACCGCCCCCGATGGCGCGATGCGCAGGAGGCTCCGGCGGGAGCGGGCCCAGATGCGGCCGGCCCCATCCTCCACCAGGCCCTGGATGGCCTCGGCGGGGCCGCGGCCCGGGAGGGGCCGGGTGGTCCACCGCGGGCGCCCCCCCTCGTCAAAGGTCACGCGGGCCAGGCCGGTCGCCGTGGCGGCCCAGAAGGCCTCGCCCTCCCGCCCGGGACCGAAGGCCGTCACCCCCCCGGGCCATCCCTCCACCTCGGTGAAGGGGCCCTCGGCGGTGCCCCGGTGGCAGCCCGTGGCGGTGCCCACCCAGACCTGCCCCCGGAGATCCTCCCAGAGGGCTTCCACCGGCACCTCCGGTAGCCCCCGGGCGGCTCCGAGGGCCACCAGCGCGCGGCCGTTCCAGTGCAGCAGCCCCCGCTGCGTGCCCACCCACAGGCCCCCATCCCGGGCGGCCCTCAATTCGGTGACCGGGCCCCGGAGCCCCTGGGCCTCCCCGAAGGCCCGGAAGCGGCGCCCATCGAAGCGGAAGAGCCCCTCATCCGTGCCCACCCACAGGAACCCCTGGCGATCCTGGGCCAGGGCCGTGACCGCCAGGCTGGAAAGCCCCTGCTCGCTGCCGTAGCCCTGGAAGGCGTGCGTGCCCAGCCCCTGGGCCCGGAGCGTCGTCGGGAGGGCGCCCACCAGCGCCCCCCACCCTGCGATCAGGGCCAACGAACCTTTCAGCCAAGGCCGGATCATGGTTCCTGGATTATCACGGGCCTGGGGCCTGAATAGGAAATAGCTTGCCTTTTGTTGCCCCCTATTCGCCCCGTCCAGCAAGGAGAGGCGCGCAGCGCGATGGGCGTCCATCGGGCAAGCGGCTCGACACAGCTGGTGGGGCGAAGAGGGGGCAACCCTTCGGGCGAAGGGCGGCGGCGGTCGCAATCCTGCGTTGGCCTCCCTTCGTGGATTCCCGATCCACCTCAGGTCGGCCGCCTTGGCTTGCTCGGCCGGCGCCGTTCGCAAAAGGCAAGGTATTTCCTATTCAGGCCCCTGGGGTTAGGCTGGCAAAGAATCGCGTCCCCCACCCTTCCCGTTGCCGCCCATGCCCCTCCGTGTCGCCCTCGCCGATGATGAACCCGTCGCCCTGAACCGCCTCGGCCGCCTGCTGAGGGAGGCCGGGTGCGAGGTCGTGAAGGAGCTGGAGGATGGCCACGCCCTGCTGGAGTGGATGAAGGAGGATCCGGCCCTGGATGCCCTCTTCCTGGACATCCACATGCCCAGCCTCACGGGCATCGAGGTGCTCGCGGAGCTGGAGAACCCCCCGGCCATCGTCTTCGTCACCGCCAACGCCGAGTACGCGGTGCAGGCCTTCGAGCACGCGGCGATGGATTTCCTGGTGAAGCCCGTCACCGCCGAGCGGCTCGACAAGACCCTGGCCCGGCTCCAGGGGAACCAGGTGCCGCGGCGCAGCGGCAGCGAGCTGAAGGCCCTGCTGCCGCCCAGCAACATCCGCTTCCCCGTAAAGGCCGGCGAGGGCAAGCTCCTGCTGGAACTGAAGCGGGTGAGCCACTTCGAGGTCATCGACCAGGTGGTGTGGGTTCACGCCGGCAAGCAGAAGTTCCGCACCACCTGGGTGAGCCTCACCGAGGTGGAGCAGGCCTTCCCCGGCACGGGCCTCATGCGCATCCAGCGGCACCTGCTGCTCCGCCCCGAGGCGGTGCTGGGCATCCGCAGCCTGCCCAGCGGCCGCCGGGCCGTGCTGGTGGCCGAGGGCCTGGAGCTGGAGGCCAGCCGCTCCGCCGCCCACAGCCTCAAGCAGCGGCTGGGGCTCTGAGCCCCCGTCCCCGTCACTGGTAGGGTGGAAGCATGGTGTTTGACTCCCTGAAGAAGCTGTTGGCGGGCAAGGAGGCGGCTCCGGCGGCCCCGGTCCGCCGCGCGCCCCGCCTGCTGGACCAGGGTCCCTTCCAGGCCCCCGCCCTCGCGGTGGACGCCCGGGGGCGGGCCACGGCCCTGTGGCGCGCCGACACCTCCATCAAGGCCATCCGCTTCTTCGCCAGGGGCGAACCCGAGGAGGCCGTGGAGCTCCAGGCCCACCCCGGCGCCCAGGTCGGCAACCCCATCCTGCTCCGCTCGGAGGAGGCCCTGCTGGCGGTCTGGACCGTGCGCGAGGGCCGCTCCACCCGCATCCTGGCCCGCTTCCTCACCGAGAGCCTGGCCGGGGAGTCGGTCACCGTGGCCACCCTCGTGGATGAAGTCACCACCCTCCAGGGGGAGGTGGACCGCCGGGGCGACGCCGTGCTGGCCTGGGTGCGCCGCACCCCCGAGGGGCACCTGGTGGAGGCCCTCACCTACAACCGGAACCTCGACCTCTGGGACCCCACCCCCACGCGGCTCGACGGCCCCCTGGACCAGCCCACGCCCCTGGTCCTGGCCCCGGAGCCCAAGGGCTCGGCCCTGGCCGTGTGGAACCATCACGGCGGCGGCTACGAAGGCCTGGTGGCCTCCCACTACTTCGGGAAGGAGCGCATCTGGAGCGACCGGCCCGTGGGCATCGCCCCCGCCCTGGCCCGCAGCCTGGACCTCACCACCGACGACCACGGCAACGCCATCCTCCTCTACCTCAGCAGCGAGGGGCCCCGCACGGCCCTGGACGCCTGCGTGTTCAGCGCCGCCACCTACGCCTGGCACGGCCCCCACCGCCTGGCCTCCGCCCAGGAGGTGAGCCTCCCCCAGGTGGGCATGGACCGGCGCGGGGCCGGGCTCGCCGTGTGGCGCCAGAGCGAGACCGCGGGCAACGCCCGCCTCTTCTCCCGGGCCTTCCAGGGGGGCAAGTGGGCCGCGGCCCCGGAACCGCTGGAAGGGGACATGGCCTCCGGCAAGGCCCACGCCTTCGCCCTGAGCGGGGATGCCCGGGGCGTGGTGATCTGGGCCCAGGCCGCCCCCGGCGCCACCGCCGGCGCGGAGGGCATCTTCCTGCGCACCTTCGCCCACGGCCGCTGGGACCCCCAGGCCCAGACCCTCAGCACCCCCACCAAGTACGCCCACCACAGCCTCTGCGTCGCCGTGGCCGGCGAGTACACCGCGGCCCTGTGGCTGGCGGGGCTGGGGCGGTGCGGGCTGATGGGGCTGGTGGAGCGGTAGGCCGAAGTGGAACCATTTGCCCTGGCCAATGCCCTAGGGCAGACCCCCGATCTGCTCCTAAATCCTTATACTTCAACAAAATGATCCAAGGTAGGCCTAGGTGCGGTTCTCCGGGGCCAACAATGCAAGAAATTAAGGCAAAATGCTTGATAAAACGACTTTATTTAGAATAAAAATAAGGCGCTTACTCGCCCTCAAATAAAACTCACCTAAAGGCCGATCGATATATCAGTTATTACTTCCGATTGGGTCGTTTTTTGAGAATTTTCTTTACGAAGAATTGCGAAATTTCATCGACAGACAAGGGTAAAATTTTGCGCTCTCCCTTCTTTTGTATACCCATTGCCGATTGAAGCTCGAGCCTGAGATTTAGGTCATTCCAGAACCAAACCCAATACTCATTCATAAAAACAACCGACAAGTATCCAGATGGATTTTCTTTAAATGAATTATAATTAGCATTTACATCTTTTTGAAGATATTGAATACATTCATCAAGGGATTTTGGGCTTGGAGCTTTAATTCCTGAGAATCTTTTTATAAATGTAAAATCTGGAATTTGAATTTCGATTTTTTCAATATTGATTGAATTTAAATATCTGAAATTATCCAATAGTTATTAATTTTTTTAATTTTCACCCCGCCTGGGAAATTCAACCCGTCTGGCAGTGCGCGATTCTCAATAAGTTCTCCCAGTCTTGATAAATCTGGATTGAGCCCTACAAAGTCAAATCTGATCTTTAAAGAATTAATTAGTACATTTGAGTAGGTCGCTTTTTGGGGGAGACTGCCTGAAACACCCCGCAAATTTAAAGAGAATAATGTTTGAACCTTCTCCGAGACATGAATCTTGAAATTCCCGTCTAAAGAAACTATATCTTCCGCGAACAAACGACCAGTAGCAGCGGTGAAAGCATAAAGGATAAAGAAAATTATTTTAATCATTTCAAAACTCCGGTATATAGAGGGATCCCTGGTTTTTTATTGTTTTGAACTTTATTGCAGAATAATACTTTCCACATGAATTTCTGAGGATATTCAGGGAGTTCTAAAATCAGTTCAACTTGAACAACTTCTAATAATCCAATTTTAAGATCTCCACATATGAAGATTCCTTCTTCATGCCAAAAATCCCACCCCGGTACGGCCAATAAACCTTGGTCAAATAGAGTTAAATATTTGAAGTTCAATCGAAGGCCTTCCTTCCTCGTTCCAGATGAGTTTTCAGGGAATGGCACCCAGGAGGCTATCACTTAATCGGAGGGAATGCGCCTCCGGGTGTCTACCCCTGCCGCGTTGATTCATACCCCATCACCTTTCACCACTGGGAGGAGTGCAGGGAGTCCGTCCCCCAAGCCTTCCGGTCCGATTCCTCAAATCCATCGGCTGACCAGAACGATGCTCATCCAGGCAGGTCCTGGGACGGAGATAGTGAGGCACACTCCGTCCGAGATGGCATCCTGGGCAGCGCTGCCACGCTTCCCAACCCCCTCCGGATCCAGGCCAAGGCCACGGCCCTGGGCACCGCCCTCGCGCTCCTGCTGCGCCTCACCGGCCTCACCCACGCGTTCCTCCCCACCTTCCTCATCTGCGGGATCTTCTCCACGCTCATGTGGGGCGGGTTCACGCTCCTCACGGCATGGTTCACCGTGGATGCCCGGGAAGGGCAGAACCGCAGCACCCCCACCAAGTGCGCCGGCCCCAGCCTCTGCGTCGCCGTGGCCGGCGAGTACCCCACGACCCTCTGGCTGGCGAGGCGGGGCGCTGCGGGCTGATGGGGGCGGTGGAGCGGTAGACCCTCTCCGCTTCCAACGGTCCCGCCGCCCAGGATGGGGTGGAGGGCCGGTTGAGGTTGCCGGGAGGGGCCCCGCACGGCCAGGCTGAAGCGGACGAAGCAGGGTGGGTTGACATGTACACTTTTTGTCGTACATTTTTTTTCGTACATCAGGGAACCCCATGAGCCCCCTCCCCAAACCCACCGAAACCGAGCTGGCCATCCTCCGGGCCCTCTGGAGCCTGGGCCCCGCCACGGTCAAGCAGGTGCACCTGTACCTCATCGAGGAAATGGGGCGGGACCGGGAGCTGGGCTACACCACGGTCCTGAAGATGATGCAGACCATGTTGGAGAAGGGCCTGCTCCAGCGGGACGACTCCGAGAAGGCCCACACCTACCGGCCCACGGAGGCCAAGGGGCGCACCCAGAAGGCCCTCGTGGGGGACTTCGTGGATCGCGTCTTCGCGGGCAGCGCCGGGGAGCTGGTGCAGATGGCCCTCCAGGGCCGCCACCTCAGCGCCCAGGAGAAGGCCGACCTCCGCGCCCTGCTCGAGGCGGACCCCCGATGAGCGCCCTCTGGCTTCAGGGGCTGGCCGCGGACCTCGGCCATGCCCTCCTCCACTCCCTGTGGCAGGTCACCCTGGTGGCGGCCCTCCTGTGGAGCGCGCTCACCCTGCTGCATCGGGCTTCCCCGCGCCTGCGTCACCTGCTCGCCTACGGTGCCCTGCTGCTGGCCCTGGCCTGGCCCCTCCAGACCTTCCGGGACCACCGGACCGAGCGCACCCAGCGCGTGGTCGCCCGGGCACTGGCCCCGCTGCCCGGGGTGAGCCCGGCGCCTGCACCCCCGTTCCCCTCCCGCTTCCCCGGCGCCCTGCCCTGGCTCGGAGCCGCCTGGGCCCTCGGGGTGCTCCTCCTGGGGACCCGGCAGGCCGGGGGCTGGATCTGGCTGGCCCGGGTGAAGGGACGCACCACCCCCGCACCGGAGGCCGTCCAGGCCCTCGGTCGGGACCTCGCGCGCCGCATGGGCCTGGCCCTGCCGGAGCTGCGGGTGCTCCAGGCGGCGGCGAGCCCCTTCTGCTATGGCGTGCTGAGGACCGTGGTGGTGCTGCCCGCCCCCTGCCTCGCCGCCATGGACCTCCCCGCCCTGGAGGCGCTCCTCGCCCACGAGTTCGCCCACCTGCGCCGCTGGGACTTCGCCTTCAACGGCCTCCAGTCCGGCATCGACCTCCTCCTCTTCCACCACCCCCTCGCCCGGTGGATCTCCTCCCAGGCCCGTCTTGAGCGGGAGCGGGCCTGTGATGAGGCCGCCGCGGCCGCCTGCGGCGATGCCCGCACCATCGCCCGGGCCCTTCTCCAACTGGAGGACCTGCGTCCTCCCCTGGCCGCCCCTGCGGCCCAAGGAGCTCCCTTGACCCAACGCCTCCCGCACCTGCTCGGAAAGGCCACCGCGCCCTCCCTGCTCACCACCCTCACGGCCGCACTGCTCCTGGGCAGTGCCACCCTGCTGGCGGCCCCCCGCCTCCAGGCCCCCGCGCCCCTCGTCCAGGCACCCGCCGATCTGGTCCGCCTCGCCGATGCCGCCGCGAAGGCCGAAGGCCTCGATCCCCACCTGGTCCGGGCCCTCATCCAGGTGGAGAGCCGCTTCAACCCGAAGGCCCGCAGCGCCATGGGCGCCGTGGGGCTGATGCAGATGCTCCCGGCCACCGCCGCGAAGATGGGCGTGGCCCACCCCGAAGACCTCCAGGAGAACCTCCGCGCGGGCACGAAGTTCTTGCGGTTCCTCCTGGACCGCTATCAGGGCAACACGGCCATGGCCGTGATGGCTTACAACGCGGGGCCCGAACGGCTCGACCGGGCTGAGGGGATCGCGCCCACCGAAGAGGCCCGCACCTACGCCCTCGCCGTGATGGACCTCTACCGCCGGAAGGCGGTGGAACCCGAGGTGAACTAGGGGCGATCACCGCCGGGGGAACCCACCGGGTTCCTCCGGCTGGATCGGGCCGTGGGGAGGTTACCCCACCGTCACTTTCACCTTGGCCTTGGCGATCACATCCTTGATCTCGGCCACCACCTGGTCCTGATCCGCCTCGGTGAGGCCGGGCCAGAGGGGGATGGAGCAGAGGCGGTCGCCGCTCCAGTCGGTGTGGGGCAGGCCGTCCTTGGGCATCCCCTGCGGGTGCTTCGCGTAGAAGTCCCGATAGTAGGTGTGCTGGTGGCTGGGCTTGTAGTGGATGCCCGTGCCGATGTTGCGGGCCTTGAGCTCGGTGACGAAGGCGTCGCGGTCGAGGCCGGCCTTATCAGGGTGGATGCGCAGCACGAAGAGGTGGAAGCAGTGGCCCAGGTCGGCGTTCCCCTCCCAGGGCAGCATGACCTCGTCCATGTCCTTCATGAGGTCGAGGTAGCGGTGGAAGAGCTCCCCGCGGCGGGCGTTGAAGCCATCCAGCTTCTTGATCTGGTGGAGGCCCATGGCGGCCTGGAGGTCCATGAAGTTGGCCTTGCGGGCGGGCTCCATCACATCGATGTGGACGCTGCCCTCCTTGGACTGCCGCTTCCAGGCGTCGCGCTCGATGCCGTGGAAGCGCAGCCGCTGGATGCGGCTCACGTACTGGTCGTCGTGGAGGGCGATGGCGCCGCCCTCGCCGGTGGTCATGTTCTTGTTCGGGTGGAAGCTGTACACGCTCATCACGGAGCGGGGGTCGCTGCCGATCTTCTTGCCCTTGTAGTGGGCGCCCATGGCCTGGGCCGCATCCTCGATGACCCAGAGGCCGTGCTTCCGGGCCACGGCCCACACGGCATCCATGTCCACGGGCAGGCCCGTGAGGTGCACGGGGATGATGCCCTTGGTGCGGGGGGTAATGGCGGCTTCGAGCTTCGCGGGATCGAGGTTCAGGGTCTTGGGATCGATGTCCACCAGCACGGGCACGCCGCCCTGGAGGATCACGGTGGAGAGCGTGCTCACCCAGGTGAGGCCCGTGGTGATCACCTCGTCGCCGGGCTGCAGGCCCATCACCTGCATGGTGATCTCCTGGGCCGTGGTGGCGCTGTTCATGGCCAGGCAGTGCTTCACGCCGTTGTAGGCGCAGAGCGCCTCCTCGAACTTCGCCGACTTGGGCCCCGTGGTGATCCAGCCGGAGTTGATCGAATCGATCATCTCCTCGATCTCCTCCGGGCCGACCATGGGGCGGGTGAAGGGGAGGAATTCTTTTCGGGCCATATCAACTCCGTGGGGATCAGTATAGCGGTCAGCTTTCAGCGGTCAGCTTTCAGCGAAGATTGGACTCCGACCCACCGGGAGGATGGATGAAGGACTTCAGGAAACTCAAGGTATGGGAGAAGGCCCACCGGCTCGCCCTTGAGGTTTACAAAGTGACGGAGAAGTACCCCAGATCCGAAGCCTTTGGCCTCACCAGCCAGATGCGGCGAGCCGCCGTATCGATTCCCATGAATCTCGCGGAAGCTTGTGGGCGCGGTAGCGATGCGGACATGAAGCGCTTCGTTCAAATCGCCATGGGTTCGGCATCGGAACTCGAATACAGCCTATTGATCTCGCACGAGCTCGAGCTGATCTCCGCCTCCCGGCACCAGCCCCTGGAAACCTCCGTTCAGGAAGTCAAACGCATGCTCTCCGCACTCCTCTTGAAGCTGAACGCTGAACGCTGAGAGCTGAAAGCTCCGAGCTGAAAGCAGGCGCCGGAAACGGCGCCTACGCGATCTTCACCGTCACGCTCAGCGTGCTGCCGTGGCCCTGCCCTTCGCTGAAGAGGCTGATGGTGCCCCCCATGAGCTCCATGAGGTGCTTGCAGATGACGAGGCCCAGGCCCGTGCCGCCGAACTCCCGGGCGTGGCCGCCCTCGGCCTGGGCGAACTTCTGGAAGAGGCGCTTCTGCCCCTCGGGGCTCACGCCGATGCCCGTGTCCACCACGGAGAGGGTCATGGTCCCCACGCCCCGCTCCACCTTGAGGGTCACGGAGCCATCCTTGGTGAACTTGAGTGCGTTGGAGAGGAGGTTCAGGAGCACCTGCTTGAGGCGCCCCGGATCCATCATCACTTCCGGCGTGTCCGCCTCGAAGACGGGCCAGTTCAGGGCCACGCCCTCGTTGCGGGGGTAGGCCTCGGCGATGGGCTTCACCTCCTCGATGAGCACGGGCAGGCTGAAGGACTCCACCTGCACTTCCATGCGGCCGCTCTCGATCTTGGCGAGATCCAGGATGTCGTTGAGCAGGGAGAGCAGGTGCTGGCCGGAGGCGTAGCTGTCCTGCAGCATGTGCTTCATCTCGGTCTCGTCCTCGTAGAGGCCGTCGATCACCAGCTTGGTGAAGCCGAGGATGCCCGTGAGGGGCGTGCGCAGCTCGTGGCTCGTGAGGGCCAGGAACTCGCTCTTGAGCTGGTCGGCCTCCTTGATCTGGGCGTTCACGCGCTCCAGCTCCAGGGCCTGCCGCTGCAGGGCGTCACGCTGCTGGCTGAGGTCCTTGAAGAGCCACGCGTTGTAGAGGCTCACGGCGGTCTGGCGCTGGAGGAGGCTGAGGGAGTCCTGATCCTCCTCGGGCCACTGGTGGCCGCTGGGCATGGCCAGCACGGCGAAGCCCAGGAGGAGCAGCTGGTGCTCGAAGGGCACGTAGTAGACCTGGAGGTCCTGCCCGCTCACCAGGGGCTTGAGGGCCGGGGGCAGGTGCAGGGGGTCCAGCCACTGGGGCTGGTGGAGCACCAGGGGGTGGTCCATGAAGGGGTTGGGGGCCGGCAGGGTGAGGTTGAGGGAGGCCGGCGAGGGCAGGCCCACGGTCTCCATGGGGGCGTAGGTGCTGCCCCGGTGCTCCAGCACCCACACGCCGCCGCGCTTGCAGTGGAACTCCTGCACGAGCACATCGAGCACGACGCTGGCCACCTGGCCTTCCTTGCCCGTGGCCGCCAGGATCTCGGAGACATGCTGCAGCACGCTCATCTGGTGGGAGCGGCGCCCCAGCTTGCCGCGCAGCTCCCGGCTCTCCACCAGGGCCTGGGTGAGCTGCCGCTGGGTCTGCATGAGCTCCGCCAGCATCTCCGTGCCGGGCTGGCGCCCCGGCGGCGGGGTGGCCGCGGCCTGTGGACGTGGGGAGGAGACGGTGACCGGGACCGGCAGATTCTGGGGCCCCGTGCCCTTGGCAGGCGGCTGCCCTCCGCCGGGGCGGGAGGGAGAGCCGGGGCTGGAGGGGATGGACATCGTGCAGCCAGGATGACGAGGGATCCATCGGATGCCAAGCCTCACGTCATGATTCCGGCCCGGGTGGACTCGGGAAAAGTTGGGCGATTCCACCAAATGCCGGATAATTCCCGGATGCGGTCCCGCCTCAAGAGCGCCTCGGTCCAGCAGTGGATCTTCCTGGGGGTGGCCCTCCTGGTGATGGTGCAGCTGTCCTGGTGGATCCGCCTGCAGGTGGGCCAGAGCGCGGACCTCCTCGCCGCCCGCATCGAGGTGCTGAAGGCCGGCCGGGCCGAGGCCTGGCAGATGGACAGCCGCACGGTGCTGCCCTACTACGCGGCGCCGGAAACGGTGCTGCGCCGGGGCGAGATCGTGGGCAAGCTCCCCAAACTGCTCCCCACCCTGGAGGAACGCCGGCGCGCCATCGAGACCGCCTACCCCCACGTCGCGGTGGTCGATGCCCCCCGTGCCCTCGACGACCCCCAGATGGTGGATGAAGCCGCCTTCCTGACCCTCCGGCCCGAGCCCATCCAGCAACTCGAGCAGAGCCGGCGGACCACCCTCCTGAAGGCGGGGCTCGAGGGTGCCTTCATGGCCGCCGCCGTGCTCTTCGGCTTCGTGCTCATCTACCGGAAGCTGGCCCAGGAGATGGACCTGAAGCTGCGCCAGCGGAACTTCATCGCCGCCGTCACCCATGAGCTGAAGACCCCCATCGCCTCCCTCCGGGTGTGGATGGAGACCCTCTTCCAGCGGGTGCTCAGCGATGAGCAGAAGACCAAGATCCACACCCGCATGGACCAGGACCTCGCCCGCCTGGCCGAGCTCGTGTCCAACCTGTTGGAGGTGGCCCGGGCCGATGCCGGCAGCCTGGAGATGAACGCCGTGCCCACGGAGGTCGCCCCCTGGCTCCGGAACGTGTGCGAGGGGATGGATCAGCGCCTGGGACCCGGCGCCCTGGGGCTGCGCATGGACATGGGCGAGGGCCTCTGGATCCAGGCGGATCCCAAGCAGCTCGCCACCGTGGTGGAAAACCTCCTCACCAACGCCTTCAAATACGCCCAACCCCCCCGCTCCACCACCGTGACCCTGGGGGGTACCGCCGAGGAGGTGGTGATCGTCGTGCAGGATCAGGGGGTGGGCATCCCCCCCAAGGAGCTGCCCCGCCTCTTCCAGCGCTTCTACCGCGTGGGCGACGAGATGACCCGCCAGGTCCCGGGCACGGGCATCGGCCTCTTCCTCACCCGCGAGATCGTGGAGCGGCACCAGGGGGAGATCCGCGCGGCCTCCCGGGGAACGGGCCTCGGGTCCACCTTCACCCTGCGCCTGCCCCGCATCCCCGCCCCCGCCCTCCCCGGGGAGGCCCTGTGACGGAGCTCCTCGCCCGGGCCCGCACCGGGGATCCGGAGGCCTTCGGCGACCTCGTGCGCCCCCACCTGGCCATGTTCTTCCGGGCCATCGACCGCATCCTCGGCAACGAGGCGGAGAGCCAGGATGCCCTGCAGGATGCCCTGGTGGCCCTGCATCGGGAGCTGCCCTCCTTCCAAGGCCAGAGCCAGTTCAGCACCTGGGCCTACCGGGTGTGCGTGAACCAGGCCCTGATGGCCCGCCGCAAGCGGATCCGGCGGCGGGAGGACGCAGTGGAAGATTTCCAGCCACAGTTCGACGACACCGGGCATCACATGGATCAGGACCTGATCCTCGCGTGGAGCGAAGCCCCTGAAGCCCTTGACCAGGCAGAAGCGGCCCAGATTCGCGCCCGGATCCGCGCCGCCCTGGACCGCCTCACCGACGACCAGCGCGCCGCCTTCGTACTCAAGGATCTGGAAGGGTGGGATACGGACGAGATCGCAGCGAAACTGGGGATCGGGAAGGACCTGGTCCGTCAACGCCTGCACCGCGCCCGCCTCGCCCTCCGAACCCACCTCGCCGAATTCGCCCCTTCAGGAACCCGCTCGTGACCGCCCTCCTCCTCACCTGCCGCGAAGTGACCGGGCTCCTCACGGAGTACCAGGAGGGGGCCCTGCGCCTGGACCTGGAGGTGCGCCTCCGGGCCCACCTGGCCCTCTGCCCGCCCTGCCGGGCCTTCCTGGCCAGCCTCCAGGCCCTGCCCCGGACGGTGGCCCGCCTCGTGGCCGAGGAGCCCCTGCCCCCCGTGGGGTTGGAAGGGCTGCTGCAGGGCGCCCTGGGCCGCATCCGCACAGTGGAGGCACTCACCCCCGCCGCGCATCCACCCGAGGGCCTCTGGGCCAAGGCCGGGCAGGATCCCACCCTGGCCCTCCTGCTGGGCGCCCACCTCGGGCGCTGCCCCGCCTGCCGGGAGGCCCGCCCCCGCTTCACCCCCTTTGAGGGCGCCCCGGGCGACCCCCTGGGCCCCGCCCTGCGCGCCCGCCTGGAACCCGAGGCCCGGTGGGCCTGGCACCGCCTGGGCCTGCGGGGCAGCCGCGTGGCCGAGGTGCTTCGCCAAGGCGACCAGGCCCTGTACCTCCTGAGCCTCCCGGAAGGGGTGCGGTTCCCGGAGCATCACCACGGGGGCCCGGAAGTGGCCCTGGTGCTCGAGGGCCGCTTCCTGGATGGTCCCGAGGTGCTGGCCTCCGGGGATGTGCGGGTCCATGCACCCGGCCAGGCCCATGCCCCCGTGGGGGCCGGGCCCGGGGATTGCCTCCTGCTCGCCCACATGGAGGGGGGGCCCCGGTTCCGGGGGTGGCGCCGCCTCCTGGGCTGAAGTCCCGATCAGGGTCCGGCCCGCCGCGAGGGCCGTGACCGGGGGACCGTGGCGGTGGCGGCGACCCGGGCGGGGAACCATTGCTGATCGGCCGTGGGAGCCTCCGGCTCCCCACGACCCGCCCCGGGGGGTCGCACCCCGGGCACGCCTTCCGGACGGCACCGGGGCCACCTCCCTTAGCGGAGGTCCCCCACGCGCGGGAGCGCCATCACGGGGTGCCCTTTGAGGAGGGGCTGCCGCGCGAGGGCCCCGGCCCTCAAGGTGGCCGCCGCCTCCGCCTTGCCCCGATCCGCGAGGATCAGGGCCTGCGTGAGCTGAGCCTCTGGATCCGCTTTCGCACCGCCTTCCATGCGCTCCAACACCTCCCAGGCCCGCTCGAGATCCCCGGGTCGGCCGCGGAGGCGCAGGGCCCGGGCCCATCCCAGCTGGGGATCCTTGGAACCGGGATCGCGCCTCACCACGTCCTCGAAGTCCGCACAGGCCAAGGTCGCGGCCCCGCCCACGCCCGCCTCGGCCCGGGCGAGGTGGATCCACGCGCGGATCTCCCGCACCCCCGGGTTGGCCATGACCTTGAAGGCCCGGTCATAGGCCGCGAGCGCCTCCCGGGCCTGGCTCGGATCCCGGGCGAGGCTGGAGCCCCCGGGATGGTCGAAGAGCTGCATGGCCTTCAGCCAGGCCACGTAGTAGTGGAGGAGGGGCTGCTTGGGCCAGCGCTGCAGGCCCGCGGTCAAGGTGGGCTCCGCCCGCTTCAGGACTTCGGTGACGGACTGCCCCCGCGCCACCCGGCTCTGGGCCCAGATGACCGCGCCGTAGCCGATGTCGGAGGTGCGGTTGAAGCGCCCGGGATCCTCCGCGAACATGGCCTCGTATTGGGCTTGGGCCTCCTGCTGCAGGGGATCCGGGTCGCCGCCCCGGTTCCAGGTGTCCTGGGCCTGCATGCTGCGGAGATCCGCGAGGCAGGGACGGAGGAGTTTGGGTGAGATCCCGCGCATGCCCTCCAGGCGGGTGGCCAGCCCCTGGGCCGCCGTCAGGCATTCCGTGGCGTCCTGACCATGGGTGATCCGGAAGCGGGCCTCGTCCAGGGCATTGAGGATGCCCAGGTGGGGGGCGCGGGGATCCCAGGGTTCCAGGCGGGCGGCCTCGGCGGCCACCTTCCGGCCCTCCTGGTGATCGGCCACGGGGTCTTGACCCTGCAGCGACTTCGCATGCCCCAGGGAATAGAGGGCGGTGCTCAGGTTCACGAGGTAGGCGGCCCGTCCCGGGCTCAGGCTCACGGCGGTGCGCGCGGCCTCCACCTGCCGGGTGCCCCAGTGGATGCCATCCGTGGTTCCCAGGTTGGTGGCCACCTGGCAGGCATCCTCCAGGAGCTTGCTCCGCACCTGCCAGATCTCGGGGTTCCCGGCGTCGAGCTGGAGCGCCTCGTCGGTGAGGGCCAGTCCCGCCCGGAAGGGCGGCTGCATGTCCTGGCCCAGGGACAGCGCCACGCCGGACTCCACGTTCCGGAGGCGCGCGAGGAGCACCCGGGCCTGGGGGTCGCTCCGCAGCAGGTCCCGCAACCGGCCCGCCACCTTCAGGCCCTCGACCACGCAGACCCGGGCCCGGTCGCGCCGCACCTCATCGGAGGCCTCCAGGGCCTCCGCGGCCCAGGCCTCCGCCTCCAGGCGCAGGGCCTCCGAGCGTTCCGGATCCGCCTGGAAGGCCTGGCGCGCGAGGCTGCGGGCCCGCTCGAAGTCGCCCTCCACCCAGGCGCTGAAGGCCTGGTGGTAGGGGCTGTTGCCCGCCGCCGCGAGGTGGCGCAGGGCGGGCGCCCGCAGCTCCCGCTGGATCACCTCCAGGCGCTCCCGGCGGAGGCCCTCCTCGGAGATCCCCATCACCTCCGGTCGGGCCCGCTGATAGAGGCGACCATAGGTGAAGCCCAGGGCCTCGTCGAGCTCGGGTCCGCGGTAGCCCAGGCGTTGGGCCGATTCCAGGGCGGTGCGCGCCGCCTCCAGTTCCTCGAGCAGGAGGAAGACCCGCCCCCGGGCGTAGTCGGCCGCGGCCCCCGCGGCTCCGCGCCGGTTCGCGAGGCGCTGGAGGCCGGCGCGGAGGTCCGCCAGCACGGGCCGCAGGTCATGGGCGGGTGCCAGGTGGGCCATTCGGAGACGCAGCTCCAGGGCCTTGGCCTCCCCCCCCAGGCGGGCGGCCTCCAGGGCTTCCAGGGTGGAGGTACGGCTGCGCCAGGCCGCGAAGCCACCCGCGCCCACCATCACCGCGAGGCTCGCCGCCAGGGCCCGGGCGGCCACGGGATTGCGGCGCATCCACCGCAGTCCCCGTTCCAGCCCCCCCAGGGGGCGGGCGAGGGGGGGCTCCCCCCGGAGCACCCGCTCCAGGTCCTCGGCAAAGGCCTCCGCCGTGGCATAGCGCTGGATGGGTTCCTTCTCCAGGGCCTTCGCCACCACCACGGCCAGGTCCCGGGGCAGGTCGGGACGCAGGGCCGCCAGGTTGGGCGGCGCCTCCTCCAGGATGCGGCGCAGCAGGTCCCCGGGATGGGCGTCGGCCGCCTCCGTGGGATCCTGCGTGCCCCCCGGCTCCGGGGCGGGGACGGTGGGGTTCTGGGACCCCCGGAAGGGGGGCCGCCCCGTGAGCACGGCGTGGAGGGTCGCACCCAGGCCGTAGATGTCCGCCCGGAAGTCCACGGGCGCGAGCCCCGTGACCTGCTCGGGCGCCATGTAATCCACGGTCCCCACGAGCAGACCCGAGCGGGTGAGCCCGCCCTCCTCATCCCGGGCCAGGCCGAAGTCGGAGAGGCGGGCCTGGGGCCCCTCCCCGGTGGCTTCCACGAGGATGTTGGCGGGCTTCACATCCCGGTGCACGAGGCCCATGCGGTGGGCCGCCCCCAGCCCCCGCGCCGCCTGGGCCGCCAGGGCCACCTTGGGGCGCCACTCCGGATCGGGCGCCAGCTCCGCGAAGGTGCGGCCCTCCACCAGCTGGAGCACGATGCAGGGCCGCCCCTCCAGGGTGCCCGTGTCGTGCACCCGCACCACGTGGGGATGGTCGATGCGGGCCTGGAGCCGCGCTTCCAACAGCAGGCGCTCCGCCTCCCGGGCGTCGCCCCCCTTCACGAACTTCACGGCCACGGCCCGCTCCAGGGCGGTGTCCCAGGCCCGGTGCACCTCCCCCATGCCGCCCCGGCCCAGCAGGCCACGGAGGCTGATGCGGGCATCCAGGGCGGTGGGCGTGAGGCTCACGGGCGGGCTCCGAACTCGGGAGGGGATCCCGGGATTCTAGCCCCTCGGGGGGCCGGAACCCAGGGCTGTGAACCTCGCCACCTTCAGGCCAGGTCCCGGAGGGCCTGGGCCATGCGCCGGGCCACCTCCTCCAGTTCCGTTTCGTCGTAATTGGAGAACCCCACGCGCAGGCCCTGCACGGGGCCTCCGTCGAAGGCGAAGTGGCGACCGGGGCGGAAGGCCACGCCCAGCTCCAGGGCCCGGGCGGACCAGCGGTCCACATCGATGCCCTCCCGCACCTCCGCCCACAGGGCGAGGCCGCCCTCCGGCAGGCGGAAGGTGAGGTGGTCGCCCAGGTGCCTGCGCAGGGCCTCGCCCAGGGCGTCGCGCCGCTTCCGGTAGGTGAGCTGCATGCGGTTGAGGTGACGCAGGATCTCGCCATCGTCGATGAGCTCGGCGAAGGCCCGCTCCAGCACCATGTCGCCCTGGCGGTCCAGGGCCTGCCGCAGCGCCACCATGCGCTTCACCAGGGGCAGCGGCCCGTGCACGAAGCCCAATCGCAGGTTGGGGCTGAAGATCTTGCTCAGGGTGCCCACGTGCACCACCACCCCCCCGGGATCCTCCGCGGCCAGGGGCGCCTGGGGCCGGCCCTCGAACTGGAACTCCGTGTCCTGGGCGTTCTCGATCACGGCGAAGCGGTGCTCCCGGGCCAGGGCCAGCAGGCGGATCCGCCGCTCCGGGGACAGGGGCACGAGGGTGGGGTAGTGGCGATCCGGGGCGACGAAGACCGCGCGGAGGGGCTCGAAGCGGAGCAGCTCCGCCAGGGCCTCCACGCGCAGCCCCTGACCATCGACGGGGATGGGCAGGTTGCGGGCGCCGGCCTGGGCGAAGGCCTCCCAGGCGGTGCGGTGGCCCAGGGCCTCCACGCCCACGCCATCACCCGGCGTCATGATGGCCTGGGCCACGAGGAAGAGCGCCATCTGGCTGCCCCGGGTGATGAGCACCTGCTCCGGCTGCGCGGGGATGCCCCGGGTGGAGGCGAGCATCCGCGCCAGCGATTCCCGCAGCTTGGGATGGCCCTGCGGATCTTCCATGAGCAGGTTGGCCTGAGCGTTCAAGGTCAGGGCCCGGCGGTAGGCCCGGGCCAGCTCCGCGCCGGGCAGGAGGCGGGGATCGGGCATCCCGCTGGCCACCTTCAGGAGCCCGCCCGGCACCGCCGCGGCCTCGGGGGCCACGGCCCCGGGCAGGTCGAAGCCCATGGCCGCCGGGGCCACGGATTCGCCGGGCACGCGCGTGGGGGGCTCCGGGGCCACCACGCTGCCCTCCCCCGGGGTGGAGACGACCCAGCCCTCCGCCTGCAGTTCCCGGTAGGCGGCCATCACCGTATTCCGGCTCACGCCCAGCTGCTCCCCCAGGGTCCGGTAGCCCGGCAGGGGATCCCCGGGGTTCAGACGCCCCCGCCCGATCTCCCGCATGAGGGCGTGGGCGATCTGCAGGTACACCGGCTCCGAGCTCGAGGGATCCAGGAAGAGGGTGGGTTTCCAGACACTCATGGCAGGTCCCTGCGGCCGGGCGCGGCCCCCGGCGGGGCGAAGGTGAGTCGGTGGGTGCGCATGGGAGAGGCCCATCCTATCCCGGAAAGCCGGGCGGGCGGGGAGCGATGCCCCCCGCCCGTGACCAGCTCGGGGATCACTGTTTCGCGTGATCCAGGTTCCCCGTGGGATTGAAATCGTCATCATGGGTGCTGCGCAGCGTGGTGGCATTCACGAGCGCCGCCCAGTGGAAGTGGGGGTTGGCGCCACCCCAGGTGCTGCGGCTCACGGCCCCGTTGCAGGCGGTGTAGTCGGTGTAATGGGTGCTGCACGTGAAGACGATCTTGGCGGGGGAGGCCAGGTTGTCCAGGGACCCCACGGTGCTGAAGGTGCCGCTGTGGTAGGCCACCACCTGGGCGGTGCTGATGCAGGAGCTCCGGTTGATGTAGACCAGGGAGTAGGTGAAGGTGCCGTTGGCGTAGAAGTGGTAGAAGCTGCCCCAGGTGCCCGTGATGTCGGTGAAGGACCAGTTCCCCACGAGGCGGCTGTCGAAGCTGGAGGCGGAGGTCACGGTGATCGCGCAGGTCGCGGAGCGCCCGCCCCCCGCGGCCGTGATGGTGGCGCTCCCGGCCCCCACTGCGGTGACCACACCCCCGGCGTTCACGGTGGCCACGGCGGTGTTGGAAGAGGTCCAGGTGCAGCTGGAGTCATAGGGGGAGGTCGCGGTGCCGTTGCTCCAATTCGCGGTGGCCGTGATGTCCAGGGTCTGGCCCGGGGTGAGGCTCCCCGACGTGGGATTCAGGGTGATGGAGGTGAGGGAGGCCGCCGGCGCGGACACCGTCACGGTGCAGGTGGCGGAGCGCCCCGCAGCGGACGCGGTGATCACGGCACTGCCCGCACCCACGGCGCTGACGACGCCCCCGGCGTTCACGGTGGCCACGGCGGGGTTGCTGGTGGTCCAGCTGCACCCGGAATCGTAGGGCACGGTGGAGGTGCCGTTGCTCCAGTTGGCGGTGGCGGTGATGTCCAGGGTCTGGCCCGCCGTCAGGGAACCGGTCGTGGGGTTCAGGCTCAGGGAGCTGAGGCTCACGGACACCTGCACCGTGACATTGCAGGTGGCGGAGTGGCCGCTGGCGGAGGCGGTGATCACGGCGGTCCCGCCGGCCACGGGGGTGACCACGCCCCCGGCGTTCACGGTGGCCACCGCCGGGTTGCTGGAGGTCCAGGCCACATTGCTGTCGTAGGGCACCGTGGCGGTGCCGTTGCTCCAGGTCGCCGTGGCCGTGAGGTCGTAGATCGCACCCCCCTGGAACATGAGCAGGTTGGTGGCATTGAGGCTGAGGCCCGTGAGGCTCACCGCGGAGGCCGTGACCGTGACGCTGGCCACGCCCGCCTTCCCATCCTTGCTCGCCGAGATGGTGGTGCTGCCCGCGGCGAGGCCCGTGACCACGCCCATGGCGCTCACGGAGGCCACGGCCGGGTTGCTGGAGGTCCACACGGCGCTGTTGTCCACCGGCGCGGTGCTGCCGTCGGAGTAGCTGGCGTTGGCGGTCAGATCCACGCTTCCGCCGATGTTCAGGGTGGGACCCGAAGGCGCCAGGGCGATGGACTGCAGGGTCACCGTGGGCGTGGGCGCGGGCGAAGGGCTGCTGCCCCCGCCCCCGCCGCAGGCGACGAGGATCAGGCCGAAGGCCAGGGTGAGGGGGCGATGGAGGCGGGCGGGCACCATGGGGACTCCTGGGGATCTGTCCCAGGATCGGGAGCCCCCCCGATCCCCCACAGGCACGCTTCCCGGAAACCGGGTGGGCCACCCCCTCGCGCGGGCTTCCGACGTCAGGCTTCGGGCGTCGGACGCCAGGTGGGGCGGGGAAGCACCCGGGTCAGGAGGCCCTGGCCCAGCAGGAGCAGCCCCAGGAGCCCCAGGCTGAAGGCGAACCGGTAGTCCCAGTTCCCGTGGAAGCGGTCGACCAGCCAGGTGAGGCGCTGGTGGGCGAGGTTCACGTTGAGCTCAGGGGGCGTGAGGTAGTGGCTGGGCGGCACCAGCAACACGAACATGGCAAGGGCCAGGAAGGCGGAGCTCCGGGGCAGCCCCCGGCCCCGCAGGCCCAGGATCGCCAGGGTGGGCGGCAGGGTGTGCACCGCCACGCTGGTCCACCCCGGGAAGGCCCAGCCCCGGGCGGCGATGCCGGCGATCCAGCCGGGCTCGCCCACACAGAGGTGCCAGACCAGGGTCATCCCCATGACCGGGGCCCAGTCGAACCAGAGGGCGGCCACCAGGAGGAGGCTGCTCACATTGCAGGCCCAGAGCAGCTCCGGCAGGGTGCCGAGCTGCACCTTCACCCAGGTGTGGGCCCCGAGGACGAGCAGGAGGAGGAGGGAGGCGAGGCGGCGTTCCATACGTTACCGGATGGCAAAGCATACGCCCCCGGATGGGAAGCGCAAGCCCCCTACTCCGGGGAAGGCCGGGCCCCCTCGCCGAGGTGGGCGGCCAGGGCCTTCTCGTAGGCCTCCAGGGTGGTGGCGTGGCCGATCAGGGCCCGGGCCAGCACCCGGAAGGGCACCCCCACCCAGCCCTCCTCGGTGATGGCGAGGCGGGTGCCGGTGCCTTCGGGGGTGAGGTCATAGGTCCACGTCCCGCCGAAGCGGTCCTGATCCACGATGCGGCGCACGAGCTGGCGGGGCGGCACGCTGGCCAGGGTCCGGTAGGCGATGCGCTGGCCGTTGCGGAAGCGGTCCTCCCACACGGGCTGGCCCTCGCGGTCGGCCAGCCGGACCACCTCGGCCACCTCCGTTCGCCACCGGGGGTCCTGGGCGTGGTCGCTCACCACCGCCCACACGGCCTCGGGCGCCGCCTTCAGGTGGAGCACCCGGGTGACCCGGTGCTCCCGGGGCAGGAAGAGCCCCGCGGCCACCACCAGGAGGGCGAGCACCAGGGGGGCGGCCAGCAGGCCGATCACGAGCTTGAGGGCGGTGCGCATGCGAGCTCCGGAATGTCCCGAAGCCTAGCAGGGCAGCTCGATCCAGAAGCAGGCCCCCTGCCCCGGGTGGTTCTCCACGCCCACGCGCCCCCCCATGGCCTCCACGAGGCGGCGGGTGATGGAGAGGCCCAGACCCGTGCCGGGCCGATCCCCGCCCTGCTGGAACTTCTTGAACATGCGCGCCTCGAAATCCGGCGGCAGTCCCGGCCCCTCGTCCCGCACCTCGGCCCGACACACCCCGAGGCCCCGACGCAAAGCCAGGGTGATGGCGCCCCCCGGGGGGCTGAACTTGAGGGCGTTGCCCATGAGGTTCGTGAAGCACTGGGCGAGCCGGTCGCCATCCGAGGGGATCACCCAGGCCCCTTCGTCCTGCTTCTGGAAGACGAGGCGGACCTCCTTGGCCTTGGCCAGGCCCTCCATGAGGAGGAAGCACTGCCGGCCCAGGGCCTCCAGGTCCACGGGGTGGGTGGCCAGGGGCGCGCCGCCGGCCTCGAGCTTCTCCAGGTCCAGCACCACGTCCAGCAGGCGCCGCTGGCGATCCAGGGCCTCCCCGGCGTGGATGAGGGCCCGGGCCGCCTTGGGGGGCAGGCTGTCATCCAGCTGGGCGAGGTCCACATGTCCCATGGCAGCGGTGAGGGGATTGCGGATCTCGTGGCAGAGGGTCTGCACGTACTCGGTCTTCACGAGGTCGGCCCGCTCCAGCTGGGCCACGGCGTCCTTGAGAAGCTCCAGGGCCACGGCCCCCTGCAGCACCTTGGCGAACTCATCGTGGGCCACCTCCAGGAGGCGCGCACAGCTCTCGGGGTAGGCCGCCTCCGCCAGGAAGCCCCAGCAGCCCTTCGCCTGGCCGCCGGCCAGCACCAGCTCCCGGGTGCGGGGTACCAGGTCTCCCGGCAGGGGATCCGAGGCGGGGTAATCCCGCCAGGTCCAGGCCACCGTGCCGGCCCAGGGGTGGGCGGGGATCTGGCCCTCCAGGTCGGACGGATGGAGACCGCGGCTGTGCACCCCGAAGCCCCGGTGGCCCCCGGCCACGGGCAGCACGCAGTAGAGGGCGCCCGGGGCCACGAGGTCGTAGGCCACGTCCAGGAAGCCCCAGGCCACGGCCTCCGTGTGCTCGGAGCGCGTGCCCAGGGTGCCCACGGTGTGGCGCAGGCTCAGCTCCATGACGCGCCGCTCGAGGATGGTGGAGAGGCGCCGCTGGATGTCATCGAGGGTGATGCTGGGCGTGCCGCTCGCCGACAGGGCGCTGGGGCCGGAGGCCTGCACGAGCCCCTGCACGAGGCCCACGAGGTGGTCCAGGTTCTCCCGCTTGATCCAGAAGCGATCGGCCCCGCAGGTGCGGGCCCACACGCGGCCCATGCGGTGCTGGGAACCGGTCATGAGCACCACGGGCACGGCCCGGGTCTCCGGTTCATCCTTCAGGAGGCGGCAGAGCTGGAAGCCGGTCATGATCGGCATCTCGCAGTCGGAGACCACGGCGCAGAAGGGCTCCTCCATGGCGCGCACCAGCGCCTCCACCCCGGTGCGGGCGCAGATGGTCTGGAAGCCCGCGGCCTGGAACACGCCCTCCAGGGCCTTTAGGAAGGCCGTGCTGTCGTCCACCAGGAGGACGGGGGCGCGATCTGGAGCTGCCACTTCCCCCGGATCGGCGCCGGGGGAGTCCGTCCTGAGCAATCGCGATTGTCAGGTTGGCGGGGCCTCAGCCCTCCACGGCCAGCTTGTAGACCTCGGAGGCGCTGATGCCCAGGTGCTTGGCCAGGGGCTTGGCGGCCTCCCGCAGGGTCATGCCGCCCTCCCGGGCCGCGGCCAGGTAGGTGCGGGCCCACTCCGGCAGCTCGCCTTCGAACCCGGCCTCCGTCTCCGTGACCAGGCGCTTGGCATCGGCCCCGGCGAGCACCAGGACCATCTCCCCGCGGTTCTCACTGCGGAGCTGGGCCTTCACCTCCCCAGGGGTCCCGCGGTACCAGCTCTCGTGCAGCTTGGTGAGCTCGCGCCCCAGGGCGATCTCCCGGTCGGGCAGCAGCTCCTCCAGCTCATCCAGCGTTTCGTGGATGCGGTGGGGCGTCTCGAAGACCACGGTGGTCTCCTCCCGGGCCGCCAGCTTCTTGAGGAAGGCCCGTCGGGGTTCGGACCGGGAGGGCAGGTACCCCATGAAGCTGAACACGTGGCAGGGCAGGCCCGAGGCCACCACCGCCAGCAGCACCGCGGAGGCGCCGGGCAGCACCGTGACCTTGGCCCCGCCCTCCCGGGCGATACGGGCGATCTCGAAGCCGGGGTCGTTGATGCCGGGCATGCCGGCGTCGCTGCAGTAGGCCACGGTCTGCCCGTTCACCAGGGCCGAGGCCACGCGATCGAAGGCCTCCATGCCCGCATGGTCATCGAAGCGCTGCAGGGGCTTCTCCAGACCGAGGTGCTTGAGCAGGCCCCCGGTGCGGCGGGTGTCCTCGCAGGCCACCAGGTCGGCGGCGGCCAGGGCCTCCTTGGCCCGCTCCGTGAGGTCGCCAAGGTTGCCGATGGGCGTGGGAACGAGGATGAGGTGGCCGGCCATCCCTCCACTATCGCACCCCCCCGGGGCCCACGTCCCCGATGGTCTCGGCGGGCCCTTGCCCTAAGCTGGGAGCCACCCCTCCGGAGATTGCATGCCCGCCCCCAGCCCCCACCTGCCCGAGGGCACGTTCCTCGGCCGCTACCGGGTGGAAGCCTTCGTGGATGAAGGTGGCATGGGCGCCGTGTACCGCGCCCATGACCCGAAGCTGGATCGGCCCGTGGCCCTCAAGGCCCTGCGCATCAAGCACCGACGGGATGCCGCGGCCCTCGCCCGGTTCCAGCGCGAAGCCCAGGTGCTCGCGCAGCTCAACCATCCCAACATCTGCCAGGTGTACGACTGGGTGGAGGCGGAAGGCGCCACCTACATGGCCATGGAGTGGGTGGAGGGCCCCACCCTGGAGCAACGCATGGGGAAGACCTGGACCCCCATGACCCCCGCGGCCGCCCTGCCCATCCTCACCGCCATCGCCTCCGCCTTGGCGGCCGCCCACGCCAAGGAGATCATCCACCGGGACCTGAAGCCCGGAAACGTGATCCTCACCCCCGACGGCCGCGTGAAGGTGCTCGACTTCGGGCTCGCCAAGCGCGTGGATGAGCGCTCCGGCGCCCACCCCGCCCCCCTCCGTCTCCCTGCGGGGGAATGGCCCGAGCAGGTGACCCTGGCCGCCTCCGGCCCCGAGGCGGACCCCGCGGGACAGACCCTCGCGGGGCCCACCGTCGGCCCCGCCTCAGGCCAAAGCTCCAGCGCCTCCAGCCCCCTGACCACCGCGGGGTTCATCATGGGCACCCTCGGGTACATGAGCCCCGAGCAGGCTCTGCAGCGCCCCCTGGGGCCCCCCTCCGATGTGTTCGCCCTGGGCATCCTCGCCCATGAGCTGCTCGTGGGCCATCGCCCCTTCGAAGGCACCGGGCAGGACCTGTTGGTGGCCGTGGCCTCGAACCAGCGGGTCCCCCTCTGGGAGCGGCCCGGCCCCGCCCGCCTGTGGAAGCTCATCGAGCGCATGCTCGATCCGGATCCCAAGGCCCGCCCCGGAGCCGCGGAGGTCGTGACGTCCCTCCAGTCGCTGGACCGCCCCCTGGGGCCCAAGGGCTGGGCGGCGGTGGCCGCCGGTCTCACCCTGGTGGTCACCACCGGGGCCTTCTGGCTCTCCTCGCGCAGCATCATCGCGGACCTCGCCCGCGACCGGCCGGCCCGCCTCGCGGTGCTGCCCCTGGCCAACGAGACCGGCGCCGCGGACCTGGATCCGCAGGTGCAGGTGGCCCTTCCGGAGCTGCTGTCCACGGCGCTGCGGGGGTCCCCCCGCCTGGCCCTCCTGGAGCCCGAGGAGACCCGCCGGATCGCCGGCCGGTTCCCGCCCGCCTCCAGCGGTGCCCCCGCCCTGGCCCGGGCGCTGGGCGCGCAGCTGCTCCTCCGCGGGTCCCTCCGGCGGGAAGGCGGTGAGGAGGTGCTCACGCTGATCCTGGAGGACGCCACGGGTCGCGCCCGCCTCCGCCAGGAGATCCGCCAGCCCCACCACCCCGAATTCGTGGGGCAGGTCTACCTGGAGGAGGCCACCCACCGGATCCTGAAGGCCATCGATCCCGGGACTTCGCCCCGGGCCCCCGGTCCCCGGGTTCCGCCGGAGAGCGTGGCCGCCTACGCCCGGGGCACCCTCCTCATGTCCAAGGGGGAATACCGCCAAGCGGAGCCCCTGCTCCGGGAGGCCGCCCACCAGGCCCCCCAGTTCGCCCTCCTCGTGGGCCGCTATGCCTCCTGCCTCATGCGCCAGGGCAGTGATAAGACACCGGCCGTGTGCGAGTGGGCCCGCTTCGCCGGCCTCGCCGCCGGGGACAAGGGCGGGCAGCTGATCGCCCTCCAGATCCAGGCCTACTGGGCGGAACGGACCGGGGATCCCGGCACGGCCGAGGGGCGCTTCCTCCAGGCCCTCGAACTCAGCCGCGACATGAAGGACACCGGCCGGGAATCCTCCATCCTCGACAGCCTGGGGCGCCTGGCCCAGTCCCGGGGGCACGAGGATCACGCCCGCACCTACTACGAGCGGGGCCTGGCCCTCGCCCTGCAGAACGGCGACCTGGAGGTCCAGGGATCCATCCGCACGAACCTGGCGAACCTCGCCCTGGCCCATGGGGACCTCCAGGATGCGGAGCGCCAGTACCAGCAGGTCCTCATCTCCGCCCGGGCCCTGGAGGACCGTGCGGGCCAGGCCATCGCGGAGAACAACCTCGGGGTGGTGGGCCTTAGCCAGCAGCGCATGGTCGAGGCCCAGCCCCACCTCCTGCGCGCCCTCGAACTGCGCCGGGACCTGGGTGACCGCTATGGGGAGGCCAGCACCCTCCGCAACCTCGGAATCCTGGAGACCATGCGCGGCGACCTGGCCGCAGCCCGGGTCCGCCTGGAGGCCTCCCTCCGGGTGGCGGTGGCCTCGAACCTGGCGGTCCAGGTGGCCGCGGCCCGGTACCGGCTCGGCGAGGTGGCCCGCCTGGAGGGGAAGTGGGACGCCGCGATCTCCCACTTCCTGGCGGCGCTGGAGGGGCACCGGCGGGTGGAGGCGAAGCGCGGCGAGGCCGACGATCTTGCGGGATGGGCGGAGTGCCTGGCGCGGAAACCGGGGCCCGACTGGCGGGCGGCGGACGCCGCCGTGGCCCGATCCCTCGAGCTGGCTCCCGACCGCCCCCAGGCCCTCCGCGCCCGCGCCTGGATCCGCCACCTGAAGGGCCAACGGGCGGAAGCCCTGCAGGATCTGGAACGCGCCCTCGAGGATCCGGGGCACGATGCCCCCGAAGCGCACCAGGAGCTGCTGGACCTCCGGGAACGGTTCCGTGCGGAGCCGCGCCGCTAGCGGGATCCCCCACGGCGGGTTAAGGTGACTGCTCACCCCCACCCATTCACAAGGAGCGCCGATGTCGAAGCGCACATGGAATCTGCAGGCGGCGAGCTCGCCCTACACCCAGGTCCTCACCGGGGGCTGGAAGGCCACCGTCGATGCGACCGGCACCATCATCACCCTCACCTACGCCGGCACGGGCCTGGAGGATGCGGCGGCCGACAACATGAGCATCGATCCCGATCCCGGCAAGGGGAAGCCCTGAGGCTCAGCTCACCCGCTGGAGCTGCCGCTTCGATCCGATGAGGCGGCTGTAGGCCACCCCCAGGTGGTACCAATGCAGGTAGAAGGCCTCGAACACGGCCCGCCCCACCCAGCCCCGGGATCCCGGGGTGGGTGGGCAGGCCGTGGCGGGGCTGCAGCGCACGTGGAGGTTCAGTCCCCGGGCCATGGCCCCGGCCCGGGCCAGGTGCAGGGGATCCGAGACCAGGATCAGTTCCCGCCAGCCCTGGTCGTTCATGAGGGCCCGGACGTAGAAGAGGTTCTCCAGCGTGTGCTGGCTCTTGTCCTCGGGATAGAGGATGTCGCCGGGGATTCCGCGCTCCCGCAGCCACTGGAGGCCGGCCTCCGCCTCGCTGCGGCTGGCCTTCCCCGTGAGCCCGCCCGCCACCACGATGCGGGGGGCCAGGCCCGCCCGGTGCAGGGCCTCGGCGTGGGCGAGGCGCGCCTCGAACACGGGGGTGAGGACATCCCCCTCCAGCTTCCGCCCCAGCACGAGGATGGCATCGGCGGCGTGGGGGGCGTCGCCCTCCACGCGGTCCAGCACCTCCCGCAGGCGCCACAGCACCGGCAGCAGGGTGAGCCCCGAGATCAGGGCCAAGGCCAGGGACGCGAAGCCCCCGGGGCCCAGCTTCTGGAAGAAGGTGGACCGCTCGGGGGCGGCGTAGGGCGTGGCGTCCATCGGACCGTGAATTACACGCTGGCGCGCTTCTCGGCCTTCTTGCGGTCGCTCTCGTTGAGGATGCGCTTCCGCATGCGGATGAAGTTGGGGGTCACCTCCACCAGCTCGTCGTCCTCGATGTACTCGAGGGCCTGCTCCAGGGTGAACTCCTTGGGCGGGGTGAGGCGGGTGGCCTCGTCGGCGCCGGAGGAGCGCATGTTGGTGAGCTTCTTCCCCTTGGCGATGTTCACCACCAGGTCGTTCTCACGGGCGTGCTCGCCCACGATCATGCCCTCGTAGCACTTGGTCTGGGGGTGGATGAAGATGATGCCGCGATCCTCGAGGTTCATGAGGGCGAAGCCCACGCTCTCGGCCTGCTCCATGGAGATGAGCACGCCGTTCTTGCGGCCGGGCAGCTCGCCCTTGTAGGGGCCGTAGTGGCTGAACAGGGCGTTGAGGATGCCCTCGCCGCGGGTGTCGGTCATGAACTCGGAGCGGTAGCCGATGAGGCCGCGGGAGGGGATCTTGAAGTGCAGGCGCACGCGGCCCAGCTCGTTGGCCATGTCCTGCATCTCGGCCTTGCGCTGGCCCAGCTTGTCCATCACCACGCCCATGTAGGTGTCGGGCACGTCCACGGTGATGTCTTCGTAGGGCTCTTCCTTCTCGCCGTTCTCGTTCGTGTGGATGATCACCTCGGGGCGGCTCACGCAGAGCTCGAAGCCCTCGCGGCGCATGGTCTCGATGAGCACGGAGAGGTGGAGCTCGCCGCGGCCGGAGACCTTGAAGGCGTCGGGGGTGTCGGTGTCCTCCACCCGCAGGGCCACGTTGTGCTGGAGCTCCTTCATGAGGCGCTCGCGGATGCGGCGGCTCTGCACGTGCTTGCCGTCCTGGCCGGCGAAGGGACCGTTGTTCACCATGAACATCATGGAGATGGTGGGCTCGTCGATGGCCACGTAGGGCAGCGCCACCGGATCCACGGCGGAGGCGATGGTCTCGCCCACCCGGATGTCGGGGATGCCGGCGATGGCGACCATCTCACCGGCCTGGGCCTCGGTCTGCTGGATGCGGGACAGGCCCTCGAAGCCGTAGAGCTGGGTGACCTTGTGGGACTGCACGGCGCCATCGCGCTTCACGAGGGAGACCTGCTCACCCACCTTGATCCGGCCGTTCACGATGCGCCCGATGCCGATCTGGCCCACGAAGTCGTTGTAGTCCATCAGGGTCACGAGCATCTGGAGGGAGGCGTCGGCGCTGCCCTTGGGGTGGGGGCAGTGCTTGGCGATGGTGTCGAACAGGGGATCCATGTTCTCGGCGGGATCGTTCATGTCCGTCATGGCGTAGCCCTGCTTCGCGGAGGCGAAGACGCAGGGGAAGTCCAGCTGCTCGTCGTTGGCCCCCAGCTCGATGAGGAGCTCGAAGACCTGGTCCTGGCTCCAGTGGGGCCGGGCGCCGGGGCGGTCCACCTTGTTGATGACCACGATGGGGCGCAGGCCCAGGGCCAGGGCCTTGCGGGTCACGAACTTGGTCTGGGGCATGGGGCCGTCGAAGGCATCCACCACCAGCAGCACGGAGTCCACCATGCTCAGAACGCGCTCCACCTCGCCGCCGAAGTCGGCGTGGCCGGGGGTGTCCACGATGTTGAAGCGGTACCCGGCCCAGTGGAGGCTGGTGGTCTTGGCCAGGATGGTGATGCCGCGCTCACGCTCCTGGTCATTGGAGTCCATGGCCCGCTCCTGGACCTTCTGGTTCTCACGGAACATGTGCGCGCCCTTGAAGAGGGCATCCACCAGCGTGGTCTTCCCGTGGTCCACGTGGGCGATGATGGCGATGTTCCGGATCTTCTCGATGGGCGTCATGTCAAGGTCCAAGGTCTGGGCCCGGGGCGGGCCGAATCTTGGATTTTACCAAGGGGAGGTCCCCATTCCGAGCGATATTCGGGCCCGGACCCCTCTTTTCACACTTCTTTTCCCCCTTTTGACCCTTCCCTTCTGAAAACAGGGGACTAACATTACCGGACCCCTCCGGCCCGGAGCCAGCATGCATATCAACGACCTGCTCACCGCCATCGTCGAACAGGGTGGCTCTGACCTTCACCTGAAGGTCGGCAACTATCCCATCGCCCGCATCAAGGGCCGCCTGACCCCCCTGACCCAGTTCAAGCGGCTGGTCCAGGAGGACACCATCGCCATGGCCTTCACCATCATGGCCAGCGACAAGCAGAAGCAGAAGTTCAAGGATCAGCTGGATCTGGACATCGCCTACTCCGTGCCGAGCCTGGGCCGCTTCCGCTGCAACATCTTCAACCAGCGCGGCACCGTGGGCCTGGTGCTCCGCGTCATCCCCCGCAAGATCTTCACCCTCGACGACCTGATGCTGCCCAAGACGCTGAAGAAGCTCTGCGAGGAGCAGCGCGGGCTCATCCTCGTCACGGGCACCACGGGCTCCGGCAAGTCCACCACCCTGGCCGCCATGATCGACATGATCAACGCCACCCGCACGGAGCACATCCTCACCATCGAGGACCCCATCGAGTACCTGCACCGCGACAACCTCAGCATCGTGAACCAGCGTGAGGTCGAAGCCGACTGCAAGAGCTTCGCCACCGCCCTGCGCGCCGCCCTCCGCCAGGATCCGGATGTGATCCTCGTGGGTGAGATGCGCGACCTGGAGACCATCGAGACGGCCATGCACGCCGCCGAGACGGGCCACCTCGTCTTCTCCACGCTCCACACCCTGGATGCCACGGAGACCATCAACCGCATCATCAGCGTGTTCCCGCCCCACCACCAGAAGCAGATCCGCCTGCAGCTGGCCGGCGTCCTCAAGGGCGTCATCAGCCAGCGCCTCGTGCCCCGCGCCGACGGCATGGGCCGCGTGCCCGCCGTGGAGGTCATGGTGAGCACCGAGACCGTGCGGGCCTGCATCGAGGACAAGGACAAGACCAAGCAGCTGCGCGACACCATCGCCGCCGGCACCGCCCAGTACGGCATGCAGACCTTCGACCAGAGCCTCTACTTCCTCCTCAAGCAGGGCCTCATCTCCGTGGAGGAGGCCATGCTCCGGGCCACCAACATCGGCGAGTTCAAGCTGCGCCTGGAGGGTGTCATGTCCTCCGCGGATGCCTCCAAGGTCAACATGGAGCGTGGCATGAGCATCGCCCAGGGCGCGGGCCGCGAAGCCGGTGGCAGCCTGGCCCCCACCGCCCCACCCCCGGTGGTGCCCAAGGCCCCCCCGGGCCAGATCCCCCCCGCCACCAACCCCGACATCAAGATCACCCTGGCCCGTTAGTCCCGACCGACCCCCGAGGACCCCATGATCAAGATCGACATCGCCAACGCCCTGATGAAGGTCCACCCCTGCTCCCGTCAGACCGCCCTCGAGGTGGTGGACCTCCTCACGGACCGCATGAAGCAGGCCCTCCTCGATGGCCACCGCATCGAGATCCGGGGCTTCGGCGTGTTCGAACCCCGCCCCCGCAAGAAGGGCATGGGCCGCAACATCAAGACCGGCGACAGCGTGAAGATCCCCAATGGGAAGTCCATCCGCTTCAAGCCCGGCAAGGACCTCCGCGACATCGAAGTGAAGTAGGGCCTGCCCGTCATGACCACCTTCGACGTGGTGGTGGTCGGCGCCGGGGCCATCGGCCTGTCTTCGGCGCGCCGCCTGGCCCGGCGGGGAGCCCGGGTCCTGGTCCTCGATCCCCGGGGGCCCGCGGGCGGGGCCTCCGCCGGCAACGCGGGCCTCATCAGCCCCAGCCACGTGGTGCCCATGAGCGCCCCGGGCATGGTGGCCAAGGGGCTGCGCTACATGCTGGATCCTTCCGGGCCCTTCCGGCTTACCCCCCGCCTGGATCGGCACCTCTGGGCCTGGCTCTGGGGCTTTGCCCGCCACTGCACCCCCGCCCACGTGAATCACGCCGTGCCCATCCTCCACGGCCTTCTCCAGCGCAGCCGCCAGCTCATGGACGGGGAGGCCCGGGAACTGGGCAACTTCTTCTATGAGACCCGGGGCCTGGCCCTCGTCTGGAACACCCCCGCCTGCCACGCCGACCTCCACCACGAGGCGGAGGTGGCGGCCCGGGTGGGCCTGGAGACGCGGGACCTGGATGAGGCGGCCCTGGCCGCGCTGGACCCGGCCTACGCCGGGGCGAAGGGGGCCCTCTACTTCCCCGGGGATGCCCACCTGGAGCCCAGGATCTACACGGAGCTCCTCGCGCGGGATCTGGAGGCCCACGGCGGGTGCCTCGAGCGGATCCAGGTGCAGGGCCTCCGCCTGGAGGGCGGGCGCTTCCGGGAGGTCCAGACGGAGGGCGGCCCGCGCGAGGCCGCGGCCTGCCTCGTGGCCGCGGGTGCCTGGAGCGCCGACCTCCTGAGACCCCACGGATACCGGATGCCCCTGGAAGCCGGCCGCGGCTTCAGCCTCACCTTCCCGGGCAACGCCCCGGGGCTGAAGGTGGCCGGCATCCTCACGGAGGCCCGGGTGGCCGTGACCCCCATGGCCGGGAAGCTGCGCCTGGGCGGCACCATGGAGCTGGCCGGCCTCCGGGAGGAGCTGGTGCCCCGTCGGCTCCAGGCCCTGGCGGAGGCCTGGAGCCGCTACGGCCTCCGGGCCCCCCTGGGCGACCCGGCCCAGGCCCAGCCCTGGAGCGGGCTCCGCCCCTGCAGCATCGACGGCCTGCCCTACCTGGGCCGGGTGGCGCCGAACCTGGCCGTGGCCACGGGCCACAGCATGCTCGGCATCAGCCTCGCGGCCGTCACCGGCGAGCTCATGGCCGCGCTCCTGACCGGGGCCCGGCCCGACCTGGACCTCGGCCCCCTGGATCCCCTGCGCTTCGCCTAGGCGGTGGGTCCCAGGGGGAAGTGGATCCGGAAGGTCATCCCCCCACCTTCCATCGGCAGAACGTGGATCCCCGCACCGTGGGCCAGCAGGAGGCCCTGGACAGAGGCCAGGCCCAGGCCCCGGCCCAGCTCCTTGGTGGTGAAGAAGGGATCGAAAATCCGGGGCATCGCCTCCGGGGCCACCCCGGTGCCTTCATCCCGCACCTCCAGGCAGACCGTGGCTGGCCCCGGCGGCCGGGGAATCGCCCATGAACTCGGGTTCCCCACGGCGTGCACTTCACCACCTTCCTCCAGGAAGAGCCGCAAGGTGATGGCCCCCCCCGCAGGCATGGCCTCCCGGGCGTTCTCAAGCAGCGCGTCCAGGACCTTCCGGAGTTGGAGGGGATCTCCCAGGATCGGAGGCACGGTGGCCAGGTCGAGTTCCAGCCGGTGGCGTTCGCCGAGGGTCGCCTGCACCTCGGGCGCCCAGGACTTCGCCATCGCCAAGAGGTCCAGGTGCTCCAAACGGGCCACCGCCCGGCCGGAGAAGTCGAGCATCTTCCAGGAGAGCGTGACCGCCCGCCGGAGGACGACCTTGGCCAGGTTCAGGGAGTCCACCGCGCCCTTGGGATCCTGGATGCGGAGCTCCGCCACATCCAAGCTCGTCTGGAGGGCCTGGAAGAGGTTGTTGAAGTCGTGGGCAATGCTGCCCGCCATCAGCACGAGGCCCTCGGCCTTCAGGGCCCGGGCCTCCGCCGCCGCCAGCTGGTCCCGCTCTGTGAGGTCCGTGTGGGTGCCCACCACTCGGAGGGGACGCCCCTCGGCGTCCCGGGCGATGACCATCCCGCGGTCGAGGATGAGCTTGTAGCTTCCATCCTTGCATCGGACCCGGTGCTCGTTCACATAGACGGGGGTCTCCCCCCGGAGGTGGGCCTCCACGTCGCGGTACACCTTCTCGCGATCCAGGGGGTGGATCCGCTGATCCCACTCCTGAAGGGTTGCGGAGATCTCCGCATCCTTGAACCCGAGCATGGCTTTCCAGCGGGGGCTGAAATACACCTCGTTGGTCGCGGGGTTCCAATCCCAGAGGCCATCCCCCGTGGCCTCCAGGGCCGCCCGCAGGCGGTAGGCGCTGGCTTCCAGGGCCTCCTGGGCCGCCCGGCGGGCCGTGATGTCCATGAAGACGATGAGGACTCCGAGACCGGGGAGGCCCGCGGGCTCCGCATCCACGGTGAGCCAGGTGAGCGCGCCATCCGGCCGCCGCACCCCCATCTCCACGCCCTCCACCCGCCGCTGCTCCCGAAGGGCCCGCACCGAGGCGTACTCCTCGGGCGGCATCGGGGTGCCATCGGGGCGGAGGATCTCCCAATAGGGGCCCCGGAAGTTCCGGCGCTGCAGATCGTCGGAAGGGACCCCCAGCAGGCGCTCCGCGGCGGGATTGACCTGGAGGATCTGCCCCTCGGGATCCGTGAGAATGATTCCCACGGGCAGCAGGTGGAAGAGGGCCCGGAAGCGGGCCTCGCTATCCCTCAGGGCCCGGACGGAGGCTTCACGGTCGGTGACATCCCGGGCGGAGGCGAAGAGGAGCGATTCCCCCTCCAAGGTGATCCAGGCCCCCGAGATTTCCACCTGCCGCAGGGCGCCATCCGACCGTTCGTGCACCGTCTCGAAGCGCTCCGGAAGGGCGCCCGGCCCCGCCAGCAGGGCCCGGACCTCTTCGGCGGTCCACCGCCGGTCCCACCGGTCCACGGTCAGGTGGGGAGCCGCTTCCGCCGTGATCCCCAGGTGGTCCAGGAAGGCCTGGTTCCAGAGCCGCAGGCGCCCCTGGCGATCCACCACATGGATGGCTTCCAGGGAGGCATCCACCAGCAGCTTGAACCGCGCGTGTTCCTGCTGGAGCGCCTCCTGGGCCTGCAGCAGCGCCGTGGCATCCTTGGCGGCCACCAGGGCCACCTCCCGGCCCCCGACCTGGATCCGGCGGGCGGAGAAAAAGACCTTCACCAATTGCCCGGACTTGGTCCGCAGGGTGGCCAGGGAGGCACGCACAACTTCGCCCCGGGCCAGACTCGCCAGGATCGTGTCGCGCGCCCGGGGATCCTCCCAGAGGTCGAACTCCCGGGAAGGCCGCCCGACGGCCTCCTCCACCCGGTACCCCAGGAGTTCGCACCAGGCGGGATTCACCTGCAGGAACCGACCCGAACCCATTTCGGAGAGGGTCATGGGATCGGGGGAGAGCTCGAAGATCGCGGTGAACAGGGCCTCCGAAGCCACGAACTCCGCACGGGCTGCCGCCACGGCTTGCTGGGCTTGGTCAGCCGCCCGGGAGAGGCTCCACACGAGGGCGAAGAGCCCCGCGGAACCCAGGAGCCCCAGCGCCAAGGCCTCCCAGGGGCGGCGACGCCCGACGGCCTCCTGGAAGGGCCTCCCGAACCGCAGGTCCAGGCGCCATCGACGGCCCCCCACCTCCACCTCGCGGCGGACCAACTCCGCAGGAGAGGATTCGCCCATGGCCCCAAACCCAGAGAAGAGGGGGTGGACCGCCTCCGTCGAATCCACGAGGTTCACCTCCGCGTGGTCGGCCTGGCGGGGGAAGGTCGATTCCACAAGGTCGCCCATCCGGATCGGGTAATACGCCCACCCGAGGAGCCTTTGGCGGCGCTGCTTCGGGGTGAGCTGCTCGGGCCCGGGGCGGTAGACCGGAAGGAAGAGGAGCGTGCCCGCCTGCACGCCGGTGCTTCCCTCCTGCACCAAAGTGAGGGGCGGGGTGAGGGTGGGCAGACCCGTGTCCCGGGCCCGGATCAGGGCCGCCCTGCGGGCAGGTTCAGACCAGAGGTCCCGCCCGAAGGCCCGGAGGTTGCGATCATCCAGGGGCTCCAGAAAAAGAACGGGGGCGCAGCCGGCGGGATCCGGCGGAAGGTCCCCAGCGGGGTGCACGCGGTACTCGGGGAACCCTTCCGCCCGCACCTCCCGAACATGCTTGGGCAGGTCGCCCCCGGGCACCCAGGCCACGAATCCCAGCCCCTGGATCCCGGGGAACGACTCGGCGAACCTCACCCCCTCGACGAAGTCATGCCAGGCTTGCCGGTTCGGCAGCCGGCCCTCCCGCCGCAGGAAGCCCGCCGACGCCTGCAGGAGCCGCACCATGGATCCCATGCGGCCCTCCAGCTGGGCCTGGGCGGTGTTCGCCTGGGCGATCCGGACATGCTCCAGGCGCCGGACCTCCCCCTGCTCGATGGCCCAGGTGGCCGCCAGCGTGGCCATCCCCCCGAGTACCAGCGCGATCCAGGGCGCCAGGCGTCGGATCAGGGAGGGCTGGGGAGGGCTGCTCATCGGTGAACCCGATCTAGCCTGCGCCCACCCTTCGCCGAATGCCGGGGAAAATCCCCCCGGAAGGGCCCAAGGCCGGGGCGTTGTGATGTGCGTCCGGTCAGCGCTTCCGGTCGTGGGCCAGGATGATCAGCTCCCGCAGGGTCTTGGCCATCACCATGGCGCTCACGCCGGTGGGGTCGTAGTGGGGCGCCAGCTCGAGGCAGTCGATCCCCACGAGGCGCTTGCCCCGGAAGAGCTTGAGGCCGGCCATCAGCGTGGCGTAGTCGATGCCGCCGGGCTCGGGGGTGCCGGTGCCCGGATAGAGGCTGGGGTCCAGCACGTCCATGTCCAGGGTGATGTAGATGGGACGATCCCCCAGGCTCTCCAGGTGGGCGGCGATCGCATCCTTCGTGAAGGGGCGCAGCGTGTCGTGCTTCTGGGCGATCTCCCACTCCTCCTTGGAGCCGGAGCGGATGCCGAACTGCTTGATGCGCGCGTAGCCGTGCTCATCCCCCAGGCGCCCCAGGAAGGTGGCGTGGGTCCAGGCGTCGCCCCAGAGGTCGGGCCGGATGTCCGCGTGGGCGTCGAAGTGGACGATGGCCAGGTCCGGGTGCTCCGCGAGGGCCGCCTTGATGAGGGGGTAGGCCAGCAGGTGCTCGCCGCCGAAGGCGATGGGGAACTGGCCCTTGCCGCGGATCTCCTTCACGGCGGAGGCGATGTCGTCCAGGGTGCGCTGCTTCTGACCGGGGGCCAGGAAGAGGTCGCCCATGTCGGTGAACTTGATGTCCATGAGCGTGCGCTGCTGGTAGAAGCTGAACTCCTCCATGCCGTAGGAGGCCTCCCGCACGGCGAAGCCTGCGAAGCGGCTGCCGGCCTTGAAGGAGGAGGTGCCGTCCCAGCACACCCCGAAGAGGGCGATCTCGGCCTCCTCGGGCTCGCAGGAGCCCAGGAAGAAGGGGGGGACCCATTCGTGCGTGGCGTCGGACATGGCGGACCTCGGACCCTCCAGTCTACCGGCGGCCCATGACACCCCCAAGGCCGGGAAATGGGACAATCCCCCATGGACGTCATCAGCGGCAAGCCCCAGATGGATTACCCGGCCCGGGTCCCCCTCAAGGTGATCGGGCATGCCCACCTTCTGAAGGCGGAGATCATCGCCGAGGTCATCGTGGCCCACCTGGGCCCCCAGGCCGAGGGCGACCTCCAGGCCGGCGTGAACTGCAAAGGGGCCTACCTGAGCCTCACCTTCTGGGTGGTGCTCCCGGATGAACACGCCGAGCGGCCCCTCCGGGAAGCCATCCACAAGCTCCCCGGCGTGGTGATGCAGCTCTGAGCCCGGGGTCCCCCTCCCGGTGATCTGGATCAACAGTGGGGGGCCGCGGGGAACAAACCCGGGCCTCGCCTCAGGGGATCCCACCCCTGGAACATTTTTCGGATTTAAGAGTCTGTAAATCTTTTGAATTCCGCCCCAGCCAACTTGGCGCTTGTATTTTTAAGGCCTGTCTATCCGGTATTAAAGTTGTAAGTCCGCGTCCTTGTTGAGACGAAGTCACACAACGAATAAAGGACCCCACCAAGTTCGTGACCTCGCTCACGGACCATGAACTCCACTATTCCTGCAAGTCATGGCACCCCCATGACGCCCGGCCAACCCGGCGGGTACCCCAGGGGGATGGCCAGAGGAGGCGACCCATGAAGTTCCGTAGTAGTGCGGTCCC
>JBGASN010000021.1:0-55614 GCA_044229665.1 Holophagaceae bacterium
GGCGGTGAGGTCCACGGTGCCCGCGGCCTCCGCCGCGGCGCGGCTGGGGTCGAGGCCCGTGGGCAGGTCCAGGGCCAGCACCCGGTAGCGGTCCCCGCGGTCCGCCAGCGCGGCCATCCAGCGCTCCGCCAGCTCGGGCAGCGGGAGCCGCGTGCCCAGGCCGAAGAGCCCATCCACCACCCAGCCCTGGAAATCGGCCTGGGCCGCCTCCGGGTCGTCCGTGAAGCGGAGGGTGCCGCCCAGGTCCGCCCAGCGCCGGGCCTGCAGGGCCGCATCGCCCTTCCAGGTGGGTTCGGGGGTCAGGGTCCACACCTCCACCGCCCTCCCCTGGGCCTTGGCCAGCCGGGCCAGGGCCAGCGCGTCGCCCCCGTTGTTGCCGGGGCCCGCCAGCACGTGGATCGGCTCCCCTTCAGGGATCAGGGCCAGGGCCCCGGCGGCGGCGCGCTCCTGCAGGTCCAGGCTCGCCACGCCGGCGGCGAAGGCGCGCTGTTCCAGCGCCCGCATCTCGTCGGCGGTGAGGAGGGGGATCATGCGGACAGTCTAACGCCCCGGCTTGGGACCGGGGCGTCGATCCCGCCGTTCGACTCAGCCCAGCAGCGCCTTCAGTCGGGGGAACATGCCCTCGATGTCGGCCATGGAGGCGGCGCCCACGGAGATGCGGAACCAGCCGCTGTCCTCCTTCAGGCCGAAGGCCTGGAAGGGCACGATGGCGAGGCCCGCCTCCTGGAGCAGGAGCTGGCGGATGTCCTCGTTGCGGGCGAAGGTGCGGCCCTTGATCGTGCGCCCGAAGAGGTTGAAGCGCACGCTGAGGTAGATGGCGCCCTGGGGGGCCACGGCCTCCACGGGCAGGCCCTCGGTGGCCAGCCGGGTGAACCCGGCGTGCAGCGCATCCAGGCGCTTCTGCAGCTCGCCCTTGAGGTGGTCCTGGTAGCGTCGGATGGTATCGGGATCCTGCAGCAGGGCCGCCGTGGCCATCTGCTCCGCCTTGGGGGCCCAGGCGCCCACGTGGCCCAGGATGTCGCTCATGCGGTTGCGCACGGCCAGGGCATCCGCTGCTCCACCCGCACTGGTACGCCGTGGCGCAGAAGGCCTTGGAAGGGCGTCGATGAAGATGACGTGACGCATGCTCGGCACCAGCTGCACGGGGGTCGCATGGGCCGTGCCGCCGAAGGTGGCGTCCAGTACACCTGAGGCCGTAGACGAAGAAGAGGATAGCGGCGGCCTTCGGCGCGGCGCGTCGCGTTCTCCGCCACCACGGCCTCGGTGATGGCCTTCAGGGCCTCGTGGCTGATGGCCGTGCCTGTGGGGTCAGGGGCTGTTCACCACCAGCATCCGGGCCGTGCCCAGGTGGGGCGCGATCTGGGCCAGGGTCGAAGAAGTTGGACTCGGCGGAGACGGCGTGCCCACCGCCTTGGCGCCGCTCAGTGTAGGTGTAGTGGTTGTTGTTCCAGCTGGGCACCGGATAGACCACGGTCTCCACCGGATCCACCAGCGTGCGGTAGGCGCCATGCAGCAGCGGGGCGGGCGCCGCCTGGGTCCAGCACCGACTCCACCGGGTAGCTCGGCCCCGGCCCGCTCGTAGAAGAGGGCCACGGCCTCGGCAGGGGCAGCACCCCATCGGAGGTAGCGGTAGTGGTGCGACCTCCGCCAGGCCTTGCGGGTGCCCTCCAGCAGCTCCGTGGGGATGGGGAAGTAGGCGGGGTCGAAGTCACCCACGGTGAGGTTGCACACCTCCGCGCCCTGGGCCTTCAGGGCCCGCACCTCCCCGGCGATCTTGAGGATCTCGCTCCCCACCACGCCGCGGGCGAGGCCCGACAGGTCATCGATCGAAACAGAGTGAAGGTCCAGCATGGATCCCGCCTCCCAAATGAACACTCAGAATAGGGTCTCGTTCAGGCGAAGGGCGTCACCGCTGGGTAAATCGAAGGTCTTCGCTGAACACGCAGAGGTGAGCAGAGTTGCAGAGGTGAGCAGAGGAAAAGCAAGAGCCCTCCTTCAGTTCTCTGTTCACCTCTGTTCCTCTGCTCACCTCTGCGTGTTCAGTAAGACCCCGGATCACCCCGGATAGCCCCCCGCGAACCAGAGCCCCGCCGTCTCCTTCAGGCCCAGGGCCAGGTTCATGTTCTGCACGGCCTGGCCAGCCATGCCCTTGAGCAGGTTGTCGATCGCCACGAAGATCGCGGCCTCCCGGCCCTCCACGGTGGAACCGAGGTCGGCGAAGTTGGAGCCGGTGACGGCGGCCACCTTGGGGGAGCCCTCCACGAGGCGCAGGAAGGGATGGCCGGCGCAGACGGCCTCCAGGCGGGCCATCAGGTCGGCACCGGTGACGCCCTCCGGCAGCTGGAACTGGAGGGTGGCGAAGATGCCCCGCACCAGGGGCGCGCTGTGGGGGATGAAGGCCACTTGAGTAGCCATCCCCAGCTGGGTGCAGAGCTGGGCCACCTCGCCCTGGTGCTGGTGGGCGAGGGCCTTGTAGGCGCGGAAGTCCGTGGCCCGGGTGGGGTGGTGGGTGGTGTCGCTGGGGGCCATGCCGGAGCCCGAGGAACCGGTGATGGCGAAGGCGGAGACGTGGTCCACCCCCAGGCCCGCCAGGGGGAGCAGGCCAAGCTGCAGGGCCGTGGCGAAGCAGCCGGGGTTGGCGATGCGGCGCTGACCCTTCACCGCCTCCGGGAAGGCATCGGCCAGGCCGTAGGTGAAGGTACCGAGGCGCTCGGGACAGGGGTGGTCGCCGCCGTAGTGGCGGGTGAAGGCCCCGGCATCGGCCAGCCGGAAGTCCCCGCTGAGGTCGATGAGGGTGAGGCGGTCCCCCAGCCCCAGGTCGGCCCAGGTGCGCTCCAGCTCCGGGAGCGCCTTGGCCAGTTCCCCGTGGGGCATGGCCGCGAAGACCAGGGGCCGGTCGGCCTCCGCCAGCCAGCCCCAGTCGGGGGTCCCGTCGAAGTCCCCCGGCAGGAGGCCCCGCAGGTTGGGGTGGGCGGCGTGGAAGGCCTTACCCGCGTGGTGCCGGGAGACGCCCCGCACGGCCGCCACCTCGGGGTGGCCCGCCAGGAGGCGCAGCAGCTCCCCGCCGCCGTAGCCGGAGGCGCCCAGGATGAGGACCCGGATCATGCCTTCACCGCCAGCTTGGCCTGCACCCTCTCCAGGGCGAAGGCGCCCAGGGCGGGCCCGTAGGTGCGGGCGTTGAGGGCGGGCAGCCCCAGGTTCGCCTCCACGAAGCGCACGCCCACGGCGTTGTCCGTGGCGGGACCCGTGAGCACGTCCACCGTGAGCCCGAAGGTCTGGCGCAGGGCCTGCACGCCGCCGGCGGCGCCCACGGGGTCGTTGGCGCAGAAGAGGAAGGCCGCGGCCTGCCCCATGAGCTCGGGATCCGCCAGCACCGCCTGCACGCCGTAGTCGCCCATGATGCCGTCGCCGGTCTCGGCCACGATGACGTCCGCCCCGAGCGTGGCCAGCTCCGCGAAGAGGGTGCGGGCGGAGGCCTGGGCCGTGTCGGGGCTAGACGTGGTGACCCCGGTGTCCGTGAAGTCCAGGGCCCACTCGGCGCCGTAGTCCTTCATGCCCAGGATGTCCTTCTGGAGGCTCACGCCCGTGAGCTTGGCGCCCGCCACCTTGAGACCCGCCTGGGCCAGCACGCGGATCACGGCGCAGGCGGCGGCGGTCTTGCCGGCGTTCATGCAGGTGCCCGCCACGTAGACCACGGGCACCTTCGGCGCCGCCCCCCGGGGCTGCAGGGCCTTCATGCCGATGTGGGCCCGCTGGCCCTGGCGGCTCTGGAAATCGGGATACACGAGCACCTGCCCCAGCACCTCCACTTCGAAGGGCAGGCCCACGTCGGGGTTGTGGGACACGCAGGTGCCCATGACGCCGCCCAGGTTAAGCAGATTCAGCTTCTCGCCCACCTGCACCCGGGTGGGCATCACGCCCTCGTAGCCGTGCAGGGCGTTGCGGTGGCCCAGGGCGCCCACGACGAGGTCGCCCGCGTGGACCACGGACATGCGGCCGTGCACATCCTCCAGGGTGTTGTAGCGGCTCTTGTCGTTGAGCACCCGGCCCGCGATCACGGCGCCGGGGCGCACCTCGATCTCCGGGGTGAGGGTGAGGGTCTTGGCCAGTTGGAGCCGCCGGGTGACGGAGGCGATCTTGTCGACGGTGATTCGCATGGGGGATCCGGAAGCAGGGGTCAGTAGGCGTGTTCGAAGGGGGTGCCCTGGGCCATGGCCGTGAGGCGCTGGGAGACGCCGAAGACCTTGGCGAACCCCGCGGCGTCGGCGCCGGTCCAGAGCTTGGTGCCCTCCCCGTAGGCGGCGAGGTCGTTCATGAGGGCGAAGGGGCTGCGGGCGCCGAGGGTCTGGAACCCGTGGGGCCGGAGCACCAGCCGCACGTCGCCGGTGACCACGGCCTGGCTGCGCTGGAGGAAGGCCTCCAGGTCCCGGGCCAGGGGATCGAAGAAGTGGCCCTCGTGCAGGAGCGACCCGTAGAGGTTGCCCAGGCTCTCCTTCCAGAAGAGCTGCTTGCCGCTGAGGGTGAGCTTCTCCAGCTCCCGGTGGGCCTGCAGGAGCAGAAGGGCCGCCGGGGCCTCGAAGCCGATGCGGCCCTTGATGCCCAGGATGGTGTCGCCCAGGTGGTAGGCGCGGCCCACCCCGTAGGAGCGTCCCAACTCGTTGAGGCGGGCGATGAGGACCACCGGGTCCAGGGCCTCCCCATCCAGCGAAGCGGGCACGCCCTCCGCAAAGCCGATCACCAGCTCCCGGGCGGGGCGCGAGGCGTCCACCTCACCGCCGGGCCAGGCCTCCGACGGCAGCGCGTCCCAGGGATTCAGGGTCTCGCGCCCGCCGATGCTGGTGCCCCACATGCCTTCGTTCACGGAGTAGGCGGCGGTCTTGGGCGGGAAGGTGAAGCCCCGGCCCTCGAGCCACTCCACCTCCTGCACCCGGCTCAGGGCCAGCTCCCGGATGGGCGTGCGCACGGCGAGGTCCGGCGCCAGCGCGGCGAAGGCCACGTCGAAGCGCACCTGGTCGTTGCCGGCCCCCGTGCTGCCGTGGGCCAGGGCCGTGGCGCCCAGCTCCCGGGCCGCGGCCACGGCCAGCTCCGCCTGGCACACCCGCTCGGCGCTCACGCTCAGCGGATAGGCCTGGCCCCGCAGCACGTTGCCGTAGACGAGGAAGCGCAGGTAGCGGTCCCACAGCCGCTGGCGGCCATCCACGGTGCGGTGGGAGGCCACGCCCAGCTTGGCCGCCTGGGCCTCGATGCGGGCCAGCTCCGCGGGGCTGAAGCCCCCGGTGTCGATGGTGGCGGTGTGCACCTCGTAGCCCTGCTCCTGCAGCCACAGGGCGCAGAAGGAGGTGTCGAGGCCACCGGAGAAGGCGAGCAGCAACTTCGTCATATCAAGCTCCGATCGAGTCGAGGTTCCAGGTGGCGGCTTCGGCGGCGGCGAGGTGCAGGGCCCGGGCCCGGGTGCCGAAGGCCAGGGCCTTGAGGTCGGCCCGCAGGCCCTCCAGGTCCAAGGTCCCGGGGGAGCCCGCGGCCTCCGCCGCCGGGGGCGCGAGGGGCGGCACGAAGGTGCCCTGCCCCACGGCCTGCGCCACGGCCCGGTAGGCCTCCCGGAAGGGGACGCCCTCCTGCACGAGGTCACAGGCCGCCTGCGTGGCATGGAGCTCCGGGGAGGCGGCCACTTCCGCGGCCCGGGGCGTGGGCTCCAGGCCCGGCACCACGTGGGCGAGCACGGCCAGCAGCTCCAGGGTGGACGCCGTACCCTCCAGGAGCGGGGCCTTGAGCAGCTGGAAATCCCGGTGGTAGCCGCCGGAGAGACCCGCGGCCAGCGCGTCCAGGCGGCCGGCCTGGCCCTTCAGCTCCCGGGCCCGGGCCCGGGCCAGCTCCAGCACGTCGGGGTTCCGCTTCTGGGGCATAAGGCTGCTGCCCGTGGTGAAGGCATCGGGCAGGGCGAGGAAGCCGAAGGCCTCCGTGCTGAAGAGCAGCGCGTCCTGGGCGAAGCGCTCCAGGGCGAGGCCCAGGCTGCCCAGGGCGTGGAGGAAGGCCCCTTCCGTGCGGCCCCGCGCCAGTTGCACCTCCGCGGCGTTGCGGTGGAGGCGGGTGAAGCCCAGGAGTTGGGCGGTGTGCGCGCGGTCCAGGGGCAGCGGCACGCCATAGCCCGCGCCGGTGCCCAGGGGGCAGCGGTCCAGGCGGGCCCAGAGGGCGGCCAGGGCCTCGGCCTCCTCCAGCAGGGCCTCCGCGTGGGACCCGGCCCACTGGGCCCAGGAGCTGGGCATGGCCAGGCGCAGGTGGGTGTAACCCGGCAGGGGCCCGGGGTTCGCCTCGGCGAAGGCCACGAGGGCATCGGCGAGGGCGTGCACCCCCACCTCCACCGCCAGGAGCCGGTCCCGCATCCAGAGCCGCAGGGCCGTGGCCACCTGGTCATTCCGGGAGCGCCCCGCATGGATGCGCCGGCCCGGCTCGCCGAGCCGCGCCGTGAGCTCCGCCTCCAGCAGGGTGTGGCCATCCTCCTGCTCGGGTCGGATCACCAGGGCACCGGCCTGGGCTTCCGACCGCAAGTCCGCGAGGACTCGCACCAGGGCGGTGGTGTCGGCGGCGGAGAGCAGTCCGGCCCGGTGCAGCGTCCGGGCGTGGGCCGCGCTGCCCCAGGCGTCGAAGGCCAGGAGCTGGAGGTCGAACTGGGGATCCCGCCCCACCGTGAAGGCGTGCACCAGCCCATCCAGGGGCAGGTCCTTGGCCCACAACTGCGAACCGCTAGGCATGGGCCACCCCCTGCGCCACCCGGGTGAAGTAGGCGGGCACCAGGGCCCGGTAGCAGGCCACGCCCGCCTCCAGCTCCGCGTGGGTGATCCACTCGTCGGGGCGGTGGCTGCGGTGGGTGTCGCCGGGGCCCAGCTTCACAGCGGGCACCTCGCCCAGGAAGGCCCAGTCGCTGGTGGTGGCGCTGCCGATGGGCGAGGCCTTCCCCGTGGCCTGGAGGGCGGCCCGCACGATGGGATGGGCGGGATCCGTGGCCTTCGGCAGGTAGCGGGCGCTGTGCACGTGCACGTGGCCCGCCAGCTCCGCGGCGAAGGTGGAAGCCAGGGTGCCGTGATCGAGGTTGGGGGTGGTGCGCAGGTCCACGAAGAAGGTGCAGGCGTCGGGCACCTGGTTGCGGGCGCGGCCGCCCTCCACCTGGGTGACCTGGGGCCGGGCCTCGCCCAGGAGCGGATGGGGCTCGAAGCGCAGGCCCGCCAGCTTGGCGATGTCCTGGGCCGCGGCGTGGATGGCGTTGGTGCCCAGGTGGGCGTGGGCCACGTGGGCCGCCTCCCCCTTCGCGGTCACCTTCAGGAGGAGCATGCCCCGCTGGGCCGCGCACACGGCGAGGCCGGTGGGCTCCCCCACCACGGCGGCATCCAGGGGACCCAGGTGGGGCAGGATGGTGGCGAGGCCCTGGCCGCCCGTCTCCTCCTCGGCGGTGAGGGCCAGCACCACGGTGCCCTCGGCGGGCGGCACCAGGAGCAGCTCCCGGAAGGCCATCAGCATCGCGGCCACGCAGCCCTTGGCGTCGTTGGCGCCCAGGCCCACGAGGCGGCCGTCGCGCCACACCGGGGCGTGCGGGGCCTCGGTCCAGCCCTCGCACACGGGCACCGTGTCCAGGTGGGAGTTGAGGAGCAGCCGGGGGCCACCCTGCCCCACCTCGGTCCAGAGGTTGTTCCCCTGCCGCTGCACGCGGGCGCCCCACCCTTCCAGGAGGGCCTGCACGTGGTCGGCGATGGCCTGCTCCTGACCGGAGACGCTGGGCAGGGCCACGAGGCGCTGGAGGAGGTCCGCGGCGGTCACGGCGCCACCCCGGCGGCGGCGGGCGGGGCCGCCTGGATCATGGTGCCGCTGCCCTCGTTGGTGAAGACCTCCACCAGCAAGGCCTCGGGCACGAGGCCGGAGACCAGGTGCACGCTGTGCACGCCCGCGGCCAGGGCCGCCTTCACGGCGGCGAGCTTGGGCTTCATGCCGCCGGCCACGGCCCCCTGGGCCTCCAGCTCCGTGAGCTCCTCCGGCGTGGCGAAGGGCACCAGGGAGCTGGGCTGGGCCACGTCCCGCAGGAGGCCGGGGACGCCCAGGAGGAAGACCAGCTTCTCCGCGCCCAGGGCCGCCGCCAGGGCCGAGGCCACGGTGTCGGCATTGGTGTTGTAGACCTGGCCCTGGTCGTCGGCGCTGAGGGGCGCCACCACGGGCAGGAAGCCGCCCGCCAGCAGGTGCTGAATCACCGTGGGGTCCACGGCGTCCAGGTCGCCCACGAAGCCATAGTCCACGGCCTCGCCCGCCACCGTCTGGGGCGGCCGCCGATGGGCCTTCAGGAGGCCCGCATCCACGCCGCTCAAGCCCACGGGGGCCAGGCCCGCCTTGCACAGGGCCGCCAGGAAGCCCGTGTGGGCCTCCCCCGCGAAGGCCATGATGGCCGCGCGCAGGGTGGCGGCGTCGGTGACCCGCCGGCCCCCCACCTTGGTGACGGGCAGGCCCAGCTGGGCGCTGAGCCGGTCCAGGCCGGCGCCGCCGCCGTGCACGAGCACCACCTGGATGCCCAGGTTCCAGAGGAGGGCCAGCTGCTCGCACACGGCGGCGCAGGCGGCGGGCTCCTCCAGCACCTCGCCCCCGACCTTCACCACGAAGGTCTGGTTGCGGAACTGGCGGAGGTAGGGGGCGGCGGCGCGCAGGGACATCAGGGCGTTCATGGGGGACTCCAGGGATTCAAGGGCAAGACACGGAGGACACGGAGGAGATGGAGAGCGCGGAGGGGTGGGCGGGGAGCAGGGCTTGCAGTTCCGACGGGAGGGGGATGGCGATGGTGGGGATCCCTCCGTGACCTCCGCCCTCCTCCGTGATCTCCGTGTCAGCTGTTCAGGCCGATGAGCTGGTGCAGCAGGGCCCGCTGCACGTGGAAGCGGTTCTCCGCCTCGTCCACCACCCGGCTGCGGGGGCTGTCGAGCACGGCGTCGGCCACCTCGAGGTTCCGGCGGGTGGGCAGGCAGTGGAGGAAGATGCCGTCCTTGTCCAGGAGGTCGAGGTGCTGGGCGCCGGGCATCCACCCGGCCTGCTGCAGCTCGCCGCCAGGCCCGTCGGTGGCGGGACCCCAGGCCTTGGCGTAGAGCACGGCGGACCCTTCGAGGGCTGCGCTCTGATCGTCCGTGTACGTGACACTACCCCCCGTCGCCGCGGCGAAGGCCTCCGCCTCGGCCCGCACCTCGGGCCGCAGCTCGAAGCCCTTGGGGTGGGCCACGCGCACGTGGCAGCCCGCGGCCGCGGCCGTGAGGAGGAAGGAGTTGGGCACGGCCTTGGGCAGGGGCTTCACGTGGGGTGCCCAGGTGAGGGTCACGGGCAGGCCCTTCGTCTGGTGGAAGGTCTCCTGCACGGTGAGCAGGTCCGCGAGGCCCTGGCAGGGGTGCTCCCGGGCGCTCTCCATGGAGATCACGGGCACCGTGGCGTACTTCCGGAAGGCGCTCATCACGGGATCCGCGTGGTCGGCCGCATCGTCCTTGCCCTCCGCGAAGGTGCGCACGGCCAGGGCATCCACGTAGCGGCTCAGCACGGGGACGGCCTCCTTCACGTGCTCGGCCCGGTCGCCATCCATGACCACGCCATCCCGGTCCTCCAGCTTCCACACGCCGTTGCCCACCTCGAGCACCACGGCGCTGCCGCCGCCCCGGGCCATGACGGCCTCGAAGCTGGCCCGGGTGCGCAGGGAGGGGTTGAAGAAGACCATGCTCAGCAGCCGATCGGCCAGGTGCTTGCCGGGTCCGGAGCGCTTCCAGGCCTCGGCCAGATGGAGGATCTGGGCCACGCCCTCGGGACCCAGGTCCTGGATGGAGGTGAAGTGCTTCATGGTCAGGCTCCGACGAGGGAGAAGGCGTGCACGGCGTCGAGGAACTGGTCCACGGCGGCGTCGCGCAGGGTGAGGGGGGGCATGAGGCGCAGCACGGCGGGGTCGTGCGAGCCGCCGACGAGGATGCGGCGCTGGAGGAGGTGGTCCTTGAGGGCCTTGGCCCCGCCGCCCACGTGCAGGCCTAGGAGGAGGCCCTGCCCGGTCACGGCCTGGATGCCGCTGCCCTGGAGTCCCGTGCGGAGGCGGGACTCCAACCGGGCAGCGCGGTCGCAGAGGCCCTCTTCGTAGATCACCTTGAGGGTGGCCAGCAGGGCCGCGCAGGCGAGGGGGCCTCCGCCAAAGGTGCTGCCCAGCATCCCAGGCTTCACCTGGGCGGCCACGCCCTCGGACATCAGCAGGGCCCCCATGGGCACGCCGCTGGCGATGCCCTTGGCGCAGGTGACGAAGTCGGGCTGCACGCCGAAGGCGTGGAAGGCGAAGGGGTGGCCCAGGCGGCCGAAGCCCGTCTGCACCTCGTCGAAGATGAGGAGGGTGCCCGCAGCCGTGCACTTCTCCCGCAGCTTCCGCAGCCAGCCCAGGGGATGCACCCGGCAGCCGGCCATGCTCTGCACGGGCTCCAGGATCACGGCGGCCAGCTCACTGAAATCCACCGCCTCCAGGGCGGCCGCATCGCCGAAGGGCAGCAGGCGGGCGTGGTGGAGAACGGTCTCCAGGCCCTGGTGCAGGGGCGCGTCGTCGGTCACGGAGAGGGCGAGGGTGGTGCGGCCGTGCCAGCCCCCCTGCACCGCCGCCAGCCGCTTCCGGCCCGTGAGCTGCAGCGCGAGCTTGAGGGCGCTCTCGTTGGCCTCGGCCCCGCTGTTGCAGAAGAACACCGAGGCCATGCCCGCGGCGAAGGCCACCAGGGCCTCCGCGGCCTCCTCCCGGATGCGGAGCTTCCCGGCGGTGGAGTAGAAGAGCAGGGTTTCCGCCTGGGCCTGGATCGCCTTCACCACCGTGGGGTGGCTGTGCCCCGTGGAGGCCACGCAGTGGCCACCGTAGAAGTCGAGCCAGGCGTTGCCCTCGGTGTCGAACACGGCGTCATTGCGGCCGGAGACCAGCTCGAAGGGGAACGGCGCGTAGGTGGGCTGGAGGGCGGGATGGGTCATGGGCGTCCTTGCATGGGCATGCATGCGATACGCACATTAACGCATTTTTTAGAATATTATGCAAGTCCTGATTTCATAAACCCCTTGCTTGTCGTGAACCGTGCGCATTCACTTGCAAGAATATGCACACCCCTGCATGCTGACCCCATGACCCTGGATGCCGACATCCTCCGCCTGCTGGCCCGCCACGAGGTGGTGGACCAGGCCCACCTCCTGGAGCTGCTCACCCGGGAGGGCCACGAGCTCACCCAGCCCACCCTCAGCCGGCACCTGAAGAAGCTCTCGGTGCAGAAGCGGGACGGCCGCTACCAGCGGGTGGAGCCCGGTCCCGCGGGCCTGCCGGCCTTCCAGGTGGTGGCCGCGCCCCCCAACCTCCTGGTGCTCCGCACCCTGCCCGGCTTCGCCCAGGCCCTGGCCTACACGCTGGACCAGCGGCAGCTGCCCGGCCTGGCGGGCACCGTGGCGGGAGACGACACCATCTTCCTGGCCGTGTCCGATCCGGCCCTCCTGGAGGAACTCACACGGACCCTCGAGCGGCTCGCCGGAGCTTGAACGTCAGCGGCGTGCCTCCGCAAGGGCCCGGAGGGCCCGGGGGAGTTGGTGGCCAAAGGCCACCAGGGTGAGTTCGATGCCTTCCGGCCCCCCCGCCTCCAAAGCCGCTTCCACGGTCGCGGCGGCATGGGAAAGGTCCCGGAGTCCCAGGGCCGCAGCATTGGATTTCAGGTTATGGGCGATCCGGATGCCCTGCTCCAGGGACCGGACCGTGGCTGCGTGCTCCAGTTCCGCGAACTGGACGGGTGCCTCCTGCAGGAAGGTCTGCACCAGCTCATCCACCAGATCCGCGCCCACCCGTTGGGCCAGGCGCTCGAGGCCGCCGGCGAGATCAAGGGGTTCCTCCGGGATGACCGGCAGGTGCACGCCCCGATCCAGCTGGGCCAGGAGAGGCTCCAGGCGGAGGGGCTTGCTCAAGTAGCCATCCATGCCCGCCTCCCGGCACCGATCCTTCACATCGGCCCCGTAGTGGGCGGTGAGGGCGATGATGCCCCGGACCTTCCCCGGGTGCTCCGAGCGGATCCGGCGGGTGGCTTCGAATCCGTCCATTCCGGGCATATCGCAGTCCATCAGGATCCAATCGAAGGAGGATCCCCTCAGCAGGTCCAGGCACTCCTGGCCGCTCGCCACCGCCACCCCAACGCACCCCAGTTGCTGGAGCATGCCCACCGCCACCTGGCGGTTCATGGCGTCATCATCCACCACGAGCACCCGCGCCCGGGGACTCTGAAGGGAGGGCGACAGGGTCGGCCCGGCCTCCCCGACCCCGAGGAGCGCCGCCCGGAGGCGCTCCCTCCGCAGGGGGGTCGTGAGGTAGTGGGCCAGCCCCCGGCTTCGTGCCGACTCCACCGCCGGTAGTTGATGAAGCCTCGCCACCAGCAGGATGGGAAGCCCCGCCGACCGGGGATGGGCTTTCACCCGCTCCACGAGGGCGAAGGTCTCCGTGGGGTCCTCGTGGATGTCGATCAGCAGGAGATCGAAGGGGTGGTCGGCGGTCTCGAGGGCGGTCCTGAGGGCGCCTTCATCCGGGACCAGGCTGCAGGCCACTTCAAGTGCCTGGAGGTGCAGCCTCAGAGCCTCGGCGCTGAGGGCGTGATCCTCCAGGGCGAGCACGCGCATCCCCCTGGGCAGGGTGGCCCCCGGGAGCACCTTGTCGTGGCTCGGCCGCCGCAGGGTGAGGTCGAAATGGAACCTCGACCCGACCCCGGGCGTGCTTTCCACCTTCACATCGCTCCCCATCAGCTCGGCCAATTGGCGGACGATGGCGAGGCCCAGTCCGGTCCCCCCATATTCCCGGGTGGTGCTGGCCCCCCCCTGGGTGTAGGGCCGGAACAGCCCGCGCAGGGTGGGCGGGTCCATGCCGATGCCCGTGTCCTCCACTTCGAATCGAAGCACCGCATCCTGCACGTCCAGGCGGAGCAGCCCCACGCGGAGGGCCACGTGCCCCTGGGCCGTGAACTTCACCGCATTGCCCACCAGGTTGGTGAGGATCTGCCGGAGCCGGGTCGGGTCGCCCAGGAGCGTCTGGGGGAGCCTGGGGTCCAGGAGCCCCACCAGCTCGAGCCCTTTGCGCTGGCTCTGTTCCGCCAGCATCCCCAGGACCTCCTCAACCTCCTCCAGGGGGCTGAAGGGCACCGATTCCAGGACCATCCGGTGGGCTTCGGCCTTGGAGAAGTCGAGCACCTCGTTGATGACCCCCAGCAATCGCTCGGCCGCGCCCTGGATCACCTGGGCGTATTCCCGCTGCAACTGGGAGAGCCCGGTCCCGAGCAGGAGGCTGGCCATCCCCAACACCCCGTTCATGGGGGTGCGGATCTCGTGGCTCATGGTGGCCAGGAACGCGCTCTTCGCCCGGGTGGCCTGTTCCGCCTCATCCCGGGCTTCCGCCAGCTCCGCCACGGCCTGGGCCAGGGCGGCGGTGCGCTCCTGGACCTTCGCCTCCAGGTCGGTGTTCCGGGCCTGCAGCCGGGCCAGCCGCCAGCGGAACGCCACCGCCCCCAGCCCGAGCACCAGAGCCACATAGCCCAGCTTCGCCCACCACCGGAGCCACGGGGCTGCCTCCACCACCACCGACAGATCGGAGGGGCCGCTGATCAACCCCTGGTAGTCCCGCCCCCACACGCGGAAGACGTATCGACCTGCGGGAAGCGCGGAGAACTCGCGCTCAGCCCCGAGGTTCCAGGCCGTCGGCGTCGCCTCCAGCCCCATCAGCTGGCTCTGGAAGAGGTTGTCCCCGCCCCGGTGGTAGCTGAGCAGGCTGTAGTGCAGGCGGAGGCTGGTGTTCCGCCAGCCCAGTTCCAGGGTGGACCCCAAGGGGAGGGGTCGATCCCCGTTCCAGGCACCATCCACGTACAGCGGCTTCAGTCGGAAGTCGGGCTGGAGCTCGCGTGGATCCAGGACCGCTGCGCCTCCCACGGTCCCCACCCAGACACGGCCCTGGCTGTCCAGGCGACTGGCGCCCTGGATGCATCCATTGCTGGGCAGGCCATCGCCCGTGGTGAAGAGGCGACCCTGGTATCGTCCCCCGCGCTGTACCAGGTAGGCCACCCCCCGGTGGGTGAACGCGTAAAGCCCACCCACCGAATCCTCCCGCACCGTGTAGATCAGGTTGCTGGGCAAGGCGGCATGGTGCTCCATGTCGATGCGCTCCACCACGGTCCGGGCGTCCAGATCCACGCGGACGATGCCGCCGCCCATGGTGCAGGCCCAGAGGCTGGGTGCACCGGCTCGGCGGGAGGGTTCCAATCCCATCAACCTCAGGTCCGGCAGGCCCTCGGCCGTGCCCATCCACCCGAAGTGGCCCCGGTCGACGTCCAGAATGCCGAGGCCCTCCCCCCGGGAAGCCACCCAGATCTCCGGGCGTCCATCCGGACGGTGATGTTCATGCAATGCCAACACCACGCCACCCCGGTATCCATCTCGGGGTCCGTAGTGGATCCATCGCCCACCTTCGAGGCGGGACACCCCCTGACGGTGTCCCACCCAGACGATGCGGGCCCCCGAATCATTGCGGGTGAGGGCCAGGCTGTAGGCCCAGGAATCCGGCAACCCGGGCACGTGCTGGAATCGCCCCCCCACCCTGCGGTAGATCCCGAACCCCCGGGTGGCGACCCAGAGGCCTTCGGGGCCCAGGTCCGGATCGGGGACCACCTGGAAGATGGGCGTTTCCGGTAGGCCTTCCGCACGCCCATGGGTGCGCCAGGTTCCTCCCCGATAGCTCGCCAATCCGTTCCAGGTTCCGAACCACCATGTCTTGGGGAGGGGGGTTTCCGCGAGGCTCCAGACCAGGTTATCAGGCAAGCCGAGTTGCCGGTCGAAGCTGGTCCAGGTGCCAGGGGAGATCCGGGTCAACCCACCGAAGGTGCCGATCCAGAGCAGCTCCTGACCTCCGCGGACCGGCTGGACCAGCAGGCTGCGGACCATGGCGGTGGGCAGGCCGTTGCGGCGGGTCCAGAACCGTCGCGAATTCCCCTCCCACCGTGCCAGGCCCCCTTCGGTCCCCACCCAGAGCACCGCCCCCCCTTGAGCGTTCCGGCTGAGTTCCAGGCGGTAGACGGAGGGCGTGGGCAGGTCCGCGGCGGCCTTCCAGACCTTCCACCTCCCGCCTTCAAGGCAGGCCAGTCCCTCCTGGGTGCCCACCCAGAGCCGCTCGGCGCCGGAAGGATCCGTCTCCCTGAGCAGGGCGTAGACCTTTTCGCTGGGCAGGCCTTCCGCTGTGCCATACCAATGCCAGACGCCATTCTGGAAGTGCCCCAGGCCCCCCTCCGCGGCAGCCCAGACCTCCACCTGATCCGGAGTGCCCATCACGGCCAGGCCCCTCACCGGGCCATGGGCCCACCCCCCGGGCTCCTGCAGGGGGAGCCACCGGTTGTCGACCAGGCGTGCAGGACCGCTGGCGGTGCCCACCCACATGGTTCCGGCCTGCTCGGTGATCAGGAAGACCCGGTTGCTCGGAAGCCCATCCTGGATATCCCAGGTGGTCCAGCCCTCCTTCCACCGGGCCACGCCGGCCCCTTCTCGGGCGAACCACACGGCGCCATCCGGCGCAGCATGGAGTCCAAGGAGCCAATTGCTCCGGCGGGAATCCGGCATGTCCACCGTGGTCCAGGTCCGACCATCGAACCGGGCGGCGCCATCCTGGGTGGCGATCCAGAGGTATCCCTTCGCGTCGAATGCGATGCCTTCGACACTGTTCTGTGGGAGTCCCTCCCGATCCGTGTAGACCTGGAAGCTGGGACGTCCCGCGGGGAGGATGTCCTCCCGCATCGGATCGCCGGGTGCCGAGCCGTTCAGCGCCGCCCAGGCCAGGAGGGCGGTCAGGCAAGCACGGATCCCCAAGCGAGTCCTCCAGGCGGCGTTCCCATCCAACCATCGGTCGGGCCCGGGCTCGAGGTGAGGCGGGGCCTGGGGAGGATCTTAGGGCGCGGCCCTCCCCAGGGGACCTTAGGTTTTCCTGTTGGAAAGGCCTTCCCCGGGGTCAGTTCCGGCGGGCCAGGAAGGCTGCCAGCGCTTCGGGGTAGAGGCGCATCTCCTCGGCGTACACGCGCTTCTGCACATCTTCCGGAGTGTCCTCGGGCTTCACGGGGACCTTGGCGACGGCCAAGGTGGCGCCGTGGTCATAGTCGTTGTCCACGAGGTGGATGGTGCAGCCCGTCTCCACCTCGCCAGCGTTCACCACCGCCCGATGGACGTGCATGCCGTACATGCCCGCACCGCCGAAGCGGGGCAACAGGCCCGGATGGATGTTGAGGATCCGGCCCTCCCAGGCCCGGGGCACCACCAGCTTCTTCAGCCAACCGGCCAGGCAGATCACCTCGACGCCTGCCTCCTCGCAGGCGGCGTAGCAGGCTTCGGAGAACGCCTCATCGGAGGGGAAGTGGCCACGCACCACCACCACCACGGGAATGCCCAGGGCCTCCATGCGGGGGATGCCCCCGGCCTTGGGGGAGCTGGCGATGCACACCACGGGGCGCCCCGGCACACGCCCCTCGGCGCAGGCCTGGGCGAGGTTGACGGCGTTGCCGCCGGTCCCGGAAATGAAGAAGGCCAGGGGGGTCGTCACCGCTTGCTCCGTTTCGCGGGAAGGGGGTCCGCCAGGAAGGACTGCGGGTCCAGCCCGGTCCGATCCTGGAATTCCTGGGCGAGACTCCGGGCGCCGCTGCTGGGTTCATCCAGGTAAAGGGTCTCCACCCGGTGGAGCGGAACGAAGCGGGTCCCCATGGAGACATGCTCCCCTTCCCCGTTCCTCACCATGGTGAGCACCTCTTCCCAGGGGGTCAGCTCCAGCCCCCGCAATGCCAGTCCGCTGTCCTCCAGGCCCAGCAGGCGCCCCCAGATCCGCTCGCGCGGGGAGTGGAGCACCGCCACCACCAATTGGCCACGCTGGAAGGGAATGCTGATGGGCATGGTTCCTCCAGATCAGAGCAGGAAAGTGAGCCAGGCGCGGCCCCGGCTGGGGCGCCCGGGAACCTGAAGGGCCTCAGGCCGCCACACCCGCCATCCCAGCAGGGTGCGCTCCAGGGTGATCTGCTGATCCGTCTCGCCACCAGGCTGATCTACCGAAAGGCCATCGGGCAGGCGCAGCCCCACCAGGCGGGCCGTGCGGACCAGTTCCCGGGTGGACGAATCCCCCTCCCAGGTCACCCAGTAGTCCACCTGGCAGAGCTCGGGCCCGTTGTAGTCGCGGCTGGGGCTCACATCCTCGACGCGGGCGAGCAGGAGCTGACCGAGGTGCGGACGCAGGCCGCGACCTTCGGCCACCCCGAGGGCCAACGCGCGATCGGTCCACTGGGAGCCGCTCCAGAGCCCCAGGCCCATCAGCTGCTGCTGGGCGGGTGTGCCGGGTTCCGGCGGGGGGAGGTATCCCTCCAGCTTCCGGGGGAAGCCGAGCTCCGCCTGGATCAGCCAGGAGGCGTGGGGCCGGAAGAGGGCCGCACCGGGGTGGGCCGGGCCCGCCTTCACGCCCACGGAATCCTTGGCGCTGTTCCAGAGGGGCGGCACCGCCGGCCCCACCCGCAGGGCCAGCTTCCAGACCAGGGGCAGGCCCAGGATCCAGAGGCCCAGCGTGATGCGTCGTTTCCAGGCGCGGTTCAGCGGCATCGGACCAGTTTAAGGGCGGGAGGTCGGGATCCGGAGCAGGAATGCCTCAGAGGGCCGGACCTTCCACCACGAGCCTCGATTCGGTGAAGGCTTCGAGGGCCCACCGGGGCCCCTCGAAGCCCTGCCCGGAAGCACCCACCCCTCCGAAGGGGGCCGAATCCAAGCGGAAGGTGGGGGGGAGGTTGAGAAGCACGCCTCCAGCCCGGAGCACCTCCTCCGCCCGACGCAGGTGACGCTGGTCGCGGGAGTAGGCGCTGGCGCGCAACCCGAAGCGGGTCGCCGAGGCCCGGCGCAGGCCGGTGTCGAAATCGGGCACCCGCTCGATCACGGTGACCGGCGCGAAAGCCTCCTCGCAGGCCAAGGGCTCATCCTCCGGCACATCCGTAAGGATGGCCGGCGGGAGGAGCGCGCCCACCCGAGGGCCCTCGAGCAGCGCCCGCGCCCCCCGGGCCTTGGCGGAGGCGATCCAGGACTCCAGGCGCTGGGCACTGCGTTCATCAATGAGGGGACCCACCCGCGTTTCCGGGGCCAGGGGATCCCCGACCGGTTGAGCCCGCACCGCCTCGACGAAGGCGGGGACGAAGGCCTCCCAGAGGGCCTCATGCACGTAAATGCGTTGGGCTTTGGAACAACTCTGCCCTGCCCCGGCCACCGCCGCAGGTGCCAGCTGGCGGGCCACCGCCAGGGCATCCACCCCGGTATCCAGGACCACCGCGGCATTGCCTCCCAGCTCCAGGAGCACGGGCTTATGGGGCAGGAGGGCCCGGAGGTGGTGCCCCACTCGCTCGGAACCCGTGAAACTCACGACGGCGATCCCCGGGTCCAGGGCCAGGGCCTCCGCACCCTCCGGTGGGAGATTGGCCATCTGGATGAGGTGGTGGGGGGCCACCACCTCGGCGCGGGCCGCGTCGAAGGTCGCCCAGAGGCGCTGGGAGGTCCGGGGGGCTTGGGGACACGGCTTCCAGAGCACGCTGCAGCCTGCACCCACCGCAGGGGCGAGTTTATGGAGGGCCAGGTTCACGGGGAAGTTGAAGGGGGTGATGGCCAGGACCGGCCCCCGGGGGAAGCGGCGCAGGGTGGCCCGACAGCCCTCGGCACCGGCCATGAGGTCGTAGGGGACGGACTCGGCGCCGAAGGTGCCCACCGCCTCCACTGTGGCCTCCAGGGTGGCGATCCCCCGCTCCACCTCGCCCTGGGCAAGGGTGATGGGCTTCCCAGTCTCCTCGGTGATGAGCCGGGCCAACTCGCCCGCCTGCTCCCGGTAGTGGCGGATCCAGGCCTGCAGGAGCCCGCGCCGGCTGTGGCGGCTGGCATGCCGCCAGGAGGCGAAACTGCCGGTGGCCTGGGCGAGGAGGTCGGAGAGGCTGGTCATGGGGCGCTCCACCCCTGAAGATAACGCATGGCCGATCACGTCCCCGTCACCGATGCCGTGCGCATTCCCGCCTGGGCGTGGAGCTGGGAAGCCGTGCGGGCCGGGGGGCCGGGCGGGCAGAACGTCAACAAGGTCGCCAGCAAGGTGCAGCTCCGCATCACGCCCCAGGCCATCGAGGGGCTGCATCCCGCGGCCCTCGAACGGCTCCTGGCGCGCATCCGGAACCGCCTGGATGCCGAGGGGCGCTGGCTCATCATCTGCGATGCGACCCGGGACCAATCCCGCAATCTGGAGGAGGCCTTCGCCAAGGCCGTGGCGCTGATCCAGGAGATCCTCGTGCCCCCGAAGGTGCGCACCGCCACCCGCCCCACCCGGGGCAGCCAGGTTCGGCGCGTGGAGTCGAAACGTCGGACCAGCGACAAGAAGCGTGGACGCGGCGGGGACTGGGACTGACAGATCAGGAGGCCAGCACCTCGAGGTCCAGCTCCCGCTTCAGGGCGGCCCGCTTGAACTCCCAGTAGTCCAGGTGCCCCTCCAGCCCCCGCATCAAGTCCGGATAGATGGCATTGGCCGGCCAGCGACGGTGGAGGCTCGCGAACCGGGCCAGAAGGCGCAGCGACACGTTGATCTTCAGATTCAATTCCTGGAGGGACTCTTCAGGGTTGGAATTCACGGCGTCCTCGGGCACCGGCCATCCGGTGTTGGATCCCCATCGGGCGGGGCCCCACGGAACTTTACAGGTAGACGTCACAAACCAGGGGGAGGGATTTGTAAGGTTCGGGGGATGGGATCGGGGAAACCATTGGCCACCGTTTCTCGCAGGTCCGAGTCCTCGGGTCTGCACGAAAGAGGCCCCCTTGCGGGGGCCTTGTGGAGCCAACACCAGGCCTCGAACCGCGCATGGCTGGCCGCGGGCCTGATCCTGAAAATCGGTCCACTGGACCGATTTTCAGGGGCCCACCATTCGCCAGGATTGGCGAATAGGACCGGCGGCGCAGCCGACGGCCCGAAGGGCGAGGGCCCAGGACGGGCCCGAGTCAGCCCGGCCGCCATTGCTTCTCGCAGGTCCGAGTCCTCGGGTCTGCACGAAAGAGGCCCCCTTGCGGGGGCCTTGTGGAGCCAACTACAGGACTCGAACCTGCGACCTGCTGATTACGAATCTTGAGTCCTGGGATTTTCAGAGATTATCCGAGACATTGAAGTTCTTATTTTTCAGCGTTTTTTTAGAATATTGCACCAAATGCGACTTGCTGGAACTTCGCTCTAACGTAGAATTTTGGTTGAACGGAGGGCCCATGCCCAAGCTGTCCGACAAGGCGATTACCGACACTCGGATCCAGCGCGCCAAGGTGAAACTCGGTAAGGATGGGAACCCGATGACCTCTTACCTCTGGGACTCCCAGCTGCGTGGTTTCGGCGTCCGTATCACCAAGGCGGGATCAAAAACCTTCTGCTTCAAGTACACGGACCCGAACGGGAAACCGGCGTGGATGCCTCTGGGTCCCTACACCGGAGAACAATCACTAATCGACGCTCGGGCCCGCGCCACAGAGTTGCGCAACATCCGCACGAAGGGGCTGAGCCCGAAGGTTGAGGCCAAGCGTGCAACTGGTGTACCCACCATTGCGGAATTTGTTCGGTTGCACCTTCTCGCTCAAAAGCGTGAACTTCGGGATTCTTCCTATCGGGGAACCGCCTATTACCTAGAGAAAATCCTCGTTCCCGAGTTGGGCGAGGTACGGATGGATCAAATCCAGCGATCTGAATTCCAAGCCTTGGTGAACAAGGTTTCAGCCGGTTGGCGCCCGAATCAAAAGAGCTCAGACGGGGCCGAGCCCACCCCTGTGGCAGGAATTAGATTCAGAGCAGCGGTTCATACCCTGTTCGAACACGCCATCGACCAGGAAGTCCTCCCGGAAGGATTCCCAAACCCTTGCCGCCAAAGGAAGGGGAAGGGAAAGACCACTGTCTCCAAAAAAGAGCGATACCTAACCACCTTGGAAATCCAAAGGCTTGGCGAGGTGTTGCGGGAAATCGCAGAAATGAACGCCGCAGCCGAGCACCCGGAGCGGGTGATTCCATACGTAGCAGCTGCCCTGCGCCTCCTCATGCTCACCGGAGCGCGCCTGAATGAGATTCTCAAACTGAAGTGGAGCCAAATCAACCGCGAGCGTGGAGTCATCCGGATCGTGGACCACAAAACGAGCCGCCACAGTGGTGCAAAAGAACTCCCTTTGAATGCCGCGGTGCTGGCGGTTCTGGACGGCTTGGAGGCCCTTCCCACCCGCGTCCTAGGTGGCGATTGGGTCATCCAGGGGCAGAAGTACCGATCACATTTGGTGAACCTCCAGAAGCCCTGGAACCGCATCCGGGTTGAAGCCGGGATCCCAGACGTTCGCATTCATGACCTCCGCCACACGTTCGCCTCTGTGGGCGTGGGCCTGGGCCTCAGCCTCAAGCAGGTCGGCGACCTCCTGGGCCACTCTCAGCCGGCCGTCACCAATCGCTACGCCCACCTGGATGCGGATCCCCGACTCCAGGCTTCAGAACAGATCAGTTCAGTGATTGCCTCAGCCCTCGGCTGATTCAACCTGCAGGGCCCTGCCCTGCCCTTCAGGAGGCCCCATGGCCAGCAAGTTGGATGTCTGCGACCGCATCATCATTCGCAAGCCCCGCTCCATGAAGCGAGCCCAAGAAATGGGGGCCCTGCTCATCCCGACGATGGCCGAAACCCTCGCCCTCAGGATGAACAAGCCCACCTTTCCCAAGGCGGACTTGGAGCGGGTGGGCCGGTGGATTGGCTCCTGCATGTTCCAGCGGAACGAGTCCTGGACCTTGAATCGGATCCTCGCAGTTGGCCAGGGGGAAGTGAAATAGGCCAAGGGATCCGCCGAATTGATACGACCTCCTCAGGCCCTTCGGGGCCTGATTTTTTTTGCCTTACCCGAACTTTTTTTTTCACCCTCACACACCCGCCAACCCCCTCCCACCCCCTCCCATAGCGCTCCAAGATGCCTGATTTGATGAACTTAGGACAAGTGAGACCCCTTGCCCTAGCGAGTTGATTGGACAACCTTTTGAGTACCGGGACGCTCCCGACACTCACAAGGAATCCCCGATGGACTCTTCCAACGCCACACCCCCTCAGGTCGCCTTGACCATCAAGGGCTTCTGCGACCGCTACGGCCTTTCCCGCGCCGCCGCCTTTCGGCTACTGAAGTCCGCTGCGATTGTGCGGGTGAAGCACGGGCGCCGCACCCTAATCCCGGTGGAGTCCGCCGAGGCCTGGTGGCAGTCCCTCCGTAAGGAAGGGTGATCAGGTGTCTGCCCATCACCAATCCGGGCAGCCTCAAACTCAGTCCCTCCGCGGGATTCGGTCCGAGGCTGAGCCCTTCGATCTACCACCGGCCAACGGCGGGCCATCGGACTTCAATGCGCCGGAAGCCCTGGCAGACGAGTTCCATGCCTTCGGGGTTCCCGCGGTATGGGTTCACTCCTGGCTGAGGCACGCCCAGGGCGATGCAGAGGGCCATCCCTGCCCCGGCGGGTTCGGCGCATGAAGGGACGATCTCTGACATTGGCACTCAAGATTCCTACCCACTCCGAGCCATTGGTGAGGTGCTGAATGGCTCGCCCAGGCCTCACGAAACATCGGAAATTCCTCCGACTTGCCCGCGCAATTGGGAACCCAGCTCTTGCGCTCGGATGCCTCGAGTTCATTTGGGGCCAGTGCTACGAGAGCGGTGAGGATTACCTCGGGGAAATGGTGGATGTCGAGGCCGCTGCCCAATGGACTGGGGCCCCGGGTGCCCTGCTGGATGCCCTGCTCGGGGCCGGTGGAGAGGGCAATCCTGGCTTCATCGACGAGCTCCCGGACAGGCCCGGCCACTACCGCTGCCATGACCTCTACGACCACGCTCCCGAGTACGTTCGAAAGAGGATGGATCGGGAGGCCCAGCGCCGCGCTGCCGGCGTCACCCTCAGGGATATCCGGGCCGCTGCGGGTCGGGCCAGTGGGGCCGCCCGGCGGCAAACGGCGGACGATGGCCGACACCCGGGAACAAATGTCGAACAAGTGTCGAACAAGTGTTCAACAAACGGCACTACTCCCGCACCCGCACCCGCACCCAACCCAAGTACAACCCCCCTACCCCCCAAGGGGGGGAAGCGGGGGGCAATGGCCCCCGCATGGGTGCAAGGCTTCCCCGACCAGGTGGTGAACCTCACTCGGGACATCCTGGCCACCTGGCCCAAGCCGCCCCATGACCTGCAGCCGGCGGACCGCGATGGCAAACGCCAGCCCGTTCCACGCCCCTCTGGGCCTGCTCTGGCCGCCCGCCTGGATGAGATCCTGAGAAAGAACGGGGATGAGGAGATCCTCCGCGCCATCGCCGCTCGGGCGGTGGAGGAGTGGAAGGGAGGTGCCTGGATCAAGGCTCCCCAGCACTGGTTCGGCAAGGGTGAGGAGGCCCCATTCCAGGCCTTCTATCGCGCCGAAATGAACAACCGCCAAAAGGGCTCCGGAGGTGAGAAGTGAGCCGCCCAACCTGCTTCGACGTCTCCTGGGAGCTGGACCTTCTGAAGGCCTGCCTGGAGTGGCCGGACGACCAACCCACCCATGAAGCCCTATCCACCGTGCAACCCTCTTGCTTCATGGTGGGCGCCAATCGCAACCTCTGGGACATCATGCTCAAGGTGGCGGGGGAGAAGGGCGCCCTCGATGCAGCGGCCGTATTCACCGCCATGCGCAAAGACAACCGCTTCACTGAGGCGGAGCGGGCTGAGCTGGGGGAGCTCATCTTCCGGGTTGGCACGGGCGCTCTTGGCTCTGCGGAGGCGCCGGCCCAGGCTCTGCGGGAAGCCTGGCTCCGCCGTCAGCTGGCCCGCCTGTCGGGGGCCTTGGCGCACAAGGCGACCGATTTCATGATCCCCATGGCGGAGCTGGAGCGGGAAGCCATCGCCCTGGGCGACCTCGGCACCAGTCAGGGGGACCGGGAGGACCTCCGGGAGCGCTCCATGGCCGACCAGGTGGACCTCTACCTCAGCGGTGCTCCCCTGATGGACTCCCGGAAGGGTGAGAACCTGCTGCGCCTCGGCCTGCCCACCCTCGACCAAGCCATGCAGGCCGGCCCCGGGGCATTCGTGGTCATGGCCGCCAAGACCTCCGCCGGCAAGACCTCCCTCGCAGTGCAGGCCCTCGTGGAGAGCCAGGCGGCCGGGATCCAGTCCGCGATCATAAGCCTCGAAATGGACTCCGAGGAGGTAGGCGCCCGCATCATTGCGAATGCCGCCCGGGTCCCTAGCTGGTCTGTGCTGAAGGCTCAGGGCCAGCCCCGGAGGGCGGACGACCGGGTGCAGGCAGCCCGAAGAATCCTGCGCATTACGAAGGTGCCTGGCCGGCACTTCGCGGCAATCACAGCCAAGGTGCGGCAGTTGGTCCGCCGACACGGAGTCCGCCTGGTGGTGATCGACTACTTCACCCTGATGAACCCCCCGGACCTACGTTCCAGTGCCTCGGTGGCGTACCAGCTGGGCGAGATGAGCAAGGGGCTCAAGGCCCTGGCGGTGGACCTGGGGATCTGCATTCTGCTGGTGAGCCAGCTGAACCGCAGTGTGAAGGATGGGGATCGGCCCACCCTTGAGGGCCTCAGGGAGACTGGCCAGCTCGAACAGGACGCCAACGTGGTGCTCATGCTCTGGACCAACGATGCGAACCCCGACCCCACCCGCGCCATCCGCCTGGTTCACGTGGAGCTGGCAAAGAACCGAGGCGGCGCCCGGTGGGTGAGGACCAAGAGTGAATTCAATCCATCCGTCTGCACCTTCACCGAGGTCACTGAGTCTGCCGCTCCCCCGGAACCTCAACCCGATCGGTATCTCTAGTCCCAGGATCGGCGTGGATCACCTCACCCTCACACACCTCGCCAAGGTAGACCAACTCCCTGGTGTCCTCCAGGAGCTGGTAGCGAAGGCCCAGGCCCAGGGACTTCCGATTCTCGAATTGGGCCCGGGTTGCTTTGCGGGTGCTGCGCTTCGGGGTGTCCTCCCCGTTCTCCAGGGTGACCCAGGTGTAGTGGAACACTTCGATTTTGGTCATCGCATGACCTCCTTTGCCCATGGTGGGCCCGGTCGGTATCGCGGACACGATACATCGACCATCTCAGGACCTATCACCCGTTCGCACACGTTCAACCCGCGTCCCGCATGGTTCCAGGCAGATGCAGGGCGAACCAATCAACCAACGTCTAACCAGCCGCACGGGGAGAGGCCCGTGGGAAAGGTCCACATGAGTGGAATCTGAGACTCCAGACTTCATCCTCGACTTGGCCCGGCACTTCGCATCTGCGAAAGACTTTGAGCAGTTCCTGGAACGGTGGGGCGGGTGCAATCGGTACCTCCCAACGGCCAGCCGCTGGAACCTACCACTTCGAAACGCTGCGATGCGCCAAGACCGCGCCAATGGTGCCGGTTATGAGGATTTGGCTAGGGCCTATGGGATCGACGAACGCCAAGTCCGGAACATCGTGGACAAGAAACCCGAAAAGTTGTGAAGCCGTTTGAAGGCAATTTCACGCCTCGGAATCCAGATTGGGGAGTGAAGGAGATCCAATGGACGCCAGCCTGAAGCAAATCCTGGGAATCAACTCAACCGAGGCAAAGAAGCCCGCTCCGATGATCCCCATGGTCGCCAACCCCGACCGGACGGAGGTCAGGAAGCTCTACCGATCGGTCGGCATGTCCGGGGACATTGCCGCATCGAACCTCGCCCTTGCCGTCGAATTCCACAAGCGGGCTTCCGTCATCATCACGGAGGAGTGCCGGGGCGCTGCCGAGGCCATGCACAAGGTCAGCAGCGACCTCCGCCCTGACATCGCCACCGCCCGCAAGGTGGGCATCGCCCAGATGGCCGTGAAGGCTATCAGCGCTCGCCTCGCCAATGCCGCCGTGCCGCTCCTCCGGGTGATCTACGAAATCCGGAAGAAGGTGGACGCTGCCATGAACCGCCAGCCTTCCGACCCGGCCCAGGCCTCCCTCTGGTTCATGCGGGTCGCCGACACCCGCCGCCAGTTGGAAGGGATGACCCCCAAGGCATTGCTTAAGGCCGCAGGGGACCTCGCCGCCCGTGGTGACCAAGTGTTCCCGGAAGTGTTCCTCAACTCGCTCAACTTCCAGCTCCCCCAGGAACTGACTGTGGAGCTCACCAAGGTCTATCAGCGGGCCTGCCTGAGTGATCAGATGGACGCTCTTGAGCTGGCTGAGGAAGCCCTGGTGGAAATCAAGGCGGCGATTGGGTTTGCCGAAATCGCCATTCAAGCGACCTGCAGCGGTCAGGGATTGCCCCCCGACTGGACGAAAATTGGCGTGGGGGACATTGTCGCCGCCTGGCCCCAGGCCACCAAGGCGTCTTTCATCGCTGCCAAGGGGGAGGAGGCATACACCGCCCTCCTTCAGGGTCGCATCGGCCTGGAATCCGCCCTGGGCGTGTTCCGCCCCGGCCTGGCTGAGGAGGCCTAGACATGGCCACGATCTACAGCAAGGTCACAGGGACCGCCACCGAGGTTCCCGACTGGATGGCTGAGGAACTGGCCGCCTTCGAAGAGTCCGCCAGGGGCCACGTTCTCGCCAACTACAGCTCCAAACCTGTGGAATGGACCCATCATCGGATGACGGCCCTCGGCTCCGCTCTCAAGAAATCCAGCATGGATGAGGCCATTGACCAGGGTCCGGAAGTGACCACCCCTCCTCCTCAGGACGCCTCCGGAATGGATTGGGCCGGCCTGGTGAATTGACCCCCTCAACTCGGGGCCGGAACCGAGCCACCATGCGGCGCCGGCCCCCTACACCCCCCCCTATGCCCCGATACCTACCCCTCAACAAACAGAGCCACATCGCTGAAGAACTGGCGAGGGTGTACCGCCTGTACAAGGACGGGAAGGTGGATGATCGCTTCGCTCGAACGACCACCTACACCCTTGAGGCCATGTCCCGAGTCCTGAAGGAGGGGGACCTGGAGGCCCGGATTGAGGCCTTGGAAGCCGCTGCGAAGGGGGGGACCTTTGACTCGCACGATGCGTAATCGGCTAAAGGCCCTGGAGCACCTAGTGGGGTCCAAGGTCCCCCCGGTAGCCCATCGGGTGGTCATTGCCCCCCCTGGAGGGGACCTCGCGGCGATCCGAGCCGAGTTCGAACGGGCCAACCCAGGGGTGTCCCTGATCATCGTCCGCACGGTGGATAGCCGGAGGGTCAGCGCATGAGCCTTCGCACCCGCCTCCGCCGCCTGGAGCGCCTCAACGCGCCACCCAAGGCCCCAGGACTCATCCTTATCCCCTGGGGAGAGTGGCCTGAGGATGAAGGGGGTTGGGAGGCTCTCTATCGGTCCCACCCCAAGGCCACACTCTTTGCTCCCGACCAAGCGCCAACGGCCGATGCCTGGGAGGCATGGGGGGAGGCCCACCCCTATGAGCCGGAGTGGCCCCTATGAACCACGCCTGTGTCTACTCCCAGTTGATGGCCCGGGAAGGCTCCAAGGCCCATGCCAATGCTGCGCCCAAGGCGCCCGCGCCGGGATTCCAGCCTGTGCCCGCGGCCCCCGAGCCGCAGCCCGCCGCAGACCAGCAGGCCCATCCCCCCTCCGACAAGGTGAGTTCCCAACAGACGCCCGAAGGCTCCAACCCTTCGGATTCCAGTGGTTCCGAAGTCACCGTTTCAAAGGTTCAACATCGCGCAAACCAAGGCCCAGCCTGCGTTCCGGAGGGCGTTCACCCATGAGCTTCGAAGGCGATTTTAGGAAGTTCTCCGAAAAGCTGAAGATTCGGTCGGATAAGTTGGTCCGGCGTGTTGTTTTGGGCATCGCCGCGGACATCGTGAAGGCCACGCCCGTGGACACCGGCCTGGCCCGGGCCAATTGGTTCTTCTCGTTCACCCGGGATAGCTCCATCGACCCGACCCCCTCTCGAAACGGGGCGTCCTCGATCAGCCGAGCCGCGGCCTTCGCCTCCACCCTGAAGGCCGGCCCCGACTTCTACATCATCAACAACCTGCCCTACATCATGGCCCTCGAGTATGGGCACAGCACTCAGGCCCCCGCGGGGATGGCTCGAATCACCGTGGCCAGGTGGCAAAACATCGTCAACAAAGCTTTGGGTGAGGTGAAGTGATGGACCTGGCTACCCTTTCGATCCGAGTGGAAACCCTGGAGCTCAAGCAGGCCAACAGGGAGATGGACGCGGCAGCCGACAAGTCGCGGAAGCTGGAGAACTCCCTCAAGGGCCTGGCCGCCGTCTTGGGCGCGGGCCTCATCGCCAAGCAGTTCCTCGACGTGAACGTGGAATTCCAGCGGCTCCAGGCGAGCTTGGTCACCGTGACCGGGAGCGCCGACAAGGCCGCGGTTGCCTTCGAAAAGCTCAAGCAGTTCGCTCAGGAGACCCCGTTTCAGCTGACCGAGGTGACCAACGCATTCATCAGCCTCAAAAACCGGGGCCTCGACGCCACCCAAGAGACCCTCCGGAAGTACGGGGACGCCGCCTCGGCCCTGGGCCTGAACCTCATGGATGCCGTGATGGTGGTGAATTCGGCCATCGCCGGGGAAACCGAGTCCATCAAGCGTTGGGGCTTCACCATGGTCAACGAAAAGGACAAGGTGACCCTCGGCTTCGGGGACATGAAGCGCACGCTCAAAAAGGACGCCCTGGAGATCCAGAAGGCCATCCTGGAGATGACCTCGGAGCGGTTCGCCGGCGGTATGCAGCGCCAGATGGCCACCCTGGGAGGCCAGATCAGCAACCTCAAGGACGCCTGGGAGGTGTTCCTGGCCAAGCTGGGCGGCGTGGGGCCCACCGGCGCGGCCGGCGGCGCCCTGACCTACCTCACCGATATGCTGACCATGGCCAAAGACAAAATCGACGACCTGGCCTCGGATGCCTCCTGGTGGGAGTTCGTGGATTCCTTCGCCACCCTTGGCCGGCAAATCACTGGCCTGGTGGGCCAGCTGGGGGAGATGGCCGGGGCCATCGGCGAGGCGGGGGTGAAGTCCAGTTTCTTTGCCCGGATCTGGCAGGGCATCTCCCTCTTGGTGGCGGGGGTGCGGGACACGATCACCCTCATGCGAAACCTCTGGGGCCAGTTCTTCGTCTGGTTCACCAGCAAGCTCGCCGACTGGGTGGAGTCCTTCCAGCAGGTGATCATGGCCATCCCCCGGAAACTCCGGGAGAGCGTGGGCATGGGCGACACCGAGGCGGCCCAACTCTCCACCTTCCTCATCAAGCTGAGGGCGGGCTCCATGGCCATGGACAAGATGGTCCAGGAGATGATCATGGACTCCGGGTCGGCCTTCGACGAGGTGATGGACGACATCTCCACTACCCAGGTCACCGCCATGAAGCGGGCCAAGGAGTATGCGGACGAGATCAGGCGACTCAAGAAGCTGGCCGAGGAATCCCAGGATCCCGGCGCCCCGGGAAGGAAGATGGGCACCGGGGATGGTGGCTACCTGGCCTACCTGGAGAGCCAACGGAAGCTCATGCTTGAGCTCCTGGACATCCAGGAACGCCGCGCCAAGGCCAAGGACGCCTTTGAGGCGAACCAGGCCGCCTTGGAGCAGGAGGCCGCGGCCTATGAGACCGCCATGGATACGATCTACCCCTACCGGCAGGAGGTCCTGAAACTCATGGAAGCCGAGAAGGCCCTCAACATCTCGTTCCGGGAAGGCGACATCTCCCGAGGCCAGATGGAAGAGGGAATCCGGAACCTCCAGAAACAGATGCCGATCCTCACCAAGAACTTCGGCGACCTGCGCCAGACCTTCGACGACTGGGCCCGCTCCAGCACGGACGCCCTCGTGGAGCTCTCCTTCACGGGCAAGGCGGCATTCTCCGACCTCATCACCTCGATGCTCAAGGACCTGGCGCGGCTGGCCCTATACAAGAACGTCACGGGCCCCCTGTTCGATGCCGTGGCCAAAATGATCCGGAATGGGTTCACCAGTGGCGGGGGCGGGATGGCCTACACCCCCTACGGGGACTACAAGCTCGGCACCTTCGGCTCGTCACCGGCGCCTGCCGTGGTCGGCGGCGGGGGCTCCATGAATACCTCCATCGTGGTGAACGTCACCAGCGAGGGGAACGTGTCCACCCAAGCCTCCGGGAGGGCGGCGGTGGACCTCGGCAAGCAGCTGGAGCCCATCATGAACGCGTGGGCCATCAAGCACCGCCGGCCGGGCGGGATGTTGGCCTCCACCTAGGCCGGTTTGGTGACTTTCCTTCAGGGGTTCCAAGTCACCAAGTGCTCACCCCTCGCCGGTTCGCTCCATTCCCTAAACCTCGTTCAACCAAGCATCCAACCAACGATCCCAAAACCGGGGGTTCCAATGTCCACCACCACAATCCGCCTTCACGGGGCCCTGGGCCAGCGCTTCGGGCGGGAGTTTCGCCTGGCCGTGCATTCGCCTGCTGAGGCGGTTCAAGCCCTGTGCCACCTGGTGAAGGGGTTCCGGGAGTACCTCGTGGAGCACGACCAGCCCGGGTTCCGGGTGTGGGTCGGCACCGACAAGGTGGGTGAGAAGGAACTGGCCTACCCCTGCGGCTCCCAAACCATCCGCATCGCCCCGGTGATGGTGGCGGCAGGCGGGGACACGCTCCAGATCGTCGGCGGGGTGGCCTTGATCGCCGCGGGTGGGATCCTCCAGGCCAACGGCATCGAATGGGGCAGCTACCTCACGAACATGGGCGTTGCCATGACCCTGGGCGGCATCGCCCAGGCGTTGGCCCCGTCTCCCCATGCACCGCTGACCCCCAAGGAGACCAAGACCGAGCCCTCCTACCTGTTCAACGGGCCCGTCAACACCATCGCCCAGGGCCACCGGGTGCCCATCTGCTACGGGCGCTTGCGGGTGGGCAGCGCGGTCATCAGCTCCGGCACCTCCACCGAGACTTTCGCCCGGCTGGGCGGGTCGGACGGGGCGGGGACCCTCATCGGGGACGGGGACGGCACGCCCTGGGCCCTCTCTGTAGATCCGGCGTGAGCCGTTCAACCATGGACTCCCAGCACGAGACCTTGAAGGCCGTGGAGAAGTTGCTGGCCGCCACCATCGTGGCCCCGATCCTCTGCGCGGTGTCACCTGAGGCCGCCGCACGGGTGATGACTGGCGAGGGCGACCCTCACGAGCTCCACACCCTGGCCCGCCGATGGGTGGACCGCTCCATCCCCGACCTCATCCCCCACCTCATCCCCGCGGAGGAGAACTGGGAGCAGGTGCTGCAGACGATGTTTTCCCTCCTCTTCGCCTACAAGGGCATGGGGACGACCAAGACCATCGGCGGGGTCGAGGTGCCGGTCCTGAGCTAGGATGCCGGGATGCCCCTCCCTGCCCCGTTCCTCGAGGCCCTGGCCCGCCTGGAGCCCGGGGTGGCCCTGCCCATCTCCCACGCCTCCACCGGTGGCCCTGAGCACTGGAAGGAGGCCCAAGACGCGATTGTGGCCGCGGGGTGCATCGTCCTCGCCTGGGATGGGGAGGAGGGCCTGGTGGGCCGGCGTGAGGATGGGAGCTGGGGGAACTAGGGCGTGGTGGGCGGCGCCCAGGGCTTCCGGCCTTCGAATTTCGCCCAACCTTTGCCGGTGAGCCGGAAGGAACTCACGATTGTGGCCTGGCCTGGGTTGTCCTTCGGAAGGCACATTTCAACCAACCCAATCGAAATCAGGCGCTCAAGCTCCCCGTGATCGTAAAAGACGAACCCACTACCAGGGAAAAACAATCGCGGTGGGATGGAATACATTAGGTGCTCCCCATCCGTGATGAAGGTCCCGTGTCCCTGCCTGTAATGCATCGCGTCTAGGAGAGCCCATTCCATTTCGGAGGGGCGCCCTTGAAACCACTTTCGGGCCCAATCAAAGCCGAACTTTGCTAGGGCTCCAATCGCACCGCCAAGCATCGACAGGAACCAAGATTCCATCGGGGTGAGTTTCGTATCCATGCGGCTTCCCTGGTGAGCACTCCGGGAAGCATACCGAAGGATCCGCCTTCCGAATTCTTGGTACTCTCTCCCTCCGCCCCTTCCACCCGAGCGCCCACAGGAGGGCGAGCATGGATGGAAACGGGAGCGACTGGGACGCCTGGGAGGCCCTGCGCAGGGATGCCGGCGTGAGCTCCACCCTAAAGCGAGCGAGGCCCAAGAGGGCCCCGAGGCCCGCCGCCGCGCCGCCACCGATGCCCCTGCCGATCCAAGGCCCGAGGTTGCCCCACCCCTGGGAGACACCCGAGTTCGATCCCGGGGCGGATGCGAATCTGGCCCGGGCCGACATGGGCCGGCGCCTCTCTGGCCTGAGGCTGGGGGCCTCCCTGCATGAGGTGGGCGGGGTGCGTTGGGTGATCATCCAGAACGCGGTGATCTGGTGGACCGGGCGCAGGCTCCTCGCCTACCCCCTGCCCTCCGAGTGGGGAGATGGGGAGGGAGCCCTGGACCGATTCGAGGCCGCATGGAGGGCAGAGGCCCAAAGGTTGGCCGGGAGGTGATCCCGGTGTTTCCATGGTGGATTTTTGGTTGATCAAATCAAAAGGGCCACCCGTGAGGATGACCCTAAGTGTTGCAATCGTTGGAGCCAACTACAGGACTCGAACCTGCGACCTGCTGATTACGAATCAGCTGCTCTACCAGCTGAGCTAAGTTGGCGCTGGATCTTCCAGTTTGCCTGGGGCGGGGGTGGATTTCAAGGATCCGTCCCCGCCGGGAGGCCTACTTGCCGAATCCGGCAGGGAGGGTGAGGCCCAGGTTCTTCACGAGGAACGCCATGACATCCGCCCGCTCTTCGATGACCTTGGCGGTGGGCTTGCCGGCGCCATGGCCCGCGCTCGTCTCAATGCGGGTGAGGATGGGCGCGGGCCCTCCCTGGGCGGCCTGGAGGGTGGCCGTGAACTTGTGGCTGTGGGCGGGCACCACCCGGTCATCGTGATCGCCCGTGGTGACCAGGGTGGCGGGGTAGCGGGTCCCGGGCTTGATCGTGTGGAGGGGGGAGTACTTCATGAGCACCTCGAAGCCCTCCTTGGTCTCGCTGCTGCCGTAGTCGCTCTTCCAACCCCAGCCCAGGGTGAACTTGTGGAAGCGGAGCATGTCCATCACGCCCACCTCCGGCACGGCGGCCCCGAAGAGGTCGGGCCGCTGGGTGAGGCAGGCGCCCACCAGCAGACCACCATTGCTCCCGCCGTTGATGGCCAGCTTGGGCGTCGAGGTGTACTTGTGGTCGATGAGCCACTGGGCCGCGGCGATGAAGTCATCGAAGACGTTCTGCTTCTTCTCCTTGCGGCCGGCGTCGTACCAGGCCAGGCCGTACTCGCCACCCCCTCGGAGGTTGGGCATGGCATACACCCCACCCATCTCCAGCCACACCATGCGGGACACGGAGAACCCCGGGGTGAGCGACACGTTGAACCCGCCGTAGCCGTAGAGCAGCGTGGGGTTCAGGCCATCCAGCTTGATCCCCTTCATGTGGATGATGAACATGGGGACCTTCGTGCCGTCCTTGCTGGCGTAGAAGACCTGCTTGACTTCGAAGGCCCCGGGATCGAAGGCCACCTTGGGCTCCCGGAAGACCTCGCTCTTCCCCGTCTTCAGGTCCAGGCGGAAAATCGTTCCGGGATAGGCGAAGCTGCCGAAGGTGTAGAAGGTCTCCGCATCCTCGCGGCGACCGCCGAAGCCCCCCACGGTGCCCAGGGCCGGAAGGGCGAGGGTGCCCGTCTTCTTCCCGGAGAGGTCGAAGAACTCCACTTCCGAGTGGGCGTCCCGCATCCAGGTGGCCACGAAGCGGCCGCCCACGAGGGACACGCCTTCAAGGACATCCGTCCCCTTGGCCTCCGGAATCAGTTCCTTCCACTGCTTCGGATCCGCCTGCCCCTTCCGGATGGCCACCAGGCGGTTGCGCGGGGCCCCCTGGTTCGTGACCACGTAGAAGAGATCCCCGTCGTTGTCGATCACGCCATAGCTCGCGTCCATCTTGTCGAGGAACGGTTCCACGGGACCGCCGGGTTTGGTGAGGTCCTGGAGGAAGAGGCTGCTCTCGGGGTTGGTCCCCTTCCCCGCGGAGATCACGAGCCACCGGCCGTCATCCGTGACGCTGGCCCCCAGGTACCACTCCGGCTGGTCGGGCCGATGGAACACGAGCACATCGTCGGACTGGGGCGTCCCCAGCTTGTGGAAATACACCTTGTGTCCGTTGTTCACCCCGGTGAGGGCGTCCCCCGCCTTGGGGGCCTCGTAGCGGCTGTAGTAGAACCCGCTCCCGTCTTTGCGCCAGGAGGCGCCACTGGCCTTGGACCACCGGATCTCATCCGGCAGGTCCTTGCCGGTCGTGACATCCATGACGTGCCAGGTGAGCCAGTCGGAACCCGCCGCGGAGAGGGCGTAGGCCATGAGGCGCCCATCTTCCGTGATGGCCAATCCATTGAGGGCCACGGTTCCGTCCTTGCTCAGCGCGTTGGGATCGAGAAGCACCCGCCCCGGGGCCTTGGGGTCTTCCGTGACCCGGAGGACGAACTGGTTCTGGAGGCCGGTGTTGTGGGAGTAGAAATAGCGACTCCCTCGCTTGAACGGGGCCGTGTACTTCTCGAAGTTGAAGAGCTGGGTGATCCGGTCCCGGATGGGCTTCCGTGAGGGGATGCCCTCCAGGTAGGCGAAGGTGACTTTGTTCTGGGCCTCGACCCAGGCCTTGGTCTCGGCGCTGTTGTCATCCTCCAGCCACCGGTAGGGGTCCGCCACCTGGGTTCCAAAGTAGTCGTCCACCTGGTCCGAAGCGCGGGTCTTGGGGATGGGGAGCGGGGTCTGGGCCATGAGGGTTCCCGTGAGGAGCAGGGCGGAAAACGCGAATTTCATGGGATTTCTCCTGGGTTGATTCTGCCAGCCCAAAGGCCCCCGCACCAATGCGTGACAGGCCCCCCCGCCTGAGGTAGCCTCCCTGCAACCCCACGGAGCGCCCCTCTTGTCTGCATCCAGCAAAAAAGTCTTCGTCCTGGACACCAACGTCCTCCTCCACGACCCCAAGGCCATCTTCCACTTCCAGGAACACGACGTCGTGCTCCCCATCGTGGTCATCGAAGAGATCGACCATTTCAAGAAGGATCAGACGGAGATCGGCCGGAACGCCCGGAACGTCTCCCGCCAGCTGGACCGCCTGCGCGCCAAGGGCAGCTTGAGCCAGGGCGTGACCCTGGAGGGGGGCGGCAGCCTGCGGGTGGACGTGGACAACCACCCCCTGGACATCGGCATCCTCCGGGAGGACAAGCACAAGGCCGACAACCAGATCCTGGCCTGTGCCAAGCAGCTCCTGGGTGCCCGGAAGGAGAAGGTGGTCCTCGTCACCAAGGACACGAACCTGCGCATCAAGGCCGACGCCATCGGGCTCCTGGCCGAGGACTACACCACCGACCGGGTGGAGATGGAGGAGCTCTACACGGGCCATCGGACCTGGGAGGTGGATGGGGATCAGGTGGACCTGCTCTTCGACGGAGGCCTGCAGCCCCCCGAGGACCTGGAGTTCAGCCCCAACCAGTTCGTCACCCTGGTGGACCGGTCGAACCCCAGCCACACGGCCCTCGGCCGCATGTACGCCAGCGATGGCCTCCTCCATCCCCTGAAGAAGATCGAACAGCACCCCTGGGGCATCAAGGCCCGGAACCGGGAGCAGCAGTGCGCCCTCGAGCTCCTGCTGGACGACAGCATCGAGGTGGTCACCCTCGTGGGCAAGGCCGGCACGGGCAAGACCCTCCTGGCCATCGCCGCCGGCCTGCACCAGGTGGTGGACGAGGAGCGCTACCACAAGCTGCTGGTGAGCCGCCCCGTGATGCCCATGGGCCGGGACCTGGGCTACCTGCCGGGCGACGTGGATGAGAAGCTGCGTCCCTACATGCAGCCCATCTACGACAACCTCGACTTCATCGTGGCCGCCAACACGGAGGCCCGGCGCCGGTCCTCCATGACCGTGGGCCAGCTGGAGGAGGCGGGCTACATCAGCGTGGAGCCCCTCACCTACATCCGGGGCCGCAGCATCCCCAACCAGCTGCTCATCGTGGACGAGGCCCAGAACCTGACCCCCCACGAGGTGAAGACCATCCTCACCCGGGCCGGGGATGGCACCAAGGTCATCTTCACGGGCGACCCCTACCAGATCGACAACCCCTATGTGGATGCCAGCTCCAACGGGCTGAGCTTCCTGGCGGAGAACTTCAAGAGCCAGGCCCTCAGCGGCCACATCACCCTGGTCAAGGGCGAGCGTTCCAAGCTCGCCGAGCTTGCCAGCAACCTGCTGTAGGAGGTTCTATGGCCGATTCCAATTGGGAAAGCCCCGCGGCACCCGTGGCCCCCGCCAAGGGGGGCCTGCCCCTCTGGGGCAAGATCCTCATCGGGTGTGGAATTGCGGTCCTCTTGGCCCTGGGCTCCTGCGTCGGAGGCGTGGTCTGGCTGAAGCACAAAGCCGAGAAGGACCCCGAGGGCATGAAGAAGTGGGCCATGGGCTTCGCCATGGACTTCATCCGCCCCGAATGGAACGATCTGAAGTCCACCCTGGATCAGCTCCGTACGGATGAGGGGTGCAGGGTCCTCTACCGGAATCACCCGGCCCTGGCCAAGGATTGGCCTTACGTCGAGGATTTCCTCAAGGATGCAGGGACCTGGCGGGAACAGCTTCCCGAGCTCCCGGCGGAACCCACCATGGAGATGCTGGAGCACAACGAACTCAGCATGAACAACCAGATGGGCGGGGAAATGCGGGTGGTCTACCGGAAGAAGGGGGGCCTCCGCATCGAACTGGTCTGGGATCGGGCCCGGAAATCCGGGGACACCAAGCCCAGGCGCCTGCTCCGACTCGAGGTCAGCTGACAGAAAGCGGGTTTTTCCGCCATGATTCAAGCATGACGCCTGCTGCTTCCACGGATCAGGCCCTGGAGCTCCTGCTCAAGGGCACGGTGACCTGCCATTCCTCCGACCTCCTCAAGGCCCGCCTGGCGGAGGGTCGGCCCCTGCGCATCAAGGCCGGTTTCGATCCCACGGCCCCCGACCTCCACCTGGGGCATGGCGTCCTCATCCGCAAGATGGCCCAGTTCCAGAAGCTGGGCCATGAGGTGACCTTCCTCATCGGCGACTTCACGGGCCTCATCGGAGACCCCACCGGCAAAAAGGCCACGCGCCCCCCCCTCACCCGGGAGGAGGTCCTGGCCAACGCGGAGACCTACAAGCAGCAGGTCTTCAAGCTGCTGGACCCTGCCAAGACGAAGATCCGCTTCAACAGCGAGTGGTTCGGGGACTTGAAAGGCGAGCAGTGGATCCGCCTGGCCTCCCGCTTCACCGTGGCCCAGATGCTCGAGCGGAACGACTTCCAGAAGCGGCTGGGGGCCCACGAACCCATCGCCCTCCACGAGCTCCTCTACCCCCTTGTGCAGGCCTACGATTCGGTGGCCCTCCAGGCGGATGTGGAGCTGGGGGGCAACGACCAGCTCTTCAACCTCATGCAGGGGCGCATCCTCCAGGAGGCCTCGGGCCAGAAACCCCAGGTGGTCCTCACCGTGCCCCTGCTGATCGGCCTGGATGGCACCGAGAAGATGTCCAAGTCCCTCGGCAACTACATCGGGTTCATGGAGGATCCGGACACCCAGTTCGGCAAGGCCATGAGCATCAGCGATTCCCTCATGTGGGAGTGGTACCTCCTGCTCACGGACCTGCTGCCCGCCGAGATCGCCGCCCTCAGACAGGGGCACCCCATGGACGCCAAGAAGGGCCTGGCCAGGCGCATCGTGGCGGACTTCCATGGCCCCGAGGCGGCCGAGCGGGCCCTGGAATCCTGGATCCGCCGTTTCTCCGAGCGCAAGACCGATGACGCTCCCGAGGTGGAGGTCCCCCCCACCGAAGGGGAGGTCCCCCTCACCCGCCTCCTCACGGAGCGGGGCCTCGCCACCTCGCGCAAGGAAGCGGAGCGGCTCATCGCCCAGGGGGCCGTGAGCCTGGACGGCGAGAAGGTCTCGGATCCCTCCTTCCGCCTGGCGCTGAAGGCCTCCATGGAACTGCTGGTGAAGGTCGGCAAGCTGAAACTGGAACGTTGGAAGGTGAAGCCATGAGCCTGCTGGCCCTCCAGGACATCTTCCTGCGTCACCGGGAGCGCCGCTCCGGCGTGTGGAAGATCGGCGACGACCCCAGCCGCACCCTCTTCCTGGATGCCGGCGACATCGTGTTCGCCCAGAGCACCTCGGCCGAGGACAAGCTCACGGCCATCCTGGTGGAGAAGGGCAAGCTCACCCAGGCCCAGCTCGACTACGCCATGGCCAACCTCAAGCCGGGCCTCTCCATCGGCAAGAACCTCATCGAGATGGGCTTCATCACCCAACGGGACCTGCTCGACACGGCCCGAGCCCAGGTCGAGCGCATCGCCTGGGGCGCCCTCGCCACGGCCCAGGCCCAGCCGGCCTTTGAAGCCAAGGAACTGGAAGCCACCGTGGTGCGCCTCCCCCTGGATACCCCGGCCATGCTCCTGGCCGGCCTTCTCAATCTCCGGGATCGGGAGGCGGTGCTCGACCTCCTGGGTCCCCTGAACCAGGTGGTGGTCCTGGAAGGCAGAAGGGTACATGAACTGCACCTTCCTCAAGATTTAGCAAAGATTCTTCCACTACTTGATGGCAGCCGGACCCTATTGGAATTGAGCCGTGAAGGCGGGGTTGAGCCCTTCCGGCTGGGAGCCTTCAGCCTGTACCTCCGCCTCATGGGCTGGGCCCGCCTGCACGAGCTCCCTCCGCTGGACCGGGGCGCCCTGGACCGGGCCCTGACCCCCGAACCTGAATCCCTCAGCGAGGCCCTCCCCCCGGCCGCCCCGGAGCCTGCCCCCACCCTCATCGCGGCCATCGAGGCGAGCCAGCGCCCCACCACCAACCTGGACCACCTGTCACACGCCCTCGACGAGCTCCCCCCCATTCCCGAGCCCGAACCCACGCCGGCCCTGCCCCTGGGCGAGCTCCCCGAGGAATCGGAGGAGCCCCGGCTTCAGATCCATGAGGGAAGCACCACACCGGTGGAACCCCCTCCCTCCCTCCAGGGCCCCGCCCCCACCGGCTCCCGCACCCTCACCTACGCCCTCCTGGTGGTCCTCCTGGGGGTCGGCGGGTTCGGCGCCTGGCGCTGGAAGCACCGGGCCGCTGCATCCGCCGCGCCTCCGGTCGTGGTTCCGCCCCAGGGGACTCCCGCTCCGGCACCCCCCGTGACGCCGACGCCGGCACCCCCGGCCCCGGTCCCTGAGCCCAAGGCCGACCCGGCCCCGGCCCCGGCCAAGCCCATACCAGACCAAGTCAAACAGCCTGAAATCAAGCCGATTGAAGCCAAAGTTCAACCACTGAAAGAAGAGTCCTCCACGTTCAAGGAGCGCCTGGCGGCACTTCGAGCCGGAGATATGGTCCGTGCCGTCCGGTTGGGCCAGGCCCACCGGAAGACCCTCAAAGCCACCGGGTGGACCCTCCGGTTGGAGGTGGCCTGCCTTCCCGCCACGGTTCAACATGCCGCCGAGATGATCGGAGGCACCCCGGACCTGTGGCTCCTCCCCATGCAGATGCGAGATGGCAAGTCTTGTTACCAGGTGATGTTGGGCTCCTTTCCCACCGAGGCTGCCGCCGTGAAATCCGCCGCCTCCCTGCCGGAGGCGTTCCGGGCCCCCGGCAACAAACCCCGGGCCTTCCGGGTGGACCAGATCCCAGAAAAGCAATAATATACGCGCCATCAATAAACATACCCCTTAGACGACCCTAAATCCCTCAAATCGGGGGACTTGTCGTATTTTTATTGGTAGGTCATTAAAAGTCCGATATGATAGCCGACAAGGTGCGAGGCATGGGCGCGCACCCCTTCCCGGAGCCCCATGGTTTCTTTGGCTACCCCCACCAACTGGAGCAGGACCTGCGCGGTCTGGATCGAGGAGATCCGGGTCGTGTTCGAGGCGCCGGCCCCCGTCCCGGTCGGCACCGGCGGTTTCCTCCGATCCATGCGGAAGGTCACCACGCTGCTGGCGGTGGGCGTGTCCATGAGCTTCACGCTCCACTGCACCCGGCCCCCGGTGGTGGCCTCCCGGAGCCGCACCGCCGGCAACGGACGGAGCTCAGCCCTCCGACCCGGGCAGGTCTTCGAGGAGGAAGGCTTGGCCAGCTGGTACGGCGGCAATGGCGACGGGTTCGAAGGCAAGCCCACCGCCAATGGGGAGACTTTCGATCCCGAGGCCCTGACCGCCGCCCATAAGACCCTGCCCCTGGGTACCGTCGTCGAAGTCGAGAACCTCGACAATGGGAAACGGGTCCTGGTTCGGATCAACGATCGGGGGCCCTTCGTGAAGGGTCGGATCCTGGATCTCTCCCGCAAGGGCGCCAAGCAGCTTGGCTTCCTGGGCCAGGGCACCGCGCAGATCCGCCTGCGGACTGTGGACGGGCTGGGAAATCCCGCGCCCTTGGATGAGGCCTTGGAGAAGGGCAATCCCTATGTGGTGCAAGTGGCGGCCCTCTCGGACCCCCGCAACATCGAAGCCCTTCGACGGGAGCTTGAGCCCGCCTTCGCCCCCATCACCCTCCAGGAGGCCTTCACCAAGGATGGCAGGGAGGTGAAGCGGGTGCGGGTGGGCGCCTACGCCACCCGGGAGGATGCGGAGAAGGCTGCGGATGAACTGGCCCGCCGCCTAAAGGACCGGGGGGTCGATCCCTTCATCACCCGCCGGCGCTAAGCTGGGGGCATGCCCTCCCACTTGAACTATCTGGTGATCCCGGCCGGCGGCCAAGGCCTCCGCATGGGCGGGGGTGTGCCCAAACAGTTCCGGGAGTGGCAGGGGCGTCCCCTGCTCCAGGCCACCCTCGAGGCCTTCTTTCGGCCCGGGATGCCGCCCCTCGCCGGCATCGCCCTGGCCGTCCCCCCCGACCGGATGACCGAGGTCCGTAGGTGGACCTTCCCCTGCCCCACCTTCGTCGTCCCCGGGGGGGCCTCCCGGCAGGACAGTGTGTTCGCCGCCCTGAAGGCGCTCCCCGATCAGCCCGAGGCTGCGGTGCTGATCCATGACGGCGTGCGGCCCTTCCCCCCTGCCGGTCCCATCCACCGGGCCCTCGAAGCACTCGGGGAATGGGATGGCGCCCTGCTGGGGGAGCCCTCCACAGACACCCTGAAGCGGGTGGACGCCCAGGGCCGGGTCCTGGGCACCGAGCCCCGGGAAGCCCTGTTCCGGGCCCAGACCCCACAGGTGGCCCGGTTGGCCACGTGGCGCCGGGCCTTCGAGACCGCCCAGGTGGACGGGATCCAGGCTACGGATGATGTGACCCTCCTTGAGCGCATGGGACTCCGGGTGCTGATGGTCGAAAGTCCCGCCAGCAACCTCAAGGTGACCACCCCGGAGGATTGGGGCCGCCTCACACCACAGGGTGTGGTGGGCTGACCCACGCCCTGTGGCGCTCCAGGATCGAGCCAAGCTTTTTGTTTTTAAACACTTTCAGACTTGGCACGGAACCAGCTAAAGACCCACTCGAGGTAGCTGTGTCCCGTTCCCGTGTACCCCAGACCCTGAGCCGTGAGGTGACCATCTCGGGCCGCGGTCTGCACGGCAACCAGCCCTGCGAGGTGCGCCTCGTCCCCGTGGATCGGCCCACCGGCCTCACCTTCGTGCACATGGGCAGCGGGGTGGAGATCCCCGTGCGGGCCGCCCACGTGGGGGACATCCGCTTGGCCACCACCCTGGTGAAGGACGGCGTCCGCCTCCAGACCATCGAGCACCTCCTCTCCGCCCTCATGGGCCTTGAGGTGGAGCACCTGCGCATCGAAGTGAAGGGCGTGGGCCTCGACACCGAGCTCCCCATCCTGGATGGCAGCGCCGCCCCCTGGGTGGAGGCCCTCCTCCGGGCCGGCGTCCAGGGCCTGGATGGCACCCGCCGCTTCATCAAGATCACCCAGCCCGTGGAAGTGAAGCAGGGCGAGAAGTGGATCCGGGTCTCCCCCTTCGAGGGCTTCCGGGTGCGCTACACCATCGACTTCCCCATCCCCGCCCTGGGCCGCCAGAGCCGCGAGCTGAGCCTCACCCCGGAGAAGTACCGCCGGGAGGTGGGCCAGGCCCGCACCTTCTGCCTGGAGCAGGAGATCGAGTACATGCGCTCCAAGGGCCTCGCCCTGGGGGGCAGCCTCGACAACGCCGTGGTCTACGGCGCCGACGGCCCCCTCAACGATGGCCTGCGCTACGAAGACGAGGCCGTGCGCCACAAGATGCTCGACCTGGTGGGCGACCTCGCCCTCCTGGGCGCCCCCCTCATGGGCCTCGTGGAGGTCCACGCCGGCGGCCATGCCCTGCATGTGGCCCTCTGCCAGGCCATCCTGTCCGACGTCCGCGCCTGGGCCTGGGTGGAAGCCGAGGAGCCCGCGCCCCGCGCCAAGGCCTTCTTCCAGCCCCTGCAGCCCTCCTTCGCCTGAACCTGGACGAAGTTACAGAGCGGTGGCGGAGGCCCCTCCGGCTCTGCCATGCTCCTGAGTTCACGCCCCCGAGGTGTTCCGGTGTTGCTTCATCTCCCCCAGCTTCCTGCGTAACCCAGCCGACCGGTCGGCCCTTCTGGGCGACCTGTCCCGGGATCCTGAGACGGAGGTCAGCACCCAGCGGGTGGTGGCGGACGTGTTGGCGGCCGTGAGGGCCCAGGGCTTCCCCGCCGTGGCCGAGGCCACCCGGCGCTTCGATGGCCTCGACCTGGATCCCGCGTCCCTCCGTGTGCCCAAGTCGGCCATGGCCGCCGCCCTGGCCCAAGCGGAGGTGGAGCGCCCCGCCCTGGTGGCCGCCCTGCGGGAGCTCATCGCCGGCGTGCGCCGCTTCGCCCGGGCCCAGCGCACCGCGCTGACGGATGTGAGCCTGCCCCTGGCCAGCGGGGGCACCGTGGGCGAGCGCTGGGTGCCCCTCCAGGCTGTGGGGGTCTATGTGCCCGGAGGTCGGGCCTTCTACCCCTCCACCTTCGCCATGACCGTGATCCCCGCCCAGGAGGCCGGGGTGCAGCGCATCGTGGCCGTGACCCCGCCCCGCCCGGAAGGGGTGGATCCCCTCATCCTCACCACCGCCGCGCTGCTGGGCGTGGAGGAGCTCCTCACCGTGGGCGGCGCCCAGGCCATCGGCTGGTTGGCCTTCGGTGAGGGGGTCGACCTCATCGCCGGCCCCGGCAACCGCTTCGTGGCCGAGGCCAAGCGCCAGCTCGTGGGCACCGTGGGCATCGACAGCGTGGCCGGCCCCACGGAGCTGCTCATCCTGGCCGACGCCAGCGCCGACCCCGCCTGGCTGGCGGAGGACCTGCTCGCCCAGGCGGAGCACGATCCCGAGGCTGCCGCCGTGCTCGTGAGCGCCGATGCGAACCTGCTCCAGGCCGTGGCCTTCGAGCTGCGCACCCGCGCCGAGGCCTCCCCCCGACGGGAGATCCTCGCCCAGAGCCTGGCCCGCTTCGGCCGTCTCGTGCAGGCCGACCGCGCCGAAGCCATCGGCTTCGCCCAGGCCTGGGCCCCGGAGCACCTGCAGCTCTGCCTTGCGGATGCGGAGACCTGGGTGCCCGAGCTCACCACCGCCAGCGCCCTCTTCGTGGGCACGGCCAGCGCCGAGGCCTTCGGGGACTACGGGATCGGGCCCAACCACGTGCTGCCCACCCTCCGTTCCGCGCGCTTCAGCTCGCCCCTGGGCGTGGCCACCTGCCTCAAGCGCCAGAGCCTGCTGCGCCTCTCCGCAGCGGACGCCGCCGCCGCCGCCCCCTGGGTGGCCGAGCTGGCCACCGCCGAGGGCCTGCACCACCACGGGGCCAGCGCCGCCCTGCGCGCCCAGCATCATCCCCAGCCCGCCGGCGCCTAGTCCCACCCTCGCCGGCGGCCCGCTTCTTGGTCATTCCAAGGGGCCGCCGATCCTATACCCAGGAAGTCCCATGAACCACCTGCGTCCCGACCTCGCCAGCCTGCCGCCCTATACCCGCCCCCCCGAGGCGGAGGTGGGGGTGCGCCTGCACCTCAATGAGGCTCCCGAGGACTGGCCCGCGGCCGCCAAGACAGCCCTGCTCCAGCGCCTCGCGGACCTCCCCTTCCAGCAGTACCCCGAGCGCCAGCCCGAGCTGCAAGCCCGCCTGGAGCGGCGTCTGGGCGCCCCCGAGGGCTCCGTGCTCCTGGGTCCCAGCAGCGGGGCCCTCCTGGACCTCATCGCCCTGGCGGGCCTGCGGCCCGGCGACGCGGTGGCCATCCCCGAGCCGGGCTTCAGCCTCTACCCCATCCTGGTGAAGCGCCACCAGGGCCGCGTGCACCGCGTCCCCGTGGGCACCGGCTTCCCCCTGGCGCCCTGGTTCGAGGCCCTGGGCTGCCGCCAGCTCTGGCTCACGCTGCCGAACAACCCCACGGGCGCGTGGCTGCCGCCCGAGGACCTGGTGCCCCTCCTGGACGCCGCCGCCGACCAGGCGGAGCCGCCCCTCGTGGTGCTGGACGAGGCCTATGCGGAGTTCGCGCCCCGCACCCACCGCCTCCTGGTGGACCGCTACCCCAACCTCCTGCTGCTCCGCACCTGCTCCAAGGCCCTGGCCAGCGCCGCCTGGCGCCTGGGCTACCTGCTGGGCGATCCGGCCCTCGTGGCACGGCTGGCCTCGCTCCAGCTGCCCTACAGCGTGCCGGCCCCCAGCCTCGAAGCGCTCGATGTCGCCCTGGACTTCGCTCCGGCCTTCGATCGCCGCATCCGCGACCTGGCCGACCGGCGCGATCGCCTCGCCGCGGCCCTGGGCGATCGCGAGGTGGCTCCGAGCCGGGCCAACTTCCTGCACGTGGCGCCGGACCCCAGCTCCGCCCTGGAGGCCGCTGGCCTCAAGGTGCGCAAGCTCCCGGGCACCGACGCCGCCCGCATCGGGGTGGGCGTGGAGCCCGCCGCCGCCGCCGTGGCGGGCACCCTGGGGCGCGCGCTGCCCGCGCCGACGCACCGGGCGCCCCGCCGCCTGCTGGTGCTGGACATCGACGGGGTGATGATCGACGCGGACCGCAGCTTCGCCGAGGCCGTGGCCCGGGCCCTGGGGAAGCTTCGTCCCGCCCTGCCCTGGAGCGATGACACCTTCCGCGCCTTCAAGCGGGTGGGCGGCTTCAACAACGACTTCCGCCTCACGGCCGGCGCCCTCGCCCTGGCCGAGGTGGAGGGCGACGTGGACCTCCTCCCCCAGCTGATCGCCGCCGAAGGCCGGGGCTTCCCCGCCCTGGAGCCCCGCATGGCCGCCCTGGAGCCCGAGGCCCAGCGCGCGGTGCAGGCGGAGTACGCGATCACGGTGGAGCTGGAGCGCCCCCTGGTGACCCTGCCGGAGCTGGAGGCCACGGGCTGGGAACTGGCCATCCTCACGGGGCGGCCCCCCGAGGAGCTGGACCTGGCCTGGCGGGTGCTCGGCTTCCGCCTGCCCGCCGTCTGCGACAGCGCCCCCCACCTGAGAAAGCCCGAGCCCGCGGGCCTCCTGCAATTGGCCGAGGCCTTCCGCGCGGAGGTCGTCTGCTTCGCCGGCGACACCCGCGACGACGCGAAGGCCCTCCAGGCCGCCCGGGCGATCCGCCCCGACCTCACCTGGCGCTTCGCCGCCCTGGGTCCCGACCGGGACCGCTTCGCCCAGCCCGACGACTGGGTGCGCCCCACCCTCCGCGACCTCCTGAAGGACCTGCCATGAGAACCGCCACCCTGCACCGTGCCACCGCCGAGACCGACATCCGCCTGAGCCTGGACCTGGAGGGCGGCGACATCGCCATCCGCACGGGCCTCGCCTTCTTCGACCACATGCTGCACCAGCTGGCGAAGCACGGCGGCTTCGGCCTCCAGATCGAGGCCAAGGGCGACCTGCCCGTGGACAGCCACCACCTGGTGGAGGACGTGGGCCTCACCCTGGGCGACGCCCTGCGCGAGGCCCTGGGCGATCGCCGCGGCATCGCCCGCTGGGGCGAGGCCCACGTGCCCATGGACGAGACCCTGGCCCGGGTGGTGGTGGACCTCTCCGGCCGCCCCTACTGCGTCTTCCAGGCCGCCCTCCCCAGCCTCGTGCTCGGCGATGGCTTCCAGACCGAGATGGTGCGGGAGTTCTTCCTCGCGCTCAGCATGCGCGGCCAGCTGAACCTCCACGCCGCCATCCTCTACGGCGAGAACACCCACCACAAGATCGAAGGCCTCTTCAAGGGCCTGGCCCGCGCCCTCAAAGCCGCGGTGCGGGTGGAGGGCGACGCCCTCCCCAGCACCAAGGGCACCCTCACCCACTAGACGGACAGCCCGCCTTTCAATTCGCGCCATTCGCGTTCTTCCTTTTCTCCCGTTGGATAGGCCCCCATGATCACGATCCTCGACTACGGCGCCGGCAACCTCGCCTCCCTGGAGGGGGCCCTGGACCGCCTGGGCTTCCAGCACCGCCGCGCGGAGCGGCCCGACCAGATCGCCGACAAGGGCGCCCTCATCCTGCCCGGCGTGGGCCACTTCGAAGCGGCCCAGAAGGCCCTGCGCGCCCGGGGCTGGTGGAGCACCCTGCCCCACTTCGTGGCGGAGGGGCGCCCCCTGCTGGGCATCTGCCTCGGCCTCCAGCTCCTGGCCGAGGGCAGCGAGGAGGCGCCCCGCGCCTCGGGCCTCGGCCTGCTCCCAGGCCTCGTGCGCCGGCTGGGCCCCGGCGTGAAGGTGCCCCACATGGGCTGGTCCCCCGTGAAGGCCACCTACCCCCATGCGGCCCTGCCGGACCTCGGCAGCCCCTGGCTCTACTTCGTGCACAGCTACGCCCTGGACGCGGGCCCCGAGACCCTGGGGCTTGCGACCCACGGCCGCCCCTTCACCGCGATCACGGCCCGGGGCCGCGTGCTGGGCTTCCAGCCCCATCCCGAGAAGAGCGGGCCTGCGGGCCTGCGGCTCCTGAAGACCACCCTCGCCTGGATGGGCGAGACCACCCCCAACGACCTCGGAACGATCCAATGATCCAGCTCATCCCCTCCATGGACCTGCTCGGCGGGCGCATCGTGCGCCTCCGCCACGGGGACCGCACCCAGGTCACCTTCTACGACCTCGAACCCACCGCCTGGATGGAGCGCCTCGTGGCCGCCGGCGCCACCCGCATCCACCTGGTGGACCTGGACGGCGCCTTCGGTGAGGCGCGGCAGGCCCGGGCCTTCGCCGACTTCCCCACCCGCTTCCCCGGCGTCCGCTTCCAGCTGGGGGGGGGCCTGCGCAGCCGCGCGGGCATCCAGGAGGTGCTCGACCTCGGCTTCGAGGCGGTGGTGGGGACCCTGGCCGTGGAGCGCCCGAAAGAACTTGTGGGCCTCGAGGCCACCCGCATCATCGCCGCCCTGGACCTCAAGGGCCGCCAGGTGGTGACCCGCGGGTGGACCGCCGCCTCCGAGTGCGACTCCACGGATGTCTTCGAGACCCTCCTCACCTTCGGCTTCCGCCGGGCCCTCGTCACCGACGTGGACCGCGACGGCACCCTGGAGGGCCCCGGCCTGGAGGCCCTGCGCTTCGTGGCCCGGGAGGGCTTCCAGGTGCAGGCCAGCGGGGGCCTGCGCGATCTGGCCGATCTGATTGACCTCGCGGCCATCCCCAACGTGGTGGGCGCCATCAGCGGCAAGGCCCTGCTGGATGGCCGCATCGACCTGGGAGCACCCGCCACCCGCACCTCCCTGGGAGGTGCCTGATGCCCGCCAAGCGTGTGATCCCCTGCCTCGATGTGAAGGAAGGCCGCGTGGTGAAGGGGGTCCAGTTCAAGGAGCTCCGCGACCTCGGCAGCCCCGTGGAGCTCGCCACCCGCTACGACGCCGAGGGGGCCGACGAGCTGGTCTTCCTCGACATCGCCGCCACCCTGGAGTCCCGGGGCACCCAGGAGGCCTGGGTGCGCGAGGTGGCCCGCACCCTCTCCATCCCCTTCACCGTGGGCGGCGGCGTGCGCTCCGTGGAGGACGACGGCATGCTCCGCAAGGTGGACCGCCTCACCCAGGAGGCCGGGGCGCCCATGCTGGGCGAGGACTTCGTGGTGGTGCGCCTCGCGGAGGGCCTCCGGTCCTTCCCCAAGGCCGAGCTGGGCGACCGCCTGGCGGATGGCACCCTCTCCGCCGAGACGCCCGTGCTCGACCTGGCCCTCTTCAACCTGGGCCAGCTGCGCCAGGGCCAGCTGGAGAAGCCCCTCGCCCGCACCTGGATCGGCCGCAAGTTCAAGCTCGCCGTTCCCGCCTGAGCCCGCCCCTGAATGCGAAGAGGGCCGCGATCGCGGCCCTCTTCCCGTTCCAGGAATGGCTTAGAAGACGGGATCGCCCGGCTTGCGCTTCCAGGCTTCCTGGCGCTTGTTCTGGGCATCGGGCTTCACCCCGGGCTTGGCGGCGGCCAGGGCGCTGATGAGGCTCCCGGAGAGGCCGGCGGCCACGGCCTTGGCGGCCTTGGGATCCGCGGTGGGCACCGCGGGGGTGGCCGGCTTGGCGGCATCGGAGGCCTGGGTGGGGGCCTTCTTGTTGAGCTCCTTCAGCCGGCGCTCGTGCCAGGCCTTGCGCTTGGGATCCACGGCCTTCTTCGCGCTCACGCGCTTGCCATGGAGAACCTTCTTGGGCTTCTGACGGTCTTCCCGGAGATCGGACTCGGGGTTGGACGCTGCTTCGAGGATCTTCGCCAGGTTCGCCAGGCTTCCCAGACCGCGCATGCTCATGCTGATGGTTGCTCCCAAGGGCGACGCGCCCAACTCCAGAGCGTAACGCAAGAATGCTAGATATCCCAAGGAGATTTGACGGAGTCCACCTGGGCTTCAACCTCGGGAAGGGCTCTCGGGGGGATTCCGGGGTTGAATGGGGGATGCCCGTCCCCGCCCCCGCGAAGCTCCGAAGCCACCTGGAGGCCCTCAAAGCCCACTACGATCGGCCCGAGGCCCTGATCCTGGATCCCCTGGCCCTGCCCTTGAGTTATCCGGACCCGGCGGATCGGGAGGTGGTGGCCTGGGTGGCGGCCACCCTGGCCTACGGCAAGGTGGCGCCCATGCTCCGGGCCATCACGGCCGGCATCGCCCCCCTGGGCCCCCGGCCGGCCCGGTGGCTCCGGGAGCGCACCCCCGCCCAGGTGACCCGGGAGCTGCGGAAGGCCCTGGGTCCCTGGGTGTGGCGCTTCCACACTGCCGAGGACCTGATCCAGTGGCTCCTGGCCTGGAAGCGGCTGGATGCGGCAGGGGGGCTGGAAGCCGCCTTCACACCGGCACCGGGGGAAGCCCCGGACGAGGCCCTGTCCCGCGTCGTGCAGCGCCTCCGCAGGGAAGGGCCCGCCACCTACGGGTTCCGCTTCTCCCTGCCCGACCCCGCCGAAGGGGGCGCCTGCAAGCGCTGGCGCATGTTCCTGCGGTGGATGGTGCGCCCAGGTTGGCCGGACCTCGGGGTGTGGCGCGGCCTGGATCCCGCGGCCCTGGTGATCCCGCTGGATACCCACGTGGCGCGGACGGCACGGTTCATCGGCCTCAGCGATCGCGCCACCCCGGATGGGCGCATGGCCCGGGAAGTCACGGATGGCCTGCGGAAGGCCTGCCCCGAGGATCCCCTGACCTTCGACTTCGCCATCAGCCACCTGGGGATCCTGGGGGATTGCCCGGGGGTGCGGCAGAAGCCGCATTGCCTGCCGTGCCCGCTGTATGCGGTGTGCCGGGCGGGGAAATGAAATTTGGAGCTCGATCCGGGTCCCGGTTAGGTGATCTTCCTAGTCTGCGAATCCGCTGCGCGGCTTCGCAGGCTGCGGGGATTCCTTTTGCCCGCGAAGGCTCCCCCGGAGCCTCCGCGGCGCGCGGCGAAGCCGCGCTCCTGCAAAAGGAGGGGCCGGGCTTGCCATGTGGGCGACCTGGCGGGTCGATTTGGAGGCTCCGGTGGAGCCTCGAAAACGGGGCCCCCGCCGGGAGCCTATGCCAGTGCCGACTGGCGAAGGCAGGCCCCCGGCCTGCCTGCAGCCATGGCGGGCACGGCCCCGGAAAGGGCCGGGCTTGCCACGGCACTCGGGGACTCGACTTAGGGCTGCTTCTTCCGACCTGACCCGGTTCGTCGCGACCCGATGCATGGGGCCCGGCTTCCCGCCAGAATACGGCTTACCTGACAAAAAGCCCAGGCAAAACCCTTGCGAAATCTGCATCTGCAGCGTTTTCTGAATTTGTTAAGAATTGCGAAGGTGGCACCGGTTGCCCCTTGACACCCCTACATCTTGGGGTGATTCTTTTCATCCGACACAATCCCTAGAGGTCCGGCGCCGGCAGCCCCAAGCCCTTGGGGAGCCGTCTTGTCGACCCTCCCAGGGGCTGTGGCGTCCGCCTGCCCGCAATTCCCCCCTTCACCACCCTCACTCCCCGAGGCGCCCGCCATGAAGATCGCCCGCCACTTCACCCAGGCCGGACAGGATCCCCTGAAGGGGATCACCTTCGTTCCCCGCACCAGCCGCATCACCAAGCTGGACGGCAAGGTGGTCTTCGAGGCCAAGGACGTGATGGTGCCGGATTCCTGGTCCCAGGTGGCCGTCGACATCCTGGCCCAGAAGTACTTCCGCCGGAAGGGCATCGACGCCCAGAACGGGGGCGAGACCGACTCCCGGCAGGTCTTCCACCGCCTGGCCGGCTGCTGGCGGCACTGGGGTGAGACCCACGGCTACTTCGACACCCCCGAGGATGCCCAGGCCTTCTATGACGAGCTCACCTACATGCTCGCCAAGCAGATGTGCGCCCCCAACAGCCCCCAGTGGTTCAACACGGGCCTGCACTACGCCTACGGCATCTCCGGCCCCGCCCAGGGCCACAGCTACGTGGACCCCAAGACCGGCGAGCTGATGAAGTCCACCTCCGCCTACGAGCGGCCCCAGCCCCACGCCTGCTTCATCCAGAGCGTGGCCGATGACCTCGTGAACGAGGGCGGCATCATGGACCTCTGGACCCGCGAGGCCCGCATCTTCAAGTACGGCTCCGGCACCGGCTCCAACTTCTCCCGCATCCGCGGCTCCGAGGAGCCCCTCTCCGGCGGCGGCAAGAGCAGCGGCCTCATGAGCTTCCTGGCCGTGGGCGACAAGGCCGCCGGCGCCATCAAGAGCGGCGGCACCACCCGGCGCGCCGCCAAGATGGTCACCCTCGACCTGGATCATCCCGACATCGAGACCTTCGTGGACTGGAAGGTCCTCGAGGAGCGCAAGGTGGCCATGCTCGCCGCCGGCAGCCAGCTCATCCGCAAGCACTGGGACGAGCTCTGCAAGGCGGTCGAGGGCAGCACCACCAAGGATGCCGACCCCAAGACCAACGAGGCCCTGAAGAAGGCCCTGGCCAAGGCCAAGCGCGAGGGCGTCCCCGGCGCCTTCCTGGCCCAGTGCATGGGCCGCCTCGCCGAGGGTGACTTCACCCGCGACCTCGCCGGCTATGACACCAGCTGGGATGGCGAAGGCTACATGACGGTCGGCGGCATGAACTCCAACAACTCCGTGCGCGTGCCCGACGCCTTCATGCGCGCCCTGGAGATGGATGGGGACTGGGAGCTCATCCGCCGCGTGGATGGCAAGCCCTCCAAGAAGCTCCGCGCCCGCGACCTCTGGCACAAGGTGAACTACGCCGCCTGGGCCTGCGCCGACCCCGGCCTCCAGTTCGACACCACCATCAACGACTGGCACACCTGCCCCGCCGATGGCCGCATCAACGCGAGCAACCCCTGCTCCGAGTACATGTTCCTGGATGACACGGCCTGCAACCTGGCCTCCCTGAACCTGTGCACCTTCCTCACCCCGCTTCAATTCCGACCCCTCGGCCATTCCCAGGGTGAAATGGGGATGCCCGGCCCCCTCCGCGCTTCCAGCCTCCGCAGGCACCTCCTGGCCCTGAAGGAGCGCTACGACACCCCGGGGCCCTGGCGCTGGATCCCCTTGCGATCCCGCTCTCCCATGCGGATCCGGCGGATCGGGGAGAACCACCGCCTGGGTGGCGCCACCTGGCCTATGGGAAGGTAACCCATGCTCCGGGCCATCACGGCCGGCATCGCCCCCCTGGGCCCCCGGCCGGCCCGGTGGCTCCGGGAGCGCACCCCCGCCCAGGTGACCCGGGAGCTGCGGAAGGCCCTGGGTCCCTGGGTGTGGCGCTTCCACACTGCCGAGGACCTGATCCAGTGGCTCCTGGCCTGGAAGCGGCTGGATGCGGCAGGGGGGCTGGAAGCCGCCTTCACACCGGCACCGGGGGAAGCCCCGGACGAGGCCCTGTCCCGCCTGGTGCAGCGCCTCCGCAGGGAAGGGCCCGCCACCTACGGGTTCCGGTTCTCCCTGCCAGACCCCGCCGAAGGGGGCGCCTGCAAGCGCTGGCGCATGTTCCTGCGGTGGATGGTGCGCCCAGGTTGGCCCGACCTCGGGGTGTGGCGCGGCCTGGATCCGGCGGCCCTGGTGATCCCGCTGGATACCCACGTGGCGCGGACGGCACGGTTCATCGGCCTCAGCGATCGCGCCACCCCGGATGGGCGCATGGCGCGGGTCACGGATGCCCTCCGGAAAGCCTGCCCCGGAGTCCCCCTCACCTTCGACTTCGCCCTCAGCCACCTGGGGATCATGGGGGACTGCCCTGGGGTGCGGCACCGCCTCGCCTGCCGCCCCTGCGCGCTGTACGCGGTGTGCCGGGCGGGAAGTGAGCCACCCTGGCCGAGTTCCCGCCCATAGACGCCCGGGGCCCACCGCCGGGAAGCCCCATGCCCCGGCCAGCCTGCAGCCATGCCGAGGACAGCTCCCAAGGGGCCGGGCTTGCCGCGGCACTCGGGGACACACGCCTTAGGGCTGCTTCTTCCGACCTGACCCGGTTCGACGCGACCCGATGCATGGGGCCCGGCTTGACTCCATCTTAGGCTGCACCTGATAAAAAAGCCCAGGCCGACCCTCGCCAAATCTGCATCTGCACATTTTTTGGAGTTGTTAAGGGATGTTAAGTCGGTCGCCGTTGCCCTTGACACCCCTACATCTTGGGGTGATCCTTTTCCTCCGACACAATCCCTAGAGGTCCGACGGAAGACTCCCCCAAGGCTTGGGGCGGCTTTCCGTCGGGGCTCCCAGGGGATGTGCCCCGGTCTGCCCGCCCTTCCTCCCTCTTCACCCTCCTCCCACGAGGCGCCCGCCGCGAAGATCTCCCGCCCACTTCACCCAGGCCGGATCGGATCCCCTCCAGAGCTTCACCTTCGTGCCCCGCACCAGCCGCATCACCAAGCTGGACGGGAAGGTGGTCTTCGAGGCCAAGGATGTGATGGTCCCCGATTTCTGGTCCCAGGTGGCGGTGGACATCCTGGCCCAGAAGTACTTCCGCCGGAAGGGCATCGACGCCCAGAACAACGGTGAGACCGACTCCCGGCAGGTCTTCCACCGCCTGGCGGGCTGCTGGCGGCACTGGGGCGAGACCCATGGCTACTTCGACTCCGCCGAGGACGCCCAGGCCTTCTATGACGAGCTGGTCTACATGCTCGCCAAGCAGATGTGCGCCCCCAACAGCCCCCCAGTGGTTCAACACGGGCCTTCCTTTTCCGCCTACGCATCTCCGGCCGCCCAGGTTCCACAGCCTACGTGGATCCCCGCACCCGGCAGGCTGGTGAAGTCCACCTCCGCCTACGAGCGGCCCCAGCCCCACGCCTGCTTCATCCAGAGCGTGGCCGACGACCTCGTGAACGAGGCGGGATCATGGACCTGTGGACCCGTAGGGCCGCATCTTCAAGTACGGCTCCGGCACCGCTCAACTTCTCCCGCATCCGCGGCTCGAGGAAGCCTCTCCGGCGGCGGCAGAGCAGCGGCCTCATGAGCTTCCTGGCCGTGGGCGACAAGGCCGCCGGCGCCATCCAGGCGGGGGCACCCCCACGCCGCCGCCAAGATGGTCACCCTCGACCTGGATCATCCCGACATCGAGACCTTCGTGGACTGGAAGGTCCTCGAGGAGCCTGAGTGGCCATGCTGGCCGCCGGCGATCAGCTCATCCGGAAGCACTGGGATGAGGCTCTGCAAGGCCGTGGAAGGCAGCACCACAAGGATGCCGACCCCAAGACCAACGAGGCCCTGAAGAAGGCGCTGGCCAAGGCCAAGCGCGGGGGCGTCCCCAGGGCCTTCCTGGCCCAGTGCATGGGCCGCCTCGTGGAGGACTGCGCCCGTGACCTCGCCGGCTACGACACCAGCTGGGACGGCGAAGGCTACATGACTTCGTGGGGGCATGAACTCCAACAACTCCGTGCGCGTTCCCGACGCCTTCATGCGCGCCCTGGAGATGGACGGCGACTGGGAGCTGATCCGCCGCGTGGATGGCAAGGTCTCCAAGAAGGTCCGCGCCCGCGACCTCTGGCACAAGGTGAACTACGCCGCCTGGGCCTGCGCCGATCCCGGCCTCCCAGTTCGACACCACCATCAACGACTGGCACACCTGCCCCGCCGATGGGCGCATCAGCGCGAGCAACCTGCTCAGTACATGTTCCTGGATGACCCGGCCTGCAACCTGGCCTCCCTGAACCTGTGCACCTTCCTCACCGCGGATGGCGGCTTCGACCTCGAGGGATACCGCCACGGGATCCGGCTCTGGACCATCGTGCTCGAGGTGAGCGTCCTCATGGCGCAGTTCCCCAGCGAGGCCATCGCCCAGCTGAGCTACGAGTTCCGGACCCTGGGCCTCGGCTACGCCAACCTCGGCGCCATGCTCATGCGCATGGGCATCCCCTACGACAGCCTCGAGGGCACCCAGTGGTGCGCGGCCCTCACCGCCATCCTCACGGGCGACAGCTACGCCGCCTCCGCCGAGATGTCCCGCGAGCTGGGCCCCTTCCCCGGGTATGTCCGCAACGCGGAGCAGATGCTGCGCGTGATCCGCAATCACCGCCGCGCGGCCTACAACGCGCCCGCCTCCGAGTACGAGGGGCTGAGCGTGACCCCCCAGGGCCTCACGGGCCAGGGCGTCCCCAAGCGCATCACAGACGCCGCCCGCGAGAGCTGGGACACGGCCCTCACCTACGGCGAGAGCTGGGGCTTCCGCAATGCCCAGGTCACCGTGCTCGCCCCCACGGGCACCATCGGCCTGCTCATGGACTGCGACACCACCGGCGTGGAGGCCGACTTCGCCCTGGTGAAGTTCAAGAAGCTGGCCGGCGGCGGCTACTTCAAGCTGGTCAACGGCGCCATCCCCGAGGCCCTGATGCGGCTCGGCTACGGCCCTGACCAGATCAAGGACATCGAGCGGCACGTGGTCGGCTGGCAAGTCCACCGACGACACCCCCGGCATCTCCCGCGCCATGCTCCTCCAGAACGGCTGGACGGAGGAGATCGCCGGGATGGAGTCGAAGCTCCCCACCGCCTTCGATCCCTCCTACGTGGTCGACCAGGAGCGCCTCAAGAAGCACTTCGTGCAGGAGCGCATCGACGCCTTCATGGCCGCCCTCACCGGCACCATGACCGTGGAGAGCGCCCCCACCTCAAGGAAGGAGCACCTCCCCATCTTCGACTGCGCCAACAAGTGCGGCCGGAGCGGCAAACCGCTTCATCGCCCCATGGAGCCCTGCGCATGATGGGCGCCGCCAACCCTTCCTCTCCAGCGCCATCTCCAAGACCATCAACCTCCCCATGGAGAGCACGGTCGAGGACATCGCCAAGATCTACGAGGCCTC
>JBGASN010000083.1:0-9063 GCA_044229665.1 Holophagaceae bacterium
GCCTCCGACAACGTGGGCGTGACCAAGGTGGAGTTCTACGTCGACGGCGTGCTCAAGGCCACCGACACCACCTCCCCCTACAGCGCCACCCTCGACAGCACCACCCTGGCCAACGGCAGCCACACCCTCACCGCCAAGGCTTATGACGCCGCCGGCAACGTGGGCACCTCCTCCTCCGTCGCCTTCTCCGTGAGCAACACCACGGGCGGCACCCAGGCCGAGGTGGAGAGCAACAACACCACCGGCACCGCCAACGCCGTGGCCACCTCCGGCACCACCGTGACCGGGAAGATCAGCTCCACCACGGACACCGACTACTTCAAGGTGACCCTGGGCACCGGCCGCACCCTGGCCGCCACGCTGACCCCCCCCACCGCCAGCGACTTCGACCTGTACATCTACAACAGCGCCGGCACCCAGGTCGCCAGCTCCCTGAAGGGCACCGGCCTCGTGGATTCCGCCAGCGTCACCAACAGCGGGGCCGCCGCCACCTACTACGTCCGCGTCAAGTACTACAGCGGCGCCAGCACGGTGAACGGCTACACCCTGAAGCTGACCTTCTAAGCCCCTCGTTCCACCCCAGGGGCCGCCTCCGGGCGGCCCCTTTCCATGGGGCCGTTGTACCCTCAGGCATGCCCCTCCTGGTCCTCGAAGACGACCCCGACATCCTGGCCCACCTCACCACCGGCCTCGGTGAAGCTGGCTTCCAGGTGGTGCCCTGCACCGCCGGGGACCGGGCCCTGGTGCAGGCCCTCACGGAGCCCTTCGAGGCCCTGGTCATCGATGTCCAGGTCCCGGGACTCTCCGGCCTGGATGTGGTCCGCCGCCTGAGGGAGGCTGGCCGGCAGGTGCCCGTGCTCTTCCTCACCGCCCGCGACCGCATGGAGGATCGCATCCGGGGCCTGGAGGAGGGGGGCGATGACTACGTGGTGAAGCCCTACTCCCTGCCCGAGGTGGTGGCCCGCCTCCGGGCCATCCTCCGCCGGACCCAGCCGCAGGAGGCCTACACCCGCACCGTGGAGGTGGGGGACCTCACCTGGGAGCCGGCCCTGCGCCGGGTGGCCCGTGGGGGGCAGAAGATCGACCTCACCCCCAAGGAGTACGCCCTGGCGGTCCTCCTCCTGGAGCACCGGGGCATCGTGGTCTCCCGGTCCCAGATCGTGCGGGCGGTGTGGGGCCTGCCCACGGTGACGGATCCCAATGCCATCGACGTGCAGATCCGCCGCCTCCGCCGGAAGCTGGATGACCCCTTCCCCACCAAGCTGATCCACACCGTGCGCGGGGTGGGGGTGGTCCTCAACGCCCATGCCTGAAGCCCTCTCCTCCCGCTCCCTGGTCCGTCAGCTCCAGATCGGGTTCGCGCTGGCCACCCTCCTCGTCCTCGGGGGCTTCGCGGCCGTGATGGATGTGGCCCTCCACCGGAGCCTGGAGAAGGAGGACGCCCTGGTGCTCGAAGCCCAGGCCACCTACCTCGCCCGGGTGCTGGCCGAGGGGCGGTCCCCCGGGGAGGACCCCGGCGCCCGCCCCGAGAAGGCCGAGTGGGAACTGCAGCGGGACGGGCAGCCCCCTCGCCGGAGTTCGGGGTTCCTCCTCCAGCCCGCCCCCCGGTGGGCGGAGGTCCCCCCCGATGGCCGGACCCACGAGGTGGAACTCCCGGGGGGTGGGGAAGTGAGCGCCCTGCGCCGCCCGGTGCCGGGCGGAGAACTCCACCTGCTCATGGATCGCCGGCATGAGGGGGCCCTCATCGCCTCCTTCCGCCAGGTGCTGTGGGTGGGCACCGGCCTCGCCGCGGTGCTGGCCGCCCTGCTGGGTCGCCTCGTGGCCACCCGGAGCCTGCGCCCCCTCCGGGTGATCGCCGAGGAAACGGCCGCCGTGCGGCCGGGCAACCCCTTCCATCCCCTGGAGGCGGCCCGGTTCCCCCGGGAATTGGAGCAGCTCGTCACCACCCTCAATGCGGCCCTGGCCCGGCTCCAGTCCGCCATCGTCCGCTTGGAGGAACTGGGGGGCGAACTGGCCCACGAGCTGCGGACCCCGCTGCAGCACCTGCGCTCCTCCCTGGAGGATCTGGCCCTGGGCCGGACCCCCATCGAACCCCAGGCCCTGGGCCCCTCCCTGGAGGCCTGCGATCGGCTCCAGTCCCTCATCGAAGGCATCCTCTTCCTCGCCCGGAGCGAAGATCCCACCGCCTCCCTGCACTGGACTCAGGTGGACGTCGCGCCCCTGCTGGAGGCCACCCGGGACTTCTTCGAGGGCGTGGCCGAGGAGGCCGGCGTGCACCTCGAAGTCGCCGGCCCCCCCGGGCTCCAGTTCCCGGGGGATGCCGTGCTGCTGCAGCGGGCCCTCCACAACCTGGTGAGCAACGCCCTGGCCGCCACACCCCCGGGCCGCACCATCCGCCTGGAAGCGGCCCTCCAGGGCGAGGAGGTCCTGCTCTGCGTGGTGGACGAGGGGCCCGGTATCCCCGAGCCGGTGCGGGCCAACCTGGGCGGGCGCTGGAACCGGGGCTCCGAGAGCCGCGGCCATGGGCTCGGCCTGGCCATCGTCGCCAGCATCGCCGCCCTCCACGGCGGGCGCTTCACCCTCGAATCCGGAGGGCCGATCGGCACCTGCGCGGTGCTGCGGCTTCCAGGCCAGCGTCACCTGAAAAACGTTTAGCACTCCTGGCAGGGAATTCATTGGCCTGGCGGGGGAGGGTCTCAGGAAGCTGGAATCAGCTTTCCGCTCTTTCCCCACCCACGCCCGCCCCGCGGTGATCCCACCGCCGGGGTCGGCCCGTGCCCTGGAGGCCCCCATGTCCCCCTTCCGTCCCCTCACCCTGCTCCTCGCCTGCGGGGCCCTGCTCTCCGCGCAGGAGGCCCCCCTGGCGGCTCCTCCCGAGGAGCGGATCCAATCCCGCCTCGACACCCCCGAGGATGAGACCCGCCACTGGCACCCCGTGGGTCCCAGCGGCCGGCCCATCACCGACCGCGCCGATCTCCGCGCGCAGGCCCTGCGCCAGTGGTGGGGCGACTGGTCCCCGGAGTTCGGCAAGTTCCTGCTCGACACCGCCGCCGCCGAGCGGGGCCGCTTCCCCCACCTCATGCCCCGGCCCGCCGGCCGGGAGCTGGGAGTGGCGGCCCCGGCCACCGGCACCTGGCTGAGCCTCGGCCCCACCCGCAGCGACCGGATCATCAACGGCGGCACCACCCTCACCCAGGTGGACAGCGGCCGGCCCGTCTCCGTGGTCGTGGACCCGGGGAACACCAACATCATCTACCTCGCCACCTCCGGGGGCGGCGTGTGGAAGACCACCAACGGCGGCACCTCCTGGGCCCCCCTCACGGACACCCTGGGCAGCCTCTCCGTGGGCTTCCTCGCCATGGACCCCGCCAACAGCTCCGTGCTCTACCTCGGCCTGGGCGATGCCTTCGATGGCACGGGCATCGGCATCGTGAAGTCCACGGATGGCGGCGCCACCTGGGGCGCCGTGCAGACCCTGGGGACCTCGCGCAGCATCCGGAGCATCCTGGTGGATCCCGCCAACACGAGCGTGGTGCTCGTGGCTACCAATGCCGGCCTCTTCCGCTCCACGGATGGCGGCGCCACCTACAGCGCCGTGGCCAGCATCGCCGCCACCGTCCCCTGCTGGGACCTGGCCTGGGCCGGCAGCTCCAACTTCGTCCTCTCCACCGGCGACAGCACCGTGGCCGGGGTGGTGTACCGCTCCACGGACCACGGCGCCACCTGGACCGCCAGCACGGGCATCGGCAGCACCGCCCAGCGCATTTCCGTGGCCGCGGCCCCCAGCAACCGAAGCATCCTCTACGCCATGGCCGCCACGGCCCCGCCGGCCACCCCTTCCAATGACCTCCTGGACATCTACAAGTCCACGGATGGCGGCGCCACCTGGTCCGCCCTGGGCGTGCCCGCCAAGAGCTACACCAACACCAACGCCGAGTCCTCCAGCCCCAAGAGCCTCCTCGGCGGCCAGGGCTTCTACAACCACATGATCCTGGTGGATCCCACCAACCCCAACATCGCCTACTTCGGCGGCCAGCTCCTCCTGGCCAAGACCACGGACGGCGGCAGCACCTTCAGCCAGCGGAGCAACTGGCTGGCCCAGTACTCCCTGCCCTACATCCACGCGGACTTCCATGCCGGCTGGATCTCCAGCACCGGCCAGACCCTCCTGGTGGGTACCGATGGCGGGCTCTTCAAGTCCACCGATGGCGGCACCACCTGGTCCTCCGCCCTCAACGTGGGCCTCACCACCCACCTCATCTACTCCGTGTCCTCCAGCCTCAACACCCCCAACGCCGTGCTGGGCGGCTTCCAGGACAACGGCACCCGCGTTCGGGTGGGCACCTCCAGCACCTTCGACCAGACCCTGGGCGGCGATGGCTTCGGCACCGCCATGAACGCCACCAACGGCAACACGCAGCTGGGCTCCCTGTACTACGCCCGCATCTACAAGAGCACCAACGGGGGCTCCTCCTGGACCACCGCCTCCACGGGGATCACCGAGAGCAACAACAGCTCCACGGCCCCCTTCATCACCCGCATCGCGACCAGCCCCGCGGACAGCACCGGCAACACGGTCTACACCTTCGCCAACCTGAAGGCCTACAAGTCCACGAACTTCGGCGGTTCCTGGACCGCCATGGGCACCAGCGGCCTGCCCACCACCAGCTTCGTGATCCGGCAGATCGCCGCCGCCAAGAGCAGCACCTCCGTGGTGGGCCTCGTGGCGAGCGCGGGCCGCGTGTACCTGACCGCCAACGGCGGCTCCTCCTGGACCGCCGCCGCCACCCCCACCAACAACGGCTCCTACATGAGCTCCGTGGCCTTCGACCCCGTGGACTACAACGTGGTCTACGTGGCCTCCGTGGCCCCCGATGGCACCAAGAACCACCTCTGGAAGAGCACCAACTTCGGCACCAGCTGGACCACCATCGACGGCAACGGCCTCCCCGCCGGCGTGCCCGTGAACGTGGTGACCGTGGATCCCGGGGACCGCACCGTGGTGTACGCCGCCACCCACCTGGGCCTCTACCGCTCCGCCGACAGCGGCGCCACCTGGACCCGCTGGGGCGCCGGCCTGCCCCTGGTGAACGTCACCGACATCTGGGTGGCCCCCGACAGCTCCAAGGTGCGCCTCGCCACCTACGGCCGTGGGTTCTGGGAGCTCCAGGGCACCACCTCCCCCACCGCCCCCAGCATCACGGGCCAGCCCGCCAACGCCACCGTGGCCCTGGGCCAGACGGCCGCCTTCACCGTGTCCGCCTCCGGCACGGCGCCCCTCAGCTACCAGTGGTTCAAGAACAGCGCCGCCATCAGCGGCGCCACGGCGGCCACCTACACCACCCCGGCCACCGTGAGCGGGGACAACGGCGCCACCTTCTACGCCACGGTGACCAACAGCGCCGGGTCGGCCACCTCCGCCACGGCCACCCTCACCGTGACCAGCCCCACGGCCCCCACCATCACCACCCAGCCGGCCAACGCCACCGTGAACGCGGGCGCCACGGCCACCTTCAGCGTGGTGGCCAGCGGCACGGGCCCCCTGTCCTACCAGTGGCGGAAGAATGGCACGGCCATCTCCGGAGCCACCGCCGCCTCGTACACCACCCCCGCCACCACCACCGCCGACAGCGGATCCACCTTCTCCGTGGTGGTGACCAACAGCGCCGGCAGCGCCACCTCCAACAACGCCACGCTGACCGTGAACAGCGGTCCCGTGACCTACGCGGAGGTGGAGTCCAACAACACGGCGGCCACGGCCAACGTAGTGGCTGACACGGTCACCAAGATCACCGGCTACATCTCCAGCTCCACGGACAACGACTACTTCAAGCTCACCGTGGGCGCCGGCCGCACCCTGGCCATCGCCATGACGGGCCCCACGGGCACGGGCTTCGACTATGACCTGTACTTCTACAACGCCGCCGGCACGCAGCTGGCCAGCGGCATCGGCAGCACCACCACGGAGAACGTGAGCTGGACCAACACCGGCGCCAGCGCCGTCACCGTCACCGTGGCGGTCAAGCGCTACGCCGGCTCCAGCACCACGGTGCCCTACAACCTGGCCATCACCCGCTAGGAGCGTGTCCGAGTAAGCCGTTCCACCCCAGGGGCCGCCGCGAGGCGGCCCCTGCCGCGTTAGGGTGGGGCATGGCCGTGACCCTGGACCCCCTCACCCCCGCCGACTTCCCCATGGTGGCCGACCTGGCCGACCGCATCTGGCGGGCCCACTACGCGGCCATCGTTCCCCTGGCGCAGATCGACTACATGCTCGCGGGCCGCTATACCCCGGAGCGCCTGGCCACCTACCTGGCCGCCGACCGCCGCTGGATGCACGTGCTCCGGGTGGAGGGCGAGCCCGTGGGCTACTGCAGCCACGCCCTCACGGACACCCCGGGGGAGCTGAAGCTGGAGCAGCTCTACCTCCTGCCCGGGCTTCACGGCCAGGGACTGGGCGGCCGCATGCTCGACCTCGTGGAGGCCCACGGCCGCGCCCTGGGGTGCACGAGCCTCATGCTCCAGGTGAACAAGGGCAACACCGGCTCCATCGCCGTGTACCGGAAGCGCGGCTTCGAGGTGCGCGAGGCCGCCGTGTTCGACATCGGGAACGGCTTCGTGATGGACGACTACGTGATGGCCAAGGCCCTCTGAGCCTCAGGCCTCCAGCAGCACCTTCGCATGCTGCAGGGCCTCGGGACGGTCGGGATGGCCGCTGAGGAGGCGGGCCAGCTCCCGCAGGCGGCCCTCGGCCTCCAGGGTCTGGTGGCGGCTGCGGGTGCGGCCCGCTTCCGTCTCCTTGGTGATGGCCAGGTGCCGATCGGCCTTGGCGGCCACCTGGGCCAGGTGGGTCACGGCCAGCACCTGGTGGCGCCGGCCCAGCTCCGCCACGGCGGCACCCACGGCCAGGGCTGTCTCGCCGCCCAGGCCGCTGTCCACTTCATCCAGGATCAGGGTCAGGGGCTCGCCGGCCCCGCCCAGCTTGGCGCCGGCACCCATGAGGGAGAGCATCATGCGGCTCAGCTCGCCGCCGGAGGCGATCTTGGCCAGGCCGCGGAAGCCCTCGCCCGCATTGCTCTCCAGGAGGATGCCCACCTTGGAGGCGCCCTGGGCCGTGACCCTCACGCCCTTGCCCGCGATGCGGGCGGGGCTCGCCGCGTCCTCGGCCAGCTCCACCTTGAGCTGGAGGCGGGCCCCCTTCATCCCCAGGGTGGCGAGGCGCGCATGCACCTCCTTCTCCAGCTTGGGCAGGGCGGCCTCGCGGACCCGGTGCAGCTTCTCGGCCACGGCGGCGTAGGCCTCGGCGGCCGCGGCCACCTTCTTCTCCAGGGCCTCGGCGCTCTCCCCGCCCCCCAGCAGCTCCTTCTGCTCCGCCTGCAGGGCCTTCCAGGTGTCGGCCAGCTCATCGGGCTCGCAGCGGTGGCGGCGGGCCAGGCGCTCGAAGGTGGCCAGGCGGGTCTCCAGGGCCTCCAGCTTCTCGGTGCCGGCCTTGGCCCAGTGGCGGGCCTGGTCCTGGGCGCTGGCCCCCAGGTCCTCCAGCTCCAGCAGGGCGCTGCGGAGGCGGTCCCGCTCGGGGGTGCCATCGGGGAAGTGCAGGATGGCGCGGTTCAGGGCGCGGTGGGCGGCCTCCACCAGGGGCACGGCCTCCCCCAGGGCCCCGGCGGCCTCGGCGTAGGCGGACTCCAGCTGCACCGCGTGGCGCAGGGGCTCCCGCTCCGCGCGGATCTGGGCGGACTCCCCGGGCTTCGGCGCCAGCTTGGTGAGGTCCTCCAGGGCCTCCTCCAGCTGCACGAGGCGGCGCTCCCGGTCGGCCTCGCTCTGCCGGCGGGCCCGCAGGGCGCCCTCGGCCTCCCGCAGGGCGGCGACCTCCTTGCCCAGGTCCGATTCGATGCCCAGCACCTCGTCCAACAGGGCCTGGTGGCGCTCCTCGCTGAGCAGCTCCTGATGGTCGTGCTGGCTGGTGAGGCGCATCCACAACCGGCCCGCTTCGCGGAGGTCCGCGGCGGTGCAGAGGGCCCCGTTGATCCAGGCCCGGCTGCGGCCCGAGAGGCCGATCTCCCGGCGCAGCACCACGGGCACCTCCTCGGGCAGGCCCCGCTCGGCCAGGAAGGCCAGCCAGGCGGCGCCCCGTCCCTCCACCACGGCCTCCACCGTGGCCCGCTCCTCACCCCGGCGCACCAGCTCCGCGTCGGCCCGGGCGCCCACAAGCAGGCCCAGGGCATCCACCAGCAGGCTCTTGCCCGCGCCCGTCTCCCCCGTGAGCACCGTGAAGCCGGAGCCCAGCTCCAGGGTCAGGTCCTCCACCAGGGCGAGGTTCTTGATGCGCAGGCTGGAAAGCATGGGACCAGACTAGCGTCCTTTTCGCCTTTTTTACCCTGAAAGGATCCACCACCAAGGCGCGAAGGTCGCGAAGGGGCACGAAGGAAAGCAAGGACGCTAAGAAAAGCCATTTGGGTCGATGCGCCCGTTGGGTTTTCTGGGATCCTGCCCCGATGAAGCGCACCATCCGCGAAGCCACCCCCGCCGATGCCGCCCTGGTGGCCGCCCTGGCCCGACAATCGTTCACGGAGACCTTTGCCGACAGCAACACGCCGGAGGACCTGGCGGCCTTCCTGGACACGGCCTACGGGGAGGCTCAGCAGGGGGCCGAGCTGCGGGACCCGGCTTGGACGACCTGGATCGCCGAGGTGGATGGCGTGCCCCTGGCCTTCGCCCAGATGAAGCGCGGACCCGCGGAGCCCTGCGTCACCGGCCCCGCCCCCGTGGAGTTGAACCGCCTCTACGTCCTGGCCGCCGCCAAGGGCACGGGCCTGGGCTCCGCCCTCATGGCCACCCTCATGGACCGTGCCCGCGCCGAGGGCTTCCGCACCCTCTGGCTGGGCGTCTGGGAGCACAACACCGCCGCCCAGGCCTTCTACCGCCGCTGGCCCTTCCGCGACGTAGGCCACCACGTCTTCACCGTGGGCTCGGATCCCCAGACGGATCGCATCTGGGAGTGCCCGCTGTAGGCGCTCCGATAGGAGCGTTTAAAGATCCACCACGGAGGCTCCACGTCCCTGAGCGAAG
>JBGASN010000084.1:0-9081 GCA_044229665.1 Holophagaceae bacterium
GTGCACGGCCGCTTCGGCGCCCTGGCCCTGTGCCACAACGGCAACCTCACCAACACCGAGGTGCTGCGCGCCAAGCTCATCCAGCAGGGCCACACCTTCAACTCCCCCAGCGACTCCGAGGTGATCCTGGGCCTCATCAGCCGGGCCGAGGCCGCCACCCTCATCGAGGCGGTGGAGGAGGCTCTGCGCCAGTGCGAGGGCGCCTTCAGCCTGCTCATCCTCTCCGAGCAGATGCTCATGGCCGCCCGGGATCCCCACGGCTTCCGCCCCCTGGCCTACGGCCGCCTGCCCCAGGAGGACGGCCGGAAGGCCCACGTGTTCTCCAGCGAGACCTGCGCCTTCGACCTGGTGGGCGCCGAGTACGAGCGCGAGGTGGCGCCCGGCGAGCTGCTCATCGTGAAGGCCGACAACTCGGCCGAGAGCCGCTTCCCCGCGACGAAGGTGGCCCCCCGGCCCTGCGTCTTCGAGCACGTGTACTTCAGCCGCCCCGACAGCTTCGTCTTCTCCCGCTCCGTGATGGCCACCCGCCGGGAGATGGGGCGCATCCTGGCCCGCCAGCACCCCGTGGCGGCCGACCTGGTGGTGCCCGTGCCCGACAGCGGCGTGAGCGCCGCCCTGGGCTACGCCGAGGCCAGCGGCATCCCCTTCGAGTTCGGCATGATCCGCAACCACTACGTGGGGCGCACCTTCATCGAGCCCAAGCAGAGCATCCGCAGCTTCGGCGTGAAGGTGAAGCTGAACCCCGTGCGCGAGCTGCTGGCCGGCAAGCGCGTGGTGCTCGTGGACGACAGCATCGTGCGGGGCACCACCTCCAAGAAGATCGTGGAGATGGTGCGGGCCGCCGGCGCCAAGGAGGTGCACCTGCGCATCTCCAGCCCCCCCACCACCCACAGCTGCTTCTACGGCATCGACACGCCCACCCGGGACCAGCTCATCGCCAGCCACCACACCATCGAGCAGATCCGCGACTTCGTGAAGGCCGACTCCCTGGGCTACCTCACGGTGGACGAGCTGCGCGCCGCCGTGCAGGATCCCGGCGATGCCTTCTGCTATGCCTGCTTCACCGGCGCCTACCCCGTGGCCCCCCAGGGCCCCGAGCCCAAGGGCAGCGGGCTCGTGCCCTTCCCGGCGGTGCGTGCGTGAAGGCGAAGGCCGCCCCCTCCGCCAGCCTCCAGCCTCCGGTCTCCGGCCTCCCAGCGTGAGCACCGGCCCCAGCCACGCCCTGCAGGAGTCCTTCGAGCGGGGCCTGCGCTTCCTCGCGGCCGCGCTGGCGCTCCACGAGGATCACCGCAGCGGCCCCGCCACCGTGAGCGCCGCCTGCGATGCCATCCGCTGCTTCATGGAGATCTTCGAGGCGGCTGCCCAGCGCAGCCTGCCGGATCCCGAAGGGGAGGTGCGCCGCCTGCGGGCCCAGCTGGAGGCCCTGCTCACACCGGAGCAGGGGGCCGAGGAGGCCATGCTGAACGCGGTGGAAGCCGCGCGCCTGGCCCGGGATGCCGCCGCCACCCTGCTGCCCGCACTCACCCAGCCCCGGTAGGGGCGGCCATTGTCAGTAACGCGGCAGGCCGGCCCCCGGTAGCCTGAAATCCCCCCGCAGGCCTCCCCCCATGCCCTTCCTGATCCCACCCCCCGCCCTCCAGGCGCCCCCGAAGGCCCCACCCCTGCTGCGCCCGCCGGACCATCCCCGGGCCCAGGGCATGCAGTGGATCGCGACGCTCACCACCCACAGCGGGGAGATCCCCGTGCAGCAGGGGCTGGTGTACCTGGACCCCCAGGCCCTGCGGAAGGCCCTCAAGGCCCCCGACCTCAAGGACCTCCCCCCCGCCGAGGCGGCCTGGCGGGTCTACACCGAGGCGCGCATCCCCATCGGCTGGCGCTACGAGGCCCTGGCCGATCTCGGCGGGGGCTACCGCACCCGCACCCTCTCCGACCTCTACCGCAGCCACTGGAACGGCCCCCCCATGAATGCGGAGGACCCCGAGCTGAAGCGGTTCTTCAAGGCCCTCGATGTGCCCAAGAGCATGGGGGAGTGGACCGAGTACCTCCTCGATGGCCCCATCCTGCACCTGCGCATGAACGGTGGTCCCTGGGCCACCTTCCGCCATGCGGGCCTGGCCCGCGCGACGATGCAGGTGGACCTGGCCCTGCAGGGGGCCCAGGCTGCGGAGATCCGCCGGGGCCTGGCCCACCTCGCCATGGGTGAGGCGCTGGAGGGGCCCCGCCCCTGAGCGGTGCTCCGCCCTTGTGACGGGGCGCACCCTCGCCTAAGCTCGGGCCATGCTGGTTGCCCCCCTGCTTCTGGTGATGGCCGCGCCGAAGCCGCCGCCCCCGGCCACCCCGCCGGCGCACCCCAAGGCGCGGACCTTCACCCACGTCGGCAGCGTCACCATCCGGGCCAAGGGCCATCCGGTGGTGCACACCCAGATCTACCTGGATCCCACCGCCCTGCGCACCGCCCTCAAGGCCAGGGACCTCCGCGGTCTGCCGGTGGCGGAGGCCGTGTGGCGCATCTACCTGGAGGGCCGCATCCCCATGGCCTGGCGCTACGAGAACCTCACGGAGCTCGGCGGCACCTTCCGCCGCGGGGAGCTGGAGCGCGACTACCGCGCCCGCTGGGTGGGCAACCCGGCGGAGATCGATGGGCCCGAGGTGCAGCGCTTCTTCGCCAGCCTCGACCAGCCCCGCAACCTGGGGGACTGGTCGGAGACGATCTTCGATGGCGCGGTGCTCCGGGTTCAGGACAATGGCGGCCCCTGGCAGGCCTTCCGCTCCCGCGGCCTCGTGGTGACCTACGCGGTGGTGAGCGGCCACCTGGCGGAGCCCTTCCCCTCCGAGCTGAAGGCCCTTCTGGTGCGGGCCGCCGACATGCGCCCCGGGGCCCCGGCCGGGATCCTGGCGAAGGGGCGCCCCCTCCGGTAAGCTGGAGTCGCCTGTCCATCGCCTGACAATCCGGGACCTCCCCGGGCCCCACCGGCGGAGGCTCGGAGGTTCCGTGATCCGCCTGCGTTCGTTGTTCATCCTGGGGGCCGCCACCCTCCTCCCGGCCCAGAGCCTGCCCGAAGCCCTCGACGTGCTGCCCCCGGAGGCCGCGGCGTACCTGCTCGTGCGCTCCCCGATCCTGACCCAGGCCAAGGTCATGGGCCTGGCCCAGCGCCTGGGCATGGGCCAGGAGGCGGATCCCCTCACCGCCCTGCAGACCCGTTTCGGCCTGAAGCGCCTGCCCACGGATCGGCGGGGCCTCGCCCTGGTGATGGAGGGGACCGATGTGGGCGCGGAGGAACCCCACCCGCTCCTCTTCCTCGCCACCCCGGACCGCAAGCCCCTCGTGGAGGCCCTCAAGGCCCGGGCCGTGGAGGGCGGTCTCTACACCTACACCGCCGCCGGAGCGCCCCGCGTGCTCGCCTTCCGCGAAGGCTGGGCCGTGCTCGGGGAGCGGAGCCAGGCCGCGGCCGTGCGCCGGGCCGCCCAGGGGCCCGGCGGCCTCCGGAAGGAGGTGGGCGCCCTGGCCGCGTGGCTGGAGGCCAAGGATTGCAGTGCGCTGCTGACCCCCCAGGGGCTCTCGGCGATCCTCCACGAATTCCGCAAGGATACGGCCGCGGGTCGCGCCCAGGCCCGCCGGGGCCCCGATCCCCTGGCCCAGGTTGAACCGGTGTTGGCGCGCATCCAGCGGGAGGTGCGGTTCCTGGGGGCCACCGCCGAGGTGGATGAGCACGGCAACCTCGCCGGCGTCCTTCGCGCCCAGCTCCACCCCCAGGGCACCTGGACCACCATGAGCGCCGGCCTGGAGCTCCGCTCCGCGCCGGGCCTGGGGGATCTCCGGGCCCCGGGCTTCCTGGTCGCCATGTCCGGCTCCCTGCCCCGGGCCTGGGAGCGGGCCGCCCTCGACCTCCAGCTCTCCATCCTCGCCAACCCCGGGGCCCCGCCCGCCCCCGAGGGGCCCCGGGAGCAGTCCATGGATCGGCTCCTCGCCCTGGTGCGGGGCACCCGCATGATCGTGCCCGAAGGCCAGCCCACCCCGGTGCAGATCCTCGAGGTGAGCGATGGGGAGGCCTACCTGCGCGAGATGGAGACCTTCCTGAACGCCACCGCCCAGGAGGCCCAGGCCTCGAAGGCGGCGAAGGCGGCGAAGGCGGGCAAGGCCTCCCCGGCCCCGCCCCTGAACGTCCCCATGCCCAAGGCCCAGCGGACCCGGGTGGAGGACCACGAGGCCCTGATCCTGGTCCTGGCCCCGCCCCCGGGGATGGACCTTCCCCCGGAGGTGGCGGCCCGCATGGGCACCAACCCGACGCCCCTCCAGACCTTCCTCCTGCGGGATCCCACCACCATCGAGGTGCGCATGGCCGGGGCCGCCCTGGATCCCACCAGCCCCCTCGTGGCGGAGCACCCCGGCCTCCGCGCCCCGGCGGCCCAGCTGCCCCGGGAAGCGCACCTCTTCGCCTTCTTCAACGCCCGGGCGCTGGGCCTCGTCATGAGCCCCCACCTGGAGGCCCAGGAGGCCCGTCTGGAGCCGGCCCAGCGCGCGGCCCTGCCCGCGGTGCCCGAGCTGCCCTTCTTCCCGGGCCTGGGCCTCGCCCTCAAGCTGGAGCCCGAGGCCTGGGAGCTGCACGTGGCCCTGCCCTGGGAGCTGCAGCTGGGCATCGGCATCCACCTGCCCGCCCGCCAGAAGGCCCTGGAAGCCCGCAAGGCCGCCCTGGACAAGGCCCTCGCCGCGCTGCCGGAACCGGAAGGCCCGGAAGGGGAGGAAGACCCCGAGGATTGAGGTCTGCACCATCCACGGTGCAGCCCTCCCGGCCCCCCCCTGAGTCCGTGGCACTTACCGCAACCCCGGCCTCCCTTGGGACAATGCCCCCATGTCCTTCGCGCACCTCCACCTGCACTCCGAGTACTCCCTGCTGGACGGCCTCACCCGCATCCCGGACCTGGTGAAGAAGTGCAAGGCGGAGGGCATGCCCGCGGTGGCGGTGACCGACCACGGCAACATGTTCGGGATGATGAAGCTCTTCGATGCCTGCGAGAAGACGCGGGATGCCGAAGGGAACCTGGCCGTGAAGCCCATCCTGGGGCGGTGGCGGTGACCGACCACGGCAACATGTTCGGGATGATGAAGCTCTTCGATGCCTGCGAGAAGACGCGGGATGCCGAAGGGAACCTGGCCGTGAAGCCCATCCTGGGCTGCGAGGTGTACGTGGCCCCCCGCACCCGCTTCGACAAGAAGCTGGAGGCCCGCAACCTCACGGGCGAGGAGGGCCTGGAGGACTGCGTGGATCCCAGCGGCAGCCGCGACGCGGGCTACCACCTGGTGCTGCTGGCCAAGAACCCCAAGGGCTTCGCCAACCTCAGCAAGCTGGTCTCCAAGGGCTTCACCGAGGGCTTCTACTACAAGCCCCGCATCGACAAGGACATCCTCCGGGAGCACAGCGAGGGGCTCATCGCTCTCTCCGCGTGCCTCGGCGGCGAGGTGCAGGCCCGCATCCTCCAGAACCGCCTGGAGCAGGCCGAGCGCGTGGCCCTGGAGTTCAAGGAGCTCTTCGGCGAGGACTTCTACCTGGAGATGCAGGACCAGGGCTTCGAGAAGGAACAGGAGATCATCCCCTACCAGAAGGCGCTCTCCGCCAAGACCGGCATCCCCCTCGTGGCCACCAACGATGCCCACTACCTCAACCACGAGGATGCGGACCTCCACGACACCCTGCTCTGCATCGGCACCAAGGCCCTGAAGAAGAGCGAGCGCCGCATGCGCTTCTCCACGGACCAGTTCTTCGTGAAGACCCCCGCCGAGATGGCCAAGGTCTTCCCCGACAACCCCGAGTACCTGGCCCGCACCCTGGAGATCGCGGCCAAGGTGGACCTCTACCCCATCACCCGCAAGCCCGCCACGCCCACCTTCCCCGTGCCCGACGGCCATACGCTGGAGAGCTACTTCGTCCACGTCACCCGCGAGTGGTTCGAGCTGCGCATGGTGGAGAACCGCGAGGGCTGGGCCTCGGGGCGCCTCAAGCACGCCGAGGAGGTGTACCGGAAGCGCCTGGAGTTCGAGCTCGACACCATCCTCAAGATGGGCTTCCCCGGGTACTTCCTGCTGGTGTGGGACTTCATCGCCAAGTCCCGGGAGATGGGCATCCCCGTGGGCCCGGGCCGCGGTTCCGCGGCGGGCAGCATCGTGGCCTGGTCGCTGAAGATCACCGACATCGACCCCATGCAGTACGACCTGCTCTTCGAGCGCTTCCTCAACCCCGAGCGCATCAGCATGCCCGACGTGGACATCGACTTCTGCCGCGACGGCCGGCAGCAGGTCATCGACTACGTGACCGACAAGTACGGCCAGGACCGCGTGTCCAACATCGTCACCATCAACCAGCTCAAGACCAAGGCCGTGATCAAGGATGTGAGCCGCGTCTTCGAGAAGGACTTCAACTTCGCCAACGCCCTCACCAAGCTGGTGCCCCAGGAGCCCGGCAAGCCCATCACCGTGGGCGAGGCCCTGGAGAAGAGCGACGAGCTGCGCCAGCGCTACGACACCGATCCCGAGGTGCGCAACATCCTCGACATCTCCGCGCGCCTGGAGGGCCTGGCCCGCAACACCGGCGTGCACGCGGCGGGCGTGATCATCGCCCCCGAGGAGCTCACCCAGTTCGCCCCCCTCAGCAAGGACAAGGACAACAAGGTCATGGTGCAGTACACCATGATCGATGCGGAGCGGGCGGGCCTGCTCAAGATGGACTTCCTGGGCCTGGAGACCCTCACCCAGATCGCCAAGACCCAGGGCTACATCGCCCAGCGGCACGGGAAGCCCATCGACATGCTCACCATCCGGGGCTTCGACGACAAGAAGACCCTCCAGCTCTTCGCCAACGGCGAGACCGATGGCGTGTTCCAGTTCGAGTCCGGCGGCATGAAGCAGCTCCTGCGCAAGCTCATGCCGGACCGCTTCGACGACCTCATCGCCCTCAACGCCCTCTTCCGCCCCGGCCCCCTGGGCGCCGGCATGGGCGAGGAGTACGTGGAGCGCCGCCACGGCCGCAAGCCCGTGGTCTACCCCTTCCCCCAGCTGGAGCCCATCCTCTCCCCCACCTACGGCGTGATCCTCTACCAGGAGCAGGTCATGCAGATCGCCCAGGAGGTGGCGGGCTACACCCTGGGTGAGGCCGACATGCTGCGCCGCGCCATGGGCAAGAAGGACCTCGAGAAGATGAAGAAGGAGAAATCCAAGTTCATCGAGAAGGGCGTCGCCCGGGGCTACGACGAGCGGAAGACCTCGGAGCTCTTCGACACCATCGAGTACTTCGCGGGCTACGGCTTCAACAAGAGCCACTCCGCCGCCTACGCCATGGTGGCCTACGAGACCGCCTACCTGAAGGCCAACTACCGCACGGAGTTCATGGCCGGCATCCTCTCCACCAAGAGCCAGCGCACCGATGACGTGGTGAAGTACATCCAGGACTGCCGCGCCACGGGCATCGACGTGCTGAACCCCGACATCAACAAGTCGGGCCTCGACTTCACCATCACCGGCGACAACCAGATCCGCTTCGGGCTCTCCGCCATCAAGGGCCTGGGCGATGCGGCCCTGGAGGCCATCCTGGAGGCCCGCGAGAAGGAAGGCGGCTTCCAGGACTTCTTCCACGCCCTCAAGAGCACCGACCTCCAGAAGGCCAACCGCAAGGTGTGGGAGTGCCTCATCAAGGCCGGGGCCTTCGACAGCCTGGAGCCCCACCGGGCCGCCCTGCTGCAGGGCCTCCCCGAGGCCATCAGCGCCGCCGCCAGCGGCGGGGGCCCCGACCTGGGCATGACCTCCCTCTTCGATGAGGCCGAGCTCTCCAGCCTCGCCGCCGAGTGGCGCCTGCCCGAGGATGTGGAGCCCTGGGGCCGCATGGAGCGCCTGGCCGCCGAGAAGGAGACCCTGGGCATGTACGTGTCCGGCCACCCGCTGGATGACTACGTGGATGCCCTCAAGGTTCACACCGAGGGCGGCATCGCCCGCCTGCAGGAGAACGTGGCCAGCGGCCTCCGCCGGGATGGCGATGAGATCACCCTGGGCATCATGGTGGCCGGCTGCCAGTTCAAGACCACCCAGAAGGGCGAGCAGATGGCCATCCTCCAGACGGAAGACGCCACCGCCAAGATGGAGATGCTCCTCCTGCCCACCCGCTTCGACCGCACGACCAAGAAGCGCAGCCGCCCCTTCGAGGAGCACAGCCACCACCTCCAGCAGGACGCCCTCCTGCGCGTCACCGGCGAGCTCAAGGTGGAGAAGGTCACCCGCCAGGGCAGCGGCGACGAAGGCGAAGACGAGGAGCAGGACGTGCTCAAGGTCTTCATCTCCAAGATCGAGCCCCTCGCCGGCTTCCAGAGCGCCGGCTTCACCGGCGCCGTCATCCGCCTCCCCCAGGGAGAGTGCCCCCCCAAACTCTTCAAGGTCCTCGGCGAGCTCAAGGGGTCACTGCCTGTCTACTTCGACTACCGCAGCAAAGATGGCCTCAGCGCCCGCGTGAAGGCCGGGGGCGAGATCCGCATCAAGCACGATCCCAATCTGGCGGAACGGCTGGCCAAGGAGTGTGGGTGTGCGTTGAGTTGGACCTACTGAGAGTGAGGTAGTAGCGGGGCCAAACGGGCAGAGAGAAGTTGGGGGAGAAACGGAAATCACTCTGCATGAAGGTGAATCATGGAATCGGCCGTTGGTTGATTAGTGGCTGGTAGTGCAGCATCGGAAATTGCTTTGCAACACTCCCATCAATTCCTAAGCCAAAGACCCGATGTAACGCCCAAGACTAGAATTCTTTGCATTCAGATTCTTCAGGAAATCCACTTCGTATGATTCGCTCGACACATACACATGGGCCTTATCATCGACCAAATCAAAGGTGATATCTCCTGCTGAATTCTGGGTGATCGTGTTGTAACCGGAGTAGTAATTGAGGTGTTTTGCGGGAGCTTCACCAATAACAATCAATCGAGGATTCAATACTTGAAGCAGCTTCTCCGGGATTTTGCCGCTATCTCGACCATGGTGAGGTGCGAAGATAATGTCTGTTTGATTCAGCGTGATCTGTTCGGCAATGCTTTCCATAAACTCAGTTTCTA
>JBGASN010000085.1:0-8970 GCA_044229665.1 Holophagaceae bacterium
GCCCGGGCTTCGAAGGTACGGCCGTGGAGCGTGAAGGCCAGCGGGGGCGCCACCTCCCCGGTGGGGGAGGGCGCGGCCAGGGTGGCCCACGCGGCCTGCACGGCCTCATCCCCCGCCCCGATCCGTCGGCCCAGCTCGGGCAGGCCCTGGGCCGACCAGGCGGGGCTGGCCTCGGCCACGAGCCCGGAGGTGCGCTCCACCAGGGCCACGGGATGCGTGAGGGCCTTGAAGGTCTCCCGGTACCGCTCGAGGGTGAAGCCCAGATCGCGCTTCACCGCCTCGAGCTGATCCTCCAGGCGGATGGTCTGGCGCCAGAACCGATGGGCCTGGATGGCCGCGAAGACCAGGCCCGCCACCACGGCGACGAAGCCCCAGTCCGGCCCGCTGCGGGCGCCTTGAGGGGCGGTCTGTGCCCAGGCGGCGAGGCTGACGAAGTTCATGGATCCCCCAGGAGTGGTCGAAGGTCGGTGGGTGGGCGGGAATTCCGGACTCCGGAGCCGCCGCTCCCAAGGATAAGCTTGGAAGGTTTTGGGAATCTTTGCATCCGAGGTGGCACATGACCGAGAAGCTGGTGTTCAAGGAAGGGCTGGAGGACATCGTCGCGGGCACCACGTCCATCTGCTTCATCGATGGCAAGCTGGGCCGCCTGGTCTACCGGGGCTACGACGTGGCCGACCTCGTGAAGGGCAGCTTCGAGGAGACCGTCTACCTCCTGTGGCACGAGAAGCTCCCCACCCAGGCCGAGCTCGATGCCTTTGACGCGGAGCTGCGCTTCCACCGCCAGGTGCCCGTGGGCGTCATCAACACCCTGAAGACCCTGCCCCGCCAGGGGCATCCCATGAACCACCTGCGCTCGGCCGTGAGCATGATGGGCATCTTCGAGGTGGATGGCGACGACTGCAGCCGCGCCAGCGAGGTGGCCAAGGCCCTGCGCCTCACCGCCCAGTTCCCCACCCTGGTGGCCGCCATCTACCGCATCAGCATCGGCGCCGAGCCCATCGCCCCCCGCCCCGACCTCGGCCACGCCGCCAACTTCCTCTACATGATGTTCGGCAAGGAGCAGCCGGAGCTGTTCGTGAAGGCCATGGACATGGGCCTGATCCTGCACGCCGACCATGAGTTCAACGCCTCCACCTTCACGGCCCGCGAGATCGCCTCCACCCTCTCCGACATGCACTCGGCGGTGGTGGGCGCCATCGGCGCCCTGAAGGGCCCCCTGCACGGCGGGGCCAACGAGGGCGTGATGCGCACCCTCCTGGAGATCGGCAGCCTCGACAAGGTGGAGCCCTGGCTCGCCGCGGCCCGCGCCTCCAAGCGCAAGGTCATGGGCTTCGGTCACCGCGTATACAAGACCAAGGACCCCCGCGCCAAGATCCTGCAGGCCACCAGCGAACAGGTGGGCGTCGCCACCGGCAACCGCACCTGGTTCGACATGAGCGTGAAGCTGGAAGAGCTCGTGCTCGCCGGCGAGAAGCCCCTCTACCCCAACGTGGACTTCTACAGCGCCTCCATGTACTACCAGATGAACATCCCCTTCGAGCTGTACACGCCCATTTTCGCCGTGTCCCGCATCGCCGGCTGGACGGCCCACATCCTCGAGCAGCACGGCCACAACCGCATCATCCGCCCCGCCGCGGAGTACACGGGGCCGGAGCAGCTGGATTACGTACCCATCGCCAGCCGTTAAAGATCCACCACGAATACACGAAGCACGCGAAGAATCGCGAAAAAATGAAGGCAAACAAAAAGCAGGTTGGGAGGTGACCCCCAACCTGCTTTTCCTTCGTGGACCTTCGCGGACTTCGCGCCTCCACGGATCGCCCGCGATGCGGGCTCCCCTTCGTTTCGCTCAGGGACGTGGAGCCTCCGTGGTGGATCCTTAAAGGATCGCCTTGGCCTTCGCCACGACGTTCGCGACGCTGAAGCCGAACTTCTCGAAGAGGATCTCGGCCGGGGCGGAGGCGCCGAAGTGGTCGAGGCCCACGATGGTGCCGGCGTCGCCGACCCAGCGGTCCCAGCCCAGGCTGCGGCCGGCTTCGATGGCCACGCGGGCCTTCACGGCGGGGGGCAGCACGGCGTCGCGCACGGCCTGGGGCTGGGCGGCGAAGGTCTCCAGGCAGGGCATGGAGACCACACGGGTGGGGATGCCCTCGGCTTCCAGCGCGGTGCGGGCTTGGGCGGCCAGGGCCACTTCGGAGCCCGTGGCCAGGAGGATCAGCTTGGGGGCGGCGGAGGCCTCCTGCAGCACGTAGGCGCCCTGGTGGAGCCCCTCGGCCTTGCCCACGCTGAGGGTCGGCAGCTTCTGGCGGGTGAGGATGAGGGCGGTGGGCCCATCGGTCTTCCGCAGGGCGGCCTTCCACGCCTCCACGGTCTCCTGGGCGTCGGCGGGGCGCAGCACCTGGAGGTTGGGGATGAGGCGGAGGCTCATCACGTGCTCGATGGGCTGGTGGGTGGGGCCGTCCTCACCCAGGCCGATGCTGTCATGGGTGAACACGTAGACCACGGGCTGGTTCATGAGCGCGGCCAGGCGGATGCTGGAGCGCATGTAGTCCGCGAACTGCAAGAAGGTGGCGCCGTAGACGCGCAGGCCGCCGTGGAGGCTCATGCCGTTGAGGCAGGCGCCCATGCCGTGCTCGCGCACGCCCCAGTGGAAGTTGCGGCCCACTTCGCGGGCGCTGAAGGAGGCCTCGCCCTTCAGGTGGGTGTTGTTCGAGGGGCCGAGATCCGCACTGCCGCCCATGAGGAAGGGCAGGTGCGCGGCGATGGCGTTGAGCACCTTGCCGCTGGCCTCGCGGGTGGCCATCTTGTCGTCGGCGGTGAAGGTGGGCAGCGCATTGAGCCAGTCGAGGCCCAGGTCGCCCTTCATCCAGCGCTCCAGCTCGGCGGCCTCAGCGGGGTGGGCGGCGGCGTAGGAGGCGAACTCCGTGCGCCACTTGGTCTCCGCCTCGGCGCCCTTGGCCACGCAGGCGCCCCAGTTCGCGGCGGCCTCGGCGGGGATGTGGAACTGGGAGTCGGGATCCCAGCCCATGATCTGCTTGGTGGCCGCGGCCTCGTCCTTGCCGAGGGGCTCCCCGTGGGCCTTGGCGGTGCCCTGGCGGTTGGGGGAGGGGAAGCCGATGATGGTGCGGCAGGCGATGAGGGTGGGCTTGCCACAGGGGCGCAGGGCCTCCTGGAAGGCGCGCTCCAGGGCGCCAAGATCCTCGCCATCGGTCACGGTGAGCACGCGCCAGCCCATGGCCTCGAAGCGGGCGGGCACGTTCTCCGTGAAGGCCAGATGCGTGTCGCCCTCGATGGTGATCTTGTTGTCGTCCCAGAGGCAGACGAGCTTCTCTAGGCCCAGGTGGCCGGCGAGGGCGGCGCCCTCCATGCCCACGCCCTCCATCACGTCGCCATCGCTCACGAAGGCGAAGGTGCGGTGGTTGATGATGTCGTGGCCGGGCTTGTTGAACTTGGCGGCCAGCACGCGCTCGGCGATGGCCATGCCCGCGGCGTTGCCGATGCCCTGCCCCAGGGGGCCGGTGGTGGTCTCCACGCCCGGGGTGTGGCCCACCTCGGGGTGGCCGGGGGTCTTGGAGCCCCACTGGCGGAAGTTCACGAGCTCCTGCAGGGGCAGGTCGTAGCCCGTGAGGTGGAGCAGACCGTAGATGAGCATGGAGGCGTGGCCGCAGCTCAGCACGAAGCGGTCGCGGTCCCACCACTGGGGGTTCTTGGGGTTGTGCTTCAGGAACTTGGTCCAGAGCACGTAGGCCGCGGGGCTGAGGGCCATGGGGGTGCCGGGGTGGCCGCTGTTGGCCTTCTGCACGCCATCGATGGCGAGCACGCGGAGGGTGTCGATGCTGAGCTTGTCGAGCTGGGTGGTCATGGGAGCCTCGGGTGTCCTACTTGCCGTTCTCAGCGCTGGCCTTCACGAAGGCCGTGAACAGCGGATGGGGGGAGAGCGGGCGGCTCTTGAACTCGGGGTGGAACTGGCAGGCCAGGAAGTAGGGATGGTCCTGGATCTCCACGATCTCCACGAACACGCCATCGGGGCTCATGCCGGTGAAGGAGAGGCCCTTCTCCTCGAGCGCCTTGCGGTACTCGTGGTTGAACTCGTAGCGGTGGCGGTGGCGCTCGCTGATCTCCACGGCCCCGTAGGCCCGCTCCGCCTGGCTGCCGATGGCCAGCTTGCAGGGGTAGGCGCCCAGGCGCATGGTGCCGCCCAGCTCTTCCACATCCACCAGCTCGCGGAGCTTGAAGATGACGCGGTGCTTGGGGTTGTCGTCGAACTCGGTGCTGTCGGCACCCTCGAGGCCCACCACGTTGCGGGCGTACTCCACGGAGGCCATCTGCATGCCGAGGCAGATGCCGAAGAAGGGGATCTTGCGCTCGCGGGCGTAGCGGATGGACTCGATCATGCCGCGGGTGCCGCGCACCCCGAAGCCGCCGGGGACGAGGATGCCGTGGCAGTCCTTGAGGAAGGGCTCCGGATCGTGGCCCTCCAGGTCCTCGGCCTCCACCCACTTGAGGTCCACGTGGGTCTCCAGGCCGTAGCCGGCGTGGTGCAAGCTCTCGATGAGGCTCTTGTAGCTCTCCTTGAACTCCACGTACTTGCCCACCACGGCGATGCGCACGCTGCCCTTGGGGTTGTGGATGCGGTCCAGGAGGTCGGTCCAGGGCTTGAGGTCCGGGGCCTTCTGCTCCAGGCCCAGGAGCTGGGCCACCTTGGTGTCGAGGCCCTCGGCGTGGAGGAGGAGGGGCACCTCGTAGATGGAGCTGGCGTCCTTGGCGCTGAACACGGCGTCGTGGGTCACGGAGCAGAAGAGGGCGATCTTGTCCTTCAGGTCCCGGGGGATGTCCACCTCGGCGCGGCACAGGAGCACGTCGGGCTGGATGCCCAGGGCGCGCAGCTCCTTCACGCTGTGCTGGGTGGGCTTGGACTTCAGCTCCCCGGCCGTCTTGATGAAGGGCACGTAGGTGAGGTGCATGTTGATGGCATTGCCCAGGCCCGCCTCGAGCTTGAACTGGCGGATGGCCTCGAGGAAGGGCTGGCTCTCGATGTCGCCCACGGTGCCGCCGATCTCGATGATCACGACGTCCATGTCCTTGGCGACCTTCTTCATCACGCCCTTGATCTCGTCGGTGATGTGATGCGGCCCGTGGTGATGGTGTGGTTCTGGGTGGTGGGCACGCTGGTGAAGCGCTCGTAATGGCCGAGGTCGAGGTCGGTCTCGGCGCCGTCATCGGTGACGAACACCTCGCCGTGCTGGAAGGGGCTCATGGTGCCGGGATCCACGTTGAGGTAGGGATCCATCTTCATGAGGGTCACCTTCAGCCCACGGGCCTCCAGCAGGGCCCCCAGGCTGGCCGCCGCGATGCCCTTGCCCAGGCTCGACAGCACCCCGCCGGTCACAAACACGTACTTCGTCATCCCACACCCCCGCAACACGTCATGGATTGAGCAACTGAAAAGGAACTGGAGCTACATCTCGTCGGGCGCCTGCACGCCCATCAGGAACAGGCCCTGCCGCAGCGCCCGGGCCGTGGCCACGCAGAGGGCCAGGCGTGCGTCGCGATCCGCCGGGGCCGTGCCTTCCTTGAGGATCGGGCAGTTGGTGTAGAAGCCGCTGAAGGCCCGGGCCACCGCCAGCAGTTGCCGGGCGATGGGCGTGGCTTGGAGCTGCTCCTGGGCCAGGCGGTAGGCGCTGGGCAGGCCCGCCAGCTCGAAGAGCAGGGCCTGGGCCTCCGGCGTGTCGAGGCCGGCCAGGTCAGCGGGCAGCTCGGCGGCGGCGAAGGGCACCACGGCGGTGCTGCGGCCCTCGAAGGCGCCCGGGGTGGCCTGGGCCGCCCAGGGGCCGCCCGCCTTGCGCAGCACGGACATGATCCGGGCGTGGGCGTACTGGACGTAGGGGCCCGTGTCGCCGTCGAGCGCCACCACGCGGTCCCACTCGAAGGTGATGGCCTTGGTGCGGTCGTTGATGGCGTTGAAGAAGACCACGGCGCCCATGCCGAGCATGTCGGCCACGGCGCCCTGATTCGCCAGGTCCGGGTTCTTCTCGGCGATGACGGCCAGCACCCGCTCCTTGGCCTCGTCGAGCACATCCTCCAGGAAGATCACGTTGCCCTTGCGGGTGCTCATCTTGCCTTCCGGCAGCTTGATGAGGCCGAAGGGGGTGTGCACCACCTTCCCGTCCGTGAACCAGGCGGGATCCAGCTTCTTCAGCACGGCGAAGACCTGCTGCATGTGGAGGATCTGCTCGCCGCCGATGACGTGTAGATGCACTTGTCGTACTTGTAGTGGTCGCGGCGGTAGACGCCGGTGGCCAGGTCGCGGGTGGCGTACACGGAGATCCGCCTTCACCACCATGGGGGTCTTGATGCCCACATCCTCCAGGTCCACGATGCGGGCGCCCTTGTCGCCTCCTCCACCATGAAGGCCCGCGGCATCCAGGGCCTGGATGGTGGCGGCCATCTTGTCCTCGTAGAAGGCCTCGCCTCCTCGAAGGTGTCGAAGCCCACGCCCAGGCGGTCGTAGAGGCGCTTGAACTCGGCCAGGAGATCTCCCGGAACCAGGACCAGAGACGGCGGCCTCGGCATCGCCGGTCTCCAGCTTGCGGAACCAGGCCTGGGCGTCGTCCCGCAGGGCGGCGTCTCTCTTCCTCCTCGGCGTGGAAGCGCACGCTCAAAGAGGCGGAAGAGGGGGTGCGGCGTTTCTCCGGGGCGTCCTCCGCCCAGTCGAAGTCCTTGGTATGAGGCGGGGTTGGGCCCTCGGCCCAGAGCTTGTAGGCGGCCAGCAGGGTGCCGAACTGGGTGCCCCAGTCGCCCAGGTGGTTGAGGCGCACCACCTCATCCCCCAGGAAGCGGTGCACGTGCACCATGCCGTGGCCGATCATGGTGGAGCGCAGGTGCCCGATGGTGAAGAGCTTGGCGATGTTCGGGGAGCTGTACTCCACGATCACCTTGCGACCCGAGGAAGGCGCCGCACCGAAGGGCGGTCCGACAGGAGGCTGCCCACGAGGATCCGGGACCGGGTCTCGGGGGTGAGGCGGAGGTTCAGGTAGGGCCCGGCGGCCAGCAGCTCGGCCCCTCCACCGTCAAGGTGGTGGCCAGCTCCTGGGCGATGAGGGCGGGGTTCTTGTCGGCGGCCTTGGCCGCCCGGAAGCAGGGTAGGCCAGGTCGCCCAGCTCCACCGACTTGGGGACGCTCGAGGGTCAGGTCCGCCCGGGCAATGCCCCGGCCAACGCCTTTTTGAAAAGCCTCGCGAATGCGCTCCATGTCAAATCCCACCAGTGGAGGCCATTCGCCTCCGACCAGTCTGCCTGGGTGCGGGGTACGATGGAAGGGCCGGAAAGCCCCCTGGAGCCTGCTTTTTCCCCTTGACCGGGGCCCCGGGTTTGGTAGGATAACCCTTCGCGCTTCCGTTGGACGGGAGCAGGAGTCACGCAATGGCCAATCACAAGTCCGCCGCCAAGAAGGCCCGCCGCGATGCCGAGGCTCGCCTCCGCAACCGTGCGAACCGTTCCAGCATGAAGACCGCCGTGAAGAGCTTCCTGGCCGCCGTGGCCAGTGGTGACAAGGCCAAGGCCGTCGCCGCCCTGCCCGTGGTGATGGGCGTGGTCGACGTCGCCGAGCGCAAGGGCGTGCTCCACAAGAACGCCGCCAACCGCCACAAGTCCCGCTTCACCCTGAAAGTGAACGCGATGGCCTAACAGCCGACCGGCTGTGGGATGAGGACCCGGGCGACCGGGTCCTTTCCACACTTTGGGGTCTTGCACCCCCGCAGGGGAGCTCAAGAAGGCAGAACGCGATGTATTCCAACAGCCGACCGGCTGTGGGATGAGGACCCGGGCGACCGGGTCCTTTCCGTTTGGGGTCTTGCGTATCCCCGCAGGGGATACCAAGAAGGTGAACGCGATGGCCTAACAGCCCTTCGGCCGGATGAGGGACCCGGCACCGTCCTTTCCGTTTGGGGTCTTGCGTGGCCCCCGCAGGGGATACTCAAGAAGGTGAACGCGATGGGTTAACAGCCGACCGGCTGATGAGGACCCGGGCAACCGGGTCCTTTCCGGTTTGGGGTCTTGCGTATCCCCGCAGGACTCGGGGCGATCCAGGCAGCCGAGGCTGTGCCCCAGCCAGCCCACCACCTCGGGGAGGGGCACCCCCCGGGCGGCCAGCTCCGCGAGCCCCAGGGCGCCATCCCGTTTGCCCAGGCGGCTGCCGTCGGGGGCGGTGACCAGGCCCAGGTGGGCGTAGGCGGGCCGGGGCAGGCCCAGGGCCTCCTGCAGGCGGATCTGGGTCGCGGTGACGGGTCGCAGGTCGGCGCCCCGCACCACTTCGGTGATGCCCTGGGCCCCATCGTCCACCACCACGGCCAGGTGGTAGGCGAAGCAGCCATCCCGGCGGAACAGCAGGGGGTCCCCCGTGAGCCCCCCCGGATCGTCCTGCTGGTCCCCCAGCAGGCGGTCCGCCCAGGCCACGACCCCTTCGGGGATCCGGACCCGCAGCGCCGCCGCGAAGCCCTCCCAGGGCCGGGCCCGGCAGGTGCCCGGGTAGGCCCGCAGCCCATCCTCGGCGTGGGGGGCGCTGGCCAGGGCCTGCAGGTCCTTGCGGGTGCAGTGGCAGGGGTAGAGGCGCCCGGCGCCCCGCAGCGACTCCAGGGCGGCCCGGTAGGGTTCGCCCCGTTCGGACTGCCGCAGCAGGGGACCCTCCCACGTGAGGCCAAGGGCCTCCAGGTCCGCCAGCTGCCGGTGCTCATGCTCCGGGCGGCACCGGGGGCCATCCACATCCTCCACCCGGAGGACGAACCTTCCTCCCGCGGCGCGCACGGACAGCCAGGCGGCCAGGGCAGTGCGGAGGTTGCCCAGGTGGAGCACCCCGGTGGGGGACGGCGCGACGCGCCCCACGGGAGCCCCCTCCCCTGCGGAGGCCGAAGGACGCTGGGGCTCCGGGGTGGGCATGGGGCCAGCATAGCCCATGGCGCCACCCCCGCCCTGG
>JBGASN010000086.1:0-8771 GCA_044229665.1 Holophagaceae bacterium
AAGGACTCACCCTGGTCGCGGGTGTTGCCCACGGCGAGGATTTCCTTCTTGAACTTGGCGGCCACGGCCTTGTCCCAGGGCCCCTTGCCCTCCAGGAAGGCTTCCCAGGCATCCGCCGTGAGGGAGTCGCTCCAGAGGTAGGCGTAGTAGCCGGCCTCGTAGCCACCCACGCCGCCGCTGAAGATGTGGCCGAACTGCGGGATGCGGTGGCGCATCACGATCTCCTCGGGCATGCCCAGCTTGCCGAGCTCCTCCTTCTCGAAGGCGGCGGGGTCGATGGTCGCGCCCCCGGCCATGTGCAGCTTCATGTCGATCACGGCGGAGGCGAGGTACTCCATGGTGTGGAAGCCCTCATTGAAGGTGCCGGCCTTCTTGATCTTGGCCACCAGCTCCTGGGGGAGCGGCTTGCCCGTCTGGTAGTGCAGGGCGAACTTGGTCAGCACCTCGGGGGTATCGAACCAGTGCTCGTTGATCTGGGAGGGGAACTCCACGAAGTCCCGGGCGGTGTTGGTGCCCGCGACCGAAGGATAGTGGGCGTGGGAGAGCAGCCCGTGCAGGGCGTGGCCGAACTCATGGAAGAGGGTGCGAGCGTCATCCCAGGAGATGAGCACCGGCGCGCCGGGGGCGCCCTTCACGAAGTTGGAGTTGTTGGACACGATGGGCGAGACCGGGGTGCCCAGGTTCTTCTGCGTGCGGTACTCGTTCATCCAGGCCCCGGAGCGCTTGCCTTCCCGGGCGAAGGGGTCGAAGTACCAGAGGCCCACGTGCTGGCCCTTGCCGTTCTTCACCTCGTACGCGGTGACATCGGGGTGCTGGACCTCGATGCCCTTGAGCAGGGTGAAGTGCAGGTCGTAGAGCTGACCCGCGGCCCAGAACATGCCCTCGCGGAGCTTGTCGAGCTGCATGTAGGGGGTGACCTCGGTGAGGTCCAGGTCGTACTTGGCCTTGCGGACCTTCTCCGCGTAGAAGCGGTAGTCCCAGGGGGCGATCTTGAAGCCCCCCTTCTCCGCGTCGACCAGGGCCTGCATGGCGGCCACGTCGGCCTTCACGGCGGCGGCACCGGGCTTCCACACCGCCTCCATGAGCGCCAGGGCCTTTTCCGGGGTGCCGGCCATGGACTGCTCCACGGCCCAGTGGGCGTGCGTCTTGTAGCCCAGGAGCTGGGCCCGCTCGAAGCGGAGCTTCAGCATCTCGGTGACGAGGGCCTTGTTGTCGGTCTTGCCGCCGTTGTCGCCGCGCAGGATGAAGGCGCGCCAGACCTTCTCCCGGAGCTCGCGGTTGCCCGCGTAGGCCAGGAAGGGGTCCACGGCGGAGCGCGTGTTGTCGACCACCCACTTGCCCTTGAGGCCCCGCTTCTCCGCGGCCCGGGCGTAGCCGCCCTTGAGGCCCTCCCCCAGGCCCGCCAGGTCCTCGGGCTTCTCGATCACCGTGAAGATGTCCGTCTCATCGGCCAGCTGGTTCTGGCCGAACTGGGTGGCCAGGGTGGCCAGGCGCTGGTTCAGGGCGCCCAGCTTGGCCTTCTGCTCGGGGTTGAGCTTGGCGCCGCTGCGCACGAAGTTCACGTAGTAGAGCCAGGTGAGGCGCTGCTGCTCCTTCGTGAGCTTGGCCTTGGCCGGGCTGTTGTAGACGGCCTCGATGCGCTTGAAGAGGTCGGCGTTCTGGATGATCTCATCGCCGAAGGCCGCCAGCTTGGGGGCCATCTCCGCCTCGATCTTGGGGATCGCACCCACGGCCAGGGTGTTCGTGTGCACCCCGAAGAGGACGTTCACCCGGTCCAGCTCGGCACTGGAGGTCTCCAGGGCCAGGATGGTGTTCTCGAAGGTCGCGGGCTTGGGGTTGGTCACGAGCTTCCGGATCGCGGCACGCTGGGCGTCCATGGCCACCTGGAAGGCCTTGGGGAAGTCCTCAGGCTTCACCGCCGACCAGGCGGGCACGCCGCCGAAGGGGCCCTTCCAGGGCGCGAGCATGGCGGGGGCATCGGACTTGGGCTTCACGGGAACTCCAGCGGTGGCGACACCGGCGAGCACCAGGCAGGCGCCGAGCAGGGGGAGGGGACGGAGGGCCATGGGGGGGTCCTTATCGAATCCGGCCCCCGGGGTGAACCACCGCCGGAAGCCTTGGGGGGGCAAAGCTCCATTGGACCGGGGGGGAAACACCCCGGTCAAGGATGGAAGTCCCAAGTACCGGGTGGGGCTCAGCCCAGCTTCACGGTGCCCAGGAGGCCCTGGGGATCCAGGTGGGCCTTGAGGGCCCGCGCCAGGGCCTTCACGGGCTCCGGGGTGAAGCGGTCGTAGCTGGCCTGGTTGTGGGGGCCCACCCCGTGCTCGGCGCTGTACGAGCCCTGGAAGCCCTCCACGCAGAGCCCGTAGATGCGGGGCTGCAGCTCGGCGATGAGCTCCACCGTGGGCTTGGGGGCCTCCGCCTCCTTCCACACCAGGTTCAGGTGGGTGCCGCCGTCGCCCCAGTGGCCGAAGTCGCAGACCCGGATGAAGGGGTGGCTCTGGGCCAGCTCCCGCACCACGGCCTCCCGGAAGGCGGCCATGCGGCTGCGGGGCACGCTGAGGTCGAAGGCCAGCACCTTCCCCTCGTGCCGAAGGCTCTCGCTCACGTGGTGGCGGATGGCCCAGAAGTCCTCGGCCTTGCCCATGAACACGTCGAGGATGCCCTCGCCCGCTTCGGTCTCCAGGAAGGCGCCGAGGCTGCCCTCCAGCAGATCGCCCAGGGCCAGGGCCTCGGCGGGCAGGGTGCTGCTCAGCTCCACCAGGGCCGTGAAGGGGGCCGGGGCCGCGGCGCCGTAGGGATTGCGAAGGGTGGGGTGATGGGTGAAGACCGGGCTGAAGGCTTCGGCGCTGATGACCTCGTAGGCGCTCAGCACGTCGCCCAGCTGGCCTTCCAGGGCCCGCAGGAGGGCCAGCACGGCCTCCCCATCCTGGGCGGCCACCATGGCCACGGCCTGCTGTTTGGGCTTGGGCACCACCTGCACCACGGCGCCGGTGACCACGGCGAAGGCCCCGAAGGTGCCCGCCATGAGCTGGCCCAGGTCCAGGCCGGTGTTGTTCTTGCGGAGGCGGTTGAGGGCATCCACCACGGTGCCGTCGGCCAGCACCAGCTCCACGCCCAGCAGGTTCCGGCGCACGTCGCCGTACTTGAGCAGGCGGGTGCCGCCGGTGTTGGTGACCACCATGCCGCCGATGGAAGGGTCGGCGCCCAGGTCGATGGGGTAGAAGAGGCCGTGGGACTCCAGCTCTCCGTTGAGCTGGCTCAGCAGCACGCCGCCGTCCACCAGGGCGGTACGGTCCGTGGCGTCGATCTCCAGCCGCTTGGTGAGGCGCTCCAGGGAGAGCACCAGCATGTGGCCGGAGGCGTCGGGCGTGGAGGCGCCCACGAGGCCGGTGTTGGCGCCCTGGGGCACCACCTTCACCCCGTGGCGGTGGCAGAAGGCCAGGACCTTCGCAACCTCCGCCGTGGTGCCGGGACGGGCCACGGCCAGGGCCCGGCCCTGCCCGTAGCGCCAGCCCTGCTCGTACTTGGCGAGGTCGGGACCTTCGGTCAGCAGGGCGTCGGCGCCCAGCAGGGTTCCCAGTTCGGCCTTCAGGTGCGCGGCATCCATCCTCAGCACTCCACGCTGGTCATCTTGAAGATGGCCTGGGCGTTGGAGCTGTCAAAGCTGAGATCGAGGACCCCGGCCGATTTTTCGTGCCGGGTGATGAACTCGTGGAAGGAGCCGGGCACCACCTTGGCCGCCAGGGCACCGCCCTCGGCCACGAAGAGGCGCTCCACCAGGGCCGCGCGGAAGGCGGTCTGGATCACCCGCCCCTCGGAGCCCACCTCCAGCTTCTCCTTCATGGGCCTGCCGAGGTCCTTCTGGGCCTGGGCCACGGCGGCCACGTCGGCCACGCGGTCGGTGGCGTGGTTGAAGGCGTTGCCCTCGGTGGCGATCCAGGCCATCTCCTTGCTCTCGGCCAGGAGGGTCTCGTAGTCGGCCAGGGTGGGCTCCGCGTGCTGGCGGTCGAAGCAGGCCACCAGGTTGGGGAGCAGGCGCACGGCCTGGGTGAGGGGCAGCTCGCCCTCGGCGCCCAGCACCTCCAGGAGGTTCAGGGCCCAGGTGGGCAGGGGATCCACGCTGGTGGACACCACGCGCTGGACGGCCTCCTGGAACGCGGGGCTGAAGCGCTCGGGGTGCAGCTCGGACACGAAGAACTGGGGGATGCCCGCCGGCAGGTCCTGGTGGGCGTAGGCCCGGCCCGTCATGCCCAGGCGGTCCAGGGGGTAGACCCCGGCCACGGCGTAGCCGAGGGGACGCAGCACGCGGGTGATGGACTCCTCACCCATGGGCAGCTGGCCGCAGGGGGTGGCCACGGTGCGCAGGGCGCCATGGTCGAAGGTGAGCTGGCGGCCGGCCCGCACGGCGTCCCGCACGTAGGCCTGGGCCATGGGCACGCGCTTCATCACGTCTTCCACCAGCAGGAGGTTCAGGGCCATGGCCAATTCGGCCCGGGTGATGCGGCCGTCGTCCTCGCGCTTCAGGTCCTGGGGCACCGCCACGGCGGTCAGGAGGGTGGTGGCCCGACGGGTGCCGGCCACGTCTTCCAGGAGGGTCCAGAGGGCGGTGTTATGCATCTGAAGCATGTCCAAGATCTCCCGACATCCCGGCGTCCCCTGCAGGAACGTCCTTGTGCCATGGATCATCTTTCGGCATGGATGTGACGGGTCACAAACGAATTGTTCGCACAGGTTCATGCGTTATACTCATCAAGTGGCTCGCCTCCTCCCCTCCCTGCCCGGCCTCCAGGCCTTCGAGGCGGCAGCCCGCCTGGGGAGCTTCACCCGGGCCGGCCAGGAGCTGAACCTCACCCAGGGGGCCGTGAGCCGGGCCGTTGCCAGTCTGGAAACGGAAGTGGGCGTTCCCCTCTTCGAGCGGGTGCGCCAGCGCATCCGCCTCACGGCCGCCGGGGAAGCCTACGCCGCCAAGGTGGCACCCCTCCTGGCCCGCCTGGAGGCCGCCACCCTGGAGGTGAAGGCCTCCCGGGGCGAGGGGGGCCTCCTGAACCTGGCCATCCTCCCCACCTTCGGCACCCGCTGGCTCATCCCCCGCCTCCCGGCCTTCGCCCGGGCCCACCCGGAGGTGCAGGTGGCCTTCCACACCCGCCTCTACCCCTTCGACTTCGAGGTGGAGGAGCTGGACGCCGCCATCCACCTGGGGGAGGGCCGCTGGCCCGGCGCCCGCCTGGACCGGCTCTTCGACGAAGAGGCCGTGGTGGTGGCCAGTCCCCGCCTGGCCTTCACCGAGGCGCTGGAAGGCCCCGCAGATCTCGCCCGCCACACCCTGCTCCAGATGGCCACCCGGCCCCAGGGCTGGGAGGAGTGGCTGGACGCCCACGATGTGAAGGGGGTGGAGGGCCGCCGGGGCCCCCGCTTCGAGAGCCACCTCATGGTGATCCAGGCCGCCAAGGCGGACCTGGGCTTCGCCCTGCTGCCCACCTTCCTCGTGGAGGAGGAGCTGTTGAAGGGTGAGCTGGTGGAGCCCTTCCCGGGCACCCGGCTCCGGGGCCTCCGCAGCTACTGGTTCGCCACCCCGGAGCACGCCGCCGAGCGGCCCGCCGTGCGGGCCTTCCGGAACTGGCTGCTGCAGGAGACGGGCGCCTAGGCGCCGCGGATCTCCCCCGCCAGGGCGCTGGCGGCCACGGTGGCGGGGCTGGCCAGCCACATCTGCCCGGGGCCGCTGCGGCCCGGGAAGTTGCGGTTGATGGCGCTGATGGTCACCTGGTCCGGTCGGGCACTGACGCCGGGGCCCGCGTTGATGCAGGCGCCGCAGGAGGAGCCGAGCACCGTGGCGCCCACCCTGCGGAAGGCGTCCATCCAGCCCTGGGCCTCCGCGTGCTGCCGCACGGCCTCGCTGCCGCACTGGACGAAGAACTGCACGTGGTCCGGCACCTGGCGGCCCTGGGCCGCGGCCTCGCGGATGGCCTCGTAGGCCGCGCGCAGGTCCTCCCGCTTGCCGCCGGTGCAGCTGCCCACGTAGGCCAGGTCGATGCGCACGGGCTCCGCCAAAGCGCTGAGGGGCAGGCCGTTCCCGGGGTCGCCGGGGCTGGCCAGCATGGGCTCCAGGGCGCTGCAGTCCACGGTGAGGGTGTGAGCGTAGGTGGCGCCCTCATCGCCCCGCATCCAGGGCTCCAGTGAAACCTCCACCCCGCGTCGCTCCCGCACGAAGCGCACGGTCTCCGCGTCCGGCGGCACGAGCCCCGTGAACCCTCCGATCTCCGCGGCCATGTTGGTGAGGGTGGCGCGCTCGTCTGTTTCCATCGCGGCCACAGCTTCACCCATGTACTCCACCACCAGGCCCAGGGCCCCGCCCTCCTTGATGAAGGGCTCCTTGAGCAGGTGCAGCACCAGGTCCTTGGCGCTCACGCCCGGTCGCAGGCGGCCGTTCAGCTGCACGCGCAGGGTGCCGGGCACGGTGACGCGCACGTCGCCCGTGACCCAGGCGTTGGCGATGTCCGTGGTGCCCACGCCGAAGGCCAGGCAGCCCAGGGCGCCGGCGTGGGGCGTGTGGCTGTCGGTGCCCACCACCACCTGGCCCGGCAGGGCGTAGCGCTCCGCCATGATCGAGTGGCAGATGCCCTCGGAGCCGGAGCCGTCCGCCAGCTCGCCGTGCACGCGGATGCCCTGGGCGGCGCAGAAGGCCGCCTGGGCGCCGGGCAGCCGGTTGGCCACGTCCAGCAGGCCCTGGGCCCGGTGCTCGGCCTTCATGCTGTGGTGCAGGAAGGTGAGGTGGTCCCGGAAGGCCAGCACAGAGGCTGGATCCTTCACCTTGGCCTCGGCACCCAGCGCCTTGTGCAGGAAGCTGGCGGCCATGGGGGTCACGTACTCATGGCTGAAGCGCCAGTCGGCCTGCACGAAGCAGCCATCGCCCGGCACCACCGTGGCGAGCCCCACCTGCCCCGCCGCCGCATCCACCACCGTGTGGCGCGCCAGGAGCTTCGGGCACGGGCACCGCCACCTCACCCTTGAGCCGCGCCGCGTTGAAGGCGAAGAGGCCGCCCCGCCGCACGATCTCGGCGGTGATGGGATCGAGCCCCTCGGTGAACTCGGCCAGGGAGATGGATTCACCCCGGCGGATGCGATCCAGGAGCCCGAAGTCGGTGCTGGTGAGCAGCCCCAGGTTCTGGCAGTTCTGGCGGTAGATGCGCTCGAAGCTCTCGGCGATCACGAGGCGGATGCCCGCGCAGAGCTCCGCGTAGGGGCTGGCCTCCCGGCTGCTCCCCTTGCCCCGCCGCTTCCCGGAGACGCTGACGGTGAAGCCGCCCCCGCGGACGAGCCCCTCCTTGCAGGGGAAGCGGCCCCCCGCCTGCAGCCCCAGGTAGGGGAAGTCGCCCAGCTTCTCGTCGAAGTGGTAGCAGATCCAGGCGGGCGTGATCTCGTCGGTGCTGATCTGATCACGCAGCTTGCCGGCGTCGGCCCGTGTGAGGTCCTCACCTCGAAGCTGGCGATCCAGGAGGTCCGGGTCCTCGCAGAGGTAGAGCACCCGGCCGTCGAAACGGAGACCTTCCTGCATCACTTGCCCTTCGCCTTCGCCTGCACCTCGCGCAGGCTCTTTCCGGTGGCCTTCGCCGCCCTCACCGCATGGTCGTACTCCGGCTGCTGCACGGTGGCGTTGGGCCAGCGGCCCTCCTTGAGGTCCACACCTTCCACCCCCGAAGGGCGGAAGCTCCGCTGGGCCTCCAGCCGCATCAGGGGCCAGCAGCGCAGACCCAGGGTGGGCAGCTCCGCCACGAGGATCTGGGCAAGGGCCTCCAGCTTCGAAGGCTCCAGGATCACGCCCACCACCCAGCCGCTGCGGCCCTTCTTGAAGGTGGCCGCCGTGACCCAGGCATCCAGGGCCCCCGCCTCCATGAGCCGGGCCTGGGCGTGGGCCACCTGCTGGGGCGTGGCATCGTCCACGTTGGTCTCCAACTGCAGCAGCTCCGCGGCGCCCTCGGGCACCGTGCCCAGCTGAAGGCGCAGGACGTTGGGGGTGGTGGGGAAGTCCCAGCCGCCGGCGGCAAAGGCGGCGCGCTCGGGGATGAAGCGGGCCGGCGCCCGCTTCGTGGTCGCCAGGGCCACCGCCAGGGCGGCCCCCGTGGGCGTGGTGAGCTCGCGATCCACGGGCGCGACCCCCTCTTTCAGCTCGAAGCCCGTGAGGAGGTACGTCGTGGCGGGGCCGGGGATGGGGTACTGCCCGTGCGCCATCTTCCAGGTGCCCTTCCCCGTGGCGATGGGGCCGATGTGGACCCGGGGCTCGCCGAGCAGCACGTACCCCGCAGCCGCCAGGGCCACGTCGGCGATGCTGTCCTTCACGCCCACCTCGTGGAAGTGGACCTGGTCGAGGGGCATGCCGTGGACCCGGGCCTCGCTCTCCCCGAGACGACGGAAGGCCTCCCGGGCCAGAGCTGCGACCTTGGGATCCAGGTGGCGGGCCAGCACCTCATCCACCTCGCGCCAGGCGAGGCCATGCACGTGATCATGGCCGCCCACCTTGAGGCGCTTGCGCACGGCCTTCAGGGGCCCCTCGGCCAAGTGCGGGGTGGCGCCCGTGTCCACCTTGCCTCCGATGACCACGGAAGCCTTGGTGGCCTCCACGCCGCAGCGGATCACGGTCTTCACCTCCAGGGCGAGGTCGTCGAAGGGCAGGCGGCGCAGCACGGCGGCCAGATCCGCCTCCGGTACTCCGAGGGCCAGGAAGGCCCCCACCCAGAGGTCGCCGCTGAGGCCGGAGAAGGGGTCCACCCAGA
>JBGASN010000022.1:0-53104 GCA_044229665.1 Holophagaceae bacterium
CTGGAACTGGATGGCCTGGTCGATGTTCGGGCTGGAGCCCTTGGTGTAGGCGCCGATCTGGATGAGGTCCTCGGCGTCGGCGTAGGTGGCCATGAGGTCGCGGACCTTGGCGCTGAGCTGCTTCTGCTCCGGCAGGGCCAGGGCGCTGAACAACCGGCTCAGGCTGCCGAGCACGTCGATGGCCGGGTAGTGGTTGCGGGAGGCCAGCTTGCGGCTGAGCACGATGTGGCCGTCGAGGATGCCCCGCACGGTGTCGGAGATGGGTTCGTTGAGGTCGTCGCCCTCCACCAGCACGGTGTAGAGGCCCGTGATGGAACCCGCCTCCTCGAAGGAGCCGGCCCGCTCCATGAGGCGCGGCAGCAGGGCGAACACCGAGGGGGTGTAGCCCCGGCTGGAGGGCGGCTCCCCGGCGCTGAGGCCCACCTCGCGCTGGGCCATGGCGAAGCGGGTGACGCTGTCCATCATCATCAGGACGTCGCGACCATCCTTCATGAAGTGCTCGGCCACGGCCGTGGCGGCCAGGGCGCAGCGCAGACGCAGCAGGGGGCTCAGGTCGCTGGTGGCCACCACCACCACGCTGCGCTTGAGGCCCTCGGGGCCCAGGTCGTGCTCGTCCAGACTGCGCTCGCGGCCCCCGCTCTGCCACCAGGCGATGACGATTATCGGCGCTGGTGTTGCGGCCATCGCCGCCAGGCAATGCTCTGCCACGCCGGAGCCCGCGAAGATGCCCACGCGCTGCCCCTTGCCCAGGGTCAGCAGGCCGTCCACCACCCGCACCCCGACGCTGAGCAGCTGGATGGAGCGCCGCTTCATGGGATTGCGCGGCTGGCCGTGCAGGGGCGCGTGGTGCGCCAGGTTCGACCCGGGACCACCCATCCAGGGGTCGGCCCAGGGGATCGATGACCGGCCGAGCGCTCCTCCCCCACGGGATCATGGCCGGATGACCGGCGGCCTCCACGCTCATGCCGGGGCGGATGCCCTCCGTGTCCTCCAGGGGCATGAGCAGTACGCGCGCTTCCCTGGAAGCTCCTCACCTCCGCGTGGATCACCTGCCCCAGCCGGCATGGATGAGCACCTGCTCCCCGATGTTGCAGTCGGGTCCTGTCGCTCTCCCACGAGGCCGACGACCTTGGTCACCTTGCCCATCCACTCCGCGGTGGGAGCTTGGCGATGCGGGCCTCGATCTGGTCGTAGGCGGGGACGGTCATCAGCGTCTCAAGGGATGTGAAAAGAGCCCGCCAAGACGCCAAGACGCCAAGAAAAGCCTAAAGGGTGAGGCTAGCGAATCGGAGGCGCTGACGCCCCGATGGATCTTCGTTCCAGGCGCCTTGGCGGTGAATCCATTGGCAGGTCCATCCTCGGCCTCAGCAGCCGGAATACGAGGCGCTGGCGCGCGCCCAGGCGTGTCCACCCCATCCTCTCGAGGCCGCGACCCCAGGTGGCCGAGGCGTAGTGGTCGCCCAGCATCTCGAGGTCGTGGGGGTTGAGGTGCACGATGAGGGGCTTCTCCCCGTCTCCCGGGTGCGGGGCACGGGGAAGGGCAGGTTCTCCAACACGCGGTCCACCAGGGCCCGGATGCTGTCGCGCCCCCGCTCGATCTGCTGGGCGGCCAGGTGCTCGCCCATGGCGATGCAGAGGGCCAGCATCTGCTCGTCCGCCTGGTCCTTCACCTGGGCGGTGACCTCGGCCAGCTCCTTCAGCTCCCCTTCGAGGCGTTGGATGTAGGTGCGGTACTGGCTCTCGCCGAAGGCGCGGCCCTCGGCCTCGCCGGCCTGGAAGCCCCGCTCGAAGGCGGCCTGTTCGATCTCGGTGGCCTGGCGCTCCGCCTCCTGCATCCGCTCGTAGATGATCTGGTCCACGGAGGCGAGGCGGGCCGCATCCTCCTCGGCGGTGCTGAGCTGGGAGCCGATGGGCTCGTCGTCCACGTCCCCGCTTCGGCCATCACGGGGCGCTCGGGATCGATGGGGCGATAGGTGAAGGCCGCCACCTGGGCGGCCTGGACCTCTTCGGCCGGGATGAACCGGGCCAGCGGGCGGGGGCTACGAGACATAGTCCTCTCCGCCGCCACCGCCGATGGAGATGACGCCCTCCTCCTCGAGCTGGCGCACGATCTCCACGATCTCGTGCTGGGCCTTCTCCACTTCCTTGAGCTTCACGGGCCCCATGAACTCCATCTCCTCCTTCATCATCTCCACCGCGCGGCTGGACATGTTCCGGAAGAACTGGTTCTGGAGTTCCTCGCTGGTGCCCTTGAGGGCCACGGTGAGGGTCTTCTTGTCGGCCCGCTTGAGGATCTCGTTGATGCCGTTGTCGTCCACCAGCAGGATGTCGTCGAACACGAACATGAGGTCGCGGATGCTGGCGGCCAGCTGGGGGTTCTCGGTCTCGATCTTCTCCAGCACGGTGGTGGCCCACATTGCGCTCCATGCGGTTGAACAGCTCGGCCCGCGCGCACGCCACCATAGGCTTCGTGGCGAAGGAGCCCAGGCCTTCCAGCTTGCTCCAGGATGAGGCTGATGCGGCGCACCACCTCGGGGCTGATTTCGCAGGCTGGCCATTCGCATGGCCACGTCGCTGCGCAGCGCCTCGGGCAGCTGATGGCTCCGCGGCCTGGCTGGCGTTAGTGGGCCAGGATGAGGGCGAGTTGGTCTGGGATGCTCGCTCTGGATGAACTTGGAGAGCTGCTGGGGGTTCGCGCGCTCCAGGCTGGTGAAGCCGGCGCTGCTCTCCAGGGCCTTCACGAGACGGTCGATGATCTTGCGGGCCACCTCGGGCCCCACGGACTTGATGAGGAGCTTCTTCGCGTACTCGATGCCGCCCTGGCTGATGTAGCTCTTGGCCATGGCCATGGTGTGGAATTCCTCCATCACCTCGTCGGCCTGCTCGGGCTGCACGTGCTTGGTGACGGCGATCTCGCGGGAGATCTGCTGGATCTCGTCCTCTTCCAGGTATTTGAAGATGTTGGCGGCGGTGTCGTCCCCCAGGGAGACGAGGAGCATGGCCGTTTTCTGAAGCCCCGTCAGCTTGGCCATGGGCTACCTCCCATCCTCGAGGATCCAGCTGCGCACGAGGGCCGCGATGCTCTCGGGGTCCTCCATGGCCGCTTCCTGGATGCGCTTCTTCATCAGTTCCCGGCGCTTGGCTTCGGGGGCCTGGCTGGCACCGGCGAGGTTCAGCTCCGCCTCGATCTCGGCCTCCAGCTCCTGCATGGTCTTCACGGGGGCCACCTTGGGGGTGAGGTGGAGGCCGGTGCCATCCTCCCCGGCGATGCGGAGGGGCACGGGCTTGTTGATGGCTTCCGACAGGCGCTTGAGCATGGGCACCACCAGGAAGAAGAGGACCAACCCACCCAGGATGGACCAGACCACGGCCGGCGCATACTGGGCGATGAGCCCCACCCAGAAGGCCTTCTTGGCCTCCGCTTCCTCCCTGGGGTTGGTGGTGGGGGCGAAGGCGATGTTCTCCACCGTCAGCTGGTCGCCGCGCTTCAGGTCGAAGCCCACGGCGCTGGCCACCTGATCCTTGATCTTCTTGAGCTCATCCGGGGTACGGGCGACTTCCTTGGAAACCGCATCCCCCTTGCCATCCTTCTCCCACACGGTGGCGTGGTCCACGATCACCGAGAGGGTGAGGCGCTTCACGCTGCCGGGAGCCTGCTCCACGGCCCGCACGGTCTTGCTGATCTCGAAGTTGGTGGTGCTCTCCTTCTTCTCGCTCTGCTCGAGGATGCCCGCCTGGGCCCCGCCGGTGGCAGGGGCCACGTTGGAGGGGGTGCCGGGCACGCCGGCGGCGCCATCCCGCTTGGTGACCTTCTCCTCCTTGGTGTTGACACTGCGCTCCACCTGTTCCTGGGGGTTGAAGCGCTCCTCATTGAGCTTCACCTTGTCGAAGTCCAGCTCCACGTGGGCCGTGGCGCGCACCTTCCCCAGGCCCACCACGGGCTCCAGGAGCTGGCTCACGCGGGAGACGAGGTGCTCCTCCTCCTCCCGGGCCACCTTCTTCTGGGCGTCGGAGGCCCCCACCATGGGGTCCCGGCCCGCCCGGCTGAGGATGCGGCTGTGCTGGTCCACCACCACCACCTGGTCGGCCCGGAGCCCTTCCACCGAAGCGGCGACGAGGTTCTGGATGGCCGAAGTGTTCTCTTCAGGGAGGATGCGGGCCCCGCGCAGCTTCAACACCACGGAGGCCTTGGCCTCCTCCTTGTCGTTGAGGAAGGGGCTGTCGTTGGCCGGGCTGATGTGGACCACGGCGTCCTGGACCTGCTGGAGGCTCTTGATGGTCTTGGCGAGGTCGGCTTCCAGGGCCCGGCGGTGCATGACCTTCCGGCTGAAGTCGTCGGCGGTGAGGGGGGCGTTCTCCAGCTTCTCCCAGCCGAGCTTGTCACCCGTCAGCAGGCCGTCCCCGGCGAACTTCAGGCGGAGCTCCCCCACCCGGTCCTTGGGGGCGTAGAGGGTGCGCTGGTCGCTGGAGAGGTCGTAGGGGACCCCCTGCTTCTTGAGGCTCTCCACCATGGCGTTGGCGTCCGTGGGGGCCAGGTTGGAGGCCAGGACGTCCATCTGCTCCTGGGAGGCCCAGAAGATGAGGCCGGCCAGGGCCAGGACCACGGTCAAGGAAATGGCCCCCACCACCGCCTTCTGGGTGGTGGTCATATCCCTGAACGCGCTCACCAGCTGGTCGCTGAAACTGTTCCCCTCGGCCATGGATCCCTCTCAGGCCTCGCCCGACGCGGGATCACAGCTGCATGCGCATGACCTCGCGGTAGGCGTCGATCAGCTTCGATCGGACGGCCATCATCATCTGGAAGCTCAAATCGGCCTTCTGGACTGCCAGCATGGCCGAGTGCATGTCTGCACTCTCCCCCAACATCAAGTTCCGTGCCTCTCCTTCAGCCGTCTGGGAAGCCTGGTTCACTTCGCTCAGGGCCTGCTTGAGCAGGTCCCCGAAGTCCGGGCCCCCGTCGGGGCTGGGCTTGGCGCCATCCAGCGTGGGCTGGAGGGGGCTGAGGCCTTGGAGTTTGAGGGGATCCATGTCGGTTCCAGGATGGGTTTAGATGGAGAGGGGCGCCAGTCGAAAATCCGTCATTCTCTTGATTTAACTAACCCGGAGGATGTCCATGGCGCTCTGGGCCATGGCCTTGGCACTGCGGACCACGGCCACGTTGGCCTCGAAGGCCCGGCTCGCCTCGGTGAGGTTCACCATCTCCTCCACGGGGTTCACATTGGGGTAGGAGACGATGCCCTCGGCGTTGGCGTCGGGGTGCCCGGGCTCGTAGCGGGTCAGGAAGGGCTCCTGGGAGGTGCGGATCTCCGCCACCCGGACCCCGGCGTTGCGGAGTTCGCCCGTGAAGCCCAGGTCCTGGGCCACGAACACGGCATCCTTCCGGCGGAAGGGCCCCCCCTCCTTGGTGCGGGTGGTCTCGCTGTTGGCGATGTTGGCGGCGATGAGCTGCACCCGGGTGCGCTGGGCGGCCAAGCCCGAGGCGGCGATGTCGAAGATCGTGGGAACGGGCATCACTTGCTCCCTTCACGGATGGCCGTGTAGAGGCGGCGGAGTTCGGTCTGGAGGAACTGGCTGGAGAGCTGGTAGGTCTGCTGGGTGCGCGCCAGCAGCAGGTTCTCCCGGTCCAGGTTCACGTCGTTGCCATCGTTGCGTTCGTAGTTGGGGCGGAGGGGATCCTCCGTGGGGGGGAGGCTCACGGATCCGGTCGCCCCCAAGTGCATGGGGTGGGTGACCCGCAGCCCGCCGGTGGGCGATTGTTGCCCTTCCTGGGCCGTCAGGGCGTTCCGGAGCGCCCCCTCGAAGCTGAAGTCCCGGGTGCGGTACTGGGGGGTGTCCACGTTCGCCAGGTTGGAGGCGATGAGGGCCTGCCGGCGGGAAGCCAGGCTGAGACTGGCATCCATGAGGCCGATCATGCCGTTGTTCTTGGTCAGGTCGAACACGGTGCACCCTGCAAAAGAGGCCCGGAATGGGCGCTCCCGGGGCCTTCGGGTGCAGGGTCTGTGCCACCGGGCCTGGGGGGGTATCCACCCTCGCGGGCTGATGCCCGCGGGCGTCCGCCGCCCGAAATCTCCGCCCCGCCCCGATGCCCGCGCCTAAACCTTGGCATCTCTTGGGTCGTTGCTACACTGAGCCCCACATCCCTGAGGAGAACCCCCCATGGCGAAGATCACGTCCAGGACCGAGAAAGACGTCACCCTCCTCTACCCCGAAGGCAAGATCACGCTGGGGGATGGCGACCAGGAGCTGGGCGAAGCCGTTCGCCAGACCCTCAACGCCGGTGCCAAGAAGATCATCATCAACTTCGAAAAGGTCAGCTACCTGGATTCCAGCGGTGTGGGCGAGCTGGTGGGCTGCTTCACCTCCATCAAGAACAAGCAGGGCGAGCTCCGCATCTGCGGCATGAACAACCGGATCTTCAGCCTCATCAAGATGACCAGCCTTCACTCAGTGTTCAGCGTCGTGGACACGGAAGCTGAAGCCCTGACCAACTTCTGAGCCTGAATCGCCAGTGAACAGGCGCCTCGGAGCCTGTCTGCTCTGCCTTCCGGGGGCGCTGGGACCTGCGTGGTCCCAGGCCCCCGGAGTCGCGTCTGCGCCAACCCTGATCATCGAGGGAGGGGATGGCGACGACCAGCGATTGGCCCGCGCCGCAGCGGGCTTCCGACCTGGGGATCCCCTGGATGAGGCCGCCCTGGACCGCCTGAGGTCCGCGGTGCTCCGGGTGGATCGATTCCTCTCGGTGGACATCCTCCGTTCCTCCGAGGGAGGCGTGCGGGTGCGCCTTCACCCGCTCCGGCCCCTCGACCGCATCGACATCCGATCTCCCTGGTCGCCGGGGAGGGTTCGCGACCTCTTCCGGGGCATGCACTCCGGCGTTCGGGTGGGGGACCTGCGATTGGCCGAATGGCAGGCCGGGGCCCTGCAGGCCCTGCAGGATCGGGGCTACCCCCAGGCCACGGTACGTCTCGCCCGTGAGGAGGCGGGGGCCCGCCTTCGCGTCGAGGTGGATCCGGGTGCCCCGGCCCTCATCCGTGAGGCCGACGTGGTGAACCAGGGCGGGGCCTACAGCCGGTCCAAGATCCTTCGTTTGGCCGGGATCAAACCCGGCACCACCCTGTGGTGCCCCACCGTGGAGCGGAGCGCCGTGACGGCCCTGCGGGAGCGCTTCCTCAAGGATCGGCGCTATGAGGGTGCCGCCCGGGTCGCATTCGATCCCGCCACGGGGCGATTGCGCCTGGAAGTCCGGCCTGGTCCACGGGTGGATCTGGAAGCCGAAGGGGCCCGGGTGGGCGGCTGGCTCGGCGGCCAGCGCAAGCTCGCGGAGCTCGTGCTCTTCACCCGCGCCGCCCAGTGGAGTCCATCCCTCCTCGCGGAAGGCGAACGCCACCTCATCCGGTATTTCAGGGAACGGGGGCATCAGGAGGTCAAGGTCCGGTACGAACGCCAGGTGACCGCCGGCTCCGAGGCCGATCCTGAGCGGGTGCGCGTCATCTACCACATTGAGCCGGGGCCCTCCTTCGGACTGGCTGAGCTCCGCTTCCAGGGGAACCATGAGCTGCCGGAGGAGGAATTGCGGCGGGCGACCCGGGCCGGTGTGAAGCGGCTATTCCGCTTGAACACCGCCACCCCGGAGCTGGTGCGCAGCCTCGAAGACGGTGTCCGCAACCTCTATCTGGCGAAGGGCTTCGCCGATGTGCGGGTGAGGGGCCGGCTCAGCCCCTCGGGTCCGGGCCGCATGGACCTCACCTTCGAAGTCCGCGAGGGCCGGGCCCGCAACCTGAAGGCGCTGGTGCTGGACGTGGCCCCTCAGCCCGGCCTGGATCCCCAGCGTTTGGCCCCCGCCCTGGGCCTCTGGCTGGCGGATCGCCCCCTGCGGCAGGGCAGCTCCGAAGGGGCCACCCTCTGGCCCGCGGACCGCGCCCACCTGCAAGGGGTGGTAGGTCGCCTCACCGAAGCGCGCACTCCGGAAGGTCACATCCAGTTCCGCATGACCACCGTCCGCCCCGTACCGTTCGTGAAGGGTGATCTCGGTCTGGTCCTCGCTGACCTTCGACAGCGGTTGTCCAGCCTCGGCAGCCCCCGGCCGGCGCTCCAATTCCAGGAGGACGACGAGGAGGTCGCCACCATCACCATCCCCAGCCAGGAGCTGGAGCCCCTCCGCCGCGTGGTGGTTCGCGGGCTCGACCGGACCCGGGCCGAAGCCGTGCTCCGGGAGTTCCCGGAAGCCCCGGCCCCGGCCCTCGATCCCGGTGCCCTGGAAGCGGGAATCTCCGGGCTTTCCAACCTCGGCGCCTTCGGCCGCACGGATCTGCAGAGCTTCCAGGACCTGCCGGGCCAGGAAGACAAGGGCTGGCGCCGCGGCGATCTGGAGCTGCGCACCGAGGAGCGCAGTCCCTGGACCTTCAGCACGGGCTTCGGGTACGACGGCGCCCAGGGGTATCGCGTGCTCGGGGGCGTGCAGCGGGCGAACCTCGGGGGCATGGGACGCAGCGTGGACCTCGGCATCCGGGCCGGCGACCAGACCCTGCGCTCGAAGGCCCTGCGGGAGGCCTTCCCCACGGGCGACGTGAACCGCAGCCTCGACAGCTATTCCATCGGCTACACCGACCCCTGGTTCCTTCCCGGCGCCTTGGACGGGCTCCTGCACACCCGCACCCGCCTCCGCATGGAGGGCGCCTACCTGGAGGAGGCCAACGCCGGCTTCTTCGCCCGGCGCCGACGCTTCCTGGGCAACCTCGAGTGGCGGATCTCCCCCAGCCAGACCGTGCAGCTGGGCTACCGCTTCGAGCGCGCCGAGGTGGCCAGCGCCCAGGATGCGGATGGGAACGACCTCTTCAGCTCCGACGAGCTCTTCGCCCTCGCCCGCACCCCGCCACGCAGCATCATCTCGGCGGTGAACCTGTCCCTGGCGATCGACCACAGGGACCGCCCCGCGGACCCCTCCTCCGGCAGCTTCTTCGGCGCCTTCCTCGAAGTGGCCCCCCAGGCCCTGGGCACCAGCTCCAACAGCAGCTTCGCCAAGCTCGACCTCCGGCAGCAGTGGAATTGGCCGGTGGGGTTCCGGGCCGAAGCGGGCGTGGTCTCCGCCAACCTCAGGCTCGGGGTCATCTACCCCACCGCGGGCACGGCGCGGAACCTGCCTCTCACGGAGCGCTTTTTCGGCGGTGGCCCCTTCTCCGTGCGCGGCGTGGAGCCCGGCTTCCTGGGCCCGGTCCAGCAGCTCACCAAGATCGACAGCAGCGGCGTCAAGATCCCCGGGGAGACTCAGCTCACGCCCCTGGGCGGTCAGGTGCTGACCGCCGCCAGCCTGGAGTACCGCTTCCCCCTGCCCTGGGTCGGCAACACCCTCTGGGGCGAGCTCTTCCTGGATGGCGGCCAGGTCTACGCCCAGGTCAGCCCGCGGGAGGAGGATCGTGCCCTCAACGGCGCCCCCTTCCCCGCCTGGCGGGTGACCCCGGGCCTCGGCCTCATCCTGAAGTTCGGGTTCCCCATCAAGCTGGAGTACGCCACGGACTGGCGCCGCATCCTCGGCCGCCCTCGGGATCCCAACGACCGCAACACCCAGCTCCGCACCCTCCTCATCTCCGCCGGCTTCCAGTTCTGATGGACCGTCCCGCCCCCACCCCCTGCATCCACGTCTGCGAGCTCGACGCCCAGGGCGTGTGCACCGGCTGCCACCGCACCGCCGCCGAGATCTGCCGCTGGCCCGGCGCCCTGGGCGGCGACACCCTCGGGAATCCCCCGGCTGGACAAGTTCCCCCTTCCCGGTAAAATAAGGGTTCTCTACTGGCGCGTAGCTCAGGGGTAGAGCACTACCTTGACACGGTAGGGGTCGGCGGTTCGAGACCGTCGAAACCAGCAGGGGGCGGCTCCGCCGCCCCCTGTGTTCTGACTCATGGCACTCCGTAACGCCTACTCCACCGTCACCGACTTCGCCAGGTTCCGCGGCTGGTCCACATCGCAGCCCCGCAGCACGGAGATGTGGTAGGCCAGCAGCTGCAGGGGCACCACGTAGAGGATGGGGGCCAGCCAGGGGTGCACCTTGGGCAGGTGCAGCACGTCGGCGGCGATGCCATCCAGGCCCGTGTCGCCCTCGGTCACCAGACCCAGGATGCGGCCCTCGCGGGCGGCGGCCTCCTGGAGGTTGGAGAGGGTCTTCTCCCGGTGGGCGTCCTGGGGCATCAGGGCCACCACGGGCAGGTTGCGGTCGATGAGCGCGATGGGACCGTGCTTCATCTCGCCCGCGGGGTAGCCCTCGGCGTGGATGTAGGAGATCTCCTTCAGCTTCAGCGCGCCTTCCAGGGCGATGGGGTACAGGGGGCCCCGGCCCAGGTAGAGGAAGTCGGTGGCGTCGATCCAGTCGTGGGCCCACTCCTTGATCTGGGGCTCCAGGGCGTTGAGGCGCTCCAGGTGGGCGGGCAGCTCGCGCAGCCCCTGCAGCAGCTCGGCCTTGAGGGTGGGATCCACGGTGCCCTTGGCCTCGCCCAGCTTGAGGGCCAGGAGGGTGAGCACGGCCAGCTGGGTGGTGAAGGCCTTGGTGGAGGCCACCCCGATCTCCGGGCCCGCGTGGGTGAGGATGGTGGCCTCGGACTGGCGGGTGGCCGTGCTGCCCATGACGTTGCAGATGGCCAGGGTGCGCGCCCCCTTGGCGGCGGCCTCCTTCATGGCGGCCAGGGTGTCGGCGGTCTCGCCGCTCTGGGTGATGCCGATGATGAGGGTGCCCTCGGGGATCACGGGCTCCCGGTACCGGTACTCGGAGGCGTAGTCCACCTCCACGGCCACGCGGGCCAGCTGCTCGATGAGGAACTTGCCCACGAGGCCCGAGTGCCAGGAGGTGCCGCAGGCCACGATGTGGATGCGCTGCAGGGCCTTCAGCTCGGCGTCGCTGAAGGGCAGGTCGAGGGGGATGGGATCCCCGTCGATGGGGAGGCGGTTCATGAGGGTGTTCGAGAGGGCCTGGGGCTGCTCGAAGATCTCCTTCTGCATGAAGTGCTTGAAGCCGCCCTTCTCCGCCGCCACGGGATCGTAGGGGATGGTGTGGACGGTGCGTTCCACCGTCTTCCCGTCCTTGTCGAAGATGCGCACCCCATCCCGGGTGAGCTCGGCCAGGTCGCCATCCTCCAGGAAGATCACCTTCCGGGTGTGGCGGAGGAGGGGCACCACGTCGGAGGCGAGGAAGTTCTCGCCCTCCCCCACGCCCACCACGAGGGGGGGGCCGCTGCGGGCGGCCATGATGCGGGAGGTGTCATCCGCATGCATGCAGGCCAGGGCGTAGATGCCGTGCATGCGGGCCACCGCCAGCCGGAAGGCCTCGGGGAAGGCGGCGCCCTTGGACATGAGGTGGCTCACCATCACCGGGAAGCACTCCGTGTCGGTCTCGCTCTTGAAGACGTTGCCGGCGGCCTGCAGCTCCTGGCGCAGCTCCAGGAAGTTCTCGAAGATGCCGTTGTGCACCGCCACCACCTTGCCGTCCTGGCTCCGGTGGGGGTGGGCGTTCTCCTCCGTGGGCCGGCCGTGGGTGGCCCAGCGGGTGTGGCCGATGCCCTGGGGGGTGGGATCGTTCAGGTCCACCTTCCCCGCCAGGTTGATGAGCTTGCCGCTGGCCCGGGTCACCCGGAGGGAACCATCCCCCGGCACCAGGGCCACGCCGGCGCTGTCATACCCGCGGTATTCCAGGGTCCGGAGGCCATCCACCAGGATCTGGACGGCGGGCTGGGTGCCCACATAACCGACAATTCCGCACATGGCTCAACCTCACAAACAACCAGGACAGTCTGCATCCAGTCTAGATCAGGATGCAGGTGGTAGAAAAGCCGCATGATGTGGGTGGCGCCCCCACCTCAGTCTGTGGCGATCCCGCCCCAGGGTCCCCCGTGACCGGATTTGACCCCCGCCCCGGGGCCTCCGATCCCTTGACCAGAGGGAAAGGGCATTTGGTCACAGCAATTTCCCATGTGGTGTTCCAACTCTGTTCTGGTTGACTGATAGGAATATCGACGCGAGGGTCGGGAGGATCCATGAGCACAGCCAAAGTCATTCTGGACGGCAAGGAGATCGAGCTCCCCGTCATCATCGGCTCCGAGGGCGAGAAGGCCATCGACATCACCAAGCTGCGTGAGCTCACCGGCTACGTGACCCTGGATCCCGGCTACGGCAACACGGGCTCCTGCCAGTCCTCGGTGACCTTCATCGATGGCGACCAGGGCATCCTGCGCTACCGCGGCTACCCCATCGAGAACCTCGCCGAGAAGGCCACCTTCCTGGAAGTGGCCCACCTCCTCATCTACGGCGAGCTGCCCGACGCGAAGAAGAAGGCCGCCTTCGAGCAGGAGGTGACCATGCACACCCTCCTCCACGAGGACATGAAGAAGTTCTTCGAGGGCTATCCGAGCACCGCCCATCCCATGGCCATCCTGGGCGCCATGCTCAACTCCATGTCCACCTTCTACCCCAAGAAGAAGGACATCGACCTCGACATCGTGCGCCTCCTCGCCAAGGCCCCCACCATCGCGGCCTTCAGCCACAAGAAGAGCATCGGCCAGCCCTTCATCTACCCCCGCAACGACCTCAGCTACGCCGCGAACTTCCTGCACATGATGTTCGCCGTGCCCGCCCAGAAGTACGAGGTGTCCCCCGCGGTGCACGATGCGCTGAACCTGCTCCTCATCCTCCACGCGGACCACGAGCAGAACTGCTCCACCTCGACGGTGCGGATGGTGGGCAGCTCCAACGCCAACATCTTCGCCTCCATGGCCGCGGGCGTCTCCGCCCTGTGGGGCCCCCTCCACGGCGGGGCCAACCAGGAGGTCATCGAGATGCTCGATGCCATCCAGGCCTCCGGCGGCAATGCGAAGAAGGCCATCGACCAGGCCAAGGACAAGAACTCCGGCTTCAAGCTCATGGGCTTCGGACACCGCGTGTACAAGAACTTCGATCCCCGCGCCCGCATCCTCAAGAAGGCCTGCGACCGCGTGCTGGCCGAGATGGGCGTGAGCGATCCCCTCCTCGACATCGCCAAGGGGCTGGAAGAGGCCGCCCTCTCCGATCCCTACTTCATCGAACGGAAGCTCTACCCCAACGTGGACTTCTACAGCGGCATCATCTACCGCGCCATGGGCATCCCCACGGAGATGTTCACGGTGATGTTCGCCCTGGGCCGCATGCCCGGCTGGATCGCCCAGTGGAAGGAGCTGCGGGACGATCCGAAGACCCGCATCAACCGCCCCCGCCAGATCTACACCGGCGCCAAGGAACGGCTGATGTAGGTTCACCCGCACGAAGCAAAGGGCCCCGCATCGCGGGGCCCTTTGCTTGGGGTGCCGGAGGCCTCAGCCCAGGCTGCGGATGCGGGCGGCCTTGCTCTCGATCTCGGTGATGCGGAAGGCGAAGTTGCCCTCCACCACCACCACCTCGCCCTTGGCGATGAGCTTGCCGTTCACCAGCAGCTCCACGGGCGCATCGGCGCTGCGGTTCATTTCGAGGATGGAGCCCGGGGTGAGCTTCAGGAGCTCGCCCATCTGCATCTCCGTCTGCCCCATACGGACCACCAGCTGCAGCTCGATGTCGAGCAGGAGATCCAGGTTGCCCGGGTCCACGGCGGGCCCGGTGGCCATGGGAGCCGCCTGGAGGGCGGGAGCCGCACCCCCGCCGTTGCGGGAGGGCGCTGCCGCCGCGGGCGCTTCCGGAGCGGGGGCCGCAGCCGCCGTGAAGCCCAGCTTCCGCTGGAACTGCTGGGCCAACAGGTCGGGGAGGAGGATGAAGATCTTGGCCTGGATGGCATCCTGCTTCGTGTCCACGGGGATCACGTGGAAGGGGCCGGTGCCCACCCAGTCCCCCACGGGCCCGGCCTCGGAGGCGAAGGCGCCGATCTCCACGTTGCTGATGGAGAAGGTCTCCCCGGCCTGGTCGGAGAAGCTCTGGTTGGCGCTGCCCATGGCCTGGTTGAAGGTCTCCGCCAGGGCATCCTTGCTGTCGCCCTCGATGCTGTCGGAGGCGGCGCCATCGCCGCCCAGCATGAGGTCCACGAGCATGGTGCCTTCCTTGAGGGGGAGGGCGAAGTAGAGGGTGCCGGTGACGCCCTTCTGGTAGTGGGCCTTCACGTAGACGCACTGGCCGGACAGCAGGCCGGCCACGGCGGGCGCGGCATCGAGGGTCTTGGCGGGTTCGCCGGTGAGCTGGAAGTCCCGGCCCGTGAGCATGCCGAAGACGCTGCCCATGGCCTCGGTGAACACGCCACCGACCTTCTGGTAGAACTCCTGTTCCTTGGGATCCATACGGCGCTCCTACCGGTCCTGGAGGGGTTGGGTGACCTGGAAGACGCGGTTGTTGTTGGCGTCCAGGGCCATGAACCCCTTGTAGCGGGGCAGACCATCCACGGTGAGATCGAGCTCGGCGTCGAAGCGCTTGCGCAGGGGGATCAGGTCGCCGGCCTTGAGCTTCAGCACCTCGCTCACGGACATGGGCGTGCCCATGATCTCCGCGGCCACGGTCATGTCGAGCTTCTTCAGGCTCTCCATGAGGAGGCGGGCCTCCTCGAAGGTGCCGCTCTTCTTGTAGCCCGTGAACATCTCCTGGTCGAAGCGGGCGGCCACAGGCTCCAGGATGATGCTGGGGATGGCGAGGTTGATCATCCCGTTCACGCCGCCCATCTTCACTTCGAAGACCACGAGGAGCACCACCTCGTTGGGGGCCACGATCTGGATGAGCTGGGGGCTCGTCTCCTTCGCCTGGATCTTGAAGTCCAGGTCGATGATGCTGTGCCACGCCTCGCGCAGATCCTCGAGGATGAGCTTGAGCACGCCATCGAAGATGCTCTGCTCGATGTCCGTCATCGTCCGCAGGTTCTTCAGGGGCTCGCCGGGGCCCCCCAGCATCTTGTCGATGATGGGGAACACCAGGGTGGGGTTCACCTCCAGGGCCAGCGCGCCTTCCAGGGGCTTGATGGAGATGGCATTAAAGCAGGTTGGCTCCGGCACCGAGAGGAGGAACTCCTGGTAGCTGAGCTGCTCCACGGAGACCAGGTTCACTTCGGTGATGGATCGGAGGTAGGCGCTGAGGCTGGAGCTGAAGTTCCGGGCGAAGCGGTCGTGCATGAAATGCAGCGAGCGCATCTGCTCCCGGCTCACCCGGTCCGGGCGGCGGAAGTTGTAGAGGGTGACCTTCTTCTGGGCCTGGGCCTTTTTTGCCCCGGCAGGGGCGCCCCGCTCCGCCACGGCCGCCGGGGCCGAGGAGGAGGCGGCGGAGGATGCCTGGGCCTTGGGCCCGCCGGTGTGGGACCGGAGGAGGGCATCGACTTCGTCTTGGCTGAGGATCTTGGCCACAGGAGGAACCTAGGGGAGGGGCTGGGGGGGATCCTCAGCCTTCGATCTGGCGCTCCAGGAGCTTGCCCCGGAGACGCAGCATGGCCTTGGTATGCAATTGTGATACCCGAGACTCGGTGATGTTCAGGAGGGTACCGATCTCCTTCATGGTCAACTCATCGAAATAGTAGAGTTGGACCACAAATTTTTCTTTCTTGGGGAGCAGTTCCACCGAGGCCTTCAGGATCTCCTTGAGCTCCGAAGCCTGGAAAACCTGACTGGGATCCTCGGCATCGGGGTCCGGCACGAAGGAGATGAGGCTCTCCCCCTCCCCATCCTCCCCCGCCTCGGCGAAGGCCCCCAGGGTGACCCCCTTGAGCTCGTCGAGGTTCTTGTGGAGCTCCTCCAGGGGCACCCCCAGGTGGGCGGCCACCTCCTCATCGGTGGCGGAGCGGCCCAGGCGCTGCTCGATGGCGTGGTAGGCGTGCTCGATGTCCTTCTTCTTGCGGCGCAGGGAGCGGGGCACCCAGTCCAGGTCCCGGAGCCCGTCGAGGATGGCGCCCTTCACCCGCAGCTCGGCGTAGGTCTTGAACTTGATGCCGCGGCCCGGGTCGAACTTCTCCACCGCATCCATGAGGCCCAGGATGCCGCTGTGGATGAGGTCATCCAGCTCCACGTGGCTGGGCAGGCGGTTGCTGATGCGATGGGCGACGAACTTCACCAGGGGGACGTAGTCCTTGATGATCTCCTCGCGGTTGGCGCGGTCGAAGACCTCGGGCTCCGCCAGGGGCACCGCCTCCCCCACGGGGATGTCGAAGTCCGGATCCTCCTCATCCTCCTCGCCGGGGGCCGGCGGCACGGCCGATGCAGCCGCGCCGGGCTGCGGGGCCCCATAGGCCTTGTTGGCCATGAGACGGACCCAGGGCAGGAGGGCCGCGGGCCCCTTCAGGGAGGGATCGTCGGGCGGCAAGGTCATCGGGCTAGGATTCCTCGGTGGTCAGGTTTCTCCAGAATGACGGGATGCCGTCCGCTTGCAAGGGCACCTGTGCCTGGATCTGGCGCGCGAGGGCGGTGAAGGCCTGACCCACGGGGCTGGTGGGGTAGAGGTCGGCCACGCTGCGCTGCTGGCGCACGGCCTGCAAGACATGGGGATCCGAGGGGATCACCCCCAGCACCTTCAGCTCCTTGCCCAGGAAGCGCTGGGTGGCCGCCTGGAGCTGCCCGATGGTCTCCTGGGCCTCGTCCAGGCTCTGGCCGTTGTTCACCAGCAGCCAGACGCCCTTCTCGGGGTCCCGCAGGTGGAGCACCTTCACCATGGCGTAGGCGTCCACGAGGCTGGTGGGCTCCGGGGTGGTGACGAGCACCACCTCCTGGGCCGCCATGAGCAGCTTCACCACGCTGTCGTGGATGCCCGCGGCCGTGTCGATGAGCAACCAGTCGGCGGTCTCCGCCACCCGCTGGAGTCCCTGCACCAGCCGCAGCTCGGCCATGGTGTCCAGGCGCGTCAGCTCCTGGATGCCGCTGGAGGCGGGGATGATGCGGATGCCCAGGGGGCCGTCGAGGAGGATCTCCTCGATGAGCTTCTCGCCCCGGAGCACGTGCTCCAGGGTGTACTGGGGGGAGAGCCCCAGCAGGATGTCCAGGTTCGCCAGGCCGAAGTCGGCATCCATCACCACTACCCGCTGGCCCGCCCGGGCCAGGGCGATGGCGAGGCCCGCCACCACGTTGGTCTTGCCCACGCCCCCCTTGCCGGAGGTGATGGCCATGACGCGGCCATGGAAGTAGGTCTTCGGAGCCTGCTGGCCCGAGGCCATGGCCCGGAGGCGGGAGGCCTGATCGTTCATGGCGCCCTCCGGGCAGTCATCGGTCGTCGGTCTTCGGTCTTCGGCTCAATCCACGCCCGTCCGCGACGACCGACGACCGGGGACCGAGGACCCTGCTTGAAGGGGGTTCGGATGATCATGCCCGCTCCCCTCCTGGAAGGATCAGGTCCGCGACGCGCCTCGAAGTGGCCATCTCCAGCGCCTCCGGCACCTCCTGGCCCGTGGCCAGGTAGCTGAGGGGGCGCTTCACCCGCACCAGGGTGCCCAGGAGGGGCCCGTAGGTGGAGGTCTCATCGAGCTTGGTGAAGATCATGCGGGTGGGCTTCAGGGCCTCGTAGCGCTGGGCGATCTCCGCGAGGTCCCGGGGCTTGGTGGTGGCGGAGAGCACGAGGTGGGTCTCACAGCTGGGCAGCTCGTCGAGGAAGCCCCGGAGCTGGGCCAGCATGGTCTCATCCTTCGGGCTGTGGCCGGGGGTGTCCACCAGCACGAGGCTGCGGTCCTGGTAGAAGCGCATGGCGGAGCGCAGGTCCTCCACGGTGAGGGCCACGTGGAGGGGCACCTGGAGGATGCGCGCGTACTCCTGGAGCTGGTCCACGGCGGCCAGGCGGTAGGTGTCGAGGGTCACCAGGGCCACCTTCTGCTTGAGGTGGAGCTGGGCGTAGGCCGCCAGCTTGGCGAGCGTGGTGGTCTTGCCCACGCCCGTGGGGCCCACGAGCACGGCCACCTGGGTCTTCCCGGGCTCCAGCTGGATGGGGCTGGCCACGGGGATGTAGTCGGCGATGACGCGGCGGAGGAAGAGGCGGGCCTTCTCGGGATCCAGGGCATCGGCATCGTCGTGCCCCTCCTGCTCCAGGAGGCTGCGCTGGGCGTACTCGCAGAGCCGCAGGGCCAGCATGGGCTCCAGGTCGTTGCTCACGAGGTCGCCGTAGAGCTGGAGCATGGTGGGCGGCAGGGCCAGCTGGCTGGGGGGCATCCCCTGCTTCTGCAGGCGGCCCATCATGGCCTTCAGCTCGTCCAGCTCCCGCAGGATGGTGGTGTTCCGGGCCTCCTGGTCCTTGAGGGCCGCCACGGCACCCTTGATCTCCAGGAGCTCGCGCCGGATGGGCTGCAGGTCCATGGGCGGCGGCGGCGGGGTGGGCTGGGCGGCCTTGGCGGCGGGCGGAGGGGTAGTCCGGGGCGCTGGCTTGGCGGGGGCGGACTCCAGGGCGGGACGCAGGCCGTAGGTGAGGGGGCCGGGCCCCTTCATCTCCTCGGCCCCGGCCACCTTGGGTGCGGGCACCGACTCATCCGTGGCGGCGGTGACCTCGATGAGGGTCTCCTCCCGCAGGCCGAAGCCCCCGGGCTTCTTCTTCGTCTTGGTGGAGAGGATGAAGGCCTCCTCGCCCATCTCCTTCTTGATGGTGTCCAGGGCTTCCTGCATGGAGGCGGCTTCGAAGGTCTTCACGCGCATATCGGGCCTCGGGCTTCCGGCTTCCGGCTTCGGGGAGGGTACGGAGTGCGTTGGGTGGTGGTTCCAACAGTCAATTCAAAACCGATCTCAACACGCTTGATGGGCCGAACCCCACGGAGGCCCGAAGGCTGACGCCGGACGCCCATCACGACACCGTTCCCAGATTGACGACGCGGATGTCCATGGGGACCTCGGCGTGGGAGAGCACCACCAGGTGCGGGAGGGCCCGCTCCAGGAGGCGGCGGAGGTGGGGACGCACCACGGGGGAGGTGAGGAGCACCGGCTGGGCGCCCGGCAGGAGGCTGGTGATGCCGTTGGCGATGCGGGAGAGCAGCTCCTGGGTGCGGGAGGGCTCCAGGGCCAGGAAGGAGCCCCGGTCGCTGGACTCGATGCCCCCCTGGAGGGTCTGCTCGATCTGGGGATCCAGCACCAGCACGCCCAGCTCGCCCCCATCGTTGAGGTGGGGCGCGGCGAGGCTGCGGCCCAGGTGCTGGCGCACGTATTCGGTGATGAGGGTCGGGTCCTTGGTGGCGGTGGCGGCATCGGCCGTGGCCTCCAGGATGCGGCTGAGGTCGCGCACGCTCACCCGCTCCCGCAGGAGGTTGTGGAGCACCTTCTGCAGGAGGCCGTAGCTCACCTGGGAGGGCACGATCTCCTCCACCAGCTTGGGGCTGCTCTCCTTCAGGGTGTCCAGGAGGTGCTGCACGTCGGCCCGGCCAAGCAGCTCCGGCGAGTGCTGCTTGATGAGCTCCGAGAGGTGCGTGGTGAGCACGGTGCCGGGCTCCACCACGGTGTAACCCAGCAGCTGGGCCCGGTCCTTCAGGTTCTCGGGGATCCAGAAGGCGGGCAGGCCGAAGGCGGGTTCCGTGGTGGGCTGGCCGGCGATGTCCTCACTGGCGGTGCCGGGGTTCATGGCCATCCACTGCCCGGGCATGAGGTCGCCCCGGGCGATCTCCTCGCCCCGGAGCAGGACGCGATAGGCGTTGGGGGCCATCTGCAGGTTGTCGCGGATGCGCACCGGCGGCACCACGAGGCCCAGCTCCTGGGCCAGCTGCCGGCGGATGCCCTTGATGCGCTCCAGCACGGTGCCGCCCTGGTGCACGTCCAGCAGGGGGATCAGGTTGTAGCCCACCTCCAGCCCGAGGGGATCCACCTTGAGGAGACCCTCCACCCGCTCGGGTTCGGCGGCGGCGGCCTTGGTGGCCTTCTCCGCGGCGGCCCGCTCGGCCACCTCGCTGGCCCGGGGCGCCTTGTGAGCCGCATAGGCCAGGACCCCGAACACGAAGCCCATGAGCCAGAAGGGGATCAGAGGCAGGCCGGGGACGATCCCGAAGAAGAGCAGCACCACGGCGGCGATGCCCAGGGGCCGGGGGTCGGCGCCCAGCTGGCCCAGCACCTCCCCGCCCAGCGTGGTGTCGGCCCCGCTGCGGGTGGTGAGGATGGCGCCACCCACGCTGATGAGCAGGGAGGGGATCACGGTGACCAGGCCATCGCCCACGGTCAGCAGGGTGTAGGTCTGGGCCGCGGTGGCCACGGGCATGTTGAACTGGACGACCCCGATGATGATCCCGGCGATGATGTTCACGGCCAGCACGATGAGGGCCGCCACGGCGTCCCGCTGGGTGAACTTCACGGCGCCATCCATGGCCCCGTAGAAGTTGGCCTCCTCCTGGAGGTCCTTGCGCCGCTTGCGGGCCTCGAGCTCATCGATGTAACCGGCGTTCAGGTCGGCGTCGATGGCCATCTGCTTGCCGGGCATGGCATCCAGGGTGAACCGGGCCGTCACTTCCGCGATGCGCCCGGCACCGTGGTTGATCACGAGGAACTGGATGGCCAGGAGGATCAGGAAGACCACCAGGCCGATCACGTAGCTGCCGCCCACCACGAACTGGCCGAAGGCCTGCACCATGTGGCCGGCGGCCCCCGTGCCCTCCTGCCCGTAGAGCAGGATCCGCCGGGTGGTGGCCACGTTGATGCCGAGGCGGAAAAGCGTCACCACCAGCAGGATGGAGGGGTAGGCGCTGAACTCCTTGGGGCGGGCCACATACATGCCCACCAGCAGGATCATGAGGCTCAGGGTGATGTTCAGGATGATGAGCAGATCCAGCATGAAGGCGGGCAGGGGCACCACCATCACGACCATGACCACCAGGATGAACACGGGCACGGCGAGGTCCGCCCGCTTCGCGAGGCGACCCACGTAAGGCAATAGGCGATCCAGGAAGGTCAACATGCCGACACCGGCTGGGCCGGGGGCGAGGGTCGTGCCGACCCGCCAGGATGCCGGTTAATTCCGACTCAGGCCTTGGGCAGGGTGAACCAGAAGGTGGTCCCCCCCTCCCCCGTCTCGAAGCCGATGGTGCCCGCCATGGCCTCCACCAGGGCCTTGGTGATGGCCAGGCCCAGCCCCGTGCCCTTCACATCCCGGGTGGTGCCGCTCTCGGCCTGGGCGAACTTCTCGAAGATCCGGCCCCGGAAGGCCTCCGGAATGGGCTCGCCCGGGTTGTGGATCCAGATGCGGACCCGCCCCCCCTCGGCCAGGGCGCCCAGGCGCACGGTGCCCCCCTTCCGGCAGAACTTCGTGGCGTTGCTCAGGAGGTTGGCCAGCACCTGGGAGACCCGCACCGGATCCCCCAGCACCTGCTCGGGAATCCCCTCCGCGGCCAGGGCCAGGGTGATGCCCATGCCCATGGCGTAGGGGCCGTTCACGGCCAGGGACTCCGCCAGGAGCTGGGGCAGGTTCAGGGGGCGCAGGGTGAGCTCCATGCCCCCGGATTCGATGCGCTTCATGTCCAGGAGGTCGTTGACCAGGTGGAGGAGGCGTTCGGAGTTCCGCCGGGCCATGTCGAGGAGGGTGCGGCGCTGCTCCTCCGGCAGCGCCACGCTGGGGCTGTCCATGAGGCTCAGGGAGCCGCGGATGGCCGTGAGGGGGGTGCGGAGCTCATGGCTCACCACGGAGATGAACTCATCCTTCACCCGCTCGGCCACCTGCCGTTCCTGGATCTGCCGTTGAAGGTCGGCGTTGAGCACCGTGAGGGCGGAGGTGCGCTCCGCCACCTCCGCCTCCAGCCGGGCGCTGCGGGCCCGGTGCAGGCGCTCCCGGGTGCGGAGGCCCGCTACGATGGCCCCGATCAGAAGCACGCCGATCCCCATCTGGACGAGGGGGCGCTGCCAGAAGGAGGGCAGCACCTCGAAGGGGTATTCCAGGGGCACGGGGATGGGCCCCCGGTCATCCCGGGCCCAGACCTTCAGCCGGTAGGGACCGGGGCGCAGCCCCACGAATTCCCGCTCACGGGTGGACACCCAACCCGTGGGGGCATCCTCCAGCCCCACCAACTGGGTCTGGTAGCGGATGCTGAGCTCCCCATGGAACGAGAGCAGCGCATAGGTGAAGGCGATGCGGTGCTTCGAGGGCTGGAGCCCGAAGCCGGCCGCCCGCTCGGCCCCGGGGACCACCTGCCCATCCACCGTCACCCGCCGCAGCCGGATCGCAGGTCGGGAACCATCCTCCGGGAGGCGCGCCGGATCCAGCATGCCGATGCCCCCCCGGGTGCCCACCCAGATGCGGCCCCCCTCATCCACGAGGATGGCGTGGGGATTCCCGTTGGCGGAGGGCAGGCCATCGTCCTCCGTGAAGGTGCGGAGGGAGAATTCATCGGGGGCCATGGGATGCCGGGGGGCCACCCGGACGACCCCCAGGTTGGTGGCCAGCCACACGGAGCCGTCCCGGGTGGCGGCCAGGGCCTGCACGGAATCCGTGGGCAGCCCGCCCTGGTTGCCCGTGGTGAGCATGCGGGCCCCGGCGGTGGGATTCTCTGGGTCCAGGATCGCCACCCCGCCCCCGTTGGTGGCCACCCACAGCTCCGGACGCCCGCGGGGGCCGTTCACCAGGAGGAGGTGGGTCACGAGGTTGCTGGGCAGCAGGCCCGAGTCGCGCCCGAAGCGGGTGACCTTGCCCTTGTGGTAGCGCCACACGCCATGCCCCCGGGTACCGATCCAGAGCACCGAGCTGCCCTCGCGGACCCCGCCATCCAGCAGGATGTCCACCACCACGTCCCGGAACTCCGGGTCCCCGGTCACGGGCACCCAGCGGTCCCCTTCGAGCCGCATGAGGCCCCGGGTGGTGCCGGCCCAGATGCGGGGTCCGGCGGCGTCCTCGGTGCGGGCCACGGCGCTCACGGCCGGCAAGGTGAGGCCATCGCGGGGGCCGTAGACCCGCCACCGCCCTTGGCGGAAGTGGGCCAAGGCGCCCAAGGCCCCCACCCACAGTTCCGAGTCCCCCCCGGGGAGCGCATGGGTGAGCAGGGCGTTGATGCGGAGCCCCTGGAGTTCGCGGGGCATCGGCCATGGCCCCCAGGTCTTCCCGTTGAAGGCGCTCAACCCCCGACCGGAGGCCGCCAGCAACCGGATCTGACCGGCCTGGCGCACCTCCGCCAGACACCAGGCCACGCTGCCCGCGAGCCCGGAGAAGGCATCGTGGGTCCGCCAGCCGCCCTCCCGCAGGGCCAGGAGCCCGGCTCCGGAGCTGCCGATCCACAGGGTGAAGGGTCCATCCGCCGGCTGCTGCACGTGGAGCCGGTAGAGCGTCTCCGTGGGCAGACCCGAGCGGAAGGTGTAGGCCTGGAAGCGGGTGGCCCCGGGCTCCAGGAAGGCGAGGCCCCCATGGCTGGTCACCCAGAGCACCTGTTCCCCCCGCTGGGAGACGCTCTGGGCGAGGTCGGTGCAGAAGGTGTCGGGGATGCCCTGGGGCTGTCCGAAGAGGGTCCACCGGCCCTTGGTGTGGCGGGCCACGCCGGCGCCATAGGTGGAGGCCCACACCTCCACGGTGCCATCGGGGGCGGTGCGCTGGAGCACCTGGTTCACGCTGACCTTGGGCAGTCCCGCGAGCACCTGCACCCCGCTGCCCGAAACCTTGGCCACGGTGCCATCCTCCCCGCCCACCCACAAGGCCTCGGGCTGGCCGGGAACGGGAGCCAGCTTCCACAGCTTCCGGCTGGGCAGCTGCAGATCCACGCCCGACCACCGGGTCCCGTCCCACCGGGCCAGGCCGCCCCCGTAGGTGGCGGCCCAGATGCTCGCGCGCCCCCCGGGTTCATGGGTCTCCAACAGGGAATGCACCCGGTCGGAGGGCAGCCCCTCCGCCGTGGACCAGAGGGTCCACCGCCCCTCCTTCAGACGGGCCACGCCGCCCTCCTGCCGGGCGAACCAGAGGCTCCCATCCTCAGCGGCCAAGACGTGGTGGATGTAGTTGCCGGACCGGTGATCGGGCATGTCGACCCGGTTCCAGGAGCGGCCGTCATAGCAGGCGGCCCCATCCTGGGTGCCCACCCACAGGAGCCCCTCCCGGTCCAGGGTGATGGCCATGATGCTGCTGTTGGGCAGCCCCTCCTTCACCCCGATGGCGCGGAACCGCGGGCGACCCGCCTCCAGCAGGTTCAACGGGGCCGTGGGGCGCTGGGCCCAGGCGGCGGCGCTGGTCCAGAGGCAGACCAGGATCAGGCTCAGCCAACGGAGGTGCAGCGGCATGGTTCCTGATTCGGCAACTGCACGCGGGACATGGAGGTTTGGCACGGGTTCGCCAGGGTCGGGTCAGGGATGGGGTGGGGTGACTTCGAGGATCCGCACCCGCTCCCCGGGGCCGAACATCGCCCGGAGGCGGCCCATGCCCCCGGGGGTCGCCAGGTCCAGGCGATGGGCCCGCCCGCCGGGGAGGGCCTGGTGGAACCAGACGTGGGCGCGCTGCCGGAGGATCACGGCCACATGGTGGTGCTGCACCCGGCCGCCCCGGCTCCGGTTCAACACCACCAGGTACACCCGTTCCTCCGAGAGCTTCGGGAGCAGGGCGCCCCAGGCCGCACCGTCGTGCATCCCGAAGCCCCGGACCGTGCGGGCGTCCGCTGCCACCGCCAACCCACCCGTGGGCGTGAGCCAGCGGCGGTCGCGCCCCTCACTCAGGTTCAGCACCAGGTCCCATCCGAAGTCCCAGTCCGCCCCGCCGGGAGCTCCCGGGCCACTGTCGCCGAGGCGGTCCCGCCCGGCCACCCCGGGATCCCCCGAGAAACCGAGCACCCGCCGCGCCGCGGCCAGCACGAATCCCGAGCAGTTGAGCCCTGGCGTGGCCTGCACCGAAGCCGGCGCGGTGAAGGTGACGTAGCGCCCCTGGTCATCCTGGGCCCCATCCACCCGATAGGGCGTGCCCAGCAATCCCTCCAGCCGCGCGGTGGGATCCTGGGCCGCCAGCGCCACTCCGAGGGCAAGCGGGGACCAGCGCCTCATCGGCCCATTCCCAGGCCCTCCCAGCGTTCCGGGGCGTGGAAGCGGCAGCGCCAGCCCCGCCAGCTCACCCGCTGGAAGGTGATCTGGCCGGGCCAGGGGCGCCGATCCAGCCAGTGCATGAGGGTCCGCTGCAACCGGAGGCGCTGGGCGGACCCCAGGGCCTGGTCCCCGCCCACCCAGGCGCCCCGGGCCCGGGCCTTCACCTCCACCACCCGGAGCTCGGGGCCTCGGGCCATCACCAGGTCCAGCTCCCAGCGCCCCACCTGCTCCCGCCACCCCACGAATTCGAAGCCGCGGAGCCAGAGCAGCCACAGCGTGAGGCGCTCGGTCCAGAGACCGAAGCGGCGGGCGGCGGCGCCGCGGGAGGAACGAACGGCGACCCGGGTCATCAGTGCATGGGGATCTTTTCCGAGCCCGGCCGCGCCTTCACGAGGGGGGCCTTCACGGTGGATTCATACACCGCCGGACCGGCGATGAGCAGGTCCAGGGATTCGCGTCCCGGAACCGCCCCCAGCAGCCACTCCGCCGCGCGGATGCGGATCCGCCACCCCGGGGAGGTGCGCCCCTTCCGTTCGAGGGTGAGCTCATAGTCGCCCGGTGGCAGGCCGCCCGCCACGAAGGCCCCCCGCGCATCGGTGGCGGTGACCCAGCGACGCCCATCCGCGTGTCTGAAGTGGAGCTTCACCCCCACCCCCGGCCGGCCCTGCGCATCGCGCACCAGAGCCTTCATGCCCCCCGTGGTGGGGGTGAGGTCGCGCGAAACCGGCTGCTCCGGAGCGGAGCCGGTGCCCAGGAGGAAGAGGATCGCGGCGACCATGGCTTCACTCATCCCGTCGGGGCATGAGCAGGCTGCGCTGGACCCGCTCGAGGTTGCCCTGCAGGCGCACCAGCTTCCAGGCCAGGATCATGGCGTAGCCCAGCCAGACCCAGAGCAGGCGGGGATCCACGGGCGTGCGCTTGAGCACGTCGGTGCCGATGTCGAGGCGGAGGCCGTAGAGGAACCACACCACGCCGCCGTAGCCGATGATCAGGTGCCCCCAGCGGATCCAGTGGGGGCGCAGGCACTCCTTCACCTTCCACCGGAAGAGGAGGAAGCGGGTCATGAGGTCGCTCTTCTCCTCGGCGAAGTGCAGGGCCACCAGGCGATCCACGCTGGGGGCGTAGCGGTGCACCTTCAGTTCCTCGATCTCCTCGGCGCCATTCAGCTTGCGCAGGAGGGCGCTGCGGATCTTCCCCACCGTCTCCTCCCAGGGCGCCTCCTCCCGGCGCAAGGTGAGGTGCAGGCGCACGAGCCCCACCCAGAGCAGGGCCTGTGCCAGCAGCACGGCCCACAGTGCGGTGCCCTGCCACCCGTAGCCACGCACCAGTTCGAGGAATTTGCCGAGTTCCATGGGTGATAGGATGCCGCATCCCACCATGCGTCCCCACCTTTTCCTGCTCACCACCTGCTGCCTGAGCCTGGCAGCCCAGGATGCGTGGGAGATGTGGATCCGGGAGACCCTCAAGACCCCTCCGGAAGCCCATCCCGCGTGGCACTTCGGGCGGAGGGCGGGGTTCGGCCGGGCCGCCCTCTTCTCGGAGGAGCTCCTGCCCGCCCGGGTGGTCCAGGATCTCCGCATGGTGGAAGCCCCCCAACCCGCCCTGGCCGCGCTGGGGGAACGGATGGGCCTCGCCCCGGCCCCGGATTGGGTCCTGCTCGACCCCGAGGGGCAGGTCCGCCTCCACGGCCAGGGGGAGCCCCTCGCCAGCGCGCTCCGGGAAGCCCTGGAGGCCGGGGGATGGGCAGCCCGGTGGGACCGGCGGCAGGCCTTCCTCAAGGATCATCCGGAACAGGGGGATGCCCTGCTCGATGCCGTGGCGGAGGCCCAACGCCGCTTCGTGCAGTACCGCTTCATCCTGGAGGCCCAGCGCCAGAAGGGCCCGCAGCTCCGGATCACCTGGTCCATGAACGACCCGCCCGATCCCGCCGTGGCCCGGGCCCTCGCCTCCCCCGGGGGCCAGCGCCTCGTCATCCGGCCCTGCCAGGAGGCCCTCCGGGGCTTTCTCACCCTGCCGGCGGAGGATCCCGAGCGGGGCGCGAGCTGGACGGAGATGTACGCCCTCGCCATGGGGGGCATCGCCTCCCAGGAAGCCCTGGTGGAGGATTTCCGGGCCATCGTCCGGAGCGTGGAAGATCAGCTGCGCCGGGATCCCGCCCGGGAGTCGCTGTGGCAGGCCTGGCGAGGTCTGGCCTCGGTGCTGCCCGGAGTGGATGGGGAGCCCCTCGTGGCCACCCTGGAGCCCGCCCCGGGCACCCCCTGGCCCCTCCGGGCCGCGGCGGAGGCCATCACCCTGCGCATGGATCCCCGGCAGCGCCTGGATCGGGCCGAGGCTGAACTGGCCGGGGCCGGGGATCCGACCGCACGGCTCCAGGCCTGGGCCGGGATCAAGCTTGGAGCCCTGCTGGCACTGGACTGCGGGGACGAGGCCAGGCTCTGGATCCAGGAAGCCCGGCGGACGGATCGGGGCGTGTTCGGCGAGGCCCCCCTGGCCTCCTGGATCTCCCCTGACCATCCCGCCCATGCCGATCTGCAGCGCGCCCTGGAGGAGGACCCTCCGCTGCCCCATCCCTCCATCCCCCGGGGGTTGGCCCTGGTGGTGCTGGGTCGGCCGGGTTGGCTCTCCACCTTCGAGGCCGTCGACCGGCATCCCGAGCTCGATGCCTGGGGTCGGGGCTGGGTTATGATCCCCGGCGAGCTCACCCTCCTGCATCTGGAGGGGAAGGAGGAAGGCGAGATCCGGAGGGTGCTGAACCTGCCCCAGGGTCCCCGCTGGGTGCTGATCCGGGATGAGGGGGAGTGCCTCGCCCAGGGCGTGGAGGCCCCCGATCCCACCCGCATCGCCCAGGCCCTCCGCAAGGTGGGCCCCCCCCTGCTGGAGCGCCTGGAGGCGTTCATCCGGGTGCACCCCGACCACCGCCAGGCCCAGGAGCAGCTGGTGAAGGTGCTCACGGAACGCATGCCCCACCCCCGCCTGGAGCTGAAGCTGGCCCAGGCCTGTGCCCGCCTGGGTGAAGCGCCCATCCTCCGGAGCGCCGACTTCAAGCCCCAGCTGCCGCTCTGGGAGGCCTCCGCCCGCCGGGCCCTCCCGGGGGCGGAGGCCCGGCTGCGCCGCTGGCCCGAGAGCCTCGATGCCTGGATGGCCTGGATGGATTGGCAGTCGGTGCAGGCCCGCCCCGCCGCTCCCGCGGAGCTGCTGAGGGGTCTGGCCGTGTGGAAGAGCGCCCGGCGCGGCGGCCCCGGCCCCCTGCCGCTGGACGTGGCCACGGGCGTGGCGCAGCGGCTGGAGCAGGCCGGGCGCTGGAAGGACCTCGCCGAATGGGGGCTCCTGCAGTGGGATGGCGGCTGGCGCCGGGCCCTGGGCTGGGGGCACGAGGCTCCGGAGGCGGAGGACACCGCGGCCCTGGAGCAGCGGCAGCAATCCCGGAAGGACCTGGAAACCCTGGCCCGGGCCACCCTGCAGGCCCTGGCCACGGTGGGCAGGAAGGCCGACCTGCAGCGCCTTCAATCCGAGTGGCGCACCCAGGATCCCCGGGCTGGGGTGGAGCTGGGGCGGGCGAAGCCCTGATGGGATTCAACCCGGCGGCGATTGGGGGGATCCTTTCGACGTGCGCGCCCCTGCCCTGCTCCTCGCCCTTCCCCTGATCGCCCAGTCGGCCCAGGCCCCCCGCCCCGCCACCCCGGGCTCCGGTCGGCCCGCCCAGGGGCGGCAGCAGGGGCCCGGCGGAGCCGGGCTGCCCGGGCGCGGCGGCGGCGCCTTCCGGTCCTTCCTCGACCTGGGCACCTCCGTGCACCGCCTGTGGGTCCGGAACCTCGACCTGAGCCCGGGCTGGTCCCGCACGGATCCCGAGCTGCGCCTCATCTGGAACGAGGAGCTGCGGGTGGATGCGCCCTCGGAGGCCCAGATGCAGGCCCTCTGGGGCAAGGAGGGGTGGAACCTCGAGGAGCCCCGCGTGGTGCTGGTGGGGGCCGAGGATCGGGTGATCGCCAGCTGGGGCGGGGAACCGCGGCCGGAGGCGGTGCTGTCCGCGCTGAAGGGCAGTGGCTGGGTGTCCCGACTCACCCGCCTGGAGGACTTCCTGCGGGAGCAGCCGGATCAGGGGCAGGCCCGGCTCGCCCAGATCCAGCTGCTCGCCACCCGCGCCCGGCGCCTGGATCCCGATCCGGATGCCACCCTGAGTGCCGCCAACCTCGCGGCCCTGGAAGGGGCGCTGGAGCGGCTGCGGGACCTGCCGGACTGGCCACGCCATGCCCCGGGGCCGCTCTGGAGCGCGTTGCTCCGGGACCTGCTGAACCGGACCACCGCCCCCCTCGCCCCGGACCTGCGCCGCCGGCTGCGGGAGGATGTGGAAGGTGCCCTGCTGCGCGATCCCGCCCAGGGCCCCCTCTGGTCGCTGTGGGGACTCTTCGCCAGCCAGCCTGGCGAGGCCGAGGCCCTGATCGCCCGCCTGCCGAAGCTCCCCGGGCAGCCGCTCCTGCCCCCGGGGGCCGTGCAGCCCCTGGTGGAGTTCCACCTCCGCAGCGGCGCCGCCGCCGCCCTCGAGACCTTGGCCACCCGCACGATCCCCGAGACCACCACCTGGAGCTCCGATGCGGCCTGGCGCTCCGCCCGGGTGGCGGCCCTCTTCGGGCAGCGTCGGAAGGAGGAGGCCTTCCGCACCCTCCAGTCCGACCAGGAGGCCCTGCCGGATGTGGGGTTCATGGGGCGGGTCATGGCCCTCTTCCCCCTGCTGCAGCCGGCCGGGGGCGAGGATCCCTACCTCACCCCGGAGGATCGCACCCGCCTCTTCACCACCATCCAGGAGGGCCGCCAGCTGGCGCAGGCCAAGGCGAAGGCCAAGCGCATGGACGAGGCCGAAGAGGCCCCCGTGCTCCGCCTCGAGCTGGCGGGCACTCCGGACTGGAGCGCCGCCTGGGGATCCCTGACCACCCATCCCGCCTTCGATGACTGGGGCCCCTCGGAGCTGGCCTTCGGGCGCCTGGAGGCGAAGGCGTGGAACGACCTGCGGGAGCGCCAGGGCTGGGGGCCGGAGCCCCGCTGGCTCCTACGGAAAGGTGACGACATCTTCGCCTCCGGCACCGAGGCCCCCACCGCGGCGGCCCTCGCCGACGCGGCCCGCCGCCAGGGGGAGCCCCGCCTGGCCCAGCTCCGCCGGGCCCTCAAGGAACACCCCGACCTCCTCACCGCCCGCAAGCTCCGACTCCAGCTGCTGCGGGAGCGGATGCCCCATCCACGCCTGGAGGCGCAGCTCCTGGAGGATGCCCAGAAGGTGGCGGAGCCCTTCCTGGAGGAGGCCTTCCAGCCCCTGCCCGAGCTGTGGGCGGGGCCCGCCCGCCGCAAGGCCGCGGAGCTGGAAGGCGCCCTGCGCCGCTGGCCCCAGGACACCCCCACCTGGCTGGCCTGGCTGGATTGGACCCGCGTCTCCGGTCAGGGCGATGCCGCGGCCCTGCTGCTGCGGCTGCCCTTGCCGCCCCTGGAGCCGGGCGAGGAGGGCCCCCTTCCGACCCAGGTGGGCAGCGCCGTGGCGGAGCGGCTGCAGGCGCAGGGCCGCGTGAAGGAACTGGCCGCCTTCGGTCGCCCCTTCTGGGAGTCCCTGAAGCCCCGCCTGGCCACTGCCGCCCAGACCGCCGAACGGAACCGCAGGGGCGCACAGCCGGGTCCCGGCGGCCCCCCCAGCCCGGAGGAGGTGAACCGGGTGGTGCAGGGTCAGATGGCCCTGGGGCAGATCCGTGCGGCCCTGGGGCTCCTCCGCCCCTGGACCGAAGCTCTGCGTGCCACGCGCCAGGGCCCGGAGGCCGATGCCGTGGTGGCCGCCCTGGAGGGGATCCAGCCGGGGCTGGGCCAGCGCCTCACCGAGGCCGGCCGCCGGAACCCCGGGGCTACAGCCCCTTCCAGGCCAGCTCCCCCCGCTGGAGGAACTCCTCCGCGCTGAGGCCCTGGGCCTCGGCCCGCACCTGGAGGTGCTGGAGCAGCTCCGCCGTGGCCTCCGCGTCCTGCAGGGCGCGGTGGGCCCGGGAGTTCACGATGCCGAAGTGCTCGCACAGCTTCTGGAGGCTGTAGCCCTTGCACTCGGGCACCAGGGCCTGGGCCAGCTTCTTCGTGCAGATGATGCGGTGCCGGGACCAGAGCCCCGCGGGCAGGTAGGCCTTGAGGAAGGATCCGTCGAAGGCCGCATGGTGGGCCACCCACACGGTGCCCTCCAGGAAGGGCGCCAGCTCCAGGGCCACCTGCTCCAGGCTCGGGGCGTTCGCCAGCATGGGCCCCGTGATGCCCGTGATCTTCGTGATGATCGGGCTCACGTAGCCCTCGATGGCCACCAGGCGCTGGAAGCGGTCCTGCACCACGGCCCCCTGCAGCTTCACCACGCCGAACTCCGTGATCTCCGCCGCGGCCCGGAAGGCGCCGGTCTTCGTCCACCCCGAGGTGGGCGACATGCCCGTGGTCTCCAGGTCGATCACGGCGTAAGCCAGATCGCGGATCGTCAGGGGGGGCGGGGAGAGCCATTCATCCATCCCTCCGATGATGGCCCATCGGGGCGATCCGGCCCTGCTTTTGCTCTCCTGGGATGGGCGTCGGCCCCTTGACGCCCGCCCGCCGTTCCCGAGGTCCCCATGAATCCGAAGATGCTCGCCTGGGTCGCCCTGCCCCTCGCCCTCAGCGCCGGGGTCATCTGGCTGTCCGCCCAGGATGCCCAGGCCCCCAAGGCCCCCGCCACGGGGGGTGTGAAGGTGGCCGAGCTGGCCCAGAACCTCCAGCTCAAGGAGAAGCAGCTGGCCCAGAAGGAGCTGGAGCTGCGGGAGCTGGAGCAGCGCCTCACCGCCCTGCAGGCCACCCTCGACACCCAGCGCACCGAGATCCTGGCCAAGGAGAAGGGCATCCTCGACGAGATCAAGAAGCTCGAGGACCTCCGGGCCCGGAAGACCATCGATCCCCAGCTCATCCGCACCTATGAGGCCATGGACCCCACCCCCGGCGCCGCCGCCCTCAAGGAGCTGGCCACCCGGAACATGGATGTGGCCGTGGCCCTGGTGGCGGGCATGAGCCCCAAGAAGGCCGCCAAGCTCATGGATGCCCTGGCCACCCTGGATGCCCCCCTGGCCGGCCGGGTGAGCGAGCGGGTGGGCCTCAGCAAGAAGGCGGAGGAAAAGCCGGCGGCCTAGGCCCGGGAGGCTGATCCGGCCCGACCCGGCCAAAATCGCCCGCCCCTTCGGCACGGGGCTGGCCCAGGGAGGGGGACGCCCTGAGGTCCCCATGCAAGCCTTGCCGGTGACAGCCCCCGCCTCCCCCCTTCCGCCCAAGCGGGAGGAGGCCCCCGATCCCCAGGACGCCCGCTTCGGCGCCGTGATGGCCTCCCTCCTGCCCTTCCAGGCGGCCCCCGCCCCCGAGCCGCCGCCGCACCCCGAGGCGGCCACCCCCGAGGGCCGGGAAGCCGGCGTCACCTCCCTCAAGGCGGAGGGCCCGGAGCGACGCCCCGAGGGCCCCCCGGCTTCCAAGGCGGAGGTCTCGGCTCCGGAAGCCCCGGCCGGGCGCGCGGAGGTGCCGACCCCGGCGGAGGTGCCCTCCACGCCCCGCCTGCCTGCCCTGCCCGCCCTGCCCGCCCTGCCGGCGGCCCCGGAGGTCCCGACCCCCCTTGCCGTGGGGATCACCCCCGCCCCGGTGGCGGGCGCCGACCTTCCCAACCCCGCCGCGGTCCCCCTTCCAGTGGGGGCTCCGTCGGTCGGGCCCACCGCGCTTCCGGCTCCGGCGGTCGAGCCCCTGGCGGTCGTCCCATCCGCACCCCTGGCGGCTCCCCCGATCCCGACCGCTCCCCCCGTCCCCGCGCCGGGCGAACCGCTGGTGGCAGAGGCCGCCCCGGGGGCCCCTGCTCCGCCCGCCCAGCTTCCCACGGAGCGGGCCCTCCGGGCCGAGCACCTGGCCACGCCCGCGCCCCAGGCTGCCGAAGCCACGGCCGGCCCGCTGCCCGTCCCCGGCATCCCCCGGTCCCTCCCCGAGGCCCCGAAGGCCGCGGCCCCCACCCAGGCCCCGGTGCCCCCCGCACCCAGCGGCACGTCCCAGCCCCTGGGCGATGGGCGCCCCTTCCCGACCGAAGCCGCGGCCCCGGATACCCCCCCGACGCCTCGGGCCGAACCTCCCCGCACCGAGGGGCCCCGGGTCGAAGGGCCGAAGGTCGAGCCCACCCGGGCCGAGGCGCCCCGCCCCACCTCCCCCGCGCTGACTCGGGAGCCCGTCTCCGTCTCCGCCCCCGCCGTGACGACACCGGTGGCTGAGGTGGCCCCCACGGCCCGCGCCATCCCGTCGCCCGTGGTGGCCCAGGTGGAAGGCACCCTCCGCTGGATGGTGAAGGGGCCCGTGCCTGAGGCCCGCCTTCAGCTCCACCCGGAAAGCCTGGGCAAGGTCTCCATCGAATTGAAGGTCGAGCAGGGCCAGGTGCACGCCAAGGTGCTCGTGCAGGAACCTGCGGCCATGCAGGCCCTGCAGGATGGACGGGCCTCCCTGGAGGCGGCCCTCAAGCAGTCCGGCCTCCAGCTGGGCAGCTTCGATCTGCAGCAGGGCGGCGATGCCTCCCGCCACGCCCCTGAACCCCGGCATGCCCCCCTGCCCTCGGGTCGGGGTGAGGACCCCTCCCTGCGGAATGCCCGGCAGGAAGCGCCCCCCGGCGCGCCGCCCCGCGGCGCGAACCCGCGCCGCATCGAGCTCTACGCCTGATTGGCACGCGCCATGAACGGACCCACCCGCAGGAGCACCCCATGACCGTTTCCACCCTCACCGCCACCGACCCCACATCCCAGCTGCCCGGCACCGTCAAGAAGACGTCCAAGAACGAGATCGACCAGGATGCCTTCCTGAAGCTCCTCGTGGCGCAGCTGCAGAACCAGGACCCCACGGGGCAGGGGCAGGACCCCGACAAGATGGTGCAGCAGCTCACCTCCTTCAGCAGCCTGGAGCAGGCCACCAAGACCAACTCCCTGCTCAGCGGCATCCAGGGGCAGAACAACGGACTCGCCCAGTTCCAGGCCGCGGCCATGGTGGGCCGCACGGTGAAGGTGGTGGGCTCCGGCTTCGCCCTGCAGGGCGGCAAGTCCAGCATGGCCCTGAACCTCGCGGGCGACGCCAAGGTCACCCTCACGGTGAAGGATGCCACCGGCAAGGTCGTCGCCACCCTCGACCAGGGCCAGCTCAGCAAGGGTGTGCACGACATCGCCTGGGATGGCACCGACTCCGCGGGCAACAAGCTGCCCGATGGCACCTACAGCGTGACGGTCAACGCCAAGGACCCCGGCACCGACAAGGCCGTGGACTTCGCCACCGCCTTCCTCATGAAGGTGGACTCCGTGAGCTTCCTCAACGGTCAGATCCTCCTCCAGTCCGGCGCCGCCTCCTTCCTCCTCTCCGACGTCATGGAAGTCACCGGCTAACCCCCACCTCCAGTCTCCAGCCTCCAGCCTGAAAGGAATCCCCCATGTCCCTCTTCTCCGCCTTCTACTCCGGCCTCAGCGGCCTCGCCACCAACGCCAACGCGCTGAACGTGATCGGCAACAACCTCTCGAACCTCAACACCGTGGGGTACAAGGGGAGCTCCACCACCTTCCGCGACATCTTCAGCACGAGCCTGGGCGGCGTGTCCACCCAGGGCAACGGCAACCCCATCCAGTTCGGCCTGGGCGTGCAGATCAACAGCGTGAGCCAGGACTTCAGCCAGAGCAGCTTCCAGTCCACCGGCAACGCGCTGGACATGGCCATCCAGGGTGCGGGCTTCTTCGTGCTCCAGCCCGTGGGCGGCGGCCAGACCTTCTCCCGGGCCGGGAACTTCACCCGCAACAACAACGGCTTCCTCGTGTCCGCCAACGGCGCCAACGTCATGGGCTGGGGCCGCGACCCCGTGACGGGCCTCATCAACACCAGCACCGCCATCGCCCCCATCCAGATCGCCACGGGCACCACCTCGGCGGCCTTCGCCACCCAGAACTTCCGCCTGGGGGTGAACCTCAACGCCGCAGCCCTGGCCGGCCCCACCTCCGTGCTCACCACCCCCATCCAGGTGTATGACTCCCAGGGCAATCCCCAGAACCTCATCGTCACCTACACCAAGACCGGCGTGAACACCTGGTCCTACGCCGTCACCGGGCCCACGGGCGCCACCATCGGCGGCCAGAACACCGGCACCATCACCTTCTCCGCCTCCGGCACCCTGCTGGATGTCAACGGCGCCGGGAACACGCTGGCCGCGAACCCCGTGCTCAACATCAACTGGGGCAACGGCACCAACCCCAGCGCGATCACCTTCGACGTGGTGAACCCCGATGGCAGCTCGAACTTCACCCAGTACAGCGCTCCCAGCGGCACCAGCAGCAGCTTCCAGGACGGGTACGGCGCCGGCACCCTGCGGGACCTCACGGTGGACCAGAACGGCGTCGTCACGGGTTCCTTCACCAACGGCCAGGTGATCCCCCTGGCCCAGGTGGCCCTGGCCACCTTCAACAACAACAACGGCCTCGTGCAGCAGGGCAACAACCAGTGGAGCCAGAGCCTCTCCTCCGGCAGCCCCACCATCGGCGTGGCCAACAGCGGCGGCCGCGGCGGCGTGCTGGGCGCCAACCTGGAACTGGCCAACGTGGACGTGGCCAGCGAGTTCACCAAGCTGATCCTCAGCCAGCGCGGCTACCAGGCCAACGGCAAGATCGTGACCACCACCGACGAGCTGCTCCAGGAGACCCTGAATCTGAAGCGGTAGGTCTGAAATAGCCCCGGATCCGGACGCCCCTCGGGGCGTCCGGCCGTTTGAGGGGAAGCCCGGTAAACTGAGGGCCCGAGGATCCGATGTCCGAGCTCCAGCCCCTCTCCCCCCGCCGCAAGACCCGCCAGATCATGGTGGGCAAGGTGCCCGTGGGGGGCGACGCGCCCATCAGCGTGCAGAGCATGACCAAGACCGACACGCGGGATGTGGAGGCCACGGTCCAGCAGATCTACGCCTACGCCGGGGCCGGCTGCGAGATCGTGCGCGTGTCCGTGCCCACGAAGAAGGCCGGCGAGGTCTTCCACGAGATCACCGCCCGCAGCCCCATCCCCGTGGTGGCCGACATCCACTTCGACTACCGCCTCGCCCTGGTGGCGGCCGATGGCGGCGCCGCCTGCCTCCGGATCAATCCCGGCAACATCGGCGGCCAGGACCGCGTGCGGGCCGTGGTGGACAAGGCCGGCGAGAAGGGGATCCCCATCCGCATCGGCGTGAATGGCGGCTCCCTGGAGAAGGAGCTGCTGGAGAAGTACGGCACCGCGACCCCCGAGGCCATGGTGGAGAGCGCCCTCCGCCACCTCGAACTCCTCGAGAAGGAGGGGTTCTACAACACGAAGATCTCCCTCAAGGCCAGCGACGTGATCCGCACGGTGCAGGCCTACCGCCTGCTGGCCAAGCAGGTGGACTACCCCTTCCACCTGGGGGTCACCGAGGCGGGCACCCCCTTCGGGGGCACCATCCGCTCCTCCCTGGGGCTCGGCATCCTCATGGCCGAGGGCATCGGCGACACCATCCGCGTGTCCCTGACCGGCGAAGGCACCGAGGAGTGCAAGGTGGGCCACGAGATGCTGCGGGCCCTGGGATTGCGCGAGGGCGGCTTCCGCATGGTGAGCTGCCCCAGCTGCGGCCGGGTGCAGATCGACCTCAACCGGGTGGCCAACGAGATCGAGGCCGGCCTTCGGGAGATCGGCCACGAGGGCATCACCTACGCCGTGATGGGCTGTGTGGTGAACGGCCCGGGTGAAGCCATGGATGCGGATCTGGGTGTGGCCGGCGGCGCCGGCGAGGGCCTCATCTACCGCCGCGGTGTGCTCGTGCGCAAAGTGAAGGAGGAGGACCTCGTGCCCGCCTTCCTCGACGAGGCCCGGGCCTACAAGGAAGAACTCTCCAAGGCCGGAGCGTGAAACGGATGGCCCAGCTGGCCATCTGGGTCGCCGTCCACCCGCTTTGGACGATCGCCATCTTGCTGGGCCTGGAAGCCCTGCTCCCGGTGTACCTCCAGCCCACGGCCTGGGCGGCGCGGGGCGCCATCCGCGCCTACCAGGTCGTGCTCTCGAAGAACCTGCCCACCCAGTGCAAGTTCCGCCCCACCTGCAGCCACTACGGCCTGGGCTGCGTGCGCAAGTACGGCACGCTTCGGGGCGGCCTGCTCACCACCTGGCGGTTGCTGCGCTGCTCCCCCTTCACGAACGGGGGCGAGGACCCGGTGCCCTGACGGCAGCCCGGTGCACCTGTTACGTTATCTGGAGGTAACGCCGCAGGAGCCGCAAGGTGAACAGCCTCAGGGACAACTGGGTCTTCGGGATCGTGAGCATGGCCTTCGGCGTGCTGATGGTCATCGTGACCGTGATGTCCATCCTGCTGGCCGCGCCCTTCCTGGGGCCCCGCCGCGCCTTCTTCAGCATCGCCCCCATGTTCTACAGGAGCGTGTTCGCCTTCTGCGGGATCCGGTGGTCCATCGAGGGCTGGGAGGACCTGCCCGAAGCCATCCGGACCGGCACCCAGCCCTGCATCTTCATGTGCAACCACGAGAGCCAGCTGGACCCGCCCTTCCTGGTGGGCGTGGTGCCCGCCCATCCGGTGTTCATCGCCAAGAAGGAAGTGAAGTACATCCCCTTCGTGGGTTGGGCGGCCATGTGCGCCGGGGTCATCTTCATCGACCGCGGCCACCGGGAGCGGGCCATCGGCAGCCTCTCCCAGGCCGCCGCGGGGATCCGCTCCGGCAAGAGCGTGGTGGTCTTCCCCGAGGGCACCCGCACCCGCACCGGGGAACTGCTCCCCTTCAAGAAGGGTTCCTTCAACCTCGCCCTCGAGGCGAGCGTGCCCGTGGTGCCCATGGGCCTGTATGGGGCCTATGAGGTGCTCGCCCCGGGCGATCGGCGCATCCGCCCCGGGGTCTACCGCCTTCGGGTGGGCACGCCCCTGGATCCTGCCGGATTCCGGGACCGCGAGGCCCTCATGACCGAGACCCGCAACCGCATCGAGGCCCTGGCCCGCCCCTGAAGGCCGCGGCTCAGTTCCGGAAGGCGGGATCCTTGGCGGCCACCTGCTTCTTGCCGGAGTGAAGCCGCTCCGCCAGCTCCAGCAGCGCGGCGCCATTCACGCGATCCCCCTGGGCCGTGAGCACCCGGGCCATGAAGTACGTGTTCACGGAGGTGGCCCGGCGCTCGTTGTAGCCCTTGCGGGTGAGGTCTTCCGCCTGGAGCCGCTGGAGGTAGGGCAGCCAGGCCGCCTGGAGGCCCGGAAGGTCCCGCTTGGCCAGGGCCCCGAGCCCGCTCACGAACACCGCGGTGGCGCTGGTCTCCGGCCAGGCGTTGCGCAGCTCCGACTGCCATTTCTGGACTTCGTCGCCATCCTTCCGCTCCGCCGCGGCGTAAGCCGCGAGGCCCTTGAGGATGGGGCTGCTGGGGCTCTGGGCCAGGCCCTTGCGCACCCAGGTTTCGCCTTCCGCGGTGCGACCCAGCCAGAAGCAGCTGTCGGCGGCGGTGATGTAGGCGAACTCGGCGGTTGGACGGAGCTGGATGGCCTTCTCGCTGAAGGTCACCGCCTCGGCGCACTGGCCGGTGTTCTGCAGGAGCACCCCCAGGCGGTGGTAGGCGTTCCAGCTCTGGGGATAGAGGGCCAGGCTCTTCTCGAAGTAGCGGCGCGCGGTGGCGTGGTTCTCGTCCCCTTCCAGGGAGGCGAAGACGTCGGCCAGCATGTCGTAGGCGCGGTAGTCGCCCGGATCCAGGTGGGAAGCCTGCAGCGCGGCACGGGCGGCCCCATCCAGGTCCCCCTGCCGAACCCGGATGGCTGCGAGGGCCCGGTAGGCCCGCCCGACGCTCGGATCCAGAGCGATGGCCTTCTCGGCGTGCCCCTTCGCCTCGATGAGGGTGGTCTGGGCCTCCTGGAACCGGGCCTGGTTCAGGGCCATGATGGATCCGGTTTCCGCGAGGACCCAGGCCATTCCCGCCTGAGCCGGGGCGTAGTCCGGTTCCAGCTCCAGGGCCGAGCGGAAGAAGTTGCGGGCCACCTGGAGGCTGTCCTGGTTGCCCTCGGTGAGGATGGTCTCCGCGCGGGCCAGCAGTTCGCGGGTGCGGGGATCCCGGGCCTGTCGCAGCGTGCCCCCCGCCTCCCCGGAGCCCAGTTCCTTGCCCAGCCGCCCCTGGAGTTCATCCTCCAGCTTCAGCATCTCCGCCATGGGGCGATCCAGCTGGAACTGCTTCTGGGTGGCACCCAGCTTCGCGTCGATGACCCGCACCGTGAGCCGCACCCGGTCGCCGGCCACCTGGTAGCTGCCCAGCACGAGCACTTCCGCATTGAGGGCCTTGCCCAACTCCCCCAGGGCCTTGGGCGCCTGCCCGGGGGTGTCGCCCATGCGCTGCATGACCTCCACCACGCGCAGGCGGTCCAGAACCAGGAGATCCTCCCGCTGCACCAGTCCCATGCCCATGGCGTCGGCGAAGCTGCTGCCCAGCCAGGCGTGCTCGGGATCGGGGCGCAGCTGCTCCAGGGGCAGCACGGCGATGACCCGGCGCCCCTTGCGGGAATCCACCCCCGCCTGGGCCCGGGCCTCCTCGAGACCCGAGTGGACCCGCCCCTTGAGGAACCAGGTCCCGGCCGAGGCTGCGGCGACCAGCGCCAAGGCGGCCCCCCCAAGGACCCAGGGGCGGAGCGCGCTCCGGGGCGCGCTCACGGGAACGGAAGGCACGGCCTGGGTGGGAACCTCATCCTCCAGGGCCGTGACCGCGGCCTGCATGGCGGGGTAACGATCCTCCGCCCGCTTGGCGAGCATGCGGTGGATGGCCTTGGCCACGCCCGGGGGAAGGTCGGGCCGGAGCCCCGCCAGGGCCGGGGGATCATCCTTCACCACGGCGAAGAGGGTCTCCACCAGGGTCTCCCGCTGGAAGGGGCGGATCCCCGTGGCGAGTTCGAAGAGCACCACCCCGAGGGAGAACTGATCGGAAGCCCCGGTGAGGGCGAGGCCATTGGCCTGCTCGGGGCTCATGTAGGCGGGCGTGCCCTGGCTGTAGCCCGGGGCCGTGCGCTCGATGAGGGTCATGTGGTGGCTGGTGGCGCTCGCGGCCTGCTGCTCCGCCTCGCGCCGGGCGATGCCGAAGTCCAGGATCTTGAGGGTGCCATCCTCGGTGATGACCAGGTTCTCGGGCTTGATGTCCCGGTGCACGATGCCCTTCAGGTGGGCATGGGCCAGGGCCGAGGCCGCCTGCTTGGCGATGGAGAGCAGCTTCGCCAGCGGCATGGGCGCGCCCACCAGCTGGCGGAGGCCTTCCCCTTCGACCAGTTCCATGGCGATGTAGGGCACATCGTCCACCTCGCCCGCGTCATAGATGTGGGCGATGTTCGGATGATTGAGCTGGCAGGCCAGCTTGGCCTCCGCAAGCAGGGCCCGGCGCCGGTGTTCATCCACATCCTTGAGGATCTTCAGGGCCACCTGCCGTTCCAGCCGGAGATCCAGGGCCCGCCACACGGTGCCCATGGCCCCTTCGCCGAGGGCCTGGATGAGTCGGTAGGAGCCGAAGCTGGAGTCAGGGGTCAAGGGGAACCGTCAAAGGGCCATTATAGGGGCTGGTACCCTGCGGTATGGCCAGTGATCCCCAGGAATTCAACCCCTACCAGGCGCCCGCCACCTCGGAACTGGAACTCCCCACCTCCCCGGAGCTGGCCCAGGCCCGGGTGCCCTGGGAGGATCCCGGGCAGTTCCCCCGCTTCTGGAGCCGGGTGGGGGAGACGCTGGGACTGGCCTTCCGGTCCCCCCTCGACTTCATGGCGCGGGTGCCCTCCGGCGACAGCCTGGGGGCCCCCTGGCGCTTCGTCCTGCTGCTCACGGCCCCGATCTTCCTGATCTTCGGGGCCCTGGCCCTGGTTTTCGGCGCCATCTTCTTCACCGAGATCATGAAGGACCTCAGGGGGACCTCGGGCCTGCCCGCCGGGGTGATCATCGCCGCGGTGATCGGAGCGGTGGCCCTGGTGCCCCTGCTCTACTTCGTGCAGATCCTCCTGTGGGGCCTCCTCAACCACGCCTGCCTCTGGCTGTGGGGAGGCCTCCGACAGGGGGAACCCCTCATCCAGACCATCCGGGCCACCGGTTACGCCCTGGCCTTCCTCAACCTGGGCAGCCTCATCCCCCTGGTGAACTACATCGTCCTGATCCTGGTGCCCGTGGTGCTGGGCATGGGGCTGGCCCGTATGCACCGCACGGACACCTGGCGGGGGGTCTGCGCCGCCCTTTCGCCCATCGTCCTCTGTTGCTGCGTGTACGCCGGGATCTTCGGCTTGGCCATCGCCTTGGGCGGCGGCTTCAAGCCCTGAGCCAATCCCGCACCCAGTCCCGGACCTCGGGGCCGGGGAGCACCCGCTGCACCGCTCCGGCCCGCAGCGCTTCGGCGGCATCCCAGTGTTCGAGGCCGGCGAAGAGGCGATCCGCTCCGGCCGCTCCCAGCAGCTCCACCAACCGCACGGTGCCGCCAAATCCGGTGAGGATGCCGTGCTTGGCCGCGGGGTGCGCCAGCTTCAGCCCCTCCACCGCCCAGCGTTCCTGGCCGTGCAGGAGCAGGTCGCAGCCACCGCCCATGGCCACCCCGCTGCCCAGGGTGAGGGTGCGCCAGCCGGGCCAGAGGAGGTGCTGCATCACCTGTTGGCCCAGGCGGGCGAAGGGCTCCGCCGTCACGGGATCCAGGGAACCCACTTCGTGCAGGTCCGCGCCCGCGCAGAAGTGGTGACCGGGACCCGTGATCCAGGCGGAGCCCGAGAGGGCGATCCGCCGCGCCCCCGCCCAGCGCAGCTCGAGGAAGCAGCGGTCGAGGGCCCGCAGGGTCTCCGCATGGAGGCGATGGAACCCATCGCCACTCCGCAGGCCGATCCAGGCCCACCCTGGACCCTGTGCCACATCCACGGAGGTGCGTCCTTCGAAGAAGACCTCGGTTCTCATGGCACTCCCAACCGGTGGAAGGCGGCCTCCAGCGGCTCCGCGTCGGGATCCCAGGTGGGGACCTCGGGCCATTGATTGCCGAAGAAGGTGGCCTGCCGCTTGGCGTACTGCTGGGTGGCGGTGATGATGGCGGCCGCCACCGCGCCCGGGGCTCCGCCCTCGCGCCACTCGCGGTAGCCCAGGGGTCTTAGGGCGTCGAGGTCCCCGCCATGCCCCGCGGCCACCAGGTCCGCCACCTCCGCGGGCCAGCCCGCCGCCACCTGGGCCCCCACGCGCCGGGCGATCCGGGCCCGCTGCGCCTCACGGGTGGGCCGCACCGCCAGGGCCCGCCATCCCGCGGGCACGCCCGAGGCCACGCCCGACAGCAGCTCGGAAGGGCGGCGACCCGTGGCCAGGTGGAGCACCAGCGCCCGCTGCACCCGGGCCGTGTCGTTGGGGTGCAGTTCCCCGCCCCGCGCCGGGTCCACCGCCGCCAGGTAGCGGTGCAGGGTCGGCGTGCCCAGCCGCTCCCCCCAGGCCCGCACCTTGGCCACCGTGGCTTCCGGCACCGGCGGAAGGTCCGACAGCTGCTCCCAGATGCCCCGCAGGTAGAGCCCGGACCCCGTGACCAGCACGGGATTCACGGCCTCGGCCACCCAGCCCCGCACGAGCTCGCCGAAGTCCTTGGGGTTGGGACGGGCCGAGAGGGGCAGCACGCCATAGCCCAGGTGGGGCACACCCGCCTGTTCCGCCACGTCGGGCTGCCCCGTGCCGATGGCCAGCCCCTGAAGGGCCTGGAAGGGGTCGCCGTTCACCACGGTGCCGCCGATGCGCGCGGCCACGGCCACCGCCAGGGCGGACTTGCCGGAGGCGGTGGGGCCGAGGATCGCGATGGGCATGCTTCCAATCTACCGGAAGGGAAAGGGCCCCTCGCGGGGCCCCTTCCAGGGATGGGCGGTTCGCCTCAGCCCTTGCCCTTCTTCGGCAGGGGTTTGGCCGCCTTGGCGGGCTTCGCCGCGGGGGTGTCCACCGTGGAGGTGTCCGTCCGCGTCTTCTCCACCTGGTCGGCGGTCTTCACATCGATCTCCACGCGCCGGTTCTTGCTCTGACCTTCGCGGGTCTTGTTTTCAGCCACGGGCTGATCCGGCCCCAGGCCCACGGCCTGCACCCGGGCGGCGGGGATGCCCGCGGCCACCAGCACCTTGGCCACGGACTCGGCCCGGCGCAGGGAGAGGGCCTTGTTGTGGGCCTTCGGCCCGAGGCTCGAGGTGTGGCCGCTCACCACCAGGGTGTAGTCCTTGGGATAGGCCTTGAGCTGCTCCGCCACGGCCTGGATGGCCTTGATGGCATCTTCGCCCAGGGCATCCCCATTGTTGGGGAAGTGGAGCACGGCCTCGCCCAGCACGATCTTCGTGGGCAGCGGCGCGGGGGCGGGCGCGGGAGCCGGTGGAGGCTCCGGCGCCTTCACCGGCTCAGGGGCTGGCGGAGGCGGCGGGGGTGGGGGCGGAGGTGCCACTTCCACCTTGGGCGGCGGAGGCGGCGGCAGCACCGGCGGCGGTGCCGCGGGGGTCGCCTTGGGTGCGGGCGCACCGAAGCGCCAGCCCCCGCCCACCATCACTTGGAGTTCCTGCCGACGGAGGGAGCTCTCGACCGTGGCCGAGCGCAGCTCCACGGTGCCCAGGCCCGTGGGGCCCAGGAGCACCTGCGCGCCCGCCCCCACCATGAAGTTGAGGCGGGTGGTGGGCTTCGTGGTGAGGGAGAGGGGCGCCTGGAGGCGCGAACCACCCACCCCCCCGCGGAGGAAGGGGATCCAGTTCCCCCACCCCTGGAAGGGCCGGTAGAGGGCCGACACATCCAGGTGGTCCTCCCCCGCCTTCCAGGACTCGGCCTTGTTCTCGATGCGGGTGTGGACGTAGTAGAGCTCCGACCCCCACCTCGCGTTGTACCAGTGCCCCACGCCCAGGCCGAAGCCCGGCGTGTTCTTCACGCAATCGGAGTTGTTCTGGGTGAAGAGGCCGACTTCACCCCGCCCCCAGGAGAAGGTGGGGGCCTGGGCGGCCAAGGTGGCGCCGGCCACCAGCAGGGATGTGAGCAGGAGGGTTCGCATGGAAGCTCCAAGGCGGGGCGGGAAGCCGGGGCTCCCCGCCACGGGGATCGGGTTCATCAATCGCAGGTCACGTTGTCCATGTACATGTAGCCACCATGGCCACCCTGGTTGCAGTCCGCCGCGGTGAGGGTGATCTTGAGCTGGTGGCCCTTGAGCGCCGTGAGGTTGGGCAGGCTGACCTTCTGCCAGGGGATGGCGCCCCAGCCGCCGGTGATCTGCCAGCCGGGGTAGGTGGGATCCTGGGCCGCGAAGTGCTTGAAGTACACCGTGGTCACATTGGCGGGGTCGGTGACGTCCTGGATGAGCACATCGGCGTAGGGCTGGTCCGCAGGCCCGTGCCCCGCGCTCTGGAGCACCGCCGCCCAGTAGAAGCTGAGCTGGGGGTGGGCGATGGAGGTGGGCACGGTGATGGTCTTCGTGGCCCGGCTGATGCGCGCACCCGTGGCGGAGTTGTTGATGCGCAGGGCGGCGGTGCCATCCAGCACCTGGGGCAGTGGGGTGGAGGTGGCGATGGAATCGTTGGCCACGCTCACCAGGGCGCTGTCGGCCCCGGGGTTGCTCCAGGAGATGGTGTACCCGGTCATGTTGCCCAGGCTGTCGAAGGTGGGCGTCCCGGGATAGGGCTTGCCGGAGTTGCTGCCCACCTGGGTGACCCAGCCCACGGGGGTGACCCCATCGGCCTGGTAGCCCGCCTCGAAGCAGCTGTTGCTGAACCAGGGCTGGAGGGCCTGGTCCTTCACCTTGAACTCCAGGAAGCCGGAGTGGGCGAAGGTCGGATCGCAGGGGTTGCTGGTGGTCTCGAGCATGATCCGGTCCACATAGGGATCGGCCAGGGTGGGGATGGTGAAGGTGAAGGTGTTCCCCACCAGCGCCACCTGGGTGCGCGGACCCCCGTTCTCACTCATGAAGACGTGGGTGGTGGTCTCATCCCCGTTGGTCACGGTGCCGGAGATGGTGATGTTGCTGGAGCCCTGCACCTGCAGCGGGGAGCCGGTGTAGGTGGGATTGGTGAGGTTGCCAACCTGGGTGAGGCTGATCTGCGCGAAGGGTGGGTTGGGCCAGGCGCTGTTGGCGCCCTGGAAGGCCCGCTCGTAGTCCACCAGGCGGTGGATGCTGGTGTGGCCCTCGAAGGCGTACTGGGTGAAGGTGGGGAAGTAGCCCGCGGCGCGGTCGTAGGCCGTCCACCCGCCCGTGGTGGCGGCGGGATTCCAGGTGATGGTGAGATCGGTCCCGGGGTAGTTGGGATCCATCAGGTGGAACTTCTTCGTGGCGTTGTCGTAGCTCCAGACCACGGTGGCCAGGGCGTTGTCCACCACGGGCCGGGCCTCGCCCATCATGAAGATCTGGGGCTGGCTGGTGACCCGCAGGGCCGTGATCAGGGCCAGGCCCGTCTGGGCATCCGTGAGCTGGTAGTTGGCCTGATCCACCACCTGGGACCAGCTGTCCATGGTCCCGTTGGCCAGGCGGCTGATGAGGGCCTTGGCGGCCACGTCATCGCTGGCCACCGGGCCCTGGCGGAACTGGGTGTAGAGGCCGGCGTTGTTGTTGCTGGCCTTGCGCTGGCTGAAGTACCAGGAGGCGAAGGAGCTCATGCCGAAGCTGGAGCCGCCGGGCAGGTCGAACACACCCTGGTTGGGCTGGAACCAGCCGTCCACGTTGGCGGTGAAGCCGGTGGTGGTGGTGGCGAGGGAGGTGGCCAGGTTCGGGATGGCCATCACCACGTAGTTGCCCGGCAGCAGGGTGGTGAAGGTCACCCGCTGGGTCAGGGGATCGAAGGACTTGATGCCGTTGGCCACCCACTTGGAGTACACGGGGTCCCAGTAGAAGGGCACGGGCACATCGGTACCGGCGAGGCTGGTGGTGTCGTACGGCAAGGTCACGGTCACGGGCTTCTTGAAGGGGTAGCCGATGTCCGTGGAGAGGCTGAAGGATTCCGACACCTGGATGGCCGGGGCCGGGATGCTGCTGGGCGCCGAGGCGGACTTGATGACCGTCAGGGTGGTGTCGTTGCACACGGAGCCTTGGGAAGGCACGTCGATCTGGAAGCCCTGGAAGGGGTCCCCCGGGGTGGTGACGTTCACGCCGCCCCCACCGGAGAGGGAGATGGGCACCGTGAGGATGGAAGCCGCCGGCACCCAGGTGATGGTGGCGGGCGCCGTGACGGTCTGAACGCCGTTGGTCACGGTCAGGGTGTAGGTGATGGACTGGGGGCTGTTGATCACGGGGGTGTAGAGGCTGGCCCCGGAGGCGATGGCCCCGATGGACTGGTCGATGGTGCCGGTGCCGCCGGAGAAGATGGCGGAGAGCTCGGCCTTCTGGCCCACGGGCAGGGTGGTCGGGTTGCCCGCGAAGGACGCCACGATGGGGGCGGGCACGTTGATGTTCACCACCTTGCTGGCACTGCCGCTGGCGTTGGTGCCGGTGATGGTGACATTCACGGCCCCGCCGGTGAGGGCGGTGGGCGTGCCGGTGATGACCCCGGTGGTGGGATTCAGGGTGAGGCCTGCGGGCAGGCTGCCTGCGGTCACGGCATAGCTGGTGGGGGCCCCACCCACGGGGTTGGGCTCATTGGGCGCGATGGGCGTGCCCAGGATGTAGACCACGGGCGTTGAATAGTTGAGGGCCGTGGGGGCCGTATTGTTCACGGTGATGCTGATGGTCTGGGAGGCGTTCCCCACCCCGTTGGAGCCCTGGATGGTGATGGACACGGCCCCGCCGGTGGCCGCCGTGGGCTTGCCGGAGATCACGCCGGTGACGGGATCCAGGCTCAGGCCGGCCGGGAGGGTGCCGGAGGTGATGGTGTAGCTGTTGGGGGTACCCCCCGTGGGATTCGGGTTGTTCACCTGGATGGGCGTGCCGTTGGTGTAGGTCTTCGGCGTGCCGTAGTTCAGGGCCGTGGGGGCCGCATCATTCACGGTGATGCTGAGGGTCTGGCTCACGGTGCCGCTGACATTGGTGCCTTGGATGGTGATGGACACCGCGCCGGCGGTCGCCGCGGAAGGCGTGCCGGAGATGATGCCCGTGGTGGGATCGATGCTCAGGCCCGCGGGCAGGATGCCGGAGGTGATGGCGTAGGAGGTGGGCGTGCCCCCGCTGGGATTCGGACTGTTGGCGGTGATGGCCGTGCCGTTGGTGTAGGTCACGGGGGTGGTGTAGTTGAGGGCCGTGGGGGCCGCCGGGACCACAGTGATGTTGACCACCTGGCTGGCATTGCCCGCCCCGTTGGTGCCGCGGATGGTGACGTTCACGGAGCCGGCCGTGGCCGCAGTGGGCGTGCCGGTGATGTCCCCGGTGGTGGTGTTCAGGCTGAGCCCCGCCGGCAGGGTGCCCAGGGTCACCGCGTAGGAGGTGGGGGTGCCCCCCGTGGGGTTGGGTGAGTTGGTCGTGATGGCCGCGTTCTGGAGGTAGCTCACGGGCGTGGTGTAGTTCAGCGCCGTGGGGGCCGCGGCCTGGATGGTCCAGGAGGGGCTTGAGGTCGCCGTGCGGGTGCCGTTGGTCACGGTCACGGTGAAGGGGTAGGTTCCCGCGACCGTGGGGGTGCCGGTGATGGTGCCGTCGGCGTTCAGGGTGAGACCCGTGGGCAGGCTGCCCGAGGTGAGGGCGAAGCTGCTCGTGACGCCGGGGGTCTCATTGCCCACCGTGGGGGTCTGGGTGCTGATGGCCACGCTGGGCGGGAAGGTCTGGGGGGTGGTGTAGGCGAGCGTCAGCGTCGCGGAACTCTCCACGGTGTAGGTGGGCGTGCTCGTGGCGGTGCGGGTTCCGTTGGTGGCCGTCACGGTGAAGGTGGTCACCCCCGCCGTGGTCGGCGTGCCCGTGATGGTGCCGTCGGCGTTCAGCGTGAGGCCCGCCGGCAGGCTGCCCGAGGTGACCGCGTAGGTGGTGGTCACCCCGGGGGTGGCGTTGCCCACCGTGGGCGTCTGGGTGGCGATGGCCGTGCCCTGGGTGAAGGTGCGGGGGGTGGTGTAGGCCACGGTCAAGGTGGCGGAGCTCTCCACCGTGTAGGTGGGCGCGCTCGTCGCGGTGCGGGTGCCGTTGGTGGCGGTCACCGTGAAGGTGGCCACCCCCGCGGTGGTGGGCGTCCCCGTGATGGTGCCATCCGCATTGAGCGTGAGGCCCGCCGGCAGGCTGCCGGAGGTCACCGCGAAGGTGGTGGTCACGCCCGCGGTGGCATTGGTCACGGTGCCCGTCTGGGTCGCGATGGCCGTGCCCTGGGTGAAGGTGCGCGGGGTGACGTAGGCCAGGCCGAGGGTCGTGGTCTCCTCCACCACGTAGGTGGGGCTGGCGGTGGCGGAGCGGGTGCCGTTGGTGGCCGTCACGGTGAAGGCGCTCACGCCCGTGACGCTGGGGGTGCCGGTGATGGCGCCGGTGGCGGCGTTCAGGGTGAGCCCGGCGGGGAGGCTGCCCGCGGTGACCGCATAGGTGGTGCTCACGCCCGGGGTGAGGTTGCCCGTGGTGGGGTTCTGGCTGGCGATGGCCGAGCCCACGGGGAAGAACTGGGGCGAGGCGTAGCTCAGGGTCATGGGCGAGCTGGAAACCACCGTGTAGGTGGGCGTGGCCGTGGCGTTACGGGCGCCATTGGTGGCCGCCACGGTGAAGGTGAACACGCCGGGGGTGGTGGGGGTGCCCGTGATGGCGCCGGTGCTGCTGCTGAGGCTGAGCCCCCCGGGCAGGCTGCCGCCCGTGAGCGCGAAGGTGGTGCTCACGCCGGGGGTCGCGTTGCCCACGGTGGCGGACTGGCTGGCAATGGCGGTGCCTTGGGTGAACTCCACAGGGCTCGTGTACCCCAGCGTCAGCGCCCCGGCCGGCGTCACCGTGTAGGTGGGCACGAAGTAGGCCGTGCGGCTGCCGTTGGTGAGGGTCACCCCGAAGCTGTAGACACCGGGCGTGGTGGGCGTGCCCGTGATGGTGCCATCCGCATTGAAGGTCAGCCCGGGGGCCAGCGTTCCCGTGGTGAGGGCGTAGGTGCCGGGGATGCCGGGCGTGAGGGCGGAGGCCGTGGGCGTCTGCGTCGGGATGGCCGTGCCCGCGGCGAAGGTCACCGGGGTGGGGTAGGTGAGGGTGAGGCTCCCCGCCGGTGTGATCGTGTAGGTCATCGCCCGCGTCGCCGTGCGGGTGCCGTTGGTCGCGGTGATGGTGAAGTCCACGATGGCGGGCGTGGTAGGGGAGCCGGCGATGGTGCCCGATGCGGCATCCAGCACCAGACCCGCCGGAAGGGAACCGGTGGTCACGGCATAGGTGGAATCGATGCCCGGAGTGGCGAAGCTGAGGGTCGGCAGTTGAACGGGGATTCCGGCGTTCGCCGCGAAGACCATGGGGGTGATGTAGCCCAGGGCCAGCGGCTGGGCCGGCACCACGGTCACGGTGATGGTCTGCCGGGCGGTGTTGGCGGGGTTGGTCCCCAGCACCACCAGGGTGAAGACACCCGGCGTGGTCGGGGTGCCGGAGATGAAACCCGTGGTGGGATTCAAGGAAAGCCCCGGAGGGAGGGCCCCACTGACCACCGTGTAATTCACGGGGGTCCCCCCCGCGGGATTGGGCAGGTTCACCGCGATGGGGGTTCCCACCGTATAGACGAGGTTGGTCTGGTAATTGAGCCCGAGGATGGGGGCATGGTTCCCGCACTCCGCGCACCACTGGGAGCTGGTGCAGCCCAGCGACCCGAGGGTCGCGACCGAGGTGAGCAGGAGGGCTGAAAGGGCGAGGTGCCGGCGCATGGTGGCTCCCAGAAAAGAATCTCGAGTTCCCATGCCATCGACAGCCATTCGCTAGGTGTTGATTTATGGGATATTAGATGCATTTTTTGGGCAATTAATTCCTCGGCCACCTGCTCTCCGGAGCCCGGCCGATCACGCGCGAACGGGTAGGTCGGAATGACCTCCTTTACCCCCGCATCCCATCCTCAAAACTCGAGGGCTGGTAATTTCAAGAGCCGATCCGTCGCCCCAGGCCCCCTCCTCCCGGGGCGATCCATCACGGGAACTCCGGACCCGGAACGGGCACCCCTATCCCATGCGTCCCCTGGCCGTCCTCGCCCTCAGCCTCCCCCTGCTCGCCCAGGACGCCCCCCAGCCCGGCTGCAACCCCACCTTCAAAGCCCAGGTGGAAGGCGTGCTGCGGCAGGATCCCCTGGATGCCTGGCGGAGTTACTGCCAGGAGGGCATGGCCTTCGCGGTGGTCGAGGTGGTGGGGGCCTACACCGAGCAGGAGCTCTCGGATCTGGCCTTCGCGGAAAGCATCGCCCTGCTCAAGCGGCGCCTCCGGGAGATGTGGCAGCAGTATGGGGATGCCGCCGGCCGGGACCATGCCGCAGCCCTGGTCGGCGAACGGCGACCCCAGGTCTATCCCCTGGGCCGCCCCTTCAGTCCCTGAGCGCCTGGGCCAGGTGATCGAGCCAGGCCTTCAGCACGAAGGCGGTGGCCCCCCAGAGGGGCGCCCCTGGAAGCTCCAGGCGGGGGACCTCGAGGGTGAGGTTGAGGCGGGTGAGCCGCTCCGTGGTCCAGGGCGCCGCCAGCAAGGGCAGCAACGGCACCATCAGGGCCCGCTCCAGCTCCGCATCCACGGCGAAGGTGGGCTCCGGGGCCTCCCAGCGGAAGAGCACCGGCGTGAACCGGATCCGGGCCTTGGCCACGCCATCGGCGAAGCACCCGATCTCCCAGAGGTGACCCGTGACCCCCAGCTCCTCCGCCAGTTCCCGGCGGGCGGTGTGGGGCAGATCCCGGTCGCCAGCTTCCACCATACCGCCCGGCAAGGCCAGCTCTCCGGGATGGTGGGGCGCCGTCCGCCCCCGCTGCACGAGCACCACGTTGCGGGCTCCCGCCGCATCTCCGTGGAGGACCAGGGCCACGGCGGCCCGCCGCGGATCGTCCGGAATGCGCTGGCTCATCTTGAAGGGGGTGGGGCCCCGGTAGTTCGACCGGAGGGTGGCCTCGATGGCGCCCCAGGCCACCGGCGGAGCCTCCGTCGGCGGAATCCAGACCGGATGGTTCACTTGATCTTCCCGAACACCGATCCCCGCACCCGCTCCACGGAGTAGACCCCCTTCACCCGCCGGAGGGCGTGGGTGAGCTCCAGGAGGTGCTCGCGGCTGCGCACGCGCAGGGCGATGTGGAAGAGCCCCCCGCCCTCTTCGGAAGCGGCGGCGTGGAAGCGCTGCATGTTGATGCCCAGCTTCTGCACGGCCTCGCTGATGGCCGCCACCATCCCCGGGCGATCCTCGGTGACGAGGGCCAGCTCCGCGTCGAACATCCCCTTGGGCGCCCCGCCCCAGCTCACACTGATGCGCCGCTCGGGATGCAGGGTCTCCGACTGCATCTGGGGACAGTTCTCCCGGTGGATGGCCACGCCCCGGGTGCGCGTGATGTAGCCGATGACCTCGTCGCCCCACACGGGCTTGCAGCAGAGGCCGAGGTAATAGAGGACCCCCTCGGTGTCGTCCACCACGATGGCGTCGGCGACCGCCTTCTTGGTTTCGCCCTTGAACTTGTGGCGGTCGGGCTCCGGCAGCAACGGGTCGATGAATTTGGCCACCGTGAGGCGGCCGAAACCCAGGCTGGCGTAGAAGGCATCCCAGCTGGACTGCTTCAGCTCCTTGAGGCGCACCTCGAAGCGGGCCTTCAGTTCCGGATCGTCACCATGAAGTCCCGCGGCGCGGAGCTCCCGTTCGAAGCGCTCACGGCCCATCTGGATGGCGTGGGTGCGCTCCTCCTCCCGGATGAAGGCCTGGATCTTGGACTTGGCGCCTGCGCTCTTGGCGATGCTGAGCCAGTCGCGGCTGGGCTTGTGGTCGGGGCGGGTGAGCACCTCCACCCGGTCGCCGTTCTGGAGGGGCTGCCGCAGGGGCATCATGCGCCCGTTGACCTTCGCGCCGTAGCAGCGGTGGCCGACCTCGGTGTGGATGGCGTAGGCGAAGTCGATGGCCGTGGAGCCCTCGGGCAGGCTCTTGAGGTCGCCCTTGGGCGTGAACACCTGGATGCGGCCGAAGGAGAGCTCGCCCTTGAGGTTGGCCACGAGGTCGCGGCTGTCCTTGGCATCCTGGTGCAGCTCCACCATGCGGCGCAGGAAGGCCACCTGGTTGATCTCGCTGCGGTTGGCGATGCGGCCGTCCTTGTAGGTCCAGTGGGAGGCGATGCCGTTCTCGGCGGACTCGTGTCCTGGTGCAGCTCCACCATGCGGCGCAGGAAGGCCACCTGGTTGATCTCGCTGCGGTTGGCGATGCGGCCGTCCTTGTAGGTCCAGTGGGAGGCGATGCCGTTCTCGGCGGACTCGTGCATGGCCCGGGTGCGGATCTGCACCTCGAAGGCATCGCCGGAATCCAGGAGCACGGAGGTGTGGATGCTCTGGTAGCCGTTGTCCTTGGGCAGGCTGATGTAGTCCTTGAAGCGCCCCGGGATCGGCTTGAAGAGGCTGTGCACCAGGCCCAGGGCCGTGTAGCAGCTGGGGCGGTCGGGGCAGATGATGCGGTAGGCGAGCCAGTCGTGGATGTCCTCCACCGCCTTGCCCTGGAGGCCCATCTTCTTCCACAGGCCGAAGAGGTGCTTGACCCGCCCCGCCACCACCGCCTTGATGCCGCTCTGCACGAGCACGGCCTCCATCAGCAGGCGGGTCTCCTCCACCGTGTCCTTCAGCTTCTCCTGCTTGGCATGGATGATCGTGTCGAGCTTGGCGTAGGACACGGGCTCCAGCTGGCGGAAGGCCAGGTCCTCCAGCTCCATGCGCACGGCGCCCATGCCCAGGCGGTTGGCCAGCGGGGCATAGAGCTCCAGGGTCTCCCGGGCGATGCGGCGGCGCTTGTCCTCCCGCATCACGCCCAGGGTCTTCATGTTGTGCAGGCGATCGGCGAGCTTCACCAGGAGCACACGCACATCCTTGCCCATGGCCACCAGGAGCTTGCGCACGTTCTCGGCGTTGAGCAGGTGCTTGTCGGTGAAGGCCAGCTTGCTCATCTTCGTGAGGCCATCCACGATCTCGGCGATCTCATCCCCGAACTCGGCCCGCACCTGGGCCTGGGTCATGAGGGTGTCCTCCACCGTGTCGTGGAGCATGCCGCAAGCCACGCTCACGGCATCCAGCCGCCAGTGGGCCAGGCTCTCGGCCACGGCGAGGGGATGGAAGAAGTAGGGTTCCCCGCTCTTGCGCCGTTGGGTGGCGTGCATGTCGCGCCCGATGCGGAAGGCCCTTTCCAGGAGGTC
>JBGASN010000023.1:0-52280 GCA_044229665.1 Holophagaceae bacterium
CCACCCACCCCGGGCGGACCCCCCGGAGCCCCCATGCACCGCAACGACTGGACCTTTGACCACCCCGCCCACGAGCTCCTCCTCGCCGCCCGCCGAAAGGTCGACCACCACCGCGAACGCCGGGCCCACTGGGAGGCCCAACGCATCGCGTGGATGACGAAGATCAAGGAGGAGGGCCTGGAGATCAACGACGAGGGCGGCGACTTCCCGATCCTGACCAGCGTCCAATCCCGCCGCCGGGCCCCCGACGTCACCGTGAACGCGGAGCTGAAGCGGCAGGTGGCGGAGTGCCATGAGAAGGTGCTGGCCCACACGGACCGGCTGCAGGGGTACCTGGCCTGGATCCAGGTGCTGGAGGCGCATCCGGACCACGTGCTGCCCCTGCAGCACGACGACTGGCTGTACTTCTTCGGGAGCTAGGCCGAAGCCGCCGCCTTGTCTTTTCCCGTTGACCCTCGTGTAATGCTGGGGTGCCTTCCCCCAGCCCCACCACCTGGCGGGTCCCCGCAAGCCTGGCCCTGGGCTCGGCCGTGGGACTCGTGCTCATCCAGCTCCTATGCTTCCAGTCGGGGGTGGGCTTCGATTCCCTGGTGCGGGATCCGGCGGCGCACCTGCATGCCCCGGCCACGGTGGGCCTGCTCTCCAACCTGGGGGGCATGGGCTGGGCGGCGGGCGCGGCCTTCGCGGGCTTCGGCTGGGCCGTGCTGCGCCGGGATCCCAGCCAGCGGGAGCTGGCGGACCTCCTCTTCTACCTGATGCTCTTCACCCTGCTGCTGGGGGTGGACGACATCGCCGAGCTGCATGACGCCTGGTTCCCGCGGATCTACCTGGGGTCCCGCTTCCACTTCTCCGAGAAGCTGGTGCTGCCCCTCTACGCCCTGCTCGGCGGCCTGTGGCTCCACCGCTACCGGGCCCTCCTCCGGGCCCGGGTGCCCGTGGCCCTGAGCCTGGCCGTGGGCTGCTTCGTGCTGTCGGTGCTCTTCGATCAGCGGCCGAAGTGGTTCCCCACGGTGCACCACCTCCTGGAGGACGGCTTCAAGATCGTGGGCATCGTCCTGTGGGCCCGCATGGCCTTCGAGCTGAGCGCCGGGGCCCTGGTCCCCCGCGGGGAAGCCCCCCGTGCCTGAGGCCCGCAACCTCCTGGTGACCTGCGGGGGGCGCTACGCAGGCATGGTGGCCCAGCTCCGCGCCACCCTGCCCCAGGTACCGGCCCTGGCCGGGGGCCGGCTCTTCGTGGCGGACCTCGAGGCGGTGGCCCCGGCGGGCCACTTTGCCGATGCCACCTTCCCCGTGCCCGGCTTCCGGGATCCCGCCTACGTGCCCCGCCTCCTGGACCTGTGCACCAAGCACGGGGTGCGGGTACTGCTGCCCCTCATCGACCTCGACATGGCCCACCTGGTGCCCCACCACGCCGCCTTTTCGGCGGCGGGAGTCACCCTGGTGGCGCCGAGCGCCGCGCTCATGGACCTCTGCTTCGACAAGCTGAGCTTCGAGGTCTTCGCCCAGGCCCACGGGCTGCGCACGCCCCGGTGCTACGCGGACGAGGCCCTGGACGGGGCCCCCTACCCCCTCTTCCACAAGCCCCGGCGGGGCTTCGGGTCCCAGCGCACGGGCTTCGTGGCCACGGCGGCGGAGGCCCGGGCCCTGCGCCTTGAGGAGCCCGATCAGGTGTTCATGGAAGCCTGCGCGGGGGCCGAGATCAGCGTGGATGCCTACGTGGCCCGGGATGGCCGCGTCCTCCACGCGGTGCAGCGGGTGCGCGACAAGGTGCTGGGGGGCGAGGCCGTGCGCAGCCACACGGTGAAGCTGGGCCACATCACCACGGCCGCCGATCGCGTGCTGCTGGCCCTGGCGGGCGAAGGCTTCCACGGCCCCGCCAACCTGCAGTTCTTCCTCACGGAGGATCCCCCCTGCTTCGATGTGAACCTCCGCCTGGGGGCCGGTGGCGCCACGCTCTCCAACCAGGCCACGGGCGGCCACTTCTTCGAGAGCCTGCTGCGCGAGGCCTGCGGGGAGCGGGCCACGGACCCGGATGGGGACTACGAGGAGGGCCTGGCCCTCTACAAGTACATGGGCGACTGCTTCCACCGGCAGGATGGCACCGTGTGGAAGGCCTTCCCCGGCGGGATGTGACGGGTTCCTGGGGGGTGGGCCGGCCCTCTTGTTAAGCTGGGAGCGGAGATCCCCCCATGCCCACCCCCCGCGCTGCGAAGTTCACGGCGGACTGGACGTGCACCAACGAGGCCATGCCCTGCTTCCAGTGGGGCAAGAAGGCCGCGGTGTGGAAGGGGGGCAAGGGCTGGTGGGCCTCCCGGGAAGGGCATGAGGGCATCCACGGGCCCTTCCGCAGCCGCAACCAGGCGCAGGCCTGGGCGGAGGCGCCCTGGCGGGAGGCCTTCGAGTCGAAGGTGGCGGTGAAGGCGGAGGCCCAGGCGGAGAAGGCCGCCGCGGAGAGGGCCAAGGCCGAGGCCACCTGGGCGGGCCTCCCCGAGGCGCAGCGCAAGGTGGCTCCGGGCCAGGTGTGGAGCCTGCGCGATGGGCGCATGGCGGGCTACGAGGTGCTGGTGCTCGAAGTGAAGAAGGCCATCGCCGCGGTGCTCGCCCGCAAGAGCCCCACGGAGCCCTGGAAGGACGCGCCGCGCACCGTGCGCAGCCTCAGCACCCTGCCCCGCCTCTACCGCCTGGTGGGCACCGCCAAACTCCCCAAAGGACGCTGACCATGCGCACCGCCGCCGCCCTGTTCCTCGGAACCCTCACGGCCCTGGGCGGGGCGCCCCCGCCGGACCTGGTGATCCACCACGGCCGCGTGTGGCTGGGCGGCACCCGGTTCACCGAGGCCGTGGCCATCCGCGGGAACCGCATCGTGGCCCTGGGCCCCAGCCGGGCCATCCTGAAGCTGGCGGGGAAGCGCACGGTACGCCTCGACGCGAAGGGCGGCTCCGTGCTGCCGGGCCTGCAGGATGCCCACATCCACCTGCTCAGCGGTGGCACCTCCCTCACCCAGGTGGACCTCAGCGCCACCACCTTGGAGGGCCTGCAGGCCCAGATCCGGGCCTACGCCGCCGCCCATCCCGACCGCGCCTGGATCCAGGGGCGGGGCTGGGTGTACCCCTCCTTCCCGGGGGCCCTGCCCACCAAGGCCCAGCTGGACGCGGTGCTGCCGGACCGGCCCGCCTGCCTGCGGGCCTACGACGGCCACACGGCCTGGGTGAACAGCAAGGCGCTGGCCCTGGCGGGCATCACGGGGAAGACGCCGGACCCCGCCGGGGGCACCATCGTGCGCGACGCCCAGGGGGAGCCCACGGGGGCGCTCAAGGAGGCGGCCCAGTCGCTGCTGGACGGGGTGCTGCCCAAGCCCACCCGGGCCGAGCAGGTGGAGGCCCTGCGCGCCGGTGTGAAGGCCGCCCACGCCGTGGGCCTCACGGGCATCGGGGAGGCGGGGCTCACGCCCGAGGAGTTCAGCATCTTCCTGGAGCTGCAGCAGCGGGGGGAGCTCCAGCTGCGCACCACCGCCGCCCTGCAGGTGGATCCCGACACCCCGCCCGCGGGGATCGCGGCCCTGCGGGAGATCCGGCGCACCCTGAAGCCCAACCCCTTCCTGCGCACGGGGCCCATCAAGATGTACATCGATGGGGTGGTGGAGTCGCACACCGCCTCCCTGCTGGCCAACTACGCCGACGTGCCCCACCGGGGCCAGACCCAGTGGCCGCCGGACACCTTCCGCCGGCGCGTGCTGGAGCTGGATCGGGAGGGCTGGCAGATCTGGGTGCACGCCATCGGCGATGGGGGCGTGCGGCTGGTGCTCGACAGCTATGAAGCGGCGGCGAAGGCCAACGGTCCGCGGGAGCGACGCCACCGGCTGGAGCATGTGGAGACGGTGGATGCCGCCGACATCCCCCGCTTCGGCCGCCTGGGCGTGGTGGCCTCCCAGCAGCCCCTGCATGGCACACCGGAGGGCCTCGCCGCCTGGATCCCGCCCCTGGGTCCCGAACGCGCCAGCCGGGGCTGGGCCTACGGCAGCATCCACGCCGCCGGGGGGCACCTGGCCTTCGGCAGCGACTGGCCCGTGGTGACCCTGGATCCCCGCATCGGCCTGCACCAGGCCCTCACCCGCACCGACCTCAAGGGTGCCCCCGCCGGTGGCTGGCAGCCCCAGCAGAAGCTGCCGCTGACGGTGGCGCTGGAGGCCTACACCTCCGGCGCCGCCTGGGCGGCCTTCGACGAGGGCCGCGTGGGCCGCCTCAAGGTCGGCCGCCTGGCGGACGTGGTCGTCTTCGGGAAGGACCTCTTCACCGTGGATCCGCAGGCGCTCCCCACGGTGCCCGTGGTGGCCACGGTCTTCGATGGGCGGGTGGTGTTCCGCGCGGCGGCCCCATGAAGCGCCGCCTGGCCCTGGCCCTGGTCACCCCCCTGCTGGCCCAGACCCCGACGGCGCGCCCCCGGGCCCTGGAGCTGGGCCTGCGCCTCGGGCGCCTGCAGCCCGGGCCCCTGGATGCCATCACGGATGTGAAGGGCGTGCGGGTGGGGCACACCACCCTGATCCGCGGCGAAGGGGCCCTGGTGCCCGGGAAGGGCCCCGTGCGCACCGGGGTGACGGCCATCCTGCCCCACGGCGGGGACCTGTGGCACGAGAAGGTCCCCGCGGCGGCTTACGTGCTCAATGGGAATGGCGAGGTGACGGGCCTGCACTGGGTGGCCGAATCCGGTGCCCTGGAGGTGCCCATCCTCCTCACCAGCACCCAGAGCGTGCCGCGGGTGGCCGACGCCGTGCTCACCTGGATGATGGCGCGGCATCCCCGGATCGGCATCTCCGAGGACGTGGTGCTGCCCGTGGTGGGGGAGTGCGATGACTCGGCCCTGAACGACGCCCGGGGGCGGCACGTCACCGAGGCCGATGTGCTGGCCGCCCTGAATGGGGCCACCGAGGGTCCCGTGGCCGAAGGGGCCGTGGGCGCGGGCACGGGGATGATCGCCTACGCCTTCAAGGGCGGCATCGGCACCGCCTCCCGGCGGGCGGGCCCCTGGACCGTGGGGGCCCTGGTGAACGCCAACCACGGGCGGCGACCGGAGCTGCGCATCGGGGGCGTGCCCGTGGGCGAGGCCCTGCCGGAGGGGGCGGGCCCCACGGGCACCCACTCCATCGTGATCGTGCTGGCCACGGATGCCCCCCTGGACAGCCGGCAGCTGGGGCGGCTGGCCAAGCGCGCGGCCCTGGGCCTGGCCCGCACGGGCAGTGTGGCCCACCACAGCTCCGGCGACTTCGTCATCGCCTTTGCCACGGGCAGCCGCATCCGCGCCGGCGAGCCCACGGTGACCCTCACACGGCCCTCGGACGAGGCGGCGGATCCGCTCTTCGAAGCGGCGGCCGAGGCCACGGAGGCGGCGGTGGTGGCGGCGCTGCTGGCGGGCACGGACATGGCGGGCCGGGATGGGGCCCGGGTGCCCGCCCTGCCCCTGGATCGCCTGGCCGCGGTGATGAAGCAGTACGGCCGGCCCTTGGGCCGGCCGTAGGGTCCGGGGGCGCTCGGCCTCAGGCGTGGGGCCAGAGCCAGCCGAAGGCGCCGCCGGTGACGAAGCCGAAGAGGAGGGCGTCGAAGGCGTCCTTGACGGCGGCCTTCCAGGGGTAGCCCATCCAGATGGCGTTCACGCAGGAGCCCGTGGCGTAGGCCAGGAAGGTGATGGTGCCGGTGACGCGGTGCACCTGCAGGTAGGGCGTGCCGGCGGCGAGGGTGCGGCTGCCCAGGTAGGCGGTGGCGAAGGCCACGAGCACGTTGAGCACGAACCACTGGCCCAGGAACTTGCCCATGTTGACCTGGCCCCGGGCGCGGACGAGGAGCATGGCCACGGGACCGGCCTCGTACTTCGCCTTCATGGCGTCGGTGCCCATGTCCTTCATGTCGGGGCAGTGGGGGATCACGTACATGCCGGGGGTCACGTCGGCCCCGGGGATGGCGGCGCGGGCGGCCTCCTCGTTGGGCAGGGGCCGGTAGTCGCTGTTGTGGTACTTGAACACCATGTGCACGAGGCTGCTGACGATGAAGACCAGCACCGCCGCGAGCAGGATGGGCATCCACAGGTGGGAGAGGGAGACCATGGGTCCTCCAGGGGGAAATGGGTGGGTTGGTGGGGTCATTGTGCCGTCTTCCCTCCCCAGCGAAAGCCTTAATTTCCGGGGATTTCGGACCCATCCGCGCTAAACTGGAGGATTGCGGATTTGAGGCCCCATGATCGCGTTCTCCGATGTGAACAAGCAGTACGGCAAGCAGGTGCTCCTCATCGATGCGAGCTTCCAGCTCAACCCCGGCGAGAAGGTGGGGCTCGTGGGCCCCAACGGCGCCGGCAAGTCCACCCTGTTCCGCATGATCGTGGGCGAGGAGAGCCCCGATGATGGGGTGGTGAGCATCCCCAAGAAGCTCACCGTGGGCTACTTCCGGCAGGAGGTGGACGAGATGAAGGGCCGCCCCGTGCTGGATGAGGCCATCGCGGGCAGCGGCCGCCTGGGCGACCTGCACCACGAGCTCATGGAGCTGGAGCACGCCATGGGGGATCCGGAGCACCCGGACTTCGAGGCGGCCCTGGAGCGCTTCGGCCACGTGCAGGAGGAGTACCAGCACCTGGGCGGCTACGAGCTGGAGGCCAAGGCCCGCGCCTGCCTGCACGGCCTGGGCTTCGAGGACGAGCAGATCGACGGCGATGTCGGAGCCCTCTCCGGCGGCTGGAAGATGCGCGTGTCCATGGCGAAGGTCCTGCTGGGGAACTTCGATGTGCTGCTCATGGACGAGCCCACCAACCACCTGGACATCGAGAGCATCCTCTGGCTGGAGAGCTACCTGAAGAGCGTGCCCGCCACGCTGCTCATGACGAGCCACGACAAGGACTTCATGAACCGCATCGTGACCAAGGTGCTGGAGATCGATGCGGGCGACATCATCACCTACTCGGGCAACTACGACTTCTACGTGAAGGAACGGGAGATCCGGGAGACGAACCTGGAGGCCGCCTACGAGCGCCAGCAGGCCAAGCTCGCCAAGGAGCAGCGCTTCATCGACCGCTTCAAGGCCCACGCCGCCAAGGCGGCCCAGGTGCAGAGCCGGGTGAAGGCCCTGGAGAAGCAGGAACGCATCGAGCTGCCCAAGAAGCGGCAGGTGGTGAAGTGGGAGTTCCGCGTGCCCCCCCGCAGCGGCGACGACGTGCTGATGCTCGAGGGCGTGTGCAAGGCCTTCGGCGAGAAGAAGCTCTACCGCGACTTCAGCTTCCACGTGCGCCGGGGCGAGCGCTGGTGCGTGATGGGCAAGAACGGCGCGGGCAAGAGCACCCTGCTGAAGATGGTGGTGGGCGCGCTCACGCCGGATGCCGGCGAGGTGAAGCTGGGCGCCAGCCTCAAGCTGGGCTACTTCGCCCAGCAGGCCCTGGACCTGCTGGATGCCGACCTGACCCTGCTGGAGCAGATGCAGAAGACCTACCCCCGGGAGGGCATCGCCCCCCTGCGCACCATGCTGGGCGCCTTCGGCTTCAGCGGCGACGACGCCGACAAGAAGGTGCGCAGCCTCTCCGGCGGCGAGAAGAGCCGCCTGGCCATGGCCCAGATGCTCTTCGATCCCCCCAACTTCCTGGTGCTCGACGAGCCCACCAACCACCTGGACCTGGCCACCAAGGAGATGCTCATCGAGGCCCTGAAGGACTTCGAGGGCACCATGCTCTTCGTGAGCCACGACCGCACCTTCCTGCGCGGCCTGGCCACGCGGGTGCTGGAGCTGGCCGTGGAGGAGCACGAGACGCCCCTGGCCTTCCCCGGCGACTACGTGGAATACGTGGCCAGCACGGGCCACGAGGCCCCCGGCGTGCACAACTAGGAAGCTCCGCTCCCCCCTCAGTCCATCCGGGCCGCGAAGTCCCGGGCCATTCCCAGCACCACGTCGGGATTCTCGGGATCATCGCTGAACTCGATGCGGCGGAAGGCCTTCACCAGTTCGGGGCTGCGAAAGGTCTTGAAGTCGCCCCCCTGGTACCGCACGTGGAGCACGTTCGTGGGGCTGAACAGGTACTCGTAGGTCTCCTCCGGGTTGAGGAGGCGGCCGTTGAAATCCAGGAAGGCCTGGATGTCGGGGCGGTTCACGTCGAAGCCCGGGGACTGCCAGGCCGCGGCCAGGGCGCGCCCCAGGAGGAACCGCCGCTTGGCGGCGCCCACCCCCACCACCATGCGCAGGCGGCAGCCCACCCAGACCTGCCCCTCCTGGATGGCCCGGTACACGGCCCCCGGCGCGGGATGGGGCCCCAGCTTCGCCCGCAGGGACCCCGCATCCAGGAAGTAGGCCTGATCCACGAAGTGGGGTACCCCCTCCAGCTGGAAGGAGGTGTGGCCCAGGGGCACCAGGACCGGTGCGCCCTGCTTGCGCCACCAGGGCGCCGGCTCCCGCGTGAAGACCCCGGGCTCCGTGGCGGAGGCCAGCAGCACAGGGAGCAGGGCGGCGCGAAGCATCGCCCCGAGCGTAACCCGTTCCGCCCGGGCGCGGTCAACAGGGCTAACCTGGGCCCATGCCCGCCCTGCCCCTGATCCATGCCCGCGACGCCGCCCGCCTCTTCCTGGGGGCCCAGGGATTGCTGGCGGACCCCCATCGCCGCGCCACGGCCGCCACCGTGCGGAAACAGGTGGAGGCCCTGGGCTTCGTGCAGCTCGACAGCATCGCCACCGTGGCCCGGGCCCACGACCTGACCCTGCGCACCCGCTTGGCCGGCTACCGCCCGGAGCACCTGCAACAGCTGCTGGAGCGGGACCGCGCCTGCTTCGAGCACTGGACCCACGATGCCTCCGCCATTCCCGTGGCCCACTACGCCCACTGGCGGCCCCGGTTCCGGGAAGACGAGGCGCGGATGCGGGCCCACGCCTGGTGGAACCACCACTTCCGGGGCACCGACGCGGACGAGGTGCTGAGGCTGGTCCTGCGCCGCATTACTGAAGAGGGCCCGCTCATGAGCGCCGACTTCGAGCACCCGGAGAAGCGGGGCCCCTGGTGGGGCTGGAAGCCCCAGAAGGCGGCCCTGGACTTCCTCTGGCGGAGCGGGGTGCTGGCCATCCGCGGGCGCCGGAACTTCCACAAGATCTACGACCTGGCCGAGCGGGTGCATCCGGAGCCCCACGCCCGACCCGAGCCCCACCCCGAGGCGCACATCGGCTGGGCCTGCGGCGAGGCGGTCCCCCGGCTCGTCTGCTTCACGCCCCGGGAGCTGGCCCAGTTCTGGGATGCGGTGACCGTGGCCGAGGCCAAGGGCTGGTGCGAGGCGCAGGTGGAGGCGGGCGCCCTGGTGCGGGTGACCGTGGCTGCGGCGGATGGGCGCGAGGCCCAGCCGGCCTTCGCCGTGGCGGATTGGGAGGAGCGCCTGCGGAAGCTCCCGCAACCCCCGGCGGGCCTCCGCCTGCTGGCCCCCTTCGACCCCGTGATCCGGGATCGGGAGCGGGCCCTGCGCCGCTTCGGCTTCGACTACCGCTTCGAGGCCTTCGTGCCGGAACCGAAGCGGCAGTACGGCTATTACGTGCTGCCCATCCTCGAAGGGGAGCGCTTCGTGGGGCGACTGGATCCCAAGCTGCACCGGGACCGGGGCGTGCTGGAGGTGAAGGGCCTCTGGTGGGAGGCCGGCATACGCGACTCGAAGGCCCGCCGCCGCACCCTTCAGGCGGCCCTGGAGGACCTGGCGGGGTGGCTGGGGGCCACCGAGGTGATCGGCCTTTAGCGCTTCGCTTCCAGGAGGTCGAGGGCGGCCTGCAGGAGCGCGCGGGTGCCCAGGGGCAGCGCCGACTCATCCACGAAGAAGCGGGGGCTGTGGTTGGTGTCGGCCCGCTCGGGATCCTGGCCCTTGGGGGTGACCCCCAGGAAGAAGTAGAAGCCCGGGGTCTGCTGGGCGAAGAAGGAGAAGTCCTCGGAACCGCTGAGGGGATCCTGCAGCACCACATGGCCTTTCCCCGCCGCCTTCTCGAGGCTGGGCAGGACCCGGGCCACCAGGGCCGGGTCGTTCACGGTGACGGGGTAGCTGGTGGTGGCGGGCACCTTCACCTCGGCGGTGGCGCCATGGGCCGCGGTGACGTGCTCGGCCACCCGCTGCAGCTCCGTGATGGCCTTGGCCCGCATGGCGGGATCGAAGGTGCGCAGGGTGCCCAGGAGCTCCACCTGATCCGGGATGATGTTGGAGCGGAGGCCCCCCCGGAAGGCGCCGAAGGTGACGACGGCGGGCTGGTGGGTGAGGGCGAGCCGCCGGCTCACGATGGTCTGGGCCGAGAGCACCAGCTCCGAGGCGGCCACCACGGGATCGATCCCGTTCCAGGGCCGGGATCCATGGGTCTGGCGCCCCTTCACCACGATGCGGAAGTCGTCCACGGCGGCCATGGCCGCCCCGGGGCGGTAGCCCAGCTGGCCGGCGTTGAGGAGGGACGTGAGGTGGAGGCCCAGCACGGCCACGGGTTTCTGGTCCTTGAAGACGCCCTCGGCCAGCATCTGCTCGGCGCCGCCGGTCTCCCCGGCGGGGGCGCCCTCCTCCGCGGGCTGGAAGAGGAAGAGCACCTCGCCAGGCAGGGTGGCCTTGCGGGCGGCCAGGGCCTCGGCCACACCCATGAGGATGGCGGTGTGGGCGTCGTGGCCGCAGGCGTGCATCACGCCCACCTTGTCGCCGTTGTACTCGGTGGTGACCTTGGAGGCGAAGGGAAGGTCCACCTGCTCCCGCACGGGCAGGGCATCCATGTCCGCCCGCAGGGCGATGCGGGGGCCCGGCCTGCCGCCCCTGAGGAGGCCCACCACGCCCGTGTGGGCCACGCCAGTCTTCACCTCGAAGCCCAATGCCTTCAGGTGGGCGGCCACGATGGCGGAGGTCCGCACCTCGCGGTTGCCCAGCTCGGGGTTCGCATGGAAGTCCCGGCGCCAGGCCAGCACCTTGGCATCCACGGGGGCCGCCAGGGCCTCCACCGACTGCTGGGCGGCCAGGGAGAGACCCAGGGCTCCGAGGAGGAGGGGCAGGCGCATGAACACTCCGGAAAGTGCCAGGAGCCTACCACGGGTGCGATCATGGACCCATGCGCACCTTCCTCCGGCTGCTGCCCGGCCTGGCCCTGGCGGGCCTCATCATCCACCTGAGCGGGCAGTCCCGATTGCCCCTGGACGTGCACCTGCCCCCACCCCTGGACAAGGTGGTGCACGCCAGCGCCTTCGCCGCGCTGGCCTGGCTGCTGGACTGGGGACTGCAGGGCCGCACGGACTGGCCGGTGTACCGGCGCCACGGGATCGTGTTCCTGCTGCTGGCGGCCTTCGGGGCCTCCGACGAGTGGCACCAGAGCTTCGTCCCCGGACGCGAGGCCTCGGCCCTGGATTGGCTGGCGGATGTCGTGGGCACCCTGGTGGGCCTGGGCGGGGCCAGCTGGCCCATGCTGGGCTCCCGCAAGCTCGCCGCCTTCGGGTGGCACCGGGGCACCTTCGCCCGGCGGGATCCCTCCCGCCCCCTGATCCTGGTGGCCGATCCCCACTGGCGCGACACCACCTTCCCCGGCCTGCGGGAGGCCGCGGCCGCCCGGCCCGAGGCGGACTGGCTCTTCCTGGGCGACGTGTTCGATGTGTGGGTGGGCATCCCCGCCATGGAGACCCCGGCCCAGGCGGCCTTCCTGGCCTGGGTGGACGCGCGCCGCGCCGCCGGGGCCTGGGTGGGCCTGTGGCTGGGGAACCGGGAGTTCTTCCTGGACCGCCATGGCGACCGGTTCGACCTGCTGGGCGAGGGGCTCGGGGGGCATCTGGTGGGTGAGGACCTGGCCTTCGAGCACGGGGACCTCATCAACGCCTCGGACCGGGCCTACCGGGTGTGGAACCTGCTCAGCCGCAGCGGCCCCCTGTGGGCCTGCTTCCGCCTGCTGCCGGGTGCCTGGGCCCGGAGTCTGGCCGCATCCCTGGAGCGGAAGCTCCGCACCACCAACCGGGAGTACAAGCTGGCCTTCCCGGAGGCGGCCTTCGCCCAGGCCGCGGCCGAGGTGGCGCCGGCCACCTTCCTCACGGGCCACTTCCACACCGAGCAGCGGGTGGCGCAGGGAATCGCCCTGCCCTGGGCCTTCGAAGGCCGGTTCTGGATCTGGGAGGGCGGGCAGGCTCGACCCTTCAACCTTTGACCGGCTTGGCGCATCCAAGATCCTGAGGAGCTTTCCATGCGTATCCGTGCCTTCGCCCCCGCCCTGCTGCTGACCCTGGCCGCCTGCGCGCCCTATGCCATCAAGCGGGACTTCGACCCCCAGGCCCCCATCGCCAGCTACCGGACCTACGACTGGTACAAGCCCAAGGCCGAGAAGGTGGGGGACGGGGCCCCCCGCATGGCCGGCTTCAACGACCAGCGGGTGCGGGCCGCCGTGGACCAGGAGCTGGCCGCCAAGGGGCTCAAGCGGGAGCCCGCCGCGGATCCCGACTGCCTGCTCGACTACTTCCCCGTGTACCAGAACCGGCACTACACCACTCACACCCGGGTGGGCTTCGGCACCGGGGGCTACGGCTGGGGCATGCGCACCGCCATCGGCAGCAGCCGCCGCCACACCTACAAGGAGGGCACCATCGTCCTCCAGGTGGTGGACTTCAAGACCAACAAGCTGGTGTGGGAAGGCGTGGCCGAGGGGGCCCTCACCGGCCTGGCCGGCAATCCCGAGGAGGCCCAGGCCGCCATCCAGCGGGCCGTGAAGGACCTGCTCTCGGAGTTCCCGCCGAAGCAGTGATCCGAGGCGCTGGAAAACGCGGATCGCGAATGGCGCGAATAGATGCCGGGAATCAGGCCCCTGGGACTTCAACGCCCCTCGCGTCATTCGCGCGCATCTTCGCGCCATTCGCGTTCCAGCATTTTGACGTCACCGTGCAAGGGGCTCCATGGGATCCTGGGACCCCTTTGTAAGGAGCTCCCATGGCCCAGGTCACCCTGCGCGGCAACCCCATCCACACCTCCGGCGATCTGCCGAAGGTGGGATCCCCCTGCCCTGACTTCACCCTCACCAAGACGGACCTCAGCGAGACCAGCCTGAAGGACTACGCCGGCAAGCGCGTGGTGCTGAACATCTTCCCCAGCATCGACACCCCCACCTGCGCCACCAGCGTGCGCACCTTCAACAAGCGCGCCTCCGAGAAGCCGAACACCGCCATCCTCTGCATCAGCGCCGACCTGCCCTTCGCCCAGAAGCGCTTCTGCGGCGCCGAGGGGCTGGAGGCGGTGATCCCCGCCAGCACCTTCCGCAACGGCGGCTTCCTGGATGCCTTCGGGGTGGGCCTGGTGGACAGCCCCCTCAAGGGCCTCTGCGCGCGCTCCGTGGTGGTGGTGGATGAGCAGGGCCAGGTCGTGCACACGGAGCTGGTGCCCGAGACCGGCAACGAGCCCGACTACGACGCCGCCCTGGCGAAGCTCTAGACTTCGGCCGCGGTGCGTTCCATCGCTTTGAGAAGGGCCTCCACCAGGGGGCCCTTCAGTTCGTAGGGCTTGGTGACGAGGCGCGCCACGCCGAGTTCGAGGGCCTCCACCGCCAGGGCCTTGTGGGGTTGGGGCGCCGCGAGCACCAGGGCGAAGCGGCCATCGGTGGCCTGGGCCGCCAGGAAGGCCGCCACCTCGAGGCCCGTGGGGGTGCTCTCCTCCCAGTCCACGAAGACGAGCCCCAGGCTGGGGCTGTGCAGGGCACGGATGAGCTCGCCCAGGGTGCCGGCGGGGATGACCCGGGCGAAGCCCTGCCCCAGGAGGAAGGCCTGGAGGGCATCCCGGTGGGCGCCGGGGAGCATGGCCAGGGCCACGGGGCGATTGCGGACATCCGCGGGCACCGGGACCTTCACCTCGGGCGCTTCGGGGGGGCGGAGGTCGAGCACCTGCTCCAGGGCCAGCGAGAGGGTGGCATCCAGGGTATAGGGCTTGGGCAGCAGCTGATTCACGCCGGCCCGCTGCAGCTGATCATCCTCAAGCCGGCTGCCCCCGGCCAGGGCCAGGAGGATGGCGAAGGACTGGTGGCCGCGCCCCTGGTGGAGGAAGGCCGCCAGCTCCAGGTGCTGCATCTCCTTCAGGCCCCCATCGATGAAGACGAGGTCGATGTGCTTGGTGGCGGAGAGCTCCAGCCACTGTTCCACGGTCTCCACGCAGAGCACCTTGCCGTAGCCCTCCTTGGTGAGGAACTCCACCACGGTGTCGCGCACGAGGCTGGGCTTCATGGCGAGCACGAGGGTGCGGCCGCGCTTCTTGATGCGCACCAGGGCCTCGGCGCGGGCGTCGAGGGGCACGGGGCTCGGGGCCGGGGCATCCTGGCTCATGCCCTTCCTTTCGGCCGGGGGAACCCCGGCCTGAATCACAGCTGAATCCGGCCTAACGGATCTGTTTCAGCTTTCGGAGCTGGGGCGCGGCCCAGGCCGTGGCACCCACGGTCAGCAGGGTCATGCAGCCCCCGAAGACCACGCTGGGCACCAAGCCCAGGACCTTGGCAGCCAGTCCGCTCTCGAAGGCGCCCAGCTCGTTGGAGCTGCCGATGAAGAAGCTGTTCACGGCCGATACGCGGCCCATGAGGGCCTGGGGCGTGTAGGTCTGCACGAGGGTGGCCCGGAGCACCACGCTCACGTTGTCCAGGGCGCCCCCGAGCAGGAGCAGCCCGAAGCTCAGGGCGAAGCTCTGGGAGGTGGCGAAGGCCACCCAGGTGAGGCCGAAGCCCGCCACGCAGAACAGCAGGGTGGCCCCCGCCCGCTTGAACATGCCGTGGCGGGCCAGCCAGAAGCCCATGAGCACGGCGCCCAGGGCCGGCGCGGCGCGGAGGATGCCCACCCCCGACTTCCCCACGTGCAGGATGTCCAGGGCGAAGGCGGGGATCATGGCCACGGCCCCGCCGAACAGCACCGCGAAGAGGTCGAGGCTCAGGGCCGCCAGCACCACCTGCTGGGAGACGACGAAGGCCACCCCCTCCTTCAGGCTCTGCAGGATGGGGCCGCCCCCACCCGCCGGTCGCGGCCGGGGCGCGAGGCCGAGGAGGGCCGTGAGGCCGGCCAGGTAGCAGGCGGTCATCACGCCATAGGTCCACAGGGGGCCCTTCCAGGCGTAGAGGCCGGCGCCGCAGGCGGGCCCCGCCACGGTGGCGATGTGGAAGAGGGTGCTGCGCCAGGTGGCGGCGTTGGCGTAGAGGTCCTTGGGCACCAGCTCCGTGCCCAGGGCGCCGCTGGCGGGCCGGAAGAGGGCCCGGGCCACGCCGCCCAGGGCCTGCACGGCGTAGAAGGGCCACAGGGCCTGCGCGCCCGTGAGGTTCAGGGCCACCAGCCAGAGGGCCCCCACCTGCAGGCCCAGGAGCCCCCAGAGGCTCAGGGCCCGGCGGTCATAGTGGTCCGACGCCCAGCCCCCGAATAGGGTGAGCGCCAGGAAGGGCACCGCCTCGGAGAGCCCCACGAGCCCCACCGCCCAGGCCGCATCCCCCACCCCCCGGGTGGCCCGGGCCAGCTCATAGACCTGCAGCCCCAGCACCGTGGTCTGGATCTGCGTGGCCAGGAACACCGCGAACATCCCGCCCATGAAGGTGCGGTACTCGGGGATCCGGAGCGCGGCCAGGGAGTCGGAGGTGGGTTCGGTCATGGGGAAAGATCCACCACGAAGGCGCGAAGGGCGCGAAGGTTGCACGAAGGGAAAACAGGATGGGTCGGGGTGAGGTGGGGCCCGGAGCCCTCATCTCGGCTCCTCCAGCCTAGTTGTTTCTTCGCGTCTGCTTCGCGGACTTCGCGGCTTCGGGGTGGATCTTTGACAGCTCGCTATTCGTACCGCAGCGCGTCGATCACATCGAGCTTGGCGGCCTTGATGGCCGGGAGGAAGCCGGCGGCGATGCCGACCACGCCGCTGAAGCCCAGGCCCAGGATGATGGCCCAGGTCTCGGTGATGGCGGGAACGCCGAGGGCCTGAAGGAGGAAGATGGCGCTCTCGGCGAGCCCCACGCCGATGAGGCCGCCCAGGATGGAGAGCACCATGGCCTCCACGAGGAACTGGAGCATGATGCTGCGCTGGGTCGCCCCCAGGGCGCGCCGCACGCCGATCTCGCGGGTGCGCTCGGTGACGCTCACCAGCATGATGTTGCTGATGCCGATGCCCCCCACGATGAGGCTGATGCTCGCGCTCACGGCGAGGAAGGTGGTGATGACGCTGGCCTGCTGGTCCTGCATCTTCACCCAGTCATCCTGCTTGCGGATGGTGAAGGGATTGTCGTCCTTGCCGGAGACCTTGAGGCGCTGGCGGAGGAGGGCGGTGACTTCGCCCTCGGCCTGGTCGCTCTTGCCATCCTGCGCACTCACGAGGATCTGCTGGATGCGGTCGCGGCCCATGATCTTGCGCATCACCGTGGTGTAGGGCGCCACGATCACATCATCCTGGTCGCCCATCATGCTGGCGCCCTTCTTTTCCAGCACGCCCAGCACCTGGAAGGGCATCTTGCCGATGCGGATGGTCTGGCCCACGGGGTCTTCGCCATTGGGGAAGAGGTTCTCCTTCACGGTGTTCCCCAGCACGCAGACCTTGGCCTGGCTGCGGACCTCGGAATCGTTGAAGAAGCGCCCGGACACCGTGTCCCACCCCTTGATGGTGAGGAACTCCGGGCCGGCCCCCTGGACACTGCACTGGTAGTTGTTGTTCTGGTACACCACCGGCCGCCCCGTGCGCACCGCCGGGGTGGCGGCCTTCACGCTGCCGGTGAGCTCGTTCTGGATGGCGGCGGCATCCTCCTCCCGGAGCACCTCCACGCTCCCCATGGCCATGGGGCCCATGGTGGAGCGGCTGCTGCCGCCATTGAAGATCATGAGCATGTTGCTGCCCATGCTCTGGATGATGGAGATGCTCGCCCGCTTGCTGCCTTCCCCGATGCCGATCATGGCGATGACCGAACCCACGCCGATGATGATGCCGAGCATCGTCAGGAAGGCGCGCATCTTGTTGCGGGTGATGGCGAAAAAGGCGAGCTTGAGGAATTCGAGGATGGCCACGATCTAACCTCCTGAACTACCGAATCGGGGAGGCAGAAGTCTCGCGTATCGCCGAAGGCGATACCGAGAAAAAGGCGAGCTTGAGGAATTCGAGGATGGCCATGGGCTCCCCTTAGTTGCGGCGACCGCCGCCGGGCATGCCCGGGGCGCCGATGGGGGCGCTGCCGCCGGCCTTCTTGGTGAGGTCCTCCACGCCCACCAGGATGGCGAGCCCTTCGGTGATGCCCTCGCCGCTGACCTCGGTGAACTGGCCATCGCTGATCCCGGCCTTGACCGTGAGGGCCTTGGGCTTCCCGTTCTCCAGGATCCAGACCTTGTCTTCCCGCTTGGCGGCCATGCCGCGGCCCATGCCGCCGAACATGCCCCCACCCATGCCACCGGGGCGCGCCTGACCGCCCGCCGGGGCGCCCGCGGCGGGGGCACCCTTCTTGGCGTCGTCCTTCTTCGCCTCATCCTTGGGCAGGAAGGCCTGGGGATTGAAGCGCAGGGAGGCGTTGGGCACCTTCAGCACGTCCTGGCGCTGGTTGGTGATGATGGTGATGTTGGCGGTCATGCCGGGGCGCAGGGCGAGGTCGCCCGCGAAGACCGGCCCCCCGAGCATGGCGGCGCCCCCCGGGGTGCGGGCGATCTCGAGGCGGCTCATGCCCGCCGGGGCGGTCGAGGCCTTCATGCCGGTGGCCGAGGCCTTGAGGGCCGCGTTCCGCTCCGCCATGCGCTCCTTGAAGCGCTTCATGAACGCTTCCTTGGTCATGCCCTCGGGAAGGCGGTCCTTCATGCGCTCCCAGGCCTTCTCCGGATCCATCTCGCCGGTGGGCGCACCGGCGCCCGGGCGGGGGCCCTCGGCGGCGGCCCGGTGACCTTCACCCATGCCCCCCGCGGGGCCGGCGGCGGGGCCTCCGCCTTCGGGGCGGTTCAGGGCCTCGTTGGGGACCTCGATGACCACCTTGTAGGTGACCACGTTCTGGTTGGTGATGGGCTCCAGGCGGACCTGGCTCACGGTGGCCATGAACTGGCGATCGGGCAGGCTGTCGACCGTGAAGAAGGCGCGCTGGCCCACCTTCACCTCGTCGATGTCGGCCTCATCGATGGAGATCTCCACCTTCATCTTGGAGAGGTCCCGGGCGATCTGGAACAGGTTGGGCGTGCTGAAGCTGGCGGCCACCGTCTGGCCCACGTCGGCCATGCGGGAGATGACCACGCCATCCACCGGGGCGGTGATGTCGCAGTAGGCGCGGTTGGCCCTGGCGCGGTCCAGGGTGGCCTTCGCGGTCTCCAGGTTGGCCTTGGAGGTCTTCCAGGCCACGACCTTCACATCCAGGTCCTGATCCGAGAGCAGCTGGGCCTTGGCCAGCTTCTGGGCCCGTTCCATCTGCACCTTGGCATCATCGGCGCTGGTCTTGGCCCGCTCGAGGGAGGCTTCCGCATCGCGGAGCTGGGCATCCGCCAGGGTGGGATCGATCTGGGCGATGAGCTGCCCCTTCTTCACCAGGCTGTTGTAGTCGGCATAGAGGGCGCTGATGACGCCGGAGACCTGGGTGCCCACGGGCACCTGCACCAGGGGAGAGAGGGTGCCGGTGGCGCTGATGCGCTGGGTGAGGTTGCCCTTCTCCACCTTCCCCAGGCGCCATTGGGGGCCCTTGTCCGAGGGCTTCACCGCCCAGACGATGCCACCGGCCACCAGGACCACGGCCGCGCCACCCAGAACCCACTTGTTCTTCATCAGGAACATCCGAACCTCACATCCACAGCGACCTTCAAGTGTCCCATAGGGTTGAAGCGGTTCCGAGGCTCAGGGGCGGAGGGGTCCCCCTTGGGGGTGGACGAAAAAGGGGCCCGACGAACGGGCCCCTGGAACCGCCGAACGGAACGGATTCAGCGCAGGCCGAGCATCCCCTGGATGGCGCGGAAGGTGAACCCATCCACCAGGGCCGTCTGGAGGAACCCGGCGGCCACCACGAGGATGGCGCCCACCAGCACGGTGGCCCGGGCCAGGGAGGCCTGGACCTCGGGCGCCTCGGCCGCCTCCCGCTCCTGGGCCGGCGTGGGCGCCTGGAGGAAGAGGGCCACGAGGAAGCGCAGGTAGTAGCCCATGCTCACCAGGCTGGCCAGCACCCCGAGGATCGCCAGGGACACATGACCGGTACCCACCAGTTCCTTGAAGATCATGTACTTGCCGTAGAAGCCGCCCAGGGGGGGCACGCCGGCGAGGCTGAACAGGATGAGGGCGGCGCAGAGCCCCATGAGGGGGTGCTTCCACCCCAGGCCCCGCAGGTCCTCATAGGTGTCCTTCTCCCCCACGAGGCCGAAGGCGGTGAAGAGGCCGAAGGCGCCCATGTTCATGGCCAGGTACACGGCCAGGTAGAGGAGCATGCCGGAGAGCGCGGCGGGGGTGCCGGCCACCAGACCCAGCACCAGGTAGCCGGCGTGGGAGATGGAGCTGTAGGCCAGCATGCGCTTGGCGCTGGTCTGCACCAGGGCGGTGAGGTTGGCCACGACCAGCGTGAGCACGGCGATCAGGGCCAGGGCGCCGCCCAGCTTGGCGCCGAGCAGGGGACCCCAGGCGTGGGTGCCGGGGAAGGCGCGGATGAGGGCCACCACCGCCACGCCCTTCGTGGCCACGGACATGAAGCCCGCGATGGGGTGCGGGGCCGCCACGTAGACATCGGGGGTCCACTGGTGGAAGGGGGCGGCGCTCACCTTGAAGAGGAAGCCCACGAGCAGGAGTCCGAGCCCCACGATGAAGAGCGGATCCGTGAGGGGGGCATTGGGCAGGGTGCGGATGACCGCCAGGTCCAGGCTGCCCGTGAGGCCGTAGAGGATGGCGACGCCCATGAGGAAGCAGCTGGCCGCCACGGCACCGGTGATGAAGTACTTGAGGCCGCCTTCCGACGAGGACGCCCGGCTTCGCAGGGTGGCGGTGAGGGCGTAGAGCGGGATGCTGAAGAGTTCCAGGCCCAGGAAGATGACCAGCAGGTGGGTGGTGCTGGCGAAGACCATCATGCCGGTCACGGAGAAGAGGAGCAGGCTGATGGTCTCCCCCTTCACCCAGCCTTCCTGGTGGAAGTGATCCCAGGACTGGAGCACGGCCAGGGCGGCGGCCACCACCACGAAAATCCCGGTGAACTGGGCCAGGTGATCGAGGCGGAGCTGGAGGTAGCTGGGCTGGGCCCCCTTGCCCCAGAGCTCCGTGAGGTACATGAAGCTGGCGCCCAGGGCGAAGAGCGCCACGGCGTAGACGCCGGCGCGGATCCACTTCTGCACGCCGGCATCCTTGTCCAGCAGCGCCAGGGGGATGAGCGTTCCCGCCAGGGCCGGGAAGAGGATGGGCATCAGGGCCGCCCACTGGGCGGTGGTGGGGAGGGAGCTGCTCATCGGTGGTCCTCCACGGGGGTGGAAGCGTGGCCCGGGGCCGCGTGGGGGTCGGCGCCGTGGATCTCGGAGCTGGCCGGAGCCGGCGGGAGGGTCATCATGCGGGGGGCCGGGGCCTGGGCCTCCTTCAGGAGGGCGGTCACCGGCGCTTCGGAGGCGGCCACGAAGAAGCCGGGGCGCAGGCCCATCCAGAAGATGAGGCCGATCAGGGGCAGGAGCACCCCGACCTCGCGCAGGTTCAGGTCGTCATGCAGGTGGTGGGTGCCGCTCTCGGGATCGGGATTCTCGGGGCCCCAGAAGACCCGCTTGAACATCCACAGCATGTAGGCCGCGCCGAGCACCACGCCCAGGGTGGCGAGGGAGGCGAAGAGGCGGCCCCAGCCGAAGCCGGAGGTGAAGGCGCCGTTCAGGATCCAGAACTCACCCACGAAGCCGTTGGTGAGGGGCAGGCCGATGGAGCTCAGGGTCACGATGAGGAAGAAGGCCGTGAACACGGGCATCTTCACCGCCACGCCGCCGAAGTCCGCGATCATGCGGGTGTGGGCCCGGTCGTAGATCATGCCCACCAGGAGGAAGAGCGCGCCGGTGCTCACCCCGTGGTTGAGCATCTGGAGCAGGGCGCCCTGGGTGCCCACCACGGTGAAGCTGGCGATGCCGAGCACCACGAAGCCCATGTGGGACACGGAGGAGTAGGCCACCAGCTTCTTGATGTCCCGCTGCACCATGGCCACCAGGGCCCCGTAGATGATGGCGATGACCGCCAGCAGGGCCATGGGCTTGGCGTAGTGCTGCGCCGCCGCCGGGAAGATGGGGATGGCGAACTTCAGGAGCCCGTACCCGCCCAGCTTCAGCAGCACGCCGGCGAGGATGGCGGAACCGGCCGTGGGGGCCTGGGTGTGCGCATCCGGCAGCCAGGTGTGCAGGGGGAAGAGGGGCACCTTGATGGCGAAGGCCACCGCGAAGGCCAGGAAGAGCCAGCACTGGGCCTCGAAGGACAGCTGCAGGGCCGCCGTGGCCATGAGCGCGGGGTTGAAGGAACCGGCCTTCACCGCGATGAAGAGCAGGGCCACCAGCCACAGGAGGGAACCGGCCAGGGTGAACAGGAAGAACTTGTTCGCCGCGTAGCGCCGGTCGTCGCCGCCCCACACCCCGATCATGAAGTACATGGGGATGAGCATGGCCTCCCAGAAGAGGTAGAAGAACAGCAGGTCCTGGGCCAGCAGCGCGCCCAGCATGCCCGTCTGCAGGATGAGGAAGAGGCCGTTGAACCGGCCCTCTCCCTGCTTGAGGGAGTTCCAGGTGGCGGCCATGGTGAGGGGCACGAGGAAGAGGGTGAGGAGCACCAGCCAGTAGTTCAGGCCATCCAGGGCCAGGTGGTACTCCACGGGCAGGCCCGCCACGGCGAACCAGGTGAAGCGCTCAGGGGCCAGGGCCGCGGGGTTGGCGCGGAGCCCCGCCAGCTGCGCGAGGCCGATGCCGAAGAACACCAGGGCGCCCACGAAGGCCAGGGACTTGGTGACCTTGGCCAGCTTCTCGGGCAGGAAGAGGAGGAACAGCCCGAGGAGGGCCGGACCGAAGACGAGGAGGCTCAGGGTATGCATCGGGCGCTCCTACTTCAGAAGGATGTAGAGGAGGGCGGCGACGCCCAGACCCATGGTGAAGACGTAGTTCCGCACCCGGCCGGTCTGGAAGAGGGCGATGAAGTCGCCCGCCACCTTGGCCAGGGCCGCGGGCAGGTTCACGCCCACGCCATCGATGAGGATCACGTCGAAGAGCTTCCAGCAGAGGTTGCCGAACCAGCGCAGGGGGCCCAGGATGGCGAACTCCACCGCCTCATCCACGTAGTACTTGTTCAGGAGCACCCGATGCACCGTGGGGTACTTGGCGATGAAGCCCTCTTCCCAGGCCAGGCCCTCCTTGTACTTGGACCAGCCGAAGAGGCCGAAGACCACGCCCAACACCGTTGAGATCGTGGCCAGCAGCACCGCGGGACCGGCGTGGTGGCCGTGCTCCCCATGTACCTGCCCATAGGTGAGGGCCGGCTTCAGCCACTCGCCGATGGCGAAGTGGCCGCCGAAGGCCTCGGGGATGCCCCAGAAGCCGAAGCAGGCGGATCCCACGGCCAGCACCATCAAGGGCACCGTCATGGTCTTGGGGCTCTCGTGGGCGTGGTCGTAGGCGTGGTGGTCGCGGGGCTCACCCCAGAAGGTGAGGGCCATGAGGCGCCACATGTAGAAGCTGGTGCAACAGGCGGCGATCACGCCGATCACCCAGAGGGCGGGGCTCTTGAGGAAGGCCAGGTAGAGGATCTCGTCCTTGCTGAAGAAGCCACTGAAGGGGGGGAAGCCCATGATCGCCAGGGTGGCGATGAACATCGTCGCAAAGGTGATGGGGGTCTTCGCTTTCAGGCCGCCCATCTTGAAGAGGTCCTGCTCGTGGTGCATCGCGTGGATCACGCTGCCGGCGCCGAGGAAGAGGAGGGCCTTGAACCAGGCGTGGGTGAACACGTGGAAGAAGCCCGCCGCGAAGCCCGTGGCGCCCAGGCCCAGGAACATGAAGCCCAGCTGGGAGACCGTGGAGTAGGCCAGCACCTTCTTGATGTCGCGCTGGAAGAGGCCGATGGTGGCGGCGAAGAGGGCCGTGAGCCCGCCCACCCAGGCCACGACCGTGAGGGTGGTGGGGGTGAGGGTGAACACGGGGGCCAGGCGGCAGATGAGGTAGATGCCGCTGGTCACCATGGTGGCCGCGTGGATGAGGGCGCTCACGGGGGTCGGGCCCGCCATGGCGTCCGGCAACCAGAGGTAGAGGGGCAGCTGCGCGCTCTTGCCCGTGGCGCCCACGAAGAGCATCAGGGTGGCGAAGGTGAGGAAGCCGAAGCCCACTTCAGGGGCCAGGTGGCCGGCCTGCTTGAGGATGCCGTGGTCCCCGCCCACCGTGAGGGTGCCGAAGGCGGCGAAGAGGGCCATCATGCCGATGGCCACGCCCAGGTCGCCCACGCGGTTGGTGAGGAAGGCCTTGAGGCCCGCCGCCGGGGCGAAGTCGGTCTCGAAGTAGTAGCCGATCAGCAGGTAGGAGCAGAGGCCCACGCCCTCCCAGCCCACGAACATGAGCACCAGGTTGTCGCCCAGCACCAGCAGGAGCATGAAGAAGACGAAGAGGTTCAGGTAGGCGAAGTAGCGGTAGTACCCCTCCTCCTCGTGCATGTAGCCCACGGAGTAGAGGTGGATGAGGAGGCCGATGCCCGTGATGACGAGCATCATCGTGCCGCTCAGGGGATCCACGGTGAAGCCGAAGGGCACGGTGAGGTTGCCCGTCTGCATCCAGGTGAAGAAGGTGAGGTCGAGGCGGTGGTCGGGCGCGCCCTTCATCGCGAGGAAGAGGCTCACGGCGAGCAGGAAGCTCACGGCCACGGTGCCCACGGCCACGGCCGTGGTGAAGCCCTTGCCGGCCTTCTTGCCGAACAGGAGGTTGGCCAGGAAGCCCAGGAGGGGGAGGACGGGAATGAGCCAGGCGGTGGTCATCGGTTCCTCACTGCTTCAGGCTCGAGGCCTTGTCGGCGTCGGTGGTGGCGCGGTGCCGGTGCAGGCCGATGACGAGGGCCAGGCCCACGGCGGCTTCACACGCGGCGACCGCGATGATGAAGAGGTAGGAGACGGTGGCCTGGAGGTCGCCGCCCCGCCAGCGGGCGAAGGCCAGCAGGGCCACGTTCGCCGCGTTGAGCATCAGCTCGATGCCCATGAACTGGAGGAGCAGGGTGCGGCGCAGGAGCACCGTGGCCAGCCCGATGAGGAAGAGCAGGAAGGCGACCAGCAGGTAGCCTTGGAGGGTTCCGGATCGAAGCCCAGGAGGTGCTGGCTGAAGAGCAGCTCGCCCAGGCCGTGGAGGGTCACCACCGGGGCCTGCACCGGACGGTCGGCCAGGGCCGCCAGGGCGGGGCTGGCGTTGAGGAGCTTGTAGGCGCCCAGGCCCAGCAGGGCCACCAGGGCCACGGAGCCCCAGCGCTGGATGGGCCGGGCCGTCTCCGCGGGCTCCTCCTCGTGGCTGTTGAGCAGCATGATCACGAAGAGCACGAGGATGAGGATGGCGCCGGCGTAGACGATGATCTGCAGGGCGCCGGCCACGGGGTTGCCCAGCAGGATGAAGAGGCCGGCCACGCCGAGGAAGCTCAGCGCCATGCACAGGCCCGCCTCGATGGCGTTCTTCTGGAGCAGGAGCGCGAGGGCGCCCGCCAGGGTGAGGATCGCGAAGGTGAGGAACATCTCCGGTCTCCTAGAGGGCGCCAGGCGCGACGGTGCCGCGGCGGCTGGGGGTGGTGGGGGACTCTTCCGCCTTGGAGAGGCGGGCCTTGCCATCCGCCTCCGCGTAGGTGTTCATGAGGTCCCACTTGCCGAAGTTCATGGACAGGCGGTCGTAGGCGGCCAGCTCGTAGTTGTCCCGCAGCCAGATGGCGTCCTTGGGGCAGGCCTCCTCGCACATGCCGCAGTAGATGCAGCGGAGCATGTCGATCTTGAACACGGCGGGACGCTTCTCCTGGAAGCCCTGGGTGAAGTTCAGCTCGCTGAACTCCTCGGCCTCGATGCTGATGCAGCGGGCCGGGCAGGCCTCCTGGCACATGTAGCAGGCCACGCACTTGATGGCCCCGCTCTCGAAGCGCTTGAGCTCATGCAGGCCGCGGTAGCCCTTGGGCATGGGCTTCTTCATGTCCGGGTACTGGATGGTGAAGCGCTTGGAGGTGGGGGTGAACAGCTGCTTGATGAAGTGGCGGAACGTCACGCCCATGCCCGCGAGGACGCTCAGGACGTAGAGGCGTTCCCACCAGGAGAGTTCGACCTTCTTGACGATGACACCCATGGTCAGCCCCTCATGCGGTAGGCGAAGAACAGCAGGTTCGCCATGGAGATGGGCAGCAGCTTCTTCCAGCCCAGATCCATGAGCTGGTCGTAACGGAAGCGCGGCAGGGTCCAGCGGACCCAGATGAAAACGAGCGAAAGGAAGATCACCTTCGAAAGGAACATGAGGAAGGTGAGGACCACCGGCACCGCCTCATGATTGGCCACAAAGGGGATGCCCCACCCACCCAGGTACATGGTGGTGATGAGGGCCGAGGCCCCCAGGATGTGGCCGTACTCGGCGAGGCCAATGAGGGCGAACTTCATGGACCCGTATTCGATGTGGAAGCCGGCCACGATCTCGCTTTCACCCTCGGCGAAGTCGAAGGGCAGGCGGTTGGCCTCGGCGAACATGCAGACGAAGAACACCAGGAAGCCGAGGGGCTGGTGGAACAGGTTCCAGTTGGGGATGGGGATGCCCGCAAGGGTGAAGACCCCCTGCTGGGCCTTCACGATCTCGTGGGGGTCGTACCCGCCCGTGGTCATGAAGATGGCCAGCACCGCCATGGTGAGCCCGATCTCGTAGCTCACCATCTGCGCGGAGGCGCGCATGCCGCCGAGGATGGCCCACTTGTTGTTGCTGCTCCAGGCCGCGACCATGATGCCGTACACGGCCATGGCGCCCACGGCCATGGGGAAGAGCATCCCCATGCCGTTGCCGGGATCCAGGAGGCTGAAGTGGTAGGTGGTGCCGCCGCTCACGAAGCTGCGGCCCATGGGGATCACGGCGAAGCCCAGCATGGCGGGCACGAAGGCCAGGGCCGGCGCCAGCCAGAAGAGGCGCTTGTTCACATGGGGCGGCACCAGGTCTTCCTTGAAGAAGAACTTGAGGCCGTCCGCCAGGGCCTGCACCAGGCCGAGGATGCGGATCTTCCCGAAGAGCGCGGCCCGGTTGGGGCCGATGCGGTCCTGGATCATGGCGCTGCCGCGCCGTTCCGCCCAGGTGAGCGGCGGCGCGATGCCCATGACCAGCCCGAAGGCGAGCAGGACCTTCACCACCATCCAGGCGGTGGCGGGGGTGGTGTGCAGCAGGCTGGCAAGGGTATCCATGGGCCGTCCCGGGAAGACAGACAGGGGGCGTTGGGCCGACGAAAGGCAGGGCTTGCGCTGGATCCAACCTATTGAATCTAGCAGCCCAAGGGGGGCCCGGCTAGGCGACGGAGGTCTCAAGGCACCTGGGAACGGGCCCCGGGGCGGAACGGTTTTCACCCAGGCCCTTCGCCCGCTGGCGGGGGTTCCCCGACGCCTCGCCCAGGGCCCTCCCGGAGGGCCCGCCGATGCCGATAGGGTGGAGGCGGGAGGCGGCATGGGGAAGCGGTTCCAGTGGCTGGTGGCCGGCATTTGTGCCCTGGGTCTCCCTTCCCCCACCCTGTGGGCGGGCGGCGCAGGATCCCCGGCCCCCCGGAAGCCCCTGAACCTGCGCTCCGCCGAGGCCCTGGTGCTGGACCAGCGCACCGGCGAGGTGCTGTATGACAAGGGTGGTGGCACGGTCACGCCCATGGCCTCCCTCACCAAGCTCATGACGGCGATGGTGGTCCTCGACGCCCACCTGGACCTCCAGGAGCCCCTCCGCATCGAGAAGGCCGACGTCGACACCCTGCGGTACAGCAAGTCCCGCCTGCCCGTGGGCACCTCCCTGACCCGGGGCGAGGCCCTGCTCCTGGCCCTGCTGGCCTCGGAGAACCGGGCCGCCCATGCGCTGGGCCGCACCTTCCCCGGCGGCATGGCCGCCTGCGTGGCCGCCATGAACGAGAAGGCCCGGAGCCTGGGCCTGCGCCAGACCCGCTATGCGGACACCTCGGGCCTGGATGGCGCCAACGTGGCCACGGCCCGGGACCTGGCCGTGGTGGTGGATGCCGCCTCCCGCTACCCTACCATCCGGGACTTCAGCACCCGCGGGGAGGCGGAGATCGGCGAGGGCCGCCGTCGCATCGCCTTCCTGAACACCAACGGCCTCACCCGGAACCCCCGCTGGCAGATCGGCCTCTCCAAGACCGGCTACCTGGAGGAGGCGGGCAAGTGCCTGGTGATGCAGACCGACCTGGCGGGCCGGGCCCTGGTGATCGTGCTCCTGGACAGCTGGGGCAAGTACACCCGCCTGGGCGATGCCGCCCGCATCCGCCAGTGGCTGGAGGGCACCGCCACGGCCGTGGTGGCCCGGGCGAAGCCCCGGGCCACGCGGCGGCGCTGAGGGCGCCTCAGGCCTTGGCTTCCACCTTGGCCCAGCTGTCCTTCAGCCCCACGGTGCGGTTGAAGACCAGGGCGCCGGGCTTGGAATCCGGATCCACGGCGAAATAGCCCGTGCGCTCGAACTGGAAGCGGTCGCCCAGGGCGGCCCCGCCCAGGCTGGGCTCCAGGGCCGCCTGCACCACCTCCAGGGAGGCGGGGTTCAGGGTCTGGCGCCAGTCGCCGCCCTCGGGCACGTCCATCGGGTCGTCCACGCTGAAAAGCCGATCGTAGAGGCGCACCTCGGCCCGCACGGCGTGGGTGGCGCTCACCCAGTGGAGGGTGCCCTTCACTTTCCGGCCATCGGGGGCCTCGCCGCCCAGGGTGGCGGGATCCCAGGTGCAGCGCAGCTCGATCACTTCGCCAGCGGCATCCTTCACCACCTCCTCGCAGCGGAGGAAACAGGCACCGCGGAGGCGCACCTCGGCGCCGGGCGCCAGACGGAACCACTTCTTGGCGGGGACCTCCATGAAGTCCTCGCGATCCACGAACAGATCCCGACAGAACGGTACCTTGCGGGTGCCCCGGGCGGCATCCGGGTGGTTGGGCAGCTCGATCCAGTGGACCTCCCCCTCGGCCAGGTTCGTGATGGTCACCTTGAGGGGCCGGACCACCGCCATGCGGCGGTCGCAGCGGGCCTCGAGGTCCTCGCGGATGCTGAGATCCAGCAGGCCCATGTCCACCGTGGCATCGCGCCGGGCCACGCCCACGCGCTCGGCGAAGGCCCGCACGGCCTCGGGGGTCACCCCGCGCCGGCGCAGGCCCGAGATGGTGGGCATGCGGGGGTCATCCCAGCCGGCCACGTGGCCCTCCTCCACCAGGAGCAGCAGCCGGCGCTTGCTCATCATGGTGGTGGTCACGGCCAGGCGGGCGAACTCGTACTGGCGCGGCAGGGGGCGCTTGAAGAAGCGCTCCTCGGGGTCCTGCTCCAGGAACCAGTCGTAGAGGGGCCGGTGGTCCTCGAACTCCAGGGTGCAGATGGAGTGGGTGATGGCCTCGATGGCATCCTCCACCGGGTGGGCGTAGTCGTACATCGGGTAGATGCACCAGGTATCGCCCGTGCGGTGGTGCGCCGCGTGGCGGATGCGGTACATGAGGGGATCCCGGAGGTTCATGTTCCCGGCGTTCACATCGATCTTGGCCCGCAGCACCTTGGCGCCATCGGGGAACTCGCCCCCCTTCATGCGGCGGAAGAGGTCGAGGTTCTCTTCAGCACTGCGGTCCCGATAGGGGCTCGGCCGGCCCGCCACGTGGAAGTTGCCGCGGTACTCGCGGATCTCCGCCTCCGTGAGGTCGCAGACGTAGGCCTTCCCCTGCTGAATCAGGTACTCGGCGTAGTCGTACATGGTCTGGAAGTAGTCGGAGGCGAAGAGCAGCTCCTTCCACTGGAAGCCCAGCCAGCGCACATCGGCCTGGATGGAGTCCACGTACTCCTGCTCCTCCTTGGTGGGGTTCGTGTCGTCGAAGCGCAGGTTGGTGCCGCCGCCGTACTTCAGGCCCAGCCCGAAGTTGAGGCAGATGCTCTTGGCATGGCCGATGTGCAGGTAGCCGTTCGGTTCCGGCGGGAACCGCGTGAGCACCCGCCCGCCGTGCTTGCCGGACTGGAGGTCCCCCTCGACGATCTCCTCGAGGAAGTTCAGGGACTTGGATTCGGCGTCGGACATGGGGTGGCCCAAAAGACTAGGTGTAGCAGGGATTCAGAGTGGATGGGGAGGGAGGCCTACTGGTCCCGCCCCTTCCCCGGGTTCCACCACAGGCACTCCTCCTCCTCGGAGATGGTGTAGCCCTTGCCCAGCTCGGTGATGCGCCGGACCTGGATGCCCAGGGGGGTGTGGTGGCCGGTGGTGACTTCCGTGGGGCTCGTGCGCACGCCGAAGAGGAACTCGTACTCCGTGAGGCCCAGGCGGCGCACCACGTTCTGGATGGCCTCGCGGTGGTCCACCCCCTCGGGGATGCCGTTGATGATGCGGACCTCGTCGCCCACCACGAGGGTGGGGGCGTAGGCCTCATCCTTCTGTTCCTCCACCACCGCCAGGGTGAGGTGGGTGAACTCCTCCAGTTCCATCACAGCCACTTCCCGAGGCGCACGGCCACTTCCTCGCGGCCCACCAGGTACAGGGTCTCGAAGATCATGGGGCTCACGGGCTTGCCGCAGAGGGCCACGCGCAGGGCCTGGGCCACGTCCTTGAGCTTGAGGCCGTGGCGCTCCAGGATCCCGTCGAAGCCTGCCTTGAGGGCATCGTGGCTGTAGTCCTCCAGCGCCAAAACCTCCCGCAGAGCGGGCTTCACGGCGTCGGTGATGAACTTGGCGGCGGCGGCCTCATCGAAGGTCTCCGGGCGCTCGAAGGCGAAGCGCAGGGCCTCGGCCATCTCCACGAGGCTCTTGCCCTTCTGGGTGGCCGTGATGGCCGTGGCCTTCCAGGCGTCGGACTTTCCGTTCCAGGCCTCGGGCAGGAAGGGCCGGAGGTGGGGCTCCAGCTCCTGCCAGGTGGCCCGCTGGATGAGCTTCTGGTTCATCCAGGCGAGCTTGTCCATGTCGAAGCGGGCGGCGCTCTTCTGCACGTCGGCCAGGTCGAAGCGGCGGATCATGTCGGCATCCGTGAGGATCTCCTCCTCGGCGGTCTCGGCGACCTTGCCATCCTCCTTGGGGGTCCAGGAGAGGCGGGCCAGGGCCAGGCGCACGGCGGAGGGCAGGAAGCCCATGGCCTGGTACTCGGTGATGCTGGTGGCCCCGTGGCGCTTGGAGAGCTTCGCCCCGTCCTTGCCCAGGATCATGGGCACGTGGGCGAAGGCGGGCAGCTCATAGCCGAAGGCGGCGAAGAGGGGGATCTGCTTGGGGGTGTTGTTCACGTGGTCATCGCCCCGGATGACGTGGCTCACCTCCATGTGGGTGTCGTCCACCACCACGCAGAAGTTGTAGGTGGGCACGCCGATCTCACCCGGGTTCTCGGAGGACCGGGCGATGATCCAGTCGTCGAGGCTCTCGGCCGGGAAGCGGATCTCGCCCTTGATGAGGTCCGTGAGGACGATGTCGCCCTCCACGGGCATGCGGAAGCGGATGGCCGCGGGCTCGGAAGCGTCGTGGGCCTTGCCCGCGCAGCCCTGGCCGGCGTCCATGCCCCGGTTGTACTGGAACACCTTGCCGGCGGCCTCCACGGCGGCCCGGCGGGCCTCCAGCGCCTCCTTGGAGCAACGACAGCGGTAGGCCAGACCCTTGTCCAGGAGCTCCTGCACCTTGGCGCGGTAGAGGTCCATGCGCTGCATCTGGCGGTAGGGGCCGTTGGGCCCCTTCCAGGTGGCGGGGTCGCCCACCACGGGACCCTCGTCCCACTCCAGGCCGCACCAGGCCATGCCCTCCTCGATGATGCGGATGTTGTCATCGGTGCTGCGGCTGAGGTCGGTGTCCTCGATGCGCAGGATGAAGCGCCCACCGTGCTTCTTCGCGAAGAGCCAGCAGAAGAGCGCCGTGCGCACCCCACCGATGTGCAGCATGCCGGTGGGCGAGGGGGCGAAGCGGGTGACGACGGGGCGGGACATGGGGGCCTCAGCTCAGCCCTCCAGTGTGCCAGCAGCGGGGCCGGCCTTCAGCCCCGGGGTCCCGAACGCAGGCGCCGGCCCGAAGGCCGGCGCGCAATGGGCGGGGGATGCCCTCTATTTCAGGTACAGCTTGAGCTTGATCTCCACGGGGGTATCGCCGCTGAAGAGGCTCTTGTCGAGCACCACGGGCACTTCCACCACGGAGGAGTGGGGCATGTGGGACACGGGCTGGGGCTTGCCCGGGCCCTTCTCCGGCAGCTCCTCGATCTCCTCGAGCATGTCGGGCACGCCGAGTTCCTCGACTTCCAGGGGCTTGGTGGTCGGCATCGCCACCGGGGGGGGCGCCACCGGCGGCGGGGGGGCCTTCGGAGCCATGGCGGGCGGGAGGGGGGTTTCCACCACGCCACCGCCGTACTTGTCGGCCAGGGACTTGAGCACCAGCTTGGCCACGCCGCTCAGGGTCTCCTTCACGCCCTCGCCCTTCATGGCGCAGGCCTCGAAGGTGGGGGCGGCGAAGCGGTTGATCTCGGCGTTGAGGGTGGCCACGGGCAGGGCGTTGGGGGTGTCCCGCTTGTTCCACTGGATCACGTGGGGCGTCTTCGCCAGATCGGCCCCCTGATCCTTCAGGTTGTCGATGAGGTTCTGGAAGCTCTCCTTGTTGCTCTCCAGGGCCGGGGCCTGGGAGTCCGCCACGAATACCACGGCGTCGGCGCCGCGGAGCACCAGCTTGCGGGTGGCATCGTAGAAGACCTGGCCCGGCACCGTGTAGAGCTGGATGCGCGTCTTCATGCCCCGGATCGTGCCGAGCTCGATGGGCAGGAAGTCGAAGAAGAGGGTGCGGTCCGTCTGGGTGGCCAGCGACAGCATCTTGCCGCGCCCATCGGGGGGCATCGTGTCGTAGATGTGCTGGAGGTTGGTCGTCTTCCCGCACAGACCCGGCCCGTAGTAGACGATTTTCGCCGTCAACTCCTTCGTGGCCGCGTTGAAGAGCACCATGCCGCCTCCGGTTGCTAGGCTCAGCCTGAACCCCCTGGGTATCGAGGTCAAGCGGGGTCATCCACTTGGCCCGGGTGGGCACCCCCGACCCGGCAGGGTCCACCACCCCGGCGCTTGGATTCTTCCGAGACAGGGCTTAGAGTGGGAGCGTCAACCCACCCGAGGTAAGCGATGGCCAAACTGCTGGTCCACGAGAGTTCCGGCGTCCGCGAGTTCGAGCTGCTCGATGCGGAAGTCCACATCGGCCGGGAACTGGACAACACCCTGCGCCTCCCCGATCCCAGCATCTCCCGGCACCACTGCGTGCTCCGGAAGGTGGGCAACAGCTTCGAGATCCAGGACCTCCAGAGCAGCAACGGCGTGCTCCTGAACGGCTCCCGGGTCCAGAGCAGCCCCCTGCGGGACGGTGACCGGATCACCCTGGGCCAGATCCAGATGACCTACATCAACCCCGCCGCCGAGCAGGGCGCCACGGTGGCCATGCAGATCCCCGTGCCCTCGAACCCCCTGGGCACCGTGCGCATGAGCCCCGAGCAGATGGCCGCCATCCACGCCGGCGCCAGCCCCGAGGCCGCCGCCCCCGAGAAGCAGACCACGGGCCCCAATGCCGTGGTGCCGACGGAAGCCCCCCTGCCCATCGTGCCCCTGGCCCCGCCTCCGGCCCCGGCTCCGGTGGCCCCCCCCGCCCCGGTGGTCCGCCCCGTATCCCAGGCGCCGGCCCCCGTGGCCCCCAGCGCCGCGGATCCCGGCACCGCCCCGGGCTTCGGGCACTTCACGGGCTACGGCGTGCCCCCCTCCGGCGCCAACCCCGCCCCCGCCTTCCTCCAGGCCTACCTGCCCCCGATCCCCGATGACGCGGTGCCCACCGGCGAGCGCGGCGACTTCGGCACCCGCCTCCTGGCGGTGCTCATCGACGCCGTGCCCATGATCGCCATCTACATCGTGGGCTTCATCCTGGCCTTCATCCCCTTCGTGGGTTGCCTCGCCTTCCCCATCATCGGCCTCAGCGGGCTGGCCTACGGCTTCCTCTTCATCCCCTGGTGCGAGAGCACCTTCGGCGGGGCCTTCGGCAAGAAGATCATGAAGCTCCGCGTGGTGCCCGAGGGCAACCCCACGGGCCGCATCGACTTCGGCACAGCCATCCTCCGCCGGGTGGGCCACATCCTGAACTTCACCTTCGGTTACCTCCTGGTGCTCGGCAGCGAGCGCAAGCATGTGGGCGACATGATCAGCAAGTCGATCTGCATCAAGGTCGACCGGTAGTCACCCCGGATTCCACGAAAAGGGCCCGCGTTGCGGGCCCTTTTCATGCCCCCGGCCAGGGCAGGCGCCCCAGGGCGCGCAGCAGGGCGTAGGCAATCCAGGCCAGGGCCATCCCCCAGGCCAGGGGGAGGGGCCACCGCGGGGGCACCTTGCGCACCCCCCAGAACCCCAGGGTGGCCAGGAGCACCAGGAGGAGCAGGGGTCCCAGCCCGTGCCAGGCCAGGGCCCCACCCAGGTCCCCATGCAGGAGGGCCGACCAGGAGCGGGTGAGCCCGCAGGTGGGGCAGGGCCGCCCCGTGACGCGCAGGATCGGGCAGAAGGCGGGGATCCCGGCCCACAGGCTCCGGGGCGCCAGGGCCCCCAACAGCACGGCGGCCCCCAGGAGGGCCGCCGCCAGCGTGAGACCCGGGGGGGTCGCTTTACTTCTTGAGGGGGAGCCCATCCACGTCCCGCACGTTGTTCAGGGCGATGAGGATGAAGTCGATCAGGGCCCACACGCCGCAGCCGCCCAGGGTGAGGAGCTTGGCCACACCGAGGCCCGTCTGTCCCAGGTAGAAGCGATCGATGCCCAGGCCGCCCAGGAAGAAGGAGATCAGGAGGGCCGTGAGCCACTCCCGCGTGGAGAACACGCCCGGAATCTCGCTCACCGCGAACCACTGGCCGCCCTCCTTACGGACCAGGGTGTTGCCCTGGATCTGGCCGGAGCGGGCCATGAGCTGCAGCTCGCCGAACTGGATGGGGCCCTGCTCGGAACCGAAGCGCTGGATGAAGAAGGTGTCCTGGGACATGGGAGGTTCTCCGGTGGATGCCTCCAGGGGATCAGCCCTGCGTCCGCCCTGTCAACGACCCGGCGCCCCAATTCTGCTGGACCTCCCGCCCATCCTCGCCAATGCTGGGGGCACCCCTTCCAAGGAGCCCCCATGGCGACCCTGCTCCCCCTGATGACCCTGTTCCAGGGCCGAAACGATGAAGCCGCCGTGGCCGCGGGCCTGCTGGGCTTCGGCTGCTTCGCCATGGTGATCCTCGCCCTCGTCATGGTGATCTTCCCGGTCTTCTGTTTCTGGCGGATCTTCGCCAAGGCCGGCCACAACGGCGCCATGGCCCTGCTCTGCCTCGTCCCCGGGGTGGGCATGATCATCGTGCTCTGCATCCTCGCCTTCGGCGAGTGGCCCGCCCTGCGCAACCGGAACTGAACCCACCGGAATCCGGAAGCGGGGGCCTGAGCCCCCGCTTCTGCGTTTACTCCTCCGCCAGATGGTGCACGGCCGTGGGCGTATCCCGCGGGCCCCAGGCCAGCTCGAAGGGGCGGAGGTCATGCTCGATGCCCTTGAGGCTCACGGGCTCCCGTTCCGCCAGTTCATACTCCTCGCCCAGCAGGGCGCGGGTGCGGGGACCCACCACGATCTGCCCGGCCTTGGCCACGCCGCTCTCCAGGCGGGAGGCGAGGTTCACGGTGGACCCCATCACGGTGTAGTCCATGCGCTTCTCACAGCCGATGTCGCCGGCGAAGGCCTCCCCGCTGTTGATGCCGATGCGCATCTGCAGCTCGGGGTAGCCCTCGGGCCGGTTCTGGTTCATGAAGGCCAGCGTCTCCTGCATGGCGATGGCCGCGTCCGCCGCGTTCTGGGCGTGGTCCGGGTCGGGGTTCGGGGCGCCGAAGAAGGCCATGATGGCATCGCCGATGTACTTATCCAGCGTGCCGCCGCGGCTGAAGATCTGATCCGTGAGGGCCTCGAAGGTGCGGTTCAGGATGGCGGCCAGCTTCAGGGGCTCCATGCCTTCGCTCATGCGGGTGAAGCCGCTGATGTCGGCGAAGAGCACCGTGATCTCGCAGCGCTTGGCGCTGAGGGCCGGGGCCTCCTTGCTCTGGCTGCTCTTGAGGATCTGCTCCACCACCTGGGGGCTGTGGTACCGCTCCAGGCGGTTGCGGAAGCGGGCGTCGCGCTCGCGCTGGATGCCCACGGCGGCGAAGTTGGCCATGGCGGAGAGCAGGTGCTCATCCTCCCGCTTGAACCCGCCCTTGTTGAGGCTGGTCTCCAGGTAGATCACGCCCAGGGCCTGATCCTCCACCACCAGGGGCGCGCAGAGGGCGGAGGTGATGCCGTGGATCTTGATGGACTCCCCGGCGCTGAAGCGGGGGTCCATGCGGGCATCCGTGGTGAGGATGGCCACCCGGTCCTTCATGGCGGTGTGGGCGATGGTGCGGCTGATGGGGGGATGGTCGGCGCCCGGCTTCTCCTCCCACACGTACTCGGGCACCAGCTCCCCATCGGCGCCCGAGAGGAGGATGAAGCCCCGCTGGCAGGGGATCTCACTGGTGACCAGCTCCATGACGCTGGCGAGCAGTTCCTGCAGGGTGGAGGCCCGGAGCAGGGTGCCGGCCATGGAGGCCAGGCGCTGGAAGAGGAGCCCCGCATCCTTGGCGGGCTGCTCCTTGGCCTGCTCCAGGATCTTCTCGATGCTGGCGTGGGGCACCACGATGGAGCCGCTGGCGTCGAAGGCCCGGTCCTCCAGGGAGATGCGGCTGGAGACCGACTTGGGGGCCACGGTCATGTTGAGGGCCCGGGGCGGCAGGGTGGGCTCCTGATCCGACACCCACTTCACGGGGACCTCGCCCAGGAGGATGGTGTCGCCCTGGCGGAAGGACATGGGCTCCGTGACGGGCGCCCCGTTCAAGGTGGTGCCGTTCAAGGACTTGAGGTCCAGCACGTGGGGCATCCCATCCCGCAGGAAGAAGCGGGCGTGGACCCGGGATACGGCGTTGGCCTGGATGCGGATCGTGGCCTGGTCACCCCGGCCGATGGTCACGCCCTCCTCGGTGAGATCCACCTTGTGGTTGGCGCCATCGACCTGAAGGATCATTCGCATGAGGGGTTTCCGGGGGTGGAGTCTAGCACATCGCCTGGCGACTTCATCGGCCGCTTGGCGTAAACTGTGAGGTTCCCCCGTTCGGGGCCCGGAGTCGCCGTGACCAAGGTCGGATTCATGTCATTGGGGTGTCCCAAGAACCTCGTGGACAGCGAGGTCATGCTCGGGCACCTGCGCCTCAAGGGCTTTCAGCTCACCCACCGCCAGGAGGAGGCCGAGGTCCTGGTGGTGAACACCTGCGGCTTCATCGACGCCGCCAAGCAGGAATCCATCGAGGCCATCCTCGACGCCGCCTCCATGAAGGAGAAGGGCGCCTGCAAGAAGCTCATCGTGGCCGGCTGCCTGGTGGAGCGCTACCGCGACGACCTCATCAAGGAGATGCCGGAGATCGACGCCTGCCTGGGCACCCGCGACGTGGAGCAGATCGCCGAGGTCATCGGCGGCGCCGGCTGGGAGGATCTCGTCCGCGATCCCGCCTACCTCTACGACGAGGCCAGCCCCCGCCTCCTCACCACCCCCAAGGCCTCGGCCTACCTGAAGATCTCCGAGGGGTGCGACCACAGCTGCGCCTTCTGCATCATCCCCAAGCTCCGGGGCGCCCAGCGCAGCCGCAGCATCGAAAGCGTGGTGGCCGAGGCCAAGCAGCTCGTGAGCCAGGGCGTGCTGGAGATCAGCCTCGTGGGCCAGGACACCACCGACTACGGCCGCGACTTCGGGGATCCCGAGGCCCTGGGCAAGCTCATCCGGGCCCTGGGCGAGGTGGAGGGCCTGAAGTGGACCCGCGTCCACTACGCCTACCCCAACCGGCTCAGCGAGGGGATGATGCGCGCCATCGCCGAGACCCCCAACTGCGCCAAGTACCTGGACATGCCCCTGCAGCACGCGGACCAGGGCCTGCTCAAGGCCATGGCCCGGGGCGGCAGCCGCGCCAGCTTCATGAAGCTCCTGGACAAGGTGCGCACGATCATCCCGGGCATCCACATCCGGTCGAACTTCATCGTTGGCTTCCCCGGTGAGGACGAGGCGGCCTTCGGCGAGCTCAAGGCCTTCCTCCAGGAGGCCCGCTTCGACCATGTGGGCGTGTTCACCTACAGCCCCGAGGAGGGGACCCCCGCCTTCGACCAGGGCGACCCGATCCCCCAACGCACCAAGGAAGCCCGCAAGAAGAAGCTCCTGGAGATCCAGCAGAAGATCGCCCGGGAGAAGAACCAGGAGAAGGTGGGCCAGGTGATCGAGGTGCTCGTGGAGGGCGCCCACGAGGAGACCGACCTCATCGCCAAGGGCCGCCACCAGGGCCAGGCCCCGGAGATCGATGGCAACGTCCTGATCGTCGATGGCAAGCCCGAGCCCAACACCATCCAACGGGTGCGCATCACCCAGGCCCACGCCTACGACCTGGTGGGCGAGATCACGGAGGGGGGCACCGAGGCCACCACCGCGGCCTACGAGGCGGCCTTCAAGGCCTCCCACTAAGCCCCGCCCCCGCCCCGCCGAAGCCTGTCCATGCTGACCCGCCTGCGTTCCTCCATCCACGTGGCCAACGGTCTGGTGCAGGTCTGCGCCACGGCCATCGGGTTGCTGTTGGCCCTGGGGCTCGACCAGTGGAAGACCGCCCGGGCCCACCGGGAGACCGCCCGCCAGGCCATGGGCTACATCCAGGAGGAGCTCAAGCTCAACCGCGAGGAGGTGCAGCGGGAGCTGAAGGTGCTCCAGGGCAGCCTCGCCCTCCTGCGCCCCCTCCAGCAGAAGCAGCTGAAGGGTAAGCGCCTCGACAAGCGCCCCCTGGAGCACCTGCGCTTCTCCATGGCCACCCTCCGGTCCTCCGCCTGGCAGACCAGCATGGCCACCCAGGCCGTGACCCACATGGAGCCCTGGCGGGTGGCCCGCATCAGCGAGGCCTTCGCCCTGCAGGCCGACCTCGACCGCGTCCACCAGACCCTCATGGCCCAGATCCCCGCCATGACCCGCCTGCTGGTGACCGAGGCCCCGGACCGGAACCCCGCCTTCGCCTCCGACCTGGCGGCCCTCATCACCTTCTTCGAGATGGACCTGGGCTCGGCCCGGGAGACCCTCAAGGCCTACGAGGCTGCGCTGGCGGCCTGCCAGGCTCCCTGAAGGGCCTCAGAAGCCCCTCGGGGTGAGGAGGTCCTCCAGGAAAAAGGCTGCGAGATCGTGGCGTCCCTGGAGCCCCGCCTTCCGGTAAAGGCTGCGCGCCTGCTGGCGCACCGTGGCCTCGCTGACGCCGCGCACCTCGCCGATCTCCTTGTGGCTGAGCCCCTTCAGGAGAAGGAGGGCCACCTCCTGCTCCGCGGTGGTGAGGCCCCAGCGGCCCAGCTGCTGGTCGATGGCCCCGGCGAGGCCCGCCACGAGGGCGCCCGCCTCCCGTCGCCACGCCTCGGCATCCTCCCGGACCTGCACCAGGTCCCGGGACAGACCCTCCGCCTCCCGCCGCAGGGCCTGCGCCTGCCGGGCGAGCCGCCGCTGCTGGCGGAACATCCAAGTCCCCCCCCAAGCGGCCAGCAGGAAGATGCCCCCTTCCACCAGCAGGTGTCGGCTGGAACTGCCGACCCGGGCATCGGCCGCCAGATCCAAGGCCACCAGAAGGGCGATGCCCAGGAAGAGCCCTGCGAAGAGGGCGGCCTTCCGACGCTCCCATGCCACATCCAGCGGATCCTCGGTGCGGTTCTGCATGCCGCGGAGGCTATCACATCCGGCGGATGGCCGCGGGCCCCAGGAATCCCAGGCTGGTGGCATCGACCAAGGAGTCGCCATGCTGCCCCTGCACCCCAAGCTCATCCACCTGCCCATCGCCCTCGCGGTGCTTATGCCCCTGGTCCTCCTGGGACTCGGTCTTGCCATCCACCGCGCCTGGCTGCCGGCCCGCACCTGGATCCTGGCCGGGGTGCTGCAGGCCCTCCTCCTCGGTGGAGGATTCGCGGCCCGGTGGAGCGGGGAGCGGGATGAGGACCGGGTGGAGGGCCGTGTGCCCGAGGCGGCCCTGGAGGCCCACGAACGGGCCGCCACCCTCTTCCTCGTTGGGGCGGGTGGCGCCCTCGTCCTCGTCGCCGCGGCGGGGCTGACCCGGCGGCGCGGCCCGGCGCTCGCCCTCGTGGGCGCGAGCTTCGTCGCGAGCTTGGGGGTGCTCGGCCTGGGGGTCCGCGTGGGCGAAGCCGGGGGCCGCCTCGTCTACGGCCCCGGCGGGGTGGCCGGCCCCGCCGGCACCTCGCCCGCAGGCGCTGAGGTCGAGGCCCCGAGGGACGCGGAGGATCACGAAGCCCGAGAGCACGAGGCGCGCGGGCGGCGGGAGCGCGAGCGGCCCTGAGCCCCATCCGCTACCCTGAGGGGATGCTGCAGCTGGCGAACATCACCCGGACCTTCGAGGCCGGCGGGGAGAAGGCGGGCGTCTTCGACGTGAGTCTCGAGGTGCCCGCGGGCGCCCTCACCGTGCTCGCCGGGCCCTCGGGCTCCGGCAAGACCACCCTGCTGCAGATCGCGGGCCTGCTGGATGAGGCCGAGTCCGGCGAGGTGCGCCTCGGGGGCGAGGTCATCTCCGCCCTGCCCGAGCGGGGTCGCACGGAGCTGCGGCTGCACCGCCTGGGCTTCGTGTTCCAGGCCCACAACCTGCTGCCCGTGCTCACGGCCTTGGAGAACGTGATGCTGCCCCTCCAGTTCAGGGGGCTACCTCTGGAGGATGCCCGCGCGAAATCCGAAGCCGCCCTGGCCGCGGTGGACCTCACGGCCCGGCTGCACCACCGTCCCACGGAGCTGAGCGGGGGCCAGCAGCAGCGGGCGGCCATCGCCCGGGCGCTCGCCGGGGATCCCGCCGTGGTGCTCATGGATGAGCCCACCGCCAGCCTCGACCAGGCCCACGGCGCCCCCCTCATGGACCTCGTCCACCGCCTCGCCAGGGAACGCGGCGCCGCCTTCCTCGTGGCCAGCCACGATCCCATGGTGATCGCGCGGGCCGACCGGGTGGTGCGGATGGTGGATGGGCGGCTGGTGGGCCTGGAGGTGCGGGCATGAAGGTCGTCAGTCTCCGGTCCTCGGTCGTCGCACCTCGACCCGCCCCATCCCCCGCCTCCATTCAAGCTCGGCAATGGATGATCCCATCCGGTCTTCCGGTCCCGAGGACCGAGGACCGACGACCGACGGCCGCGAGCCGGCCGGAGGCCGCATGATCCTCGCCCGCCTCGCCCTCCGGAACCTGCTGCGCCAGCGGCGGCGCAGCCTCCTCACCCTCATGGTCCTCGTGGCCGGCTTCACGGCGCTGAGCCTGGCCGGTGGCTTCATGGCCCAGACCTTCCAGGGCCTCTCCGAGGGGGCCATCCGCGGCGGGCTTGGGCACCTCCAGGTCATGCCCCCGGGGGCCTTGGAGCGCGGGGAGGAGGGCAGTCTCGAGCAGGCCCTGGAGGGCGGTGAGGCCCTGGCCGCGAAGCTCCGCCAGGCCCCCGAGGTGGCCGACGTTCTGCCCCGTGTGACCTTCATGGGCCTCCTCAGCAGCGGGCCCAAGAGCGTGGCCTTCCTGGGCAGCGCCGTGGATCCCGTTCGGGAAGCGGCCCACATGGCCGTGGCCGACCACGTGAAGGACGGCGCCAAGGCCCCCGGGGGTGCCGGCTCCCGCTGGCTTTCCGCCCAGCCCGAGGCGCGGGAGGTGATCCTGGGCATCGGGCTCGCCAAGAGCTTCGGGGTGAAGGTGGGCGATGGGCTCACCCTCATGAGCACCACCAAGGCCGGCGCCCTCAACGCCGTGGACGTGGAGGTGGTGGGGCTCCAGGACCTGGGCCTGCGGGAGCTCAATGACCGCGCCCTCACCGTGAGCGTGGCCACCGCCGAATCCCTCCTCCAGGCCGAGGGGGCCCGGAGCCGCCTCAGCCTCATCCTGAAGGATCCTGCCCGCACCGACGCCGTGGCCATCCGCCTCGCGCGGGAGCTGCCGGCCCTGGAAGTGCACCCATGGCACCAGCTGGCGGCCTTCTATCAGCAGGTGCGCATGCTCTACTTCGCCATCTTCGGCTTCATGGGCCTGGTGCTCTTCCTCGTGGTCTTCCTGGCCACGGCCAACACCCTGCTCATGAGCGTCATGGAGCGCATCCGGGAATTCGGCGTGCTGCGGGCCATGGGCCTGCACGCACGGCAGCTGCTCCTGCTCCTCCAGTGGGAGGGCGCCTTCCTGGGTCTGGCCGGGGCCCTGGTGGGCTTCGCCTTCACCCTGCTCCTCCGGGCCTCCGTGAACGCCTTGCACCTCCAGATGCCCGCGCCGCCCGGCACCAGCCACGGCTACGAGCTCTACATCCACTTCGTGCCGGGGGTGTACCTGGGCGCCTTCGCCTTCCTCCAGTTCACCCTCCAGGCCAGCGCCCTCCTTCCGGGGTTGAAGGCCGCCCGCCTGCGGGTGGTGGAAGCCCTCCGCCACGTCTAGGCAGGGGCCGGCTAACCTGGGGACATGCGCACCCTCCTGCTCCTCGCCACCCTGCCCGTGCTCGCGGGCACCCCTTCCCGAGGCAAAGCCATGCTGGTGAAGATCACCCGGGCTTCCGTCACCTGGGGGGCCGGCGTTGAACCCAAGGGCGCCGTGCCTCCCGCCCAGTTCCATGCCGACGTGCAGGTGGTGGGCGTGAAGGAGGCCCCCAAGCTGGAGGTGCGGGCTTGGCGCGTGCTCGTGAGCGATCTGGCCGGCCTAGAGCGGGGCGCGAACCTGCGCTTCGTGCGTGGCGGGCTGGGTCGCCTCGAGGCCAAGGCCACCCCCGGGCCAGGTGGCACCTTCACCCTCGCCGGCACCTGGCCCGGTGCCCCCCAGGCCGAGGAGCGCCTGGTGGTGGAGGTCTGGCGCGGCAACCACCGCCTGGGCTATGCCGTGGCGCCCCTCGAAGAGCACGCGATCCCCACGGGCCGCCCCCGACAGGGCCAGGAAGGCAACTGATGGCCCATCCGGGCCCCAAGGCGCCGCGTTGGGCCTGGTGGGTGGCCACGGGCTTCGGGAGCGGCTACCTGAAGCCGGCGCCGGGAACCTGGGGCAGCCTGGCGGCCCTGGCGGTCTGGTTCGGCCTGCACCAAGGCGCCCTCCGGCTCGCGTTTCTCGGCGACACCCTCCGGATGGGTGTGCTCCTGGCCCTGCTCCTGCCCCTGCCCCTGATCTGGACGCTCCTCTCCATCCGGGCCTCCACCCGGGTGGTGGAGGAGACGGGCACGAAGGATCCGGGCTGGATCGTGGCCGATGAGTGGTGCGGCCAGTGGATCGCGTTGACCCCGCTGGTGCTGAACCTGCGCCAGGTGGAGCCCCCCCTGGCCTGGGACGTGCTGCGCCTGCTGGCGCCCTTCCTGCTGTTCCGCCTCTTCGACATCTGGAAGCCGGGCCCCGTGAACCGCCTCCAGGGACTCCCCAAGGGGCTGGGGATCGTGATGGACGATGTCCTGGCGGGCCTCTTCGCCGCCGTGCTCACCTACGCGGTGGATCGGATGTTCCTGGACTGGTGGTGGGTCCACCACTTCGCCCGGTAATCCTCAGCCGCCGGTTTCCGCCAGCAGCTGCTTCCATACGGTGGGCTCGCTCAGGGCGCCGTTGCTCTCGAAGTAGCGGCTCTCGATGAGGTAGCGGTAGCCCTGCTCCGTCAGGAACAGCTGCCGGTTGCGGGCGAACTCCTGCTCGGTGCTGTCCTTGCTGATGAGGCTGTAGAAGTAGCTGACGTTGCGATCACCCTTGGGGCGCAGCACGCGGCCCAGGCGCTGGGCCTCCTCCTGCCGGGAGCCGAAGGTGCCGCTCACCTGGATGGCCACGGAGGCATCGGGCAGGTCGATGGCGAAGTTGGCCACCTTGCTCACGATGAGGATGCGGATCTCCCCGGTGCGGAACTTGCGGAAGAGCTCCTCCCGCTCCTTCTCCGGGGTCTGACCCGTGAGCACGGGGGCGTTGAGGCGCTCGCCGAGGATGCGCAGCTGCTCCAGGTACTGGCCGATGATGAGGATGCCGTCGTCCGGGTGGCCCGCCAGGAGCTCGTCCACCACCTTCAGCTTCATGCTGTTCTCGGAGGCCAGGCGGAAGCGCTGGCGCTGGTCGGCCACGGCGTAGGCCATGCGCTCGTCCGTGGGCAGGGGCACCCGGATCTCGAGGCAGTGGGCCGTGGCGATGAAGCCCTCCTTCTCGAGCATCTTCCAGGGCACGTCCACCCGCTTGGGGCCGATGAGGGAGAACACGTCCTCTTCCTTGCCGTCCTCCCGCACGAGGGTGGCGGTGAGGCCCAGGCGGCGCTTGGCCTGGAGCTCGGCCACGGCCCGGAAGATGGGCGCGGGGAGCATGTGCACCTCGTCGTAGATCACGAGGCCCCAGTTGGCCGCCTCGAAGATCTTGAAGTGCTCGAAGGGGGCGCCCTTGTCCTTGCGGTAGGTGAGGATCTGGTAGGTGGCGATGGTGACGGGCTTGATCTCCTTCACATCGCCCATGTAGAGGCCCACCTGGTCTTCCGTGAGGGTGGTCTTGTCGAGCACCTCCTGCTTCCACTGCTTCACGGCGGTGCCGTTCGTGGTGAGCACGAGGGTGTGGGTCTGCAGCCGATCCATGCACCCGATGCCGATGACGGTCTTGCCGGCACCGCAGGGGAGCACCAGGACCCCGGCGCCACCATCGGGCCCGCCGCCCGCATGGAAGACGTCCACCGCGGCCTTCTGGTAGGGCCGCAGGCCGAAGGGCTTGCCGCTCTCCCGCACGGGGCGCAGCTGGAAGTCGAGGGGATCGCCCGGCTTGTAGCCGGCCATGTCCTGCACGGGGTGGCCCAGGCGGATGAGCTGCAGCTTCACCTCGCCGCGCATGCCCGTGTGGAGGTAGATGCCCTTCTCGTCCCGGTAGGGTTCGCCCAACATCCCCGCGAGGCTCTTCTGGTTGCTGATCTCCCAGAAGAGGGCCTTGTCGTCCATCTCCAGGGCCAGGCGGCCATCCTCGTGGGCGACCAACTTCAGCTTGCCGTAGCGGGTGCCGTGGTCCTCGATCTCCTGGAGGAGGTTCTGGGGCACGGGGTACTTGGACCAGCGGTCCAGGGTCTCCAGCATCTCCCCACAGGTGACCCCGGAGGCCGAGGCGTTCCAGAGGCTCAGGGGGGTGATCCGGTAGGTGTGGATGTGCTCGGGGCTCTTCACCAGCTCCGCGAACCGGGCCAGCTCATCCCGCACCACCTCGAAATTCGGGTGGGCCACCTCCAGGAGGAGGGTCCGGTCCGATTGGACGATGAGGGGGTTCTCGGGGCGGATCGCGATCAAAGGGAGGCCTAAACCTTCGAGGTTACGGGCCTTCCCGGGGGGGGTCAACGAAGGGGGGCCGGGCCCCACCCAGCGGCGGCCCGTCGCCCTCTTAATACAAGGTCACTTCTATGAAGGGATTGTAAGGAGCCGGCGCCGTGACGTTCCCAATACAATAACCCTCCCGTCCGGGGCCCTTTGGGCCGATAAGGCGGGTTTCGAGGTGCTTCATGAGGCGTCCCTTCCCGAACGCGAGCATTCCGCTGGTCCTCCTGCTGTTGGTGGGCGGTGACCTGGCGGCCCAATCCCCGGCGACCCCCCCCCGGGCCAAGGCCAAGACCCTAGCGGCCCGCAAGATGGCGGCCATCCGCCGGGATGAGGACCGCAAGGAGGCCTTCGAGGAGCAGGGCCTGGACCGGGCGGACCTCCGCAAGCAGTGGGAGCGCTACTGGTTCGGTGGGGAACCCACCCCCGACTACCTCGATTTCAAGGCCGCCCTCGCCCGCCGCGAGATGGAGCGCTACCCCCTGACCTTCCCCGCGGCCAAGGGCCGCCCCCTCCCCCTGGGCTCCGCGCCCAGCGGCGTGGGTGGCACCTGGGTGAGCCTCGGCCCCACGGCCAACCTCACGGATGGCAGCTGGCCCAGCATCGACAGCGGCCGCCCGGTGGCCATCGTGCTGCACCCCAACTACCCCACCACCCCCACCGTGTACCTGGCCACCAGCGGCGGCGGCGTCTTCAAGTCCACCAACGCGACCCCGGGGTCCGGCAGCGACTGGACCTGGACCGCCATCACCGAGGGCCTGCCCACCAGCGGTGCCACGGGCAACGTGTCCTGCGGCTACTTGGCCGGGGACCCCTCCAACGGCAACGTGCTCTTCCTGGGTCTGGGCGATGCCTTTGATGCCACCGGCCGGGGTCTCTACAAGACCACCGATGGCGGCGACACCTGGACCGCCGCCACGGGCATGGGCAATGCCACCCGGGTGTACGACATCCTCGTCGTGGGCACCAAGGTCTTCGCGGGCACCAATGACGGCCTGAAGGTCTCCACGGATTCGGGGGCCACCTTCGCCGCGGCCTCGGGCGGCCCCGGCAGTGGCGCCATCTGGACCGTGAAGGCCCTCAGCGCCACGGACCTGGTGTGCAGCAATGACGCCGGTGGCGCCTACTGGTCCAGCGATGGCGGCACCAACTGGACCGCCGCCACGGGCATCTCCGGCGCCGGCCGCGTGACCCTGGCCACCACGGCGGTGAGCTCCACCCAGGTGTGGGGCATGTACGAGGAATCCACCACGGGCAACATCGCCAAAGGCGTGCTCAAGAGCACCGACAAGGGCCACACCTACACCTTCGTGGCCGCCCCCACAAGTGTGGGCGGGCTCTTCAACAGCAGCGACGCCGGCATGTCCACCGATGGCGGACAGGGCTTTTACAACCACCTGCTGGCGGTGGACCCCACCAACCTGAACCACCTCTTCATGGGCGCGAACCTGGGCCTCTGGCGCTCCCTGGATGGCGGCGCCACCTGGAACCAGATGAGCCACTGGTACGGTGGCGGGCACCCCTACTCCCACGCCGACCACCACGCCTCCGCCTTCACCACCGACGGCAGCAAGCTCTTCGTGGCCAACGATGGCGGCATCGCGGTGTTCATGGATCCCTACCGGGCCACCGTCCCCACCACCCAGACCGACCTCACCTTCGTGGACCACACCCGCAACAAGGGCCTGGCCACCCACCTGGTCTACAACCTGGGCAGCACCACCGCCGCCTCCCCCGCGGATTCCCGCTACCGCATCACCCTGGGCCTCCAGGACAACGGCACCCGGGTCCGCCAGGACACGGGCTCCGGGCTCCAGAACAGCGGCACCTTCGAAGACCAGATCGGGGGCGATGGCTTCGGCACGGTCATCCATCAGACCAATGGCAACCTGATGCTGGGTTCCCTCTACTACACCCGCATCTACAAGAGCACCAACGGCGGTACGAGCGCCTTCTCCTCCTCCAGCTCGGGCATCACCGAGTCCAACAACAGCTCCTCCGCCCCCTTCGCGCCGAAGATCGCCCTGGGCGCCACCAGCGCCCCGGACACGGTGTACACCCACGTAAACGCCAAGGTGTACAAGAGCACCAACTTCGGTGGTGCCTGGACGGCCATGACCATGCCCGCCGGATTCACGGGGAGCACGGTTCGCAACGTCAACGGTTCCCGCAGCAACGCCAACGCCGTGGCCTTCGCGGCCAATGGTGGCCGCTTCTTCGTGACCTACAACGGCGGCACCAACTGGACCAGCCCCTCGGACGTCACCGGAGGGAACTTCAACACCAGCTACGTCTGGTTCAACACGGAGAACGACCAGATCCTCTACGGATCCACCGTCTCCCTCAACGCCTCCGCCCACCACCTCTTCAAGAGCGTTGATGGCGGCGCCTCCTGGACCTTCATCGACCAGACCGCCGGCGGCGGGGACAACGGGTTCCCCTTCGGCATCCCGGTGCACGTGATCCAGAACCAGCCCGGCAGCGTGAACACCCTCTATGCCGGCACCGACTACGGGGTGTACCGCTCCACCGACGGCGGCGGCACCTGGAGCCGCTTCGGCGCCGGCATGCCCCTCGTGGCCACCCGCGACCTCTACGTAGCCGCCGATGGCAGCTTCGTGCGCGCCGCCACCTTCGGCCGCGGCGTGTGGGAACTGGCCGTGGTCTCCGGGCCCGCCGTGACGGTGAACCCCACCACCGCCACGGTGATCACCGGCGGCACCGTGAGCATCACGCCCACGGTGACCAACACCACCACCAGCAACAATGTGAACTGGACCGTGACCGCCGGCAGCGTGGCCCCCACCACCACCGCCACCGGCGTGGCCACCACCTTCACCGCCCCCGGCACCGCGGGCAATGTGACCGTGACCGCCACCACCGTGGAGGCCCCGGCCGCCACCGCCACGAGCACCATCACCGTGGTGAACCCCAGCGCCGTGACCGTGGCCGTGAGCCCCACGCCCACCACCACCGCCGTGACCTCCGGCACCGTGGCCTTCACGGGCTCCGTCACCGGCATCACGAACACGGGCCTGAACTGGACCGCCAGCGGCGGGTCCTTCAACCTGACCACCGGCGGCGCCGTGACCTGGACGGCTCCCGCCAGCGCCGGCGCCTACACCGTGACGGCCACCGCGGCCGGCGCCCCCACCCGGAGCGCCACCACCACGGTGACCGTGATCGATCCCGCCGCCATCACCGTGAGCGTGAGCCCCACCGCCAAGACCCTGCGGGCCGGGGGTAGCCAGGTGTTCACCGCCACCCCCTCCGCAGGCAGCGTGACCTGGACCCTCGCCCCGGCCTCCGGTGCGGGCACCATCACCCCTGCGGGCCTCACCTGCACCTACACCGCCCCCGCCACGGTCGCCGCCAACACCCCGGTGACCCTCACGGCCACCTCCACCATCAACGGCAGCAAGACCGCCGTGGCCGCCATCACCTTGAAGACCCTGGACCTGAACGGCGATGCCAGCATCGACGTGCTGGACATCCTGGAACTCACCAAGCGTACGGGCAGCGTGGTGGCCGGTGACCTCGCCAAGGCCGACCTGAACGGCGACGGCGCCATCGATGATCTGGACCTGGCCATCCTGCTGGCCGGCATCTGAGGAGGAATCCATGAACCTCTCGAAATCCCTCCTCGCCCTCGCGGGCACCGCGTCCCTGATGGCCCTCGTGAACTGCAACGGCGGCGGCGGCGGTGACTCCACCCCGACCCCCACCGCCACCTCCCTGAGCTACACGGACCCCACCTCCGGCGCCTGGCAGCTCAAGAAGGACGCCAGCTCCACCGCCACGCACCTGGTGCTGAACCTGGTGGCGGTGAGCGCCGGCAATGGCAACGGCGTGGCCGCCAGCTTCACCGTGGACAGCGCCAAGGCCACCTGGGCCTACGTGATCCCCACGGACAACCCGGAGTACGTGCATGCCGGGGGGCTCTTCAACCTCGGCTCCGGCACCAAGGCCCTCCGGGGCAAGGTCAGCGGCGGCACCCTGCAGTTCGCCGTCTCCCAGAAGGGCATCGGCTCCCCCGTGGCCCTGAATGGCACCGTGGCCCAGGTCGCCCTGGACCTGAAGTCCGGGATCGCGCCCGGTCCCATCACCCTGACCGTCGTGCCCGGCAAGAACAAGGCCCTGGACAACGCGGGGACCATCGCCGACATCACCGTCAACGTGGGCACCCTGACCGCCAACTAGGTCGTTTTATCCCCGGAACGCCCGGCCCCGGCCGGGCGTTCCCGTGTCCGGGGCCCCCCACCCCCTTTATTCGCTGACCTCTGGGTGACTCCGTGAGAAACTGGGCCATTACCCAGCTGACGGATCGCATGACCGGGCAACCCCACTTCCAGCTCCTCTCCCACTGCAGCGATGATCAGCTGCGGACCATCTGCGAGCGGCGAAAGCTGCCCATCCCCCTGCGGTGGGACGATGGCCCCGAGGGCCGGAAGCGGCTGCTCAAGACCATGGTCTTCCACCTCGAGGACAACCGGCACCTCACGGATGCCCTGGCGGATCTGCGCAGCGAGGCCCTGGTGGCCCTCAAGCACCTGGCCCACGATGGGGAGCAGCCCGATGCCGCCGCCACCCGGGACCTGCTCGACCTGGGGCTCATCCTGCCCGTGGACCCCGAGCACTCCGCCTACGCGGTGGCCGAGCGCATCTCGGACGCCCTCGAGGACTTCGACGACACGGCCCTGAGCTTCACCGCACCCGAAGGCGTGAAGCTGCGCGCCACCGAACCCTACCGGTTCAGCCTCGCCCTCTCCTCCGTACTGCTGCGCTGCGTGGGCGGCATCCGCGTCCTCAAGGGCGGTCTGCCGGCCAAGAAGGAGCTGCAGCAGCTCATGGCGAAGAACGCCCTGCTGCAGGATGAATCCGACGCCACCCTGCTCTTCACCCTCCTCCACCGCCTGGGCCTGCTCTGGAAGACCGAGGGCCGGGTGGAGACCCTGCTGCCCGCCGTCACCGCCCATCCCCCGCGCTGGGTGGCGGAACGCGCCTTCGCGAGCCTGCTGGAGCACGACCTGAAGGTGTGGGGCATGCCCCCGGCGGAGGACCGCCACTTCCTCATGCAGCACCTGCTGGAGCGGCGGGGCCAGACCCTGGCGGTGGGGCCCTTCCTGGCCTTCCTCAAGACCCTCCACCCCCTGGAGGAGGACCGCACCCGCGAGGTGTTCATCCCCTTCCTGGGCCGCATGGGCCTGGTGGCGCTCGACGCCACCGCCGACCACATCACCCTCACCCCGCATGGGGAGTCCCTGGCCCACGAGTACCTGCTCCGGGACCTCAAAGGCACCGAGGCCCACTGGACCGCCCTGGATCCGGCCCATCCCCTGATCATCCAGCCCACCCTGGAGCTGCTCACGCCCCTGCTGCAGAACCCCCACCGGCTCCTGCAGCTGGCCCAGGTCGCCGAGGTGGAGGCCCTGGACACCATGGCCACCTTCCGCGTGAGCCACGAGAGCCTGGTGCGGGCCCTGGACCTGGGCGTGGCCATGGAGGACATCCGGGCCCGCCTGGGCGCCCATCCCGGGGCCTTCAGCAGCATGCCCCAGCCCCTCGTGCACCTGCTCGAGGAGATCGAGCGCCGCGTGGGCGAGGTGGAGCTGTCCCAGGGCGTGCACCTGGTCCGGGCCCGCGACAAGCACCTGGCCGATGAGCTGCGCCTGCGTCCCGAGCTGGCCCCCCTGGGCCTCCAGCCCATCTCCGACACGGTGCTGGAGATCCAGGGTGAGGGCAATGCCCAGGCCCTGCTGAAGGCCGCCGGCTACCTGCCCCGCCCGGGCAAGTTCCTCGCCCTCAGCCTGGATCAGGATGAGGACCTGTACCTCTGGGCCCTGGCCGCCCTGGCCTTCGTGGAGGAGAAGGGCATGGCCGCCCACCTCGATCCCATCCGCCAGATGGTGCGCAACGCCCTGCAGCGCCTCCACGATGAAGACCCCGTGCGCTTCCAGCGCGTGGCCCGCCGCATCCCCATGCTGCACCTGGGCCATGAGGACCAGCCCGCCGAGGAGACCATGCGGATCCTCGAGTACGCCGCCGGCCACAACCTCATGTGCGAGCTGACCTACCTGCCCCCGGCCGCCCACCGCACCCAGCTGCGCCGCACCACGCCCCGCGAGATCTCCGGGGACCACCTGCTGGCCTTCTGCCACCTCCACCAGGAGGAGATGAGCTTCCGCCTCACCCGCATCCAGGGGGTGAAGCTGCTCAACGAACGCGGCTGGACACCGGGCCACAGCCAGGTCGGGTGACCTGGCGGTCATCGGCAATCGGTCTTCGGTCGTCGCGCCTTCCCACACAAAGGCCCTGCAGCCCATGGGCCGCGCTGGACGTGCTGAAGCGATGGGTCGGTCTCCGACGACCGACGACCCCTCAGCCCACCAGCTCCTTGAGCTTCTTGTCCAGGTGCTCGCCGATCTTCTCCATGACCTCGCGCTGCTCCGTGCGGGCGTCGCGGGTCTCCTTCTCCATCTTCTTCTCCATGGCCATCACGGACTTCTGGAGCTGGCTCACGAGGCCCTTCAGCTCCTCCATCTCGTTGATCACGAGGTTCATGCGGGGATCCGGCGGCTTCTGGTTCGCGAAGACCGCCATCCCCGCCAGGATGGCGCAGAGGGCACAGAGCAGGAGGATGACGACGAGGACGGGGGAGGAGGCCATGGCTTCACCAGAGCCTCCTTATCGGCAATCCCCGGGCCAGGGTGAGACCTGGCCGTTATTGCCCAGGCGTGGGGGTGGCCTTCACCCGGAGCTGCCCCTGGCCGGGGGCCTGCACGGGGTCGGTCTCGATGACCAGGTTCGGGAGCTTGGGCCCGCGCACACCGGACTTGGCCAGCACCTGCACCAGCTGCTCCCGGGTGGCCCGCTCCCGGGCCAGCTCGTTCTTGTGGGCCTGGACTTCCCGCTCCAGGGCCTGGGTGCGGACGGTGGCCTCGGCGGCCAGGGCCTCGGCCTTGGCGCGGTTCTGCTGACCCCAGACGCCCAGCCCCGCCACGGCGGCGGCCAGGGGGAGCACGGCGGCGGCCATGAGCCCCCAGGAGGGGCGGCGACGCTCCAACCGGCGGCGGCGCTGGGCCTCCTTCTGGAGTTCACCGGCGAGGGCCACGAGATCGGGGCTGGGGTCCACCGCGGTGCGGGGGGCCGCTTCGAAGCCCAGCAGGTCGCTCAGCTCGGCGCGGAGCTGCACATCCTCGGCGGGTTCGAAACGGCGGGAAGGGTCAGACCAGGACATGCATGCCCCCAGGGGTGTCGGGATTGAGCTGTTCTTTCAACTGGGCCTTGGCCCGGTGGATCCGCGTTTTCACCGTGGCTTCGGGGATGCCCAGGATGTCGGCGATCTCCCGGATGGAGAGACCCTCCACCACGAAGAGCCACAGGGCCTCGCGGAAGGTGGGGTTCAGGAGCTTCATGCGGGCCCGCACCTCGGCGTTGAGCACCGTGTCGTAGGCGCCACCATTGGAGCCCGGTTCCAGGACCGCCTCCAGGCTGAGGTTCTGGTTCTTCATGGGCCGGCGTTCGGTGAGCGCGAGGGTGCGCACGGTGCCGTAGAGGAAGGCGGTGGGATGTTCCACCGGTTCCGCCCGCTGCATCAGGATGACGAAGGCCTCCTGGGCGATGTCCTCCGCGAAGGTGGCGCCGTAGCGCCGGGCGTAGCTGACCAGGCGCGGGTAGAGCTCGGAGAAGGCCTCGAAATAGGCCGGCTGGGTGCCGAAGGGGGTTTCCAGGGTTTCAGGGGCCGAGAGGGCCAGAAGGTGGTTTTGCGATGGATGGCGGTTCTGTGACCGTGCGTGGGTTGGTTGATTCTGACGACATGAAAAATAAGCTGATTGCGGATGCGACTAAGGCCGCAACGCCGCTTTCATTGATTGACAGGGTCGTC